>CAZSHX010000038.1:0-44498 GCA_964606895.1 uncultured Hyphomicrobiales bacterium
CGTAATTATTCTTTTTGTCAATAACTCCCAAACTGTCAATCTCGCTGAGATTGTACTGCTTTATAGTTCCATCATTCAAATAGAATTTGACTATCGGTTCTTGAGCAAATAGTGAAAAAGTCAGCAGAAAAGCTGACATGAAAAGAATAATCTTTTTCATTATGTTGTTTTTTTTTATTTGACCAATATCATTTTTTGGGATTGAACTTCTTTCCCAAAACGTACTTCGTAGTTGTACATTCCACTTTGTACCCTGTTATTGTTTTTATCAAGACAATTCCACTGCAAAGTGTTTTTGCCTGATTGGCAGTTGTCGCATTTCAGGGTTTGAATCTGTTTTCCGTTGTTGTCGAAGATAATTATTTCGACTGAACCGGTGTTTTCAATTTCAAATTCGATGTTTGTCTGCTCTCCGAAAGGATTCGGATAGTTTCCTTTTAAAGCTAATCTGTTTGAGGGCGTAAGTTGTTCTTCAACTGCGGTTATATTCTCAAATTTCATCTTTTGAATTTGTGTGACCTGGATGGAATCGGTTTTACCGTTTTTCAGATTAATTAACAGAATGTCGGACTGAGCATTGGCATTGATTAGAAAAACCAATATTAAAGCGGCGATAAGCAATAAATTTTTCATAGTAATATCCAATTCTTTATATGTGAAAATTAGTTTTCAGCAACCAAAAATGTTTATTATGTAAATATAACTCAAATTTTCAAATATTTCAAGAGAAATATTATTATATTCTGTCGAAATCAATAACTTTTCCCGTTATTTCAAGTACTGCCGCCGCAATAGATGGCAGGGAATCGGAATAAGCAAGTACGAAAGCATCAGATTTCAGCTCATCTATCAGATACGGATTGCCAAAAAGCACTGAAACTATTGGTCTGTTGCCAACAAGCCTTGATATTTTCTTTTTGAAATCGTCATCAAGACCAATACTGCCTTTGTAAGCTCTTGCTCTGAAAAAATAAGCAAGTATAATCAAATCGGCATCAGCAATACCAGTTTTCAGCATATCAATATCTTCGTCGCTCAAATCTTTGTCAATAAAACCAAAATCACAATCATTATCAACAGCCTGCGAAAGAATACTGAAAAATTTAGCTCCGGGTTCGACATCCTCATTCTGCATAATGGCAAAACCCGCGAATATCTGATTTCTGCCAATAGGTAAAATATCCGTACCAGAAGTTCTCAAAGCCTGAACTCCGGCTTTCAGAGCAAGTTTTTCATGGGTTGGAAAGTAATTCATTTTTTCTTTCAGCTCCGGCGGGCTACTGCTCATCAATCCGCACCAGCGTTTAGCATCAATTATCAATTTAACTGAATTTATCAATTTTAGTCTGAATTCTTCATTTTTTTCTGCTTCTTTTGTCAAGGCTTCGATAGCTTCGAATGGATTCTGAGGAATCAGAGCAATATTTGCTCCTGCAGATATACATTTAACTGAAGCCTCACCCGAAGGATAGCTGTCCGAAATGGATTTCATATCAAGAGCATCAGTTACTATCAATCCCTGAAAACCCATTTTCTCTCTAAGCAGATTTTGGATAATATTTTCAGAAAGGGATGCAGGAGTATTGCTTTCATCAATTGCAGGAATAGCAAGATGTGCTACCATTATAGATTTCACACCATTTTTTATTGCCGCTTCAAACGATTTCAACTCCAAATCTTCAATTTCTTTAATAGATTTTCTCAGTACAGGCAACGCAAGGTGTGAGTCCACATCAGTATCGCCGTGTCCGGGGAAATGCTTTGCACAGGCTAAAACTTTTTCAGATTGAGTTCCTGAAATATAACTCAAAGAATGTTTCGTTACAATCTCTTTGTTTTCTCCAAAAGAGCGGATATTGATAATGGGGTTTTTCGGATTTGAATTGATGTCGCAAACGGGAGAAAGATTCCAGTGAACACCAATTGTCCTGGATTCAACAGCAATAGCCCGACCAATTTGTTCAGTGACTTCGGGGTTATCGGCAATTCCCAGAGCCATTGCATGCGGGAAAGCTGTACCTCCCTGCAATCGCATGGGCAAACCGTGTTCAAAATCCGCACAAAAAAGCAAAGGAATCTCAGCAGAAAGCTGGAGCTCTTCTGTCATTCTTCCTACTTCATCGTCAGTTCCTGTGAAAATGCAAAATCCGCCGACTCCTAAAATAATCAGTTTCACTATTTCAGATTTATATTCGGAATCGGAAAAAAATCTTTCTGTTGTCAGCCTTGGAAAAACACATTTTGCCGCAAGTTTTTCATTTTGCCAGTCTTGAAGTCTAATCATTTTTTAATCCAAAAATTTAACATCTTCACCTTCGATATTCAAAATATTCAGCCTGATATCTTCAGGAACTCTGACTGATTTTCTTGTACGGGGGTCAACATGAGCCACAATACCCTGAGCTTTAATCAATAGATTCCCATCTTCCGATAAAATTAAATTACTGAACCCGAGAGATGAATTTTTAATAAAACTCACTCTGGTCAATACTTCATAATTCATTCCAAAAACTGCAGGATTGAAATAGTCTATTTCAGAATGTACAATAAAATGAACAAAGTCCTTTCTGACTCTTTCCGGAGAAATGGCTACACCGGCAGTTTCCATGTAAAGGATTCTTGCCCATTCAAGCCAATAGAAGTATTGGACATTATGTACAACATGAAAAGCATCCACTTCATTGAATTTAACCCTTCCCGTTGTTCTGTGCTTGTAAAGAGCTAATTCCTGAGGCGTTAATATATTTGATTTATTTTCCATTATTTATTTCATTTTGTTTAAAACATCTTTAACTATCTCTACAGCCAGAACAGCTTTTTCGTCTTCAATCTGAAAATGAAAAACTGCACGAATCTTGTTATTTCCCGTTGGTAAAACCAACAATCCTTTGTCTTTACAGTTTTGAGAAAAAAGGTTTGCATCAAATCTATCATCAATTTTGAAAGCAACCATATTTGTCTGAACATTACCCATATTGACTTTTACAAACTCGGATTCTGAAACAAGACGGGCAAATGTTTTTGCTTTTTCATGGTCATGTTTCAGCAATTGAAGATTTTCTTTCAAAGCATACGAAGCTCCCGCGGCTATAATTCCTGCTTGACGCATTCCGCCGCCGAGTATCTTCCGCCATTTTCTTGCTTTTTCGATATCTTCTTTACTGCCGACCAATGCCGAACCGACAGGAGCACCCAACCCTTTGGAAAAGCAGACTGAAACCGTATCAAAGTATTTGACATAATCTGCAGGTAAAATATCCCTTTCGACACAAGCATGCCAAAGTCTGGCACCATCGCAGTGGA
The DNA here is from genome assembly GCA_964606895.1 of uncultured Hyphomicrobiales bacterium. Classification (GTDB taxonomy): domain Bacteria; phylum Bacteroidota; class Ignavibacteria; order Kapaibacteriales; family UBA2268; genus CAZSHX01. The sequence continues at coordinate 3,304 of CAZSHX010000038.1, forward strand.
ATCTCAGACTATTTTCTTTACAGATTTTGTAGATGGATTCAATATTATCGGGTTCGAGAATTGTGCCGCCATGTCTGTTGTGAGTATTTTCAACACAAACAAGCGAGGTTACGGGCATATAAAAGTCTTTTGTTCTAATTGCCTTTCTAACTTCATCGGGATTCATCATACCATCCGGGGAGCTGATGCAGTTAGTCTGAACTCGTGAAATAATAGCCGGAGCCGCTGTTTCATATTTAAAAATATGAGAATCCGCTTCAACGATTATTTCATCGCCGGGATTAGTGGAAACAGCTATTGCAAGCTGATTGCCCAAACTGCCCGAAGTAACGAAAAGTGCGGATTCTTTGCCTAACATGTCAGCCACATAATCCTGCAATTCATTCACGGTCGGGTCTTCACCAAAAACATCGTCACCAACAACGGCATTTGCAATCGCATTTCTCATGCCCTGAGTTGGTAAAGTAAAAGTATCACTTCTTAAATCAATCATATTTTCAAATGTCGCATATTATGAAAAAGTAAATATAAGAAAAATTATTCAATGACATTTTCATCTTTTTCAAATATAGCCTTAAATATTTCGGCAGAATGAGAATAAATCAAATACTTTCATTTTTCTATATCAGAAGTTTTGTCTAATTTCGTCTAAGTGTTTTTTTATAAGAATGAAATTTACAAAATGAAAAAATTATTGGTTTTCTTGATTGTTCTGCTCTCTTTCGGAAGTTCACATGCAGGATTAGTTGTTGATATTGATGGTGCAAGTTTTAAGTATGACTCATCGAAGTCTATTTATGAATTCTATTATTCATTGCCGGATTCAACCGTTAAGTACAAATCTAACAACGGGAAATTCGAAGCAGAGGTGATGTTTTCACTATCTTTTCGTAAAATTGACACCGTCATCCAAAAAATTGAATGGATAATTACATATTCAAAAGATTCCTATAATGATAAGGGAAAAAATCTGTTGGGTCAGAAGACTCTTCTTCTTGAACCCGGGTACTACTATTTAGATATTAATATTAAGGATTTAAATGATACAGCAAATGCTCTCAAATCTGAAATTACGATTTTTGTTAAAGATTTTAACGATGAAAAACTGCTTATCAGCGACATTGAGCTTGCACAAATAATTGAAAGTGCAACAAAATCCTCGAGAGTTTGGAACGAATCTTATAAAAAAAATACTCTGTATGTTATTCCTAATCCATCTTTGGAAATTATCGGCACCAGTCCTGCAATTAAACTTTATGCTGAAATATATAATGCAAAGAGATATTCTCCCGATGGAATTACAATTGAATATAGGATTATAGATCCCGCAAGAAATGAAGTTTTATTCTACCCCAAAAAACGGATTTCCTTAAATGACGGTTTGATTGAAACCATTGAAATGCCTATAGATGCCGTTCCAAGCGGAGTATATAATCTGCAGCTGACAGTTAAGGGTAAAAACAAAGACAGAGCGGATACTTCAATTACTAATAAAAAGATATACGTTCTCAATCCAGAAATGCCCCCCGTTCCTCAAGTCAATTTCGTTGAAAACCAGGAATTTGAAAAAAGTGAGTTTGCTACAATGGAAGAAACGCAGGTTAATTATGAATATGCCCGTTCCTCTTACATTGCATCAAATTACGAAAAGGATTTGTTCAAAAAGTGTTCCACACCCGAAGCAAAACGGCATTTTATGTACTCTTTCTGGCGAAAAAGAAACATGGATACCACTTCACCTGTCAATCGTGCCAGAGAAGAATATCTAAGCCTTCAGGCTCATGCAGACAAATTTTTCTCTTATGGGAAAAATAATGATGGGTGGAAAACTGATCGCGGAAAAATTTATATGAAGTATGGTGCTCCTACTCAAATTGACCAAAAAACATTGGAAGGTGACAAACGTGCTCACGACACTTGGTTTTATGCGGAATATCAGGGAGGTGCATATTTTTATTTCGTTGATATGAGTGGTAACGGTAACTATGTGTTGGTTCATTCAACTGCTCAAAACGAAGTATATAATGAAAACTGGTATAACCTGTATGTTATACCTCAGAACTCAAATGCTAATGATAATCAAATAAACAAGTGATATGAGACAAATTCAAAATTTTATTTCAATTTTTACCTTCCGGTCATTAGGCTTCTTTTCATCTCTTCTTTCGATTAAAGGAAGAAATTTTATAGGTTCATTTATTGGTGATTTGTTGAGATTAATTAGTTCTAAAAGAATGAATATTACTCTTGAAAATATATCTGTCGCATTGCCCGAACTGCCTGCAAATGAACATTCGAAAATCATGAAAGATGCATATAGAAATCTGGGTATTACTTTGCTCGAAACTACTGCCCTGAAATATTTTTCTGACGAGTATTTACATCAATATATCAAATATGAGAATTTGAATCTTATAAATGATTATCAGAAAAAAGGAAAAGGAATTATTCTGCTTTCCGGTCACTACGGGAATTGGGAATTACTCGCTTATTGTGCAGGCTTGTTCTCAGGCGTTCCTGCTCTAATAGTTGTTCATCCATTAAAGAATCCTGTAATTGATAAACTTCTGAATCGTTACAGGACAAGAAAAGGCAATCAGGTTGTTCCAATGGATAATGCCGCTAAAGCAATTGTAACAACCATTAGAAAGGGCGGCGTTATAGCATTACTCGCAGACCAAAGTGCAACTTACGACAAAGATATTTTCGTTGATTTTTTTGGACGACCTGCGGCAACTTACGAAGCTCCTGCAAGTTTAGCACTACGGTTTGACATACCTGTTTTATATGCTTTCAGCGAAAGACAAGAAGATGGGACATATTGGGTGAATTTAAAAGAATTGAAACATGATGACCTTCAGAATTCTCCTGAAGATATCCGTGAGTTCACAAAAAGGCACGTCAAGGCACTTGAAGAACAAATCAGAAAAATCCCCGGTCAGTGGGCTTGGCAGCATAGAAGATGGAAGCACAGTCATCTTTCTGATGAAAATAAAAATCCGGAATAAAAAAAATCAGTTTTCTGAAGATGCTTCGCTCATTTTTCTTGAGAAACTCGCAAGTCTCATGATGATTAAATCCTGAAGGTTTTGTGCAACTCTTTCGGGAACAGAAAAGTTATTCATCATAATTGAAAAAGCTAAATATTCATTATCTCTCGTTCTGATATAGCCGCATATATTGGATACGCCGTTCATGGAACCGGTTTTTGCAAAAACATTCTTTTCCGCTCTTGAACTTGTAAGCCGATTTTTCAATGTTCCTTCTTTGCCCGGAACAGCTAATGAGTTCAGGATTATTTCCTTGTATTCCGAAAAATAGATATTTGAAAGAAGCGAAACCTGATGGCTTGGTGAAATGAAATTCAATCTGGAAAGACCGCTTCCATCAACATAATTCATAAAGTCGGGCGGTATTCCCATCCTTGCAAAATAAGTACGGATTTTCTCGATTCCCTTAGAAAAACTTCCTTCGCCGGTTGTTTCTTTTGCGATTGTTTTCAACAGCATTTCAGCAATCAAATTGTGGCTTCGCCGATTAACAACCGAAACAATTTCTTTGAGCGGCGGTGATGTTTGAGTGCAAAATGGAATCTTATTCGAATAGGAAAATTTGTCATTCAAATCGTTAATATTGACCAAAGCACCGCGAAAACGGATATTGCTCTTATCCAAAGTCTGCTTCAAAAAACTCAGGAAAAAGATTGAAGGGTTATCAATTGTAACTGAAATTTTTGATTCTTCTGTCTTGGTTGAATCATAAGCTAATGAACCGGTTAGTTCGACAATATTAGTTTTCAGTTCCCTTGATGCATAAAACTCTGATGAATTATTCGGTGAAACGGTTTTAACCCCATTAATTACTCTTACGTAATTATTATAAGGTTCAACTCGGTATTTAGCACGTTCACCTTCTTTGACACCGGGAGTTAAGTAAATATCAACCTTATTGTCGTTAATAGTCAGTGCATCAATTTGAGGTGAATAAGTATAAGCCAAATCATCCAGTGCCCATCCGGAAGGATAATAGACATTGTCGAAATATCTGTCGTCAGCAATAATATTTCCACGAATTGACTTGATGCCGATTGAATCAAGTTTCGTAACCCAATTTTCAATAAATGAAAATGGGTTATAATAAAAATAAGCTGACAATGTGGGGTCGCCCAATCCGCGAACAATTAAATTGCCTTCAAACTCTCCGTTTTCTCCCAGTTTACCGTCGAGATAAAGCGAGGTAGTAAATTTGAATTCAGGACCCAGATAAACCAGAGCCGCAGAAGTAGTAATAAGTTTGTTTGTCGAAGCAGGTATAAAATTCAGCAAGTGATTGAAATTATATAAATACTCGTCATTTTCCATTGATTTGACACTAATGCCTACGAAAGCATTTGAAAAATCGTTATTTGCAATTAGTCCATCAATGTCATTTCGAAGAACCTTAATAAATTCCGATGTCTTGACTTTACGATGCTTGACACTGTCCTGAGGCTGTTTAAGAAAAACAGTCTGAGCATCGGCAAAAGAAGATGCTAAAAGAAAAAAAACGAATAATATTTTTAATGTTTTTGTCATAAGAATATATTAACGAAAAACACATAGTTTTAATACTTTATTGTATTTCAGCAAAATTTGATTTAGCTGAAAAAATAAATTAATGACTGCTCATTCCTCGAAAATATTATTTTGCAATACCTGTTTTATTGACTCTCTTATTCAGCAAAAACATTGATAATATTATTGCTAATGAGAATCTGACAAAAAATAACAAAATAAAAATTTTGGGTAAAACGTATAATTTTTCTACGATTCCATCGGGAACCTTCGGAATCATGAACATCAATATTACAAAAATGTTTATATATAAGTACTTTTTATCTAATTTGTAATTAGATATAAAAACCAACAAAAATAGTGGCAAAGCCATAACAAAAGTGTATTCCCAACCAATCGGAGTGAATATGCACGTTATGCTGATTAACAGCGAAGCGACCATTAAATCATCAAATTTATTTTTATAATATTTGATCATAATGAATGCCAGAACTACTAACGCGGAAATTGAATTAGCAATACTGATACTTTTCGGAATAGATGAATAAATCCAGCTTGAATGGCTTTCTACGGGCAATCCGATTCTCATCAGAAATACAGAAAATGATTGATTAAAAGAACCTATGATTAACATGTTTGAAAATTTTGGAAAAATATCAAACATGTAAGTTGTATATTCCGATAAGGGTATGATGGGCAATAGTAATATCGGTAAAGCAATAAATCCTGCTAAAACACCATAAATTAATGGTTTGAGGTTTTCTTTCTTCAAAAACAGAAGAATTAAAATTGCGGGATATACTTTCATCCAAAATCCTAAGGCAACGAAAATTACAGCCCAAAAAATCTTTTTATTCACCATGAAATATATTGCCAGACTTACTGTAAGTAAAACAAGTGAATTTACCTGACCTGCTTTTAGATTTTGAACCAATGGAGCAAAACTGAGCGAAAGGACATAAATTACTGTTAAAAAGTTTTTTTCAAAGATAATTCCATAATATTTTTGAATTGATTTTACCAGAAAATGAACCGACAGAATAAATGCAAATAATCCGAATGCATTGAATAACATGTATGCTGAGGCTTGTTTGATAAAAACGAATGGAATGAAAATCAATATATTTGGCGGCGGATAGATATATCTTGGAGTTTCACTTAAAAGAGATTGGTAATACATGGAGCGATTACCAAATAAAAATTCATTAGCCGCTTTGTAATAATGGGTAAAATCGTACATATCAGGGTTGCCCTTTAGATATGGCAGATAGCATTGAAATATCAGATAATTGAAATCAAAAACAGCTATCAAAAAAGCTAAAACAAACAAAATAAAAATTGACTTATCCTGTTTCAAAAATGAAAAAAAGGATGTGTTCATTAAGATTACCCTTATTAATTATTTATTAGTCCAAAGAAATATAATTATTTTTTTTTCTTTTGAAAAAAATAATATACCAAATAATATTTTGCAAATCAAGAAAAATCATGTTATGAATTGCAGACAAATACCTAATAATGCATCTTTAGCAATAAATCTTGGATAGTAAAATATATTGAAATGCCAAGTAATATTTAAATTGTTCAAGTGAAAATAATTCAAAAATCAAACAGATTTATTTATCCTGAAGAAATTATATATTTTTATCTTTGTTATCTGGAAAATAAATCGTAAATTTCAATTGTTTTTTATTGAAAATTAATGACTGAATAAAATGATTAATCCTTTAATAGTACTGACAACGGATTTTGGACTATCCGACAATTATGTCGGGGTTCTTAAGGGTGTTATACTCAGTATAGCTCCATTTGTCAGGATAATTGACCTAACCCATGAAATTGACCCCCAGAATATCAAAGATGCCGCCTTTGTTCTTCATACATCAATTGGATTTTTTCCCGAGGGAACAATTTTTCTAACAATTATTGACCCCGGAGTAGGTTCAGAAAGAGATGCAATTGCATTCAAAGCAGGCGGGCACTATTTTATTGCACCGGATAATGGTGTACTGAGTTATATTTTTAAAAATTACAAAATTGAAGGAGTATATTCACTTACGAATGAAAAATATCATTTACTTGATGTTAGCTCCACATTCCACGGCAGAGATATTTTTGCACCCGTTGCCGCACATTTAGCAAATGGTGTATCATTAACCGAAATGGGGAAAAGAGTTAGTCCCAATAATCTGATTTCACTACCAAATCCTCAATGTTTTCTTGATGGTCAGGATATCTGGCATGGAGAAGTAATTCATATTGACCATTTTGGGAATATTATAACTTCGCTCGATGCTGAAAGTTTGAAGATTACTCCGTCGAAATCGCCTGAAACAAACTCAAATTGGGTGTTTGAAACAGGTGATATTAAGGTAAACTCGCTTGCTTATACTTTCAGCAATGTTAATCAGGGGGATTTTGTTGCTTATATCGGAAGTAGCGGTTATCTGGAAATTGCTATGAGGGAGGGAAATGCCGCCTTGGAAAAAGAAATTCAAATTGGTGAAAATGTTTATGCCTACAAAAAATAGAAGAAATCTGTAATCATGAAATTTTTTTTATTCATATTTTTGATTGTCACTCTTTTTCTACCCAATTCTTCACATTCTGAAGAATGTGTCTCAGTTTTGAACCAAAACGACCTTAAAGATTTCAAAATAAATAATACAGAAAAATTTGAAGGCAATTATCTGTTTGATTATTTGGATGGCGGTGCTGATCTATATTTTGAATATGGTTTTGATTATTTAATTGTTCAAGAGATAAGTATTGCTGACACCAAATATTCAATTGAATATTACATAATGAATTCTCCAGAATCTGCTTTCGGTATTTTTTCGGTTATTAGGGACACCGTGGAAAGAGTGCAATTCAAAAAGAATATCAGGACAAGCCAAACTTCCTTCCAGTTTCTTATGTGCTTTGGAAACAAATTTATCAGGATTATTAATCCTAACGGGACAAATGAAGGCAAAGTAATTTGCTCAAATCTGGCAGAACAGATTTACGAAAAATGCCAGACTACTGACTATAAGCTTCCTTTTTCAATCAATCCCATATTTGACTCTCTAAAACTCAAAGCCAAACTAATCTTGGGGAAACTTGGCATTCAAAATGGAAGTCCAAACGAACCTGACTACTTTTCTACTTTAGATAAAATGGGATTGGAGGATTCAATAAAGAAAGATGAATTTAAATTTTTCTTCATACCATTCGATGACGAAAACGGAACAAGCATTTCAATATTAAAATTCAAAAATGATAAAATCATGACTGAGTTTTATAACCTCACATTTTCCAGAAATGAAAAAGTTTTTAAGGACGGCAAAGAATTGTACAGCAATGTTCTATTCGACCCGCAAACTCTTTCTATAACATTATTCAAATCTTATGACAAGAAAATGATTGATGAATTGGAGAATTTTTATAAGTGGAAATAGCTTATTAGATTTTCATTAATAGTTTTTTTATTGAATACTGACAAAATTTCAATTAAAAAATGATTATTTAATAATCAATTCACTTAGGAGTCTGTTGATTAAGTAATACAACAAAACACAAGTTAAGTCTTTATGATATAAAGCAGATAACACATATTTAAAATCATAATGATAAAGAAGAAGAAACAAAACAAACATCAATGTGGATTCCCACTCATGAACTCAAAATTTGACCTTAATTCTGCCCCTGACACAGGTGCAATAAATAATAGATGTAAACATGCTTCCCTGTCATCAAGCTGATTCTGGCGAGCTTTCCGAATGTATTATTAATACCCTGATCCGACTTAACGACATAGTTGACGACCCTACAACTTTTTCACCTAAACATCGGACAAAGGTTATTTTAAAGTGAATGTGATTCAAGCAATACTAGATATGAACGTGATGACAGTAGTTCCCGACTTCATTGACAATCGTAATCTCGATAAGCCTACTATTGAAGAAAGAATACCACTGTGTTTCGCTGAAGCCGAAATAAAAAGCAAGGATGGTAGGACTACATGGGTCGCCGATTGAGCGAAGTTTTGCTCATGTACTTGACTCAGGCGGTCAGCGAAGAACCACTCTTCACAAAAACGAAAACATACTAAAGCGTCATCGAATAGCAGTGGCGAGCTACAACCTTTCTCTTCTTATAAGAAAGTTATTCGGCATTGGAACACCTAAAAAGTCCCTTACCAACTCAAATTTCTTCTTATCTTGGATTCTCAACTGCATTTGGTATTTTCAAATTCGATTATTAGACAATTTCAGCCTCATATTATATTTCTTTTTCATAAAACGAGTTTTTCTAAAATTATCGCAATTTTTGAAGGGTTTTCAGTTTTTGTCTTTATCAACTGGCTTTTAGGATACAATGCAATGAGATTTACTAATGATAAAGTTACGGGAAGTGTGGAAAATGTACATTCAAACAATAATACAAATTTTCAACGTCACTACATTTGTTTACAAACAGTCGTTTATGGATGAAAATAAAAAAATCGTTTTAAAAGAATTTCAAAAGATTCCGGGTGTTGGCAAATCTATTGCAGAAGACCTTTGGAATCTTGGATTCAGAAGTTTGGAAGAACTTAAAACCCAAAGTCCCGAGAAAATGTATGATGATTTTTGTTCACTTGTGAACCAAAAAGTTGACAGATGTCTTCTCTATGTTTTTCGGGGAGCGGTTTATTTTGTTTCAAATGAAAAGCACGAACCCGAACTTTTAAAATGGTGGAATTGGAAATTTTAGTAATTATTAATTTAGGAAAAAAATATGGCAGAACCAACTATTGCTCAGAAATCACCTTTTGCTGAAGAGCTCGAAGCCGGCAAAAAATGGTGGTGTGCCTGTGGTGAATCTAAAACTCAACCTTTTTGCGACAGTACTCATAAAGTTAAACGGGAATTTGTTCCTTTTGCCTTTGAAGTTACCGAGAAAAAAACTTATTACCTTTGCGGATGCAAAAACACTAAAAATGCACCATATTGCGACGGTACTCATAAGACTTTATAATCATTATTTATTATTGGAGAATAAATGGCAGAAACAACAATTAATCAAGATACACTCTTTTCCGAAGAGCCGGAAGTCGCAAAAAAAATGTGCGGTTGTGGTCATTCAAACTCACTTCCGTATTGCGACGGCGGGCATAAAACAAGACTTAAATTCGTTCCTCTTGTTTTTGATATAAGGAGCAAATAAGCTTAGGAATTATACGAAATACGAATATCAAATAGATAAAAAGGGAGTTTTTCGGAACTCCCTTTTTGTATAATAACTTGTGATTATCAATTTCAACTTTTCTCTACAATATCTCTCCAATATTTTACAGCTTTGGAAAGAGTCCAGTACTCGACTTTGCCGGGAAGTTCTTTTTCAATATATTCAAATATCCATTTAATATTGTCACAGTTGTGGATGTCCTTGATATGACCTGAAGCGACTACAGGCAGGTAAACATCTTTACCGGAATATTCAGTAAGTGTTTTGTCCTCGAAAATCTCTTTCAGAATTTCGACAAACTGCGTTGCCGTAAGGTAATCGTAATCAAGCTGAACGGTTTGCTTTGAAAAAATTGCCGAAAGATAAAATGCCAAATCTTTTTTCGAATATTGCTTGTAGAATCTATTCTCTTTGGGATAGCGGATATTTTTCGTTTTTTCACGTTCCCTTTGCCATTTCAACTCACGTTCAGGAATACTGACCTTCCCAAAAATCAGATTGTGGAGGTTAGGGGTGAACTTTTTCATTGCCGGTGAATCGTATTCCTGAATTGAATATATAGGAAGCTCGAGCAAACCATTCTTATTGTTATTTTTCAGATTAATATTCTTAGGATTGGCGAACCATGGAATGATATTAGAAACAGCTGAACTAAAATCGTAGAAACCACTTCCTTTCAATCCTTTGGTGACTGACGTATCGGCAAGGAATCCGGCACAAAGCAGACTTTTAATTATTTCTTCTTCGGGCTGAATGCAGTAAGCACCGGCACGAAAAGCAATGCAGGAATAATCGGGATTGACGGCTTTCAGAAGCTCTTCGAGATATTTTTTCCCTTCAGTCAGGATTTGTTTAACACGGTCAGGCGACAGTGACGACAAAGCCCAATGCTTCATATCAAGCAACCACTTGTCATTTTCGAACTTCGAGTTAAGCCATTGGGGATGATAATGAAGTTGAACATCTGAGCCGAGTTCAACAGTTTTTTTCAGAATATCTTCCCATGCGATGGTTATATCTTTTGCTTTATTATTTTTTTCTGCTAACGATTGAAAACCCCACTGTTGACCGACCTCCGCCATCAGGGAAATTTTTGCATTGAAATCACGAAGAATTTCCAAAAGCTCTTCAGTAGGTTTATGCTGAACATCAAAGAAATCGCCTGAGCCATCCCCAAACAATTCCCAGTCATTAGTCAGAATTAAAGCAAGTTTCATAGAAAGTTCGTTAGAATAATATACTTGCTCCGCCATCAATAACAATTTCAGAACCTGTTATCCAACGGCTTGAATCAGAAAGCAGAAAACAAGTTAAATTAGCTACATCTTCAGGTTGACCTAAACCCAACGGATATTTCTGTTTCAAAGTATTAACAAAATTCTCGTTGAATACCTTAGTATCCCGTGAAAATAATTCGGTAATAACATGACCGGGAAGTATTGAATTTGCTCTGATATTATCTCTTGCCATTTCAACTGCAATGACTTTCATGGCAGAATTCAGAGCTCCCTTTGAAGCACTGTAATTAATAGTGGCTGGAACGCCAAGATGCGAAACAAAGGATGAAATGAGAACAATAGAAGAACCTGAACCGGCATTAACGGATTTTTTTGCAAATCCTTTAATCAATGATATTGCAGAAAAATAGTTAATATCGAAAAGAGCTTTTGCCTTTTCAGTTTTAACAGATGACAAAGGCAAGGTTTCCTGAATACCCGCAGAATATACCAATCCCTTGAATTTTCCGTATTTTTCAGTCAAAGAAACCAGCCACATCGGTAAATTGTCTATTCCATCTGTTAAATCTTTCTGTTCAGTAAAGAATAAATCAGGGAAAGGACTATTTTCCTTTGCAGACTCCAATTTTTCCGGATTACGGGCAATTGCTACTACTTTGCCGCCAAGTTCATTAATTTTATAGCATATAGCCTTTCCTAAACCGGAACTCCCTCCGGCAACAAGAAAAATATCAGAACTATCGAACTTAACCATTTTGCTTTTGAGCAATATATGTAACCATATTTTTTATGATTCCAAGTTTATTGTCAACCAATTCATCCATTGATATGTTAAGTTCAAGGTATTCTTCAATTTGAGTAAGATAGTTAATTACTTCAAGTGAATCCAGAATACCGGTTTCAAGTAATGCAGTATCTTCAGTTATGTTTGTGTCGCCTTTAATGTCGTTAATGATAAACATCAGTTTGTCAAGAATTTCTTGATTTGTCATTTTATTTTCCTTCCTAAAAAATTAAATATATTTATATAAAATATTGCCCCATGATAATCCCACACCAAAACCACAGAATAATAGCAAATCGCCTTTTTCAATTGGTTTGGTATCAATCAGATTCTTTAATGCTATCGGTATGGTCGAAGAAACTGTATTACCAATCATAGCCATATCAATAATCATCTGTTCGTCAGTCACTTTCATCCTTTTCTGCATCTCTTTAAGCATATATTGATTTGCCTGATGCATAACCACATATTTCATGTCGCCGATTTCAAGATTGTTTTTCTTCAGTAATCCGGTGATAAATCCGGGAACTGTAAGCATAGTAAATTTGAAAATCTCTCGACCATCCATAAATAAGAACCCGTTTCTGTCTTTATCAACAGTTACACCGCTGTTTGGAACCATCAAATTAAACCATCCACTGCCATCTGTCCCAAAATTGGCGTCTATAACGCCATAACCATCTTCACAACCCGATAATAAAATTGCTGAAGCGGCATCTCCAAAAACGCCGGCAGTTGCTCTATCCTTGTAGTCAATAATCTTAGAATATTGGTCAGCCATTATAATAATAGCTTTCTTGATTGAGCCGTTTGTTATGAAATTTCCTGCAATCGGAAGAGAATATGTAAACCCTGAACAGCCGAGGTTAATATCAAATGCCATTGTGGATTTTTTCAATTTCAATAAATCCTGAACCATACAGGCTGTAGTAGGAAGCCTATAGTCGGGGTTTTGAGTACAAACCAGTAATAATCCGATATCTTCAATATCAATATTATGTGTTTCAATTAATTTCTTAGCGGCTTTAAACGCCATCTGTGATGTAGGTTCATCTGCTAAAGCTACTCTTCGTTCTTTTATCCCTACTTTATCTTCCAAAAAAGTTCTGTCTATCCCGCATTCATTGGCAAGAAAATCATTGCCAACAATAGTTTCAGGCAGATAATATTCAATTTGTTCGATGTAGTAATTCATTTTTCTCATTAATCTGTTATACATACATTGTAATGATTGAAAATACAGTAAATTTATTGTATTTTCGGGAATAAAAATTTCAGCTGAAAAGATATTTCAATTTGTAATGCCATCTTTTATAAATGGTTATCCCCTCTTCAGCAAGTGGAAGCATTTCTTCAATTAATGATTTTGCATTTGCAGTAAAAAAGTCGTAACCATCAATTTGCAAATCTCGGCAAACATCCGGTTTGATATTCTTTTTCATATATCCGGGAATATCAAAATCCATTTTAGATATATCGTGTGCATAAGTATTTACAAAAACTTCCGTACCGGAATAATCGAGGCATTTAGCTGAAAACATTTTCTTGTGATAGGGATTTACTGGATATCTTTCCTTCATAATATCATCAACACAATGTACACATGACAAATATGTGGATTTAACTCCTATACCGATTATCTTTGCATTAAATTCGGTAATTTTATAATATGGGCTGTTTGTATCGTAAGGGTATGGCGATTTCTCATGCTGATTGGTTATCTCAACGGCATTTTTTCCGATAGCAACGCATGATTTGGTCGGATGAAGACTACGAACTGCCATTTTATGTCTTCGGGCATATTCATTGAGCAGACCTGTAAAGGTAGGTGTCTTTTTGATATTGAAGACTTCCCCACTCCTTAGGAAATCATAAGAAGAAAGCTTTGGATATGCAGGGAAAACAATCGTCCCGTTTTCTCCGACTAAATCCATCAAAATATTGATTATCAGGTATGCCTGAAAATCGAGATTGAGATAACTTGTTGAACTATGAATGAATAAAGTATCCCCTGAAACAATCCCGAGGTCATCTTTCAATATTTTAACAAAATCGCTCTCTGAAATTTTAGGCAACGACTGAATCAAATCTTTCTGTCGGTTCAGTTTTTCAGAACGTCTCTTTTGCTTAATTGAAGTAGGAACCAAATTTTTAATAAGTGATTTTATCATGTTTCAGACTCTGATTTTCTTGCTGATATCTTTGTTGTAGATGATTGTAATTGTTTTGACACCAGAAATCTTTTTTGAAGATTCCCTTAGTTTATCAATCATTCTGAAAAGAATATGAGTTTCACTTCTTAAGCTATGCAGAGAATATTCCTCCTTCACGGCAATGTGCAGTAAAGTAATATTGTCAGCACTTTCGCGGAAAAACACAATCACTCCGATTAATTCATTTGCAGAATCTGTTTGGTCTAAAACGAATATTGTCTGAACATCCTTTATTTTGCCGACAGTAACTCTAATCATGCCGTTTTGAATATTCAGCTGAGGCAATCCGTATCTTTCGATTGATTCCAGGATTCCGGGCATTACCTTGTGTTGATTCTGATTAAAGAACATTAAAGATTTAAGGTCTTCAAGATAAACTTCAGTTAAAAATGAAGAATAATGCAGTTTTACTTTATTTTCTTTTGACATATTAAAAAAAAGAGTTAATTTTAGTCTGACAATTATGAATTAATGGAAAAATCATGAAATCCAAGATACTGTTACTATCATTCATCTTTTTATTTGAGTTCGTATCAAATAATCCTGCGTTTTCAATTCAACCATTTAGTAAAAATACTACTTTTTTCGTTGAGAACAAAAAGCAAATCCAAGATACTCAAAATGAAATTTTGTTTTATTCAAATTCCGGCTCAAATTTCATTTATTTGCTCAAAGATAGACTTTCATTTGTCTCCAGCTTATCTGATAATAATGAATTGTCTCAAATCCAAAGTATTCATCAAAAATATGAATCCTTTCATAGTTTCAGGATGGATTTAATGTTTTTGAACTGCAATAATGATATTGAAGTTTATCCAAATGAAAAAGCGGATTTTAACTTAAATTTTTATCTTGGTCAAATTCCCGATGGATTGAAGAATATTTCTTCCTTCAAAAAGATTACTTATAAAAATCTGTATGATAGGATTGATTTGGAAATATTTTTTGAAAAGGAAATATATAAGTATAATTTTATTCTTCACCCGGGTTCAAATATTAATGATATCAAGCTTGAGTATGTTGGAAATAATACAATAAATCAAATCAATTCTAATATTATCAAAGCTGATAATCCAAAATTTTCAATTCGTGAGACTATTGATGATTCTTATTTAATTGACGAAAATGGTAAATCCACCGACAAAATTTCAGTTTTTTATAAAATAACTGATAGCATTATCACTTTCTTGGCATCTGATTATGATGGGAATAAAACTCTGATAATAGACCCACAAATTGAATGGATTACTTATTTTGCGGGTTCTTCAGCTGATATAAACCGTTCTGTTAAAACTGACTCAAAAAACAATGTCATTGTTAGCGGTTTTACAAAAAGCACAGATTTCCCTGCAACAGTAGGCGTATATCAACAAACGAATCATGGTGGAGTTGATGCGTTTATTAGCAAATTTTCTCCCTCAGGTAAATTAATCTGGTGCACTTATTACGGAGGGAATGGTGACGATGGATGTCTAGGGCTAGCTATTTCAAAAAATGATGATTACTGGATAAGCGGAGATACCCGATCCAGTAATTTACCGCTTACTGCTAATGCATTTCAAAAAAACAATAATGGTGGTACAGCCGATGCTTGGTTGGCAAAGTTCAATTCTGACGGAAACCTTCAATTTGCTTCTTATTGTGGTGGTGAGGCTTACGACGTATTGTGTATAGCAGATATTGATAAAAACGACAATGCCTTCTTCTATGGAGATGCTTGTAGTGGTGATTTCCCTGTTACATCGAATGCTTATCAATCTGTAAAACTTGGGAACTACGATGCAGTTTTGGTAAAGGTTTCCGCAGATGGTGATTTGCTTTACTCATCTTTTTATGGTGGAAGTTTAGATGAATTTGGTTTTGGATTTGCTCTCGATACATCGGGCTTGCCTATTTTATCCGGTTTTACTGCGAGTACAGATTTAATTGTAACACCGGATGCATATAAGAAAACTTTACAAGGTCAATCCGACGCATTTCTGATGAAACTTGATAAAAATTTTCACCCCATATATTGTTCTTATTTTGGAGGTACTAATTGGGATGAAACGACTAATGTCGCTATTGACAGAAACAACAATATAATACTCAGAGGAACAACCAATAGTATCGATTTACCTACTAATAACAAGATTTTCCAAAAGGATTTTGGCGGTATGGTGGATTTTTTTATTGCTAAATTCTCTGGCGATTGTGTTTTCCAATGGTGTACTTATTATGGTGGTTCCGGTAATGAAAACGTAGTTTGGATTGATTTTCATGGAGGTGGGGTTGCTGTTGATAGTAAAGGAAACATTGCATTATCCGGTATCACTGAAAGTAACAATTTAATTACGACAACTGATGCCATTTCAAGGACGAAATCCGGTATTTCTGATGCAGTCGTTGCGATTTTTGATATTAACGGCAAAGGAACTTATTCAACTTATCTGGGAGGTTCTTCTAATGAGCAGGGTTACTCAATAACTTATGACTCAAATGATACTCTTTATTCTGTAGGGATTTCCAACTCCCCTAATTTCCCCGTTACTCAGAATGCCTTTCAAACTAAACATTCAGGGGATTGGGATGGGTATATCGTCAAGTTTGGTGCGGTGGAAAATAAGGATACAATTAAAATTGGTATTACTTCCGAAGGTAAAACAATTCTGTGTTCCGGTGATTCCGTTTTTCTAACAGCCGACGACGGCTTTGTCAAGTACGAATGGTTCGATGTAAATTTTCCTCAGTCTCCAATTTCAAATCAAAGAAAAGTTGCAATTACCAAATCCGGAACTTATTACGTCAGAGCTGTTACGGCAAAAGGTGTTGCCGCTGTTTCGGACCCTATAAAAGTTGATATAAACTCAACTTCTAATATTCTTACCGTGGAAGGACTTACAAAGGATGGTTTTCTTGACTTCGATTCCACATACTACAATACTATTGTGTGCAGGAAATTGACATTAAGAAATAATTCTCCTCTGGATTATGTGCTGAAGGATGTTTTCACAAAATGGAATACAAATTTTTCGGTCCCGCAAAGCCAGTTCGATTTGCTCATTCCCGGAAATTCCTCCCGCGAATTGGAGGTTTGTTTTTCACCGGAAAAATTTGGTAAACTTTTCGATTCGCTCTTTATCCCGGATTTATGCAGTACCCACAGAGTACCTTTAAAAGGTTTTGCCCTACCCGATATTCATTTTGGCATCACATCATGCGACTTCCGACTGAGGTTGACTACAGCCAAACTGCCATACAAAAATGATATTACTTCCGGCAAAGCTTTTCCTAATCCGACGACAGGAATTCTAAGCGTTCCATACGAAAAATTCAGCATTAAAGGAACAAGTTTTGAGCCACAAGTTATCATACAGAATGTTTTTGGTAATTTGAATTTGAAAGTACAAAAAGAAATCTTATCTATTGAACTTAATGACGAATATTCAATCGAATACGGCACTTTTCAAATAAACGTTTCGTGCTTGCCTGCCGGAATCTACTTTATGAGGGTAGGGGACAAAGTAAGTACTTTTTTGAAGATATAATTATTTACTCTTATTTCATAGCAATAAATAAATATTTCTTTCGTTTATTTCTTGTGTATCGTTCTTTGACAGTTAGTCAACATCTCCCCGATCATTTCCATTCATGGAGAGGGGGTAAGAATTGCATCTTTGCATCTTTTTGCATTCAAAGATGCAAAGACAGAAATCTCGTTATTTTGAATAATATCAATAGTTTAGCTGAAATCAGTATTGCATTTTTTTTGAAAAGATGCAATGCAATTTGGGAAATGTATGAAAAAATGAATCTTGATCATCTTAATACCAAAAATCATAAGAATCCCAGTTCCGAAATCTTTGCTGAATATTCACCAAACTGCATAAATTGCATTCCAACGATGCAAATGATGCAATTTCCAAAAATTTGTTATTTTAAATAATATCAATAGATTAGACGATTTACATACCACATCTTCTTAGGTGAAAAATGAAGATTAAATTTAGCCTATTCGACTCAAACTCAATCATCTTATATTAAAAAGCAGGTAGTAATGAATTTTCAAAATTAGAATGAACTTCGACATTGAATGAATATTTTATTTCTCATTTATTTTGTTTCATATCTCTCTTTGTGAAATAAAGTTCTTTATTAACCTGAATTTACTTTGTAATTTTGTAAATTGATTTGATTGAAAATAAATTTTTCTTTATAAATGAAAGGTTAGATTATGTCAGTTTTTGGCAGATTCATGGATATTTTTAAAAAAAAGTCCGACGTAGCCGATATTACTGAAGAAGCGGCTCAGAAGAAGCAGTCTTCGATGGGTAAGATGACAGCAAGACAAAGGATTTTGGCAATTTTGGATGTCGGCAGTTTTCACGAATACGATTTGTTCGTCGAGCATAAAGCTCAGGATTTTGGAATGGATAAAAAAGTTCTGCCCGGAGATGGAGTTATCACAGGTACAGGAACTATATTCGACCATCCTGTTTGTATTTTTGCCCAGGATTTCACTGTTGCCGGTGGTTCGCTTGGTTTGGCTCATGCTCGGAAAATCACTAAAATCATGGACCATTCCATGAAACTTGGAATTCCCTGCATCGGTATTAATGACTCCGGTGGAGCAAGGATTCAGGAAGGCGTTAATTCACTTTGCGGCTATGGAGAAATTTTCTATCGGAACAGCAGAGCTTCGGGTGTTGTCCCACAGATTTCCGTAATTTTAGGTCCTTGTGCAGGCGGTGCTGTTTACTCTCCCGCACTGACTGACTTCGTTTTTGTGGTTGATAAGATTTCCAAAATGTTTATCACAGGTCCCGAAGTAATTAAAACTGTACTCGGTGAGGAAATTTCGATGGAAGACCTTGGCGGAGCGAGAGTTCAGGCAGAAATGACAGGAAATGCTCATTTCTTTGCAGAAAATGAAGCTCAGTGTTTCGAACAAATTAAAAAGCTTGTTACTTTCATACCTTGGAATAATACAAAAAAAGCAGATAAATTTGTACCGAAACAGCCAAATTCTCTATATCAAATTGCAAATATTATCCCTGATGAACCTACTCAACCTTACGATATTCGCGATATTATTAAATCAATCTGTGATGACTCCGATTTTCTTGAAATTCAGGAACTTTGGGCGGCAAATATTGTAATAGGTTTTTGCCGAATCAATGGCGATACTGTCGGAATTGTTGGTAATCAACCTATGGTCCTCGCAGGTGTACTCGATGTTGACTCATCAGACAAAGCCGCAAGGTTTATCAGATTCTGCGATGCTTTCAATATTCCATTGCTGACTTTTGTGGATTTACCCGGTTATTTGCCCGGAATTGATCAGGAACATGCCGGAGTTATCCGTCACGGTGCAAAATTGCTTTATTCTTATAGCGAAGCCACAGTTCCCAAAATTACCGTTATTCTTAGG
This sequence comes from uncultured Hyphomicrobiales bacterium, assembly GCA_964606895.1. Classification (GTDB taxonomy): domain Bacteria; phylum Bacteroidota; class Ignavibacteria; order Kapaibacteriales; family UBA2268; genus CAZSHX01. The sequence continues at coordinate 22,713 of CAZSHX010000038.1, forward strand.
AAAGCTTATGGCGGTGGATATATAGCAATGTGTTCCAGACATCTTGGTTCCGATTTCGTTTTTGCATGGCCCTCAGCAGAAATTGCGGTTATGGGACCCGAAGGTGCCGCAAATATAATTTTCAAACAAGAAATATCAAGTTCTCCGAATCCCGACGAAACAAGGAAAGAAAAAGTCAGAGAATATACCGAGAAATTTGCAAATCCATATATTGCGGCGGCTAACGGTCATATTGATGCAGTTATAAATCCGCATGAAACAAGAGAATTTGTCGTTCATGCTTTGAGCATATCAACCAATAAAACAGATAACATGCCTAAGAAAAAGCATGGTATCCCTCCATTTTAATTCATTGATTTATATATTTTTTAACTAATTCAAACGGAGATAAAATGGAAGAATCACAAAATTTTCAAACTATATTAATTGATGATACTCATTATCAAACAAGCTTTTCGAAAAAGTTCCAAAAAAGGGAAACTTATATTCCGCCCAATCCTAAACTGATAGTGGCATTTATCCCCGGAACAATCAGGGAAGTATATGTTAAAGCGGGCCAAAGCGTCAAAAAAGGTGAGTTGCTTCTTGTTTTGGAAGCAATGAAAATGAAGAACAAACTTCTTGCACCCTTTGATGGTTTCATAAAATTGGCAGATGTAAAAACAGGGCAGACCGTTATCAAAAATCAGGTATTGGTCGAATTTGAGTAAAATTTCCCGAATCCTTCAGTTGTTTTTACTGATTGGAAAATAAAAAAAAGGGTTCCTATCGTTGGAACCCTTTTTTATCAGATTATGAAGGTCAGGTTACAAAGCACCTGAATCATAAGCTCTTTCGCCGTGAAGAGCCTCATCCAAACCTAATGTTTCGTCAATATCAGATACTTTCACAGGTGTTATGTAATTGATAAGAACAAGCATAATATAAGTGAAAATAAATGCATAAACAGCACCAATTAAAGCAGTTACGGTTTCTTTCATGAAGAACCAGCCGTTACCCTCAATTAATCCGGATTGATGATTGATACCTTCCATTGCAAAAACACCAAGTAGAATTGTTCCAAGCAAACCGCCAACACCGTGAACCCCCCATACATCAAGAGCATCGTCCCATCCCATCTTATTTTTGAGACTGACTGCGAAGTAACAAACTATTGATGAGAGAATACCAATTGCAATTGCGGCAGGCAGAGATACAAATCCTGCGGCAGGAGTGATAGTTGCCAATCCCGCAACAGAACCAGTGAGCAATCCGACGAATTTTGGTTTTTTGGCAATGCTCCATTCCAAAAACAGCCATGTTACTGCCGCAAATGAGGCGGCAACGTCAGTATTCAAGAATGCTAATGTTGTAACCGAATCAACTGCAAGTTCCGAACCTGCGTTGAATCCGTACCACCCAAACCAAAGCAATCCTGTGCCGATTGCAACAAGAGGAATGCTGTTCGGAGGTGATTGCTTATCTTTTCGGGAACCTACATAAAATACCGAAGCCAAAGCCGCAAATCCTGCTATTGTATGAACTGCCACACCACCTGCAAAATCAACAACGCCCCACTGTGCGAGTAATCCGCCGCCCCAAATCATGTGGACAAAGGGATAATACACAAAAATCTGCCATAAAACCAGAAAGATAATGTAAGATTTAAAAGTCACGCGATTTACAAATGCACCCGTTATAAGAGCAGGTGTGATAATCGCAAACATCATCTGGTATGCAATGAAAATGTACTCAGGAAATTTTCCGTGAACTCCGCCAAACATCTGAGTAAAAGGAACTCCCATCAAAAAGGCTTTGTCGAAATTACCATAAATTCCGCCAACTCCGCCCGAAAAGCAAAGTGAATAGCCGAAAGCTATCCATAAAACAGTTGTCAAACCAAGAGAAGTGAACGTTTGAATCATGATTCCAAGTATGTTCCGCTTACTTGTCAATCCTCCGTAAAAAAGTGCCAAACCGGGTGTCATAAGCATGACAAGGCTTGATGCGATAATCATAAAAGTAGTTGTACCGGTATCCATCAATTCGTCTCCAAATATTAATAAAATAACATTATTCCAATTACAAAATTGCAGAATAATTAAGGTACAAACCATTAGGGTATTCATGATTTGGATGTAAGCGAATTATGGAATTATCATAAGTACGATACGTAGTATTTTAGGGTCAACTAAATTTTAATGATACTGTTTTTGATGGCAAATTTTATCAGGTCAATGTTGGTTTTCAACTCCAGCTTGTTCATTATATGATTTTTATGTGATTCGACTGTTCTTTTGCTGATGAAAAGTTTATCGGCGATGTCTGTGTTGCTCTGTCCTTCGGCAACGTAGCGGATGATTTCTTCTTCCCGTTTGGTTAGTTGCGGAACTTCGGATGAATCGGGCTCATTGTTGATTTTTTTAAGATAGCTTTTCAGAATAATATTTGTTACTTCATCGGTGAAATATTCTTTATTTTCATAGATTTCCTTGATTGCTGTCAGCAATTCATGTTTTGATGTGTTTTTCGGTAAATATCCTTTAGCACCGGCTTTGAGACTGTTGAAAATGAAATCTTCGTTCAAATACATTGAAAGCATAATGATTCTTATTTCAGGATATTGGATTGTAATGATTTTCACCACTTCAATGCCTGATATGTCGGGAAGAGAAATATCAAGTATCAGAATATCCGGTAAACCGGCTACAGAAAATAATGTCACCATTTCTGCATAAGATTCCGCAGAGCCGATTACTTCGATATCGTCTTCGTTCTGCAAAAGCGACCTTAATCCATCACGGACAATCCGGTGGTCATCTACCAATATTATTTTGATTTTATTCATTATTCAACCTCTAAATTGGAATTATTGATATAATTTCGGTTCCGTTATTTTATGCAGACTACAGTTGCTTTGGACGAATCAAACCGATATCCATTATTAAATTGCAAAATTTCAATAAATTCGGGTGTTGAATAATCGGACAAAATCACAAATTCAGAGGAATTGCATCTTTTCATTTTTCACTTAAGAAGATGCAGTAAGGAAATCGTTTAAATTATTGTTATTATTTCAAATAACGTATTTTATCCAATTGCATCTTTGAATGCAAAAAGATGCAAAGATGCAATTTTGGAAAATATTTGAATGATGGTTAGAGAAAATATATTGCCTGAAAAAAATTTCTTCTGAACTGATTTGAAATCAATAATTCAAATTCTACGGAAATTTCTTGTATATTTCTTTACGGTGCAAACATCGAATTATCTTGACAATATTATTTTCAAGTTTTATTCCAAAACGATAATCACCAACTCTAATTCTATAATAATATTGGGAATTTGTAATGTATTTAAAATTTGGGAGCTCAAACAGAGAATTGGTATTTTCAATCTCCAGAATTGCAGATTTAATCCTTTTTAAAAGTGACTTATCGTTAATTTCTTTTAAATCTTTGACAAAACTCTTAGTAAACTCAATTTCCATTATTGAGCCTCAAGAATCGCAAAAACTTCTTCCCTACCGGCCACTTCGGAGAATTCTCCTTCTTTTATGACTTCTAAAAAATGCAAATCCTCAAACGCTTCATAAATAATACTGTAAATTAACTCTTTATTTGCACTGATCACCTCGCTAAAGGCATCCTTCATTATCGCTTTCAATTGAATCGCATCAATATCTGACATACAAAACCTCTTAATAATTGTTACTCAATTATTGACGGAAAGTTATTTGAATTATTATTGATTCGGAATATTCAGATTTTTCAATTCATATCCATTGCAATCTCTTATTCAATTTGCATTTCATCCTTAAAATATTCATGTAGAAAATGTAATTCTATTTCGCCTAACTTATTGATATTATTTCAAATAAAGAAATTTAATCCTTTGCATCTTTGTGCTGAAAAAGATGCAAATTGGGGTTATTTTTCATTTTTATGATTCCCGTAGGGAATGAATATTTGTAACACATCGTCCCCCCCCCAAGATTCCTTAACCCCATCTGGGTTAAGTTTAAAAAAGACGGCAAATGTTCGTTATATATTCTATCGCTACGCGATAGAAATCCGTTGTGAGTGTTTCGAGGTTACAAACATTATTTCGCTACGCGAAATCGGATTTTTCATCTTCCAAATTACATTGCATCTTCAAAATAATTATGCAGAAAATGCAACGATTTATCGCCTAACCCATTGATATTATTTCAAATAACTAATTATTTGTCATTGCATCTTCACATGCAAAAAGATGCAAAGATGCAATTTTTGGTAAATATTCGGCAATAGTCTTGAACTGGGATTATAGGGATTTATGGGATTAAGAGGATTAAGATTCCTGAAACCTTCTTCTTTCAAATCCATGACCTTAGTAGCACGAAAATACTAAAGACCTCACCTCCTACTTTATTAAACAGATCCAAATAATGTAATAAGGTTTGTTTCTATGGGTTTGCTCCGAGCTACTAAGGTTTTCTCTTCAAACAATACGTATTTTCAAATTGTTTACCAGAAATTTAGTAATCCCAAATATTCCAAATTTGCATTGCATATTCAAAAAAAATAATGAAATGATGCAAAAATATTTCCATCTAACCCATTGATATTATTTCAAATAACTAATTATTTGTCATTGCATCTTCACATGCAAAAAGATGCAAAAGATGCAATTTTTGTTTGATTTTCAATGTTCGATTTCTTGTCTTATACCCCCTCTATCAAGTGATTATGTTTGTAAAATAAAAAGAACTCCTAACGTAATATGAATCTCATCTACAAAATATACAAACGAAAGATATGATTATTTATTGCTATCAATATAAAGTAAATATAACAAATATCTTTTTCATTTTGCACCTCAGTCTATTTTTTAATAATTACTTTGTAAGTCTTGGATAGTTTGTCATTTGACATGTTAAGGAAATATATTCCTTGAGGTAAATTACCGGAATCGAGTTTAATCGTATTCTCGTTGTCATATAAACCCTCAGAAATATAATTTCGTATAATTCTACCGCTTTCATCAGTAATCATAATTTTAAATGACCCTTGTTTGAAATTATCGTCAATTATATTGATTTTCCCATCAGTAGGATTTGGAAATATAATTGAAGATTTATTGCCATCACCTCCTAAGTTCACTCCTGTAGTTGTCCAATCTATTCCACGCAATTGTAAAAATATCCCAGCTACACTCAAAATATGTGAATTATCAGGTGATATTTCAAGACTTATACCTCCTGCTTGTAATTTATTAGGCTCATCTTTATACTTACATTTAATGATATTTGAATCTATTTGTCTAAAAATAACAAACACTGAATCATAATCACCACCTGAAATTATTGAATAATCAGAATATCTTGAAAATGCTAAATCACCATTTGCTGTCTTTTTATCCGGGAAACCTGACTTAAATGACCATTGTCGGATAATGTTTTTATCAATTTTATTATAAATCTTAGTTGAATCTAATCTATCAAGAAATGCAATATACCTTCCGTTTGGAGAAATATTTAACTTTTTAAACCCACCATAAGGGTTCAATTGAATCTTTTGGAGAAGTGTATCTTGGTGAATGTCCCAAAGTGAGCAGATATCTTTATCTTTATCATAGGTTACATAGTAAGTACCATCGGGTGATATTTTATTCAGATAATTATCAATTTTTCTGTCTAATTGCCATGTCTGTGTATTCCACACATAAATTTGAGGTGGACATGGTACCATAAGACCATGACTATTTAGTCTCATTTCAGTAGTAAATAAATTAGCAAAAAGGTAATTCCCGTCTGGTGTACAGTCAACAAAATCGACACTCCAGAATTTATTATATGCCGAATCATAAGCCATCAAAGTGTGTATGTTTTGACCTGTATTGATATTCCATATTCTAATACTCGTCCTTTTACTTGTATCCGGAAGTCCGTAAGTATCACAGGATGCAAGCAAACTGTCATTCAAAAAGACTAATGAATTGACTATCCGTGTTTTATGATAGAGCGTTCTAATAATTTGTCCATTCGAAGAGTTTAATATCAAGATTCTTCCTTTTACAGAAGTATCTTGTTCATCATTTTTCTGAGAGACTGCAATATATTGACCATTTGGGGAAAATTTAGCCTGTGAAAAACCGTATGTGCCGGTTGTTGTATCAGTCCAGATAACATCATAATTGCATTTCATTTCAAGTGATGAAAATAAAAAGACAATTAAAATAGTAAAAGGCAGTAAGTATATTTTCTTTTTAGTATTTCCGTATGTTAATATTTTCGTTTTCATTGTTTTTTTCCTTAAAAATTAATTTACATAGCAAAATTAGCTAAAAATTATTCAAACACAAACAAGAAATAAGTTATTCTTTTCTTGTCATTTCTGCTTTCATATTAATTTTTAGGAAATTATCATTATTTTTGCAAGCTGTTGATTGTAGTAATAATAAAAGTGAGGAATAATGAGTAAGAAGGTAATATTCGGAAGTGCATTGGTACTTTTATTTCTGCTTACGAGCTTGTTTTTCCCTATTTCAAGTGACCTTGCAATTTTTCTATTCGGAGGCAAATTAATTGCCGAAGGAGGTAAAATCTTTGTGGACTTCATTGACCTTAAACCGCCTCTTATCTATTATTTCTTTGCTCTGATTTATAAAATTGCCGGATATTCGGAAATCGGCATTCGTTTGTTCGATTTATTCTGGCAACTTTCCACCTGCTTGTCAATATATGCGTTAATGAGAAAATCCGGATTTGAAAAGCTTGCTTCCTATTTTGCTGTCGTTGTTTATGCAATATCCTATACTGCCCTTAACTTCAATCAAACAATGCAAATTGAGAGTTTTTGCGGCTTACTGATTATTTGGATTATTTTGCTCCAAAAGAACTCAGAAAAAAGACCTGTTTTGTTTCCTTTGATTGCGGGTTTATTGATTGGACTTCTTGCCGGTTCCAAATATACTCTTCTTGCTGTATATCCCGCTCTATTAATTGATGATATTCTTGACCGAAAAATGCCGGCGAAACGAATTATTTTTAAAAATCTGTTGAATATAGGTTCTATTGCCGTTGGTTTGGGTTTGGCTTCACTTCCGTTGCTGGATGGGGAGATTCGTCATGGATTTTTTAATATTCTTACTTATCTGAATTATTACGCATCTTTGCCCCCATTGAACATGGCTTTCCTTCGCACCGGACTTAAGCAGACAGCCGTATTTTTTGGTGATAACTATTCCATTCTGCTCGTTGCGGCTTTAGCCATCGCGGTTGTTTCTTCTTTCAGAAGCGGCAACATTGACAACGAAATCAAATCAAACTCATTTTTGAGATTTAGTTTTATGATGGTTTTGTTCCTGTTTTTTACTGTTGCAGTCGAAAAGAAATTCGGAGAGTATCATTTTTCCCGAATGTATGTACCGCTTTCAATTCTTTCGGGATTTGGTCTGAAATTGATATTTGACAGAATTTCTGGATGGTGGAAAACTTCCGGAATATATAGCAGGGTAAATCTGGTAATTGTGATTATCATCTGCTTGATTTTTTCCCCTTTTCCTCGGTGGTTAGGCTTAGCACAGCTTCCGATAACTTATGCGATAAATAAAGTTAAGTACAACTCATTTTACGAACGCGAAGAGGGCTCTGCTCTTCATCGGAAACAACATCTTGCCGTAGCCTGCTATGTGAATTCACTGAATAGCAAAGGTGAAAAAGTCATTGTTATGAGTACGGGAGCCTGCGTTATCCATCATTTTCTTAATACAACCAACATCTCACGCTTTGCTCAGTCACAGTATTACTTCGGCTCCTTCAGGATTCCGGAATGGGATAATATGATAATGCAGGAACTTACTCAGGCAAAGTATGTGGTTGTGCAAACCAACGACAGACACCCGAATATTTACGGGCATAACATGTCAAGCAGTGAAGCTCTTTTTAAAGAAAAAGAAATGTATAATTATCTGCTTGCTAACTTCAAACTTGAAAAGGAAATAGGCTATTTCCAAATCTATAGGAGAAATTTGAGGAATTAATCTTCGAATCTTTTATTGTAATCGTTTATAAATTATATAATCCTGTTGCCAGATTTCAGACATACTTTCGGGTTTCGGGTGTAGGTCGGTATAGCCTTGCTTAGAAAATCTTTCAATCGGTTCAAATAATTTATCATACTTATTCAACACCATTATATCCGATTTATTAATATTGATAAATAAATAATCGGGATTCTCAGAAACAATCATCTGTTCAAATGTCTTGTATTTTAACGCTCTTGGTGATATCAATCCTTGAGTATCAAAGATATTTGCTTTGGAGTAATAACCAATAATCCCAATATCATTTGCAAGAATTTTTTTTGTTTCTAATCCTTTACCTTTGCACCAGTTTTCCAATTTGCTATAAACATTTTTCTGAACAGGAGAAGTTCCGAAATTTATCAAAACAACAATCCAGAAAATAATTGGGATGAGTGAATTAACAATGGCAACTTTCTGGATCGGTATTGATATGTTCTTCTTATTAAAAATTGTGATAAGATAATCGAAAGCCAAAGCCGCAAACAACAATACTACAATACGGAATATATGCGGATACCAGGGCCAGACATGAGGTCTGGCAAATAAATATGCGATAAAATAGATAGTTGCCCAAATTGATAGTAACTTCAGGAATTGATTTTTTTTAAAAGATGTAAATATACCTACCAAAGCTAACGGAAAAGCGAGAATACCAACGAAATCCCTAAAAAAGAATTCACTAATCACAGAAAAGGCCGGAGTGCTTAACCCACTTTTTGAAGTTATGGATTGAGGAATAAATCCGCCATAAACTCCGTACATTACAGAAAAAGGTACTACCAATATGGTTAATGAAATTATCGCCAACTTAACAGAATTTATTTTATTTGAACTGAAATACTCATATATAACAAGCAGGATTACAAGAATTGCCGATTCAGGTCTGAGAAAATATGCAATTGTTGCGATTATCACTGAAGTTGTTTTTCTTCCTTCGCAAAAGAAATAAATTGAAGCAAATGAAGCTAAAGCGAACAGGTTCATCTCCATTGCACCTACTGTTACCCGAGTTATAATGGGGCTAATTGAAAACAACAATGCAAAAAAGGGGAAAGCATTTGGAAATGAGTATTTTTCGGATATACGATAAATTAACCAAAGAAAAATGCAGTCACTCTGAATATTAAATGCAATAATCGCAATCGGAACATTGATACCGGTTAATGAAAAAACTGACACAATCAAAGCGAATAATGGAGTGGTTACACCGAGTACATTCTCGCCTGCATTGTAAACGAAACCTATTCCTGATGCTAAATTTTCCGCATACCTGAATGTTATAAATGCATCATCAAATACTGGCAAAACAAAAGCACCTATGATTCTTGAAGCGACAAGTCCAAATAGGGTTATCAGAAATATTGACTGATTATTTGTATTTCTTTTCAAAATTTTCAACTTAATATTCTTTATTTTGAATAAAATCATGGTTCAGTTTACTATTAATAAAGAACCATTACACAAATATATGATATAAATTTGGTAAAATAAAAATATTTTAGACAAAAATAGTCTTTTTCCAATGATTTTTCCTCATGTTTCCAAGAACCCTAATGGGAACGAGATTAAAAAATTTACGACGACTATATAAAGGTTCAATAGATGTCCCACAAGAATATTTTCTCTAAAATCTTCTTCATCCCTAAAATCCTTTTAATCCCTGATTCGGACAAAAAAATACTCAAAAACAAAATTCCTATTTCAATCGGCAGATAATTCTGTCGAAATGTATGTCTTTGAGACGGCAGAATTTCTCTTTGTTGGTAACCGGTAGATCCCATTCAGCATCACCAGTAATTATTTTTGTTTCGAATCTGCTATTTTCGGCAAGTACCTGAATATGATATTCATGAACTTCTGGAACGTCGGTGGCAAGATAAATATGTCCGTCAGGTTTGAGTATTCTTTGAAATTCATTAAGAAGAAATGAAGTGAAAGCCCTTCTTTTCTGATGTTTTTTCTTGGGCCAGGGATCGGGGAACAAATAGAATATTTTATTGATAGAATTATCCTCAATAAATCCGAGACCATTAACCACACTGTACCACAAAACTGAAACATTCGGCAAATAATAACCTTGAATAACTTCCTTTAACCAATTTACGGGCAGTACACGAAGTTCGATACCCAGAATGTTTTCTTTGGGATTATTCTCGGCATAATCAAGCAATAACTGACCTTTTCCGCAACCAACATCAAGGCAGTCTGGTTTTTGTCCGTTTGCATAGTGCTCACTCCAATTCACAGATTCATAAAGCGGTGGATAGAAATCAGGTTTTGTTTTCAGTTCGTCCCAGGGAATATACAGGTTCGAAGCAGTATGATGTCTCATTCTGGGTGGAAGAGGAAATTTTTCGGAATCAATTTTCATTTTAACCTATTTAATAATTAAGCCGAACAAAGCATCAATAACAAGAATTGCCGAAGCTGAAATCGTATAGGCACGAACTGTACTGTTTCCCACTCCTTCTGCCCCGCCGGTAGTGTTAAAGCCGACATGACAGCCGATTAAAGCCGTAACTCCTCCAAATAGTATAGATTTTACCATTCCGGTCATTACTTCTCCAATGACAAAAAATCTTTGGACTGAATCGAAAAACAGGAAAGAAGAAAAATCGAATTTTACGGCTGTTATAATATAGCCTCCAAGCAAAGCTACAACATTTGAAAAAACTGCAAGCAAAGGCATCATAACTAATGCGGCTAAAACCCGCGGCATACCAAGAAAGCGGTTTTTATCTATTGCCAGCATTTCCAGTGCATCAACCTGCTCGGAAACGTTCATCGTTCCAATTTCAGCGGCAATGGCTCCTCCGACTCTACCGGCAATAACAAGTGCTGTCAGAACAGGAGTAAGCTCGGTAAAAACTGCGGTTGCAATTGAAGAACCGATAAATGGTTTTGCTAAATTTATCAAATTAAATTTTGTAAACAAATCGGTAGCCTGAAGTCCTGCAATGGCACCCGTAAACGAGCCGATTAAAATCACAAGAGGAAGCGAGTCCGCACCTATGATTGCCATTTGCTGAAGAACAAGTCTTCTATCTTTGAATACTCTGGGAAAGTACTTAAGAACATTAAGGAGAAGTATAGAAATTTCGCCAAATTCGGCAAAGAAATTCAATACACTTCTACCAAGTTTTGCTATTAAAGTTAACATATTTTCTCAAATAATTCTTAAAAAAATCAAAATTACGATTAATCAACTGCTTTTCAAAAAAATAATATTTTCTTAACCAACCGCAACAGTTATCAATTCATCAGTTTTGAAGTATTTCTGCTGAATTTCGAAAAGAGCAGATGTATCAGCATTTTTCACAACATCAAAAAAATTATAATAATAATCGGGAGTTAGTTCATTGGTCAAAATTGCTTCCAGCATCATCGCGTGCTGATTTGTTGTTTCGTTCATTCTTGCAAATGTGCCGAGCATATATTGCTTTGCACGGTTAAGCTCATCTTCTGAAACTTTCTGGGTTGCCATTTTATTGATTTCAATATTTATTTCCGAGATAGCTTTTTTTGATGCTTCTTTTGAAACTGAAGTTGCGATAATGAGATGAGATTCATGCTTTCTTGAATCTAAAAATGAACTGACTCCGTAAGTCAATCCTGCTTTTTCACGTAAATTTTCATTAAGTCTTGAAAGAAAATATCCGCCGAAAACCGTATTTGCAAGTTGGAGCAACGGATAATCGGGATGCTTTGAAGTAATGATTTCAAATCCGATTCTTAGATTAGTCTGCTGACTTTCGGGTTTTTCTATTTGAATGCTTTTCGGTAATTTTTCTCTGCCATTTGGTTTGATTGTATCAATTTGATTCGAATTCACTGAGCTTTTAAAATCAAAATCTTTGAAATAAGCAATTATTTCGCTTTTCTTATAGCTTCCTGTTACAATTATAAATTTTGGTGAACTCAAAAGTTCCTGATGGTAAAAATCAAAACATTCTTCTCTTTCAAGACTCTTCACTGTGTCTAATTTGCCTATTAATGTTGATGCATAAATCTCACTTCCGACCAAATCGGCAAAAGTAGATTGAGCCAAATAGCTCAAATCGGCTTCTTCCTGTTGAATAATTGAAATCTGACGGCTTTTGAACCGTTCGAACTCTTCTTCTGCAAAAATTGAATTGAAGTAACAATCTTTATAAACTTTTAGTCCTTTATTGCAGAATTTTTCAAGAATATTAAGATTAAAAACACACTCATCCCAATTGACTGAAGAATGAAGCGAAGCACCAAGCGAGTCGGAAAATTCGGCAATTTGCATGCTTTTTCTTTGTTTTGTGCCCTTAGTCAGCATATTCATGATTGCAAAGTTCAGCCCTTCTTTCCTGTGGCGGAAATTTGTAAGAGCATTTACAATCCGAATATTCATAAGTGTGAGGCTTTTATCCGGGATAAAATAGATATCTATATCATCCGAAATCCTTTCCTGCTCGAAAGAAGGAAATTTGAATGATGGCAAAACATTCGAAAATGGCGGTTTGGTTCTATCTATCATTTTATATGCTAATTTCTTTAATTAATTCAATAAATTCACTTAAAATAATTGCAGTTGCACCCCAAAGATGGGATGATTTTCCAACATTCCAAAACGGAACTTCAACCTGCCAGCCGCTAATGTCCCAGATTTCTCTGGTAACATTTTTTTCATCTAATAAAAATTCAACAGGAACATAAAAAACTTCCTCAACTTCCGAAAGATTTACTTCTACAGCAGGTTTGCCATAGATAATGGCTATATAAGGGTATATAACTGAATTTGAAGGAGGAACAAAAATTTCAGACAAAGAGCCAAGAACTCTATATTTATCGGAAGGAATTCCAACTTCTTCGTATGTTTCTCTGATTGCAGTTTCTTCAAATGATTCTGAAGACTCGTGCCTTCCGCCCGGGAAACTGATTTGTCCTTTATGAGATTTTAATTTGTCACTTCGCAAAGTTAGTAGGATATGGAGATTTTCATCAAAATAAGTCATAAGCAAAAGAACAGAACTTGCTTTTGCATCAGCTGTCGGCTGGAAAGTTCTGAATTCCTTTTCGCCAAGAAATGGAGCCATTTTTCTATGAGCAGATAAACCGGGCTTTGGTTCGGTTAGTCTGATTGAAAGATTTTCAAGGAATTTATCTAATTCAGTTTCGGTTAATTTCATCACTATATTAAAGAGACATCAATAATTCAAATTACAAAAATACTAAATAAATAGATTTTTTTAGTCTAATTGATTGAACTATTATTATTATCTTTAAGGTTGTAATTTAACAAATTAGAAATATTTCTTTTGAATAATGGCTGATAGCAAAGATTTTTTTGAAAAAGTTTATAGAATCGTAAAGCAGATACCAAAAGGCAAGGTGACAACATATGGCAGTATTGCCAAAGCAATCGGACTCAGGTCTTCAGCCAGAATGGTCGGCTGGGCTTTGAACTCTGCGGCTTACCGAATTGATTTGCCTTGCCATCGAGTTGTGAACAGAAATGGCGAGCTAACCGGAAAGAATCATTTTGGAACTCCTTTACTCATGCGTGAAATGCTCGAATCTGAAGGAATCACCTTTATGAATGATTCAATAAATATGAAGATTCATTTCTGGGATTGCAGTGAAGATGCTTAAACTCAATTTTTTTTCAAATCTATATCCGATAAATTGATGTAAGTAATTCAAATATCAAACTGAATACAAAAAAAATGCCAATGGATTAATTTGTTATTGTATTTTTAGTTCTTTGTTATCTATCAGAATTTTAAGATATTTGCTATTTGAAAGAAGATTGTTTTTGAAAAACAGAAAAATTATTAATGTATATATTGGAGAGATGATTTGGCAGATTTATTTGAAAAATGCTATAGCTTTACAAGAGCTGACGAAGTAAAAGCTCGTGGTTTATATCCTTATTTCCGTCCTATTCAGGAAAACGAAGGACCTGTTGTTCAAATCGAAGGCAGAAAAATGATAATGGCCGGTTCGAACAACTATCTTGGATTAACGGCACACCCAAGAGTAAAAAAAGCCGCAACAGACGCATTGAACCTTTATGGTTCCGGATGTTCCGGTTCAAGGTATCTAACCGGTACTATTGAGCTACATATTGAATTAGAAGAAAGATTAGCAAAATTTTTAGGATTCGAAGCTGTTCTTTTGTTTAGTACAGGTTTCCAAACTGCTTTGGGAACAATTTCTACTCTTGCCCAAAAAGGAGATTACATTGTTTCTGACCGCGAAAATCATGCATGTATAGTAAACGGTGCTGTTATGGCAAGAGGCGGATTTGCTGAATTTGTCAGATATCGTCATAACGACATGGAAGATCTTGAAAAAGTACTATCTATGATTCCTGAAAATGCAGCAAAATTCATAGTAACTGATGGCGTTTTTTCAGTTACCGGAGAAATTGTCAATTTGCCCGACATGCTTACAGTTGCCAAGAAATACGGTGCAAGAGTGATGGTTGATGATGCTCATTCAGTTGGTGTCATTGGTGTTGGTGGGCGAGGTACTCCGAGTCATTATGGGAAAACAGCAGAAACCGACATGGTCATGGGCACTTTTTCTAAGACTTTTGCTTCTTTAGGCGGCTTTGTTGCCGGACCCGAAAGAGTTATAAACTACCTGAAACACCATTCTCCTGCAATTATTTTCAGTGCAAGCCCAACCCCGCCTTCATGTGCGGCGGCTTTAGCGGCACTCAGCATTCTTGAGGAACAGCCTGAACTTGTTGACAAACTGATTAAAAATTCCGATAAAATGAGAAAAGGTTTCCGCGAACTTGGATTTAATATTATAGAAAGCCAAACAGCTATCGTTCCGGTTATCATCGGTGATGTCGAAAAATCATTTTTAATCTGGAGAAAACTCTATGATGAGGGTGTTTTTGTTAATGCATTCATTCCACCCGGGGTTCCACCCAATATGAGCATGATGCGTACTAGCTTTATGGCATCTCACGAGGATGAACACCTCGAAAAAATACTCGAAATTTTTGGTAAAGTTGGAAGAGAATTGGGCTTAATTTAAATTATTTTCATTTTTTTTAACTTTTTTCATTTTTTTTTGTAACAAAATCGCTTTTTAATTGTTATTCCTTTTGATGGTTGTCAAAAGGAATTTTTTTTATTTAAAAAAATGCTTGTTCACAATTATTCTTTGATTTTTTGATTTTTTTTTTATATATTTTAGAGTTTGGAAATAACAAATTGATAATAGTTAATTTATATATATTTTTTTACTAATTTTTAGGAGACCTCATGAAAAAATATTTGTCTCTTTTCGCTTTGATTTTTCTGGCTGTTGCCTTGCTTATGCCAAAGCAAACATACGCCGGGGATAAAGTTGATATCGAACAGATAAAGAAGGGTTTGCCCGCAATGCTCGGTGCAAATAACGTCGGTAAGGAATTCTGGTTCAGTATTCCTCCATGTTTCGAAGATGAAAGCGGTGGATTTGCCAATTTTATCAAAATTTTCATAACAGCACCTACAAAAACTCTTGTAACCGTTGAAGTACCAGGCAAAGGATACTTCAAAGCAAGAAATACTATCCCCAATGATGTTATTGAATACAATATAACTCCTGTTCAAGGTCAGCCCTACACAAAAACCGGAACTGATGAGAATGTGCGTGAAGCCGTTTTCCCAGGTACAGGTATTCACATTTATGCCGATGATCCATTGGTTGTTTATTGTGTTGTTCGATATCGTGCAACAAGTGACGGTTGGCTTGTAATACCGGTATCGTCTCTGGGTAGAGAATATATCCTTGCCGGTCACCCTGTTGATGCTATGTTCAGAGCAGGCTGGAACTATAAACTTCCTTGCGTTGCAACGATTACAGCACCTTATGATGATACTAAAGTTAGATTTACTCTTGGTGGAACTATCTTTACAAAAACAAAAGGCGGGATGACACCTGGGCAAACAAAAGAATGGACACTTATGAAAGGCGACGTTCTTGCAATTTCTAATGACTCCGATGAAGGTGATCTTTCCGGTAGTAAAGTTGTTTCTACCAAGCCTGTTGGATGTGTTACAGGCAATATGTGTAATAATATTCCTACCGGCAATCAATGGTGTGATTATACTGCCGAAATGGATATTCCTACATTCACATGGGGTTTGGATCTTCATGTCGGAAAAATTCCATACAGAAAGAATGCCTCAATTATCCGAGTTTTCGCAAAAGAACCAAATACAAAAATATTCAGAAATGGTTTGAACATTGGTACTATTGCAACTGCAGGCGGGATTGAAGGCAAAGGTTTTCAGGTTATGCGTATGACACAAGATATGAAACCCGGTTCTGTTGTAATTTCAGGAGATAAACCGATAACTGTTACTCTCTATAATACTGGTGTTCAGGAAGACGGTTATCCATTGCCAAATAGTGATCCTTTTGTTATGGCAACCACACCTGTTCAACAATACCAAAAAGAAATTACCTTCTGTAC
Organism: uncultured Hyphomicrobiales bacterium; assembly: GCA_964606895.1. Taxonomy (GTDB): domain Bacteria; phylum Bacteroidota; class Ignavibacteria; order Kapaibacteriales; family UBA2268; genus CAZSHX01. The sequence goes on from CAZSHX010000038.1 coordinate 39,214, forward strand.
TCCCGGTATAATGGGTGGTCAGAATTTCAAAGAGAATTATGTCAATTTGGTTTATGAAACAAATTCTTTAGGTATGATGCCCGATGATGTAGAATTTGGCGGTCCTGTTCATGGCGGTCAATTTGATTGGGTTAAATGTAATGTAAAATTCGCAGGTATGGATGAATTATTTAAATATGATGTTAATGGCAAAAAGTACGCATTAAAAATGATTCAGCTTCCAGCTGACGGCGTTTATAAAATTCGTGCCGCTAAACCTTTTGCCGCTTATTCATTTGGTTATGATTGGTGCGATTCCTACGGTTTCCCAACAGCCGCAGCACTTGCTGACCTTGAAACACCAGATACAGTGGCTCCGGTGCCAACCTATAAATTGACATGCGATGGCAATGTTACAGACGGTGTTGTTACTGATATGCCTGAAGACAAAGCAATCCGTTCAAATCTATCAATGATTGTTTTCCAATCTGAATTCAGTTTCAATTATATTTTTAAATATGTTGATTTTATCCCCGGGGACACAAGAACAACTAACTGGACTCTACAGGTTGTTGACCCTTCGCAGGATGCACGAGCTGTCATTTCATTTATGGATAGAAGAGGAAATGATTCTACCATAGAAATCAATTATTTGGCAACGAAAATTACTATTCGACCTAATCCTGTTGATTTTGGAAGCTTTAAAAAAGGCGAAGAAAAAATCATGGATTTCTGGGCTATTAACTATTCCGATCAATCAGACGTAAATATTAAAGATTTGAAATTGCAAACAGGTACTACCGGTTTTACTTTATTGCTTCCACCAACTCTACCCGGAATTATTACAAAACTAGATTCTATAAAATTCCAGGTCAAATTTGTAGCTACTGAGGAAGGAACGTTCAAGGATTCAATCGGACTTGGCGATGATTGTGTATTCTTCTATAAATCTTATGTTACTGCAAAAGTTGGTAATCCGGTGATTGCGGTTACTGACGTTCTATTCAATACTCTATCAGTTGGAAAAAGTGAACAAAAAGAATTCCAGGTGACCAATGAAGGAACTGTTGATTTAGTTATTACCGGTTATACCGGACCAAGTCTTGGAGTTTATGTGACAGGACTTCCATTTATGGATAAAAATAATCCTTACATTTTAAAACCAAAGGATACTAAGTCATTCACCATTACTTTCACTCCAAACACAATTGGGACTTTCCCTGATAAAATTGTGTTTACTAGTGATGCTGGCACTGACCGTAAAAATTATTGTGATATAATGGGTGCGGCTACCACTCCTGGCTTAAAAGCAAATAATGCTCAGTGGCCTAAACTTAGAATTACTCGCCCGGGCAAACTTACCGGACCTTATGATGACCCTGCTAAACAAGCAATTACACTATCCAATGATGGATCTGAAGATGTTAATGTAACTGATTTTACTATTGAAGAAGACATACATGGATACGCGTTCGAATTCGATAGAGCAAAGATTCAAAGTGTTATTACAGTTCCCAAACAAGTAGGTACTACTCCCGGTTCTGTTTACATTCCTGTAACATTCCATCCCGATGTTGTCGGTTACCATAAATTGAAGATCAAATATGTGAATTCCGCAGGTATTGATGTTCATTCAACATTCGAAGGCTGGGGTATATTACCACAAATAGCTACTTATAACTATGACTTTGATACAACAACTATTCAGGTTATGGCAGAAAAGAAAACCAGAAAAATTGTTTTCAAAAATCTTGATTATAGTGTTGACGGACAATCAGTTGCCGATGTTGCAACAATTACTGACCTTGTCATTAGCTCAGCAAATGAAATATCACTTAACGGAACTTCTTACAACCCAAATCCCTGGACATTTAACAAATCTGCAATTACTTTCCCGATAGTTCTTCAGGTAGGCGATTCAGTTATGTTCAATGCAGATTTTGTTGCACAGGTTCCCGGTCCGATTAATGCATCTGTAAGCTCTGTGAGCGATGCTCAAGCTGAAGTTACTTCTAATTGGAAAGGTTATGGAGTTTCTCAGTTAATCCGTACTTCAGGCGGTTCTACTACAACATGTATCGGAAGTCTGTCATTTGTAGATTGCATAATTGAAAACTATGGAACTACCGATATTAATGTGACATCACTTGAATTGCAACCATCGCTCGCTTATGTCTATTTTACTAACTCAGCTGATGCTCAAGGCTTCAAATTGAAAGCACATACGATAGACACTATCAGAATTTCTTATCTTCCAACGAAACCAGGAACTGACAACGTAACATTCGTTGTTAACAGTGATGCTCAGGGTATGGAAAAGGTAACAGCTCCTATTACTGTAACAGCAGTTGCTTACCAAAGAGATGCAAAACTTCATACAACGATTACTCCTGATGCTAATAAAAACAGCAGACCTGTTCCCGGTACTGATGCTATTAATGTCAGCGTGACATTTGACGGTCAATCCGATTTAACTATGGCTAAAGTTGATAGTGTTACAATTGATATTGCTTATAATAGCGGTATAGTTCAGTATATTAATGGTTCTGCAAGAGTTGGTGCAATGGCTCAGGGTTGGTCCATCGCAAAAACTGATGTCCAACCAAAAGACGGCAAAATTACTTTCACACTCAAAGGTCCAGGAACTACAAAGTTAAACGGATCAGGTGAAATTCTTTGGCTTTCGTTTGCTACATTCCTTCCAACATCAAAAGATTTGACAGATGCAACTCCATTTGTTGTTCATGCTACAAATGCAGAAAGATTTAATAGTTGCCTACTTATTACTTCTGATTCAACAAATATTAGATTAGATCAGACTTGTGCTTATGACTTGAGGAGTTTCCTCAGAGTTACCGGCAATAATTATGCACTAAGTGCAATCAATCCTAATCCGGTTGGTTCAAACGGTGCTAGTCTGAACTTCTCAGTTGGTTTGGATGGTTACACAAACATTGAAGTGTTCAATATGATGGGTGAAAAAATCAAAACATTATTTGATGGAAACACTCAATCTGGTGCTTACACAATTGCACTTCCTGTTGAAGAACTTTCAAACGGAACTTATTGGATCAGAATGCAATCCGGTCAGTTTAGAGACGAAAAACAATTGTTCATTACAAAATAATCTGAACAATTAGTAAAACCAAAGGGGCTGGCTCAACAAATGAGCCAGCCCTTTTTTTTATACATAGATTACAATATCGTATGTCCACCTTTAAAAATAGAAATTAAGTTAGAAAAAAACTTGAATTTTTCACTTTTTTTAATAATATGGAAAATAATTACAAAATATTTACAATTTCGTAAAAAAATGAAGTTATAAAAGCATTTTTTTTTTTATATTTGTTTAATATAATGTTAGTTTTTACAAAATTAATAGTCAGTTATTAATTTGTCGTTTTAATAGAGAAAATAGTAAGATAAGAAATTGGATTTTAATATTTGTTTTCAATAATCAAGGAGTATTTATGAAAAAACTATCCTTCTACTTAGCCTTCATGGCTTTGGTTTGTTTGCTACAGACAGAACTGTATTCAACTCCACCTACTGCACCAGCTTATAATATTATCTTCAGCAGCGTTACAAAGACAAGCATGAAGATTGGTGTTACCAAAGGAAATGGTGATGGAAGATTAGTTGTTCGATATGATGCGGCAACTGCCGTATCGCCAACAGCACCAACAGGTGGTTCAATTTACATAGCTGGCAACACCATAGGTTCAGGTGCAAATATGGGAACTGTCATTGCAAATCTTGCAAATCCAAACTGGAAAACTAGTGTAACCGGTTTGACACCTGGAACAACATATTTAATAATTGTCTATGAATATGTGACAGATGGAGACTTACCAAATCCTGAGTATAATACTCCATCTCTTACTACTAACCCCAGAACTGTCAAAACAATACCAAATCCTCCAACTTATTTAAATGTTGTTCCCTGTACTGGAATTGGACCAACATGGTTTACTGCAAACTGGACAGCCGCAGTAAATGGTAGTGACGGTTATTATTTAAAAGTATCAACTGATAATGGGTTTAGTTCATTGGTTGATATGTACGAACCATCAGAAGTTGGTGCAACAACATCTTTAACCGTAGATGGATTAATTATTGATACTGATTACTATTGGTCAATGAGAACATATTACGGAAATAGAACAAGTACGGATACTGTATATGGAACAAATGCTGTTCCACTTGCAGTTCATACACGTAATTTCTTCACATTTACCAACACAACAAAGACAGACGTTAGTTGTTTTGGTGGAAGTAATGGTACAGGAACTATTAACGTTACAAGCGGCGGTACTCCTTATTCTTATAAATGGAGTACATCTCCTCAGCAAACAACTCAGACCGCAACAGGTCTAACTGCAGGGACTTATACCGTAACTGCAACTGATTTTTATTCTTGTACCCTTACAGGAAGTGTAACAATTACACAACCAAATGCAATAATAATCAGCAGTGTAACACCGACTCATGCTACATGTTATGGAAGCACAGGCTCAGCACTCGTTAGTGCAAGTGGCGGCACAGGCACATTAACTTATACATGGTCAGGCACAGGCTCGGGTACTAATCCAAGAACAGGTTTAACAGCAGGTACCTACACAGTAAGTGTTAGTGACGCAAACAACTGCGGTCCAACAACAGCGACAGTAACAATCACACAGCCGACACAAATCGTAATGAGCAGCGTATCACCTACTCATGCTACATGTTACGGAAGCACAGGCTCGGCACTCGTAAGTGCAAGCGGCGGAACCGGCACATTAACTTATACGTGGTCAGGCACTGGCTCGGGTACTAATCCAAGAACAGGTTTAACAGCAGGTACTTATACCGTAAGCGTTAGCGATGCTAACAACTGCGGACCAACAACAGCCACTGTAACAATTACACAGCCGACACAAATCGTAATTACCAGTGTAACCCCAACTCATGCTACATGTTATGGCGGTACAGGCTCTGAAGTTCCATTTCTACCAACAGCCGAGGGTAAAGGTTCAATGACTAATGAATGGTTATTAGCATTACCAGCCGGCAGTACAGGCTCTGCATTAGTTGCAGTAACAGGCGGAACAGGTGCATATACTTACACATGGTCAGGTTCCGGTTCGGGAACTAACCCAAGAACTGGTTTGGTTGCAGGTACATACACAGTAAGTGTACGTGATGCAAATAACTGCGGTCCAATGACGGCAAGTGTTACAATCACACAGCCGCCGCAAATTGTTATAAACAGCATTACACCTACTCATGCAACATGTTACGGAAGTACTGGCTCAGCACTGGTA
>CAZSHX010000039.1:0-42821 GCA_964606895.1 uncultured Hyphomicrobiales bacterium
CTTTGAATATCATCTTTTTCAAATTTGATGCTTCCGATGATTTCCGTCGGGTAATATGCTACAAGCGAATCGTAGTAATGAATTCTCATTACGTAATTATTCTTTTTGTCAATAACTCCCAAACTGTCAATCTCGTTTAGATTATATTGCTTTGTACTTCCATCATTCAGATAGAATTTAACCAATGGCTTTTGAGCAAAAAGGGAGAATGCAAAAAAGAAAACCAAGATAAGTTGCATAATATTTTTCATTTTGTCAATCTTCTATTTCATAATTATCATTTTAATAGACTTCATTTCCATTACAGAATTAGCAATAATTAAAATATGATTTCAAGAACTCAAATATAACAACTTTTCAATGAATTACAAAGTATTATGATGGAAAACTTAGGGATTTAGGAAAAGAAGGTCATAAAAAAAGCGGACATCCTGAAAAAGAATGTCCGCTTTATTTATCAAAAAGCAAAAAATAATGCTTAGACTAAGCCTTGAGCCATCATTGCATCTGCAACTTTAAGGAAGCCGGCGATATTAGCACCGTCAACATAGTTACCTTTTTTGCTGTATTTTTCTGCGGCTTGGTATGAGTTGTCATGGATGTCTTTCATGATTCTGAAGAGGTGTTTGTCAACTTCTTCTCTTGTCCAGCTCATTCTGAGTGAGTTCTGGCTCATTTCAAGACCGGATGTGGCAACACCACCTGCATTTGCAGCTTTACCGGGACCGTAGAATATATTTGCTTCTAAGTATTGTTTGATTGCATCAGGTGTTGAAGGCATGTTTGCACCTTCAGCAATGCAATAGCAACCATTACCAAGTAATGTTTTTGCTTCGTCGCCATTGACTTCGTTTTCATGAGCACAAGGAAGTGCGATATCGCATTTGACATCCCAGTTAAATCTGCCTTCATGATATTCGCAACCATATTTAGCGGCATATTCACTGATTCTGCCACGACGGTTGTTTTTGAGGTCCATAACGTAATTCCATTTTTCGCCGACGATTCCATCCATATCAATAATGAACCCGGATGAATCGGACAATGTGACGGCTTTTCCGCCTAATTGGTTGATTTTTTCGACTGCATACTGTGCAACGTTACCGGAACCGGAAACTGCAACTGTTTTGCCTTCAAAAGTTTTTCCGGCTGTGGCAAGCATGTTAGCGGCAAAATAAACTGTTCCGTAACCTGTTGCTTCAGGACGAATTAAGCTACCGCCCCAATTCAAGCCTTTGCCTGTAAGAACGCCGACGAATTCATTTCTGAGTTTTTTGTACTGACCGAACATGAAGCCGATTTCTCTACCACCGACACCAATATCACCGGCGGGAACGTCAGTGAATTGACCAATGTGACGGAATAGTTCAGACATGAAACTCTGGCAGAATTTCATAACTTCGTTGTCAGATTTGCCTTTAGGATCGAAATCAGAACCACCTTTACCACCGCCCATAGGCAATGTTGTCAGTGAATTTTTGAATACTTGTTCGAAACCTAAGAATTTCAAAATACCTAAGTTCACACTTGGGTGGAAACGCAATCCACCTTTGTAAGGACCAATTGCACTATTGAATTCAACTCTGAAACCACGGTTAACCTGAACGTCGCCGTTGTCGTCAAGCCATGGAACTCTGAACATGAGCTGTCTTTCGGGCTCTACGATTCTTTCAAGAAGTCTTGCTTTCTTGTATTCGGGGAAATATTTGTCCACAACGGGAACTAATGATGACATAACTTCATCAACTGCTTGGATAAACTCTGGCTGAGCCAAATTTTTGGCTTGAACAGCCGCCATGAAATCTTCAAAATATGGCATAGAAAACTCCTACCAATTTGTTAAAAAAAATTTTTACACACACACATGCAAAAGAATGTTGGGAACATCACTTTTTGCATTTACAAAACTACAAATTAGAATTATAATAGAAAAAGAAAAAATGAAATATCATACATTTTTATGAAAATAATTTTCACGATGAAAAATTTCAATGCTTTTGCTCGATTTTGTTTGATTTATATGAAAAAATCATATATATTTGTATTCTTTATATTTCAATACTTTAAAAAAGCATAAAATTAATAATCATATAAGGTCAGAGTATGTCAAAAATTTGCGATTTAACCGGCACAACCGTCATGACAGGCAATAATGTCTCTCATGCTAACAACAGAACAAGAAGAAGATTTTTGCCAAATCTCCAGAAAAAGAAAATCTGGATTCCTGAAGAGAAAAGATGGATTACCATTAAAGCCACTGCAAGAGCACTAAGAACTCTGGACAAAAAAGGCTTAATCGGTATGATTAAAGATATGTAAAAGAAACTACTTCAAAAAAGCCCCTGATTCAGGGGCTTTTTTTTTATTTCTCATCTTTTTTCCCTCATTTAGAAAATATTTTCCTCTATCCTATGTTATTACTACAATAAATAGTAATTTTTAATTCAGTTTTTTTTAATTTTGACGATAATGAAAATGGGACATAATATAAATACATTAAGTTTTATGGCAAGGAAGCATTTTAAAAATAAAAAAGGATACACCTCACTGATTGCTGTTGCAATCAGCCTGCTGTTCATTGCTTCCTGTTCCTCGAATAAGCAGTCTTTGAATCCCGATTATAAAAGTGTAATCAGCAAATCCTCTGCTGAATTGGAATTCGTTGATACTTCCATGTTTTCAAGGCTGACAACAGATTACGTTATAAGTGCGGCTAACCTTACTCAGCAGGGTAGATATGCCGAAGCTATTCTGGACTATTTCGAAGCTCTCAAGTATGATTCTTCTGCCTCCATTTATTATCTGATTGCAAAAAATTACCGTGAACTCTACCGCTACAACAGTGCAATCGAATTTGCAAACTATTCCCTGAAAATTGATTCTCTTTTCATTCCAGCGATGAAACTTCTTGGTGATATTTATATAATGCAGTTCAAGACCGAAGATGCCGTTGCAATTTACAATCAGATAATCCAAATCAATCCCTCAACCGAAAATAGAATTACATTAGCAAGGCTTTATGAATTTTTTAATCCTGCAAAAGCCGCTGAAATTTATGAAGATATATTAAAAGATGGAAATGATTATACTGTTTTAGTCAGATTAGCGGCTGTGTACGAAGCATTGAAGAACGAAGAAAAACTTCTTGCAACTTTTCTCAGACTTGATAAAGCTATGCCTAACAATAGCCGAACACTTTCTGCGTTGACTGAACTCTACTACAATCAAAAAAATTATTCTAAAGCTTTGGAACAGATTGATAAAATCAGTAAAAATGTATCTTCGCCTGAATTGGATAATGCACTTAATACACTTGCAGGAAGATTTGGTGACGATACTTCAGCCATTGGGAAGGAATTCATCGGAAAATTTCTTGGTTACATTGATAATCGGTTTTATTATGATTGGAAACTACAAACAATTTCTGCTTACTTAAATTATAGGATTTCAAATTTCGAAATTTCTGACAAAATCATTAAACACGTTTTGGATATTACCGATACTATTTCTGATGTTCCGTTACAATTGTCAAGTGTTTATACTTCGGGCAAGGAATTCACCAAAGCAATTAAGTTACTTGAAAAGTACCAACCGAAATTTCCCAAAGACTTCAGATACCCACTTTATATTAGTTCATTTTATATGTCTGCCGGAGATTACAATAGTTCTTTGGAACTGTTAAAACAAGCTCAGACAATAGAACCAAATAATTTTGAAATATATGCTCAGTACGGAATAACTTATGACAGGATTGGATTGGCAGACAGTTCGGATGCAATGTATTCGAGGGCTCTGAAAATTAATCCCAATAATGCTTTGGTAAACAATAATTTCGCTTATTCTCTATCTGTGAGGGGAATAAAATTGGAGGAAGCCATCAACATGAGTTCCATTGCTTTGAAGGCTGAACCCTATAATCCATCTTATCTCGACACTTACGGATGGATTCAGTACAGACTTGGGAATTACGATTTAGCTTTGGAGTATCTGAACAAAGCATTAACGTTGGGTGGGTCAAGTGCTGAAGTATTGGAGCATTTAGGCGAAATTTATCTTAAAAAAGGAAATTCTGAAAAGGCAAAGTCTGTTTGGAATGATGCATTAAAAATGTATCCTGAAAATCAGACTTTAATAATGAAATTAAAAGAATTAGAGTAATTACTCATATTGAAGGAAGGAAGAAATGTTTGTAATTATCGGAATTGGTGTTGTATTTGGAGCTCTTCTGGTTGGTTTTCTAATCGCCGGAGGGAATCCCCTAACTTTATTTGTTCCTGCAGAGTATCTGATTATTGTCGGTGCGGCTGTTGGTTCTTTGCTAATAGCAAATCCATTAGGCGTGCTGAAGAAAATATTAGCCGGGGCAATCGGAACAATTAAAGGACCAAGTGTCAATAAAAACGGGTATATTGAATTGCTGCAACTTCTTTATGAATTGTTTCAATATGCGAAACGAGAAGGATTAATAGCACTGGAATCTCATATTGAGAATCCCGAGTCAAGTACAATCATGTCAAAGTATCCTTCATTTTTGGCAAATCATCACGGTGTTGAATTTCTATGCGACACTCTGAAAGTAGTTCTTAGCGGCGGTGTCCCGGCTCACGACCTTGAAGAGTTAATGGATATTGATATTGAAGCTATGGAGCAGGAAGAAGATGTTCCTCATCATGCTTTGCAGGTTATGGCTGATGCCTTTCCGGGACTCGGAATTGTTGCGGCAGTTTTAGGTATCATTGTAACAATGGGTTCAATTAATGCAGGAGCTGAGGCTGTTGGTCATCACGTAGCAAGTGCTCTTGTAGGTACTTTTCTGGGTGTACTTCTTTCTTATGGATTGTTTGGTCCTATTGCTTCATACATGGCAAAAATTGCTGAAAAAGAAGGCAAATATCTTCAGGTTATTAAATCAGCACTTCTTTCTTTTGCAAAAGGAGCTCCGGCTTCAGTTGCTATTGAATACGGCAGAAGATCTATTGACCCAGAAAACAGACCATCATTCAAAGAGACTGAAGAATCAATAAAAAGGCCTAAATAATAATTTCCGAAATTATTCTTAAGACAAAATAATGGCACAGCAAGACCAAAAACAGCACAAAGAAGAGCCGATAATAATCAAGAAGAAAAGGGGCAAGCACAAAGGTGGGAGCCATGGTGGTGCATGGAAAGTTGCTTATGCCGACTTTGTAACCGCTATGATGGCACTCTTTATTGTATTATGGATTCTTGGACAAAGCGACCAGATCAAACAAAATGTAGTTTCATTCTTTAATGATCCGGGTGCATTCAGCTATATTAATGGGAAAAGGGCTATTCCAATTGAACTCGACCTAAAAAAAACTGAAGGAAAAGGCGGAGAAGGCAAAGATAAAAAGAAAAAGAAAGATTTCTATTTCATGATTCCTCCTGACCAAAAGGATACTATAATAAATCAAGCCGCAGAGAAACTAAAAAAAATGGCTTTGCAAGACAGCACCAAAGCATTTGAAAAGCTTAGAAAGCTTGGGGAAGAATTTCAAAAGTTTTTGCATGACCAGATGGCTACCAGACCTGAATTGAAAGACCTTCTTTCTTCAATTAAATTAGAAATGACAAAAGAAGGCTTAAGAATTGATTTGATTGAAACAAAGGAATCGGTATTTTTCGAAATCGGCAGTGCCAAAATCAAGGAAAAAGCTAAGGAAATTCTTATTCAGCTTGCAAAAGAAATCGGTAATCTTCCAAACTATGTTGATATTGAAGGACACACCGACAGCCGGAAATATGCGGGCAAAGCTACTTATACGAATTGGGAACTTTCTGCAGACAGGGCAAATTCCGCAAGAAGACTTCTTGATAATAACGGACTTTGGGAAGGGCAAGTTGAAAGAGTTACCGGTTTTTCAGACCGAAAGCTGAGAACACCTGAAAATCCGTTTGACCTTTCAAACAGAAGAATCAGCATTTTAATACGTCATTTAAATTCAAGTAATTTCATTAAACCTAACTAAAACATTATGGAAACTGAAAATATCAATACCTTTCTAATCATTGATGATGATGATATGACACTGATGGCACTAAAAACATTAGTCAACAAGAATTTTCTTAATTCAATTGTATATTCGGCTACTGATGGTAATGAAGGCTGGGATTTAATTCAACGGCATCATCCTTCAATTGTAATATGCGACATCGAAATGCCCGGTATCAACGGAATGCAGTTATGCAAAATGATTAGAGAACATAAGGAGTTAAATGACATTTATTTTGTGATTTTAACTGCTTCACATGATAAATCCCAAAAAATCAGAGCCTTGGAAGACGGTGCCGACGATTTCATCAATAAACCTGTCAGCTCCGAAGAACTACTGGCACGTATCCGCTCAGCCTCGCGTTTGGTAGGCTTGAACAAGCAGATGAAAGAAGAATATTCAATTATCAATCAGCTTGCTGAGGAACTTGAAAACGATATTACCGATATGAAAACTCTCGCCATGAATTTTCAGCAGGCAAGAATTCCTCAATCAGTCGAGATAACCGAGTTTGTTGCCAAGGCTTCGGTATGGATAGCTAATACTTTGGGTGATATTCCGGGTGAAGAAATTCTGGATATTGAACTTGCATCTCATTTATGCTACACAGGAAGAATTTTCCTACCGGACAACCTATTGAGAACACCCATTATGCAAGATGGGCATGTCACTAATAATTTGATGTATCAGGTTCCTGTTGTTGCAAGAAATATAGTTTCGAGTATTCGCAGATTTAAAGATTCCGCAACAATTCTGTACCACATCTATGAAAATTTTGACGGAAGCGGATTTCCTAATAAAATTAAAAGCTGGCAAATTCCTGTCGGTGCGAGAATCATCAGAGTTGCCCTTGATTTTGAGGAAATCAGAACAATCTCTAAGCAACCTACAAAACAAATAATTGACTATCTTTACAGAGAATCCAAAAGACTTTATGACCATAAAGCAGTTGTTTTACTGGAACAATACTTAGCAGTAACCAAAACTTTTTCTTCGGGATTTAACGAGAGAGCATTAAATTTGCAAGAGTTGGAAAATGGTATGGTTGCTTCAAGGGACATAGTTACTCTAAACGGATTAAAACTGGTTTCTGCGGGTGTTGTTTTGCATGATGATATCATTAAAAAGATAATCTCTCATAGTACTAATGACCCCATTTTGGGTTATGTTTTCGTTCAAAATATATGAATTGGGAGTATTTTTAGTGCCCATCAAAATTAAAAAAAAGAAACATAAATTATCGGAAAAGATTGGATTACCTCCAGAGGAAGTTGTTTTTATCGGTTCGCTCAAAATGGAGGAAGTTCAGATTTCTGTGTTTGATATGAATTCAGTGAATTTTGTTCAAAAAAAAGTTCAGGATTACAAAGAATTTCAATTTAATAATCCAACCGTTTCTTCGAGATGGATTGATGTGACCGGATTACATCAGACTGAAGCTTTGAAGAAAATTGGTGCAGACCTTAAAATTCATTCAATGATTCTGGCAGATATTGCAAATACAGAGCACAGTCCAAAAATTCAATTTCATGATGAAATAATTTTTATTGAACTGAAGATTCTGAAATATAACAATATAGATACTTCTCTTGATTCAGAACAACTTAGTCTTGTTTTAGGTCAAAACTACGTGGCATCATTCAGAGAAACTGATTCAGGAATTTTTGATTTTATTAAGGATAGAATAACAGGCACAGGAATCAAAGTAAACAAGTATTCACCGGGTTACATACATTATACTCTGATTGATGCGGTTGTTGACAAATATTATGAAGTGCTTGAATCCATCGGTGAAGAAATTGAAAACATCGAAGAAGAAGTTCTCGAAAAACCTCAACCTATCCACATTGAAAAGATTCATCATTTAAAACGGAATTTAATATTCCTTAGAAAAGCAACTTGGCCTTTAAGAGAAATTATTAAAAAAATTGAAATAACCCAATCAAAGTTATTAGACGATGAAAATGATATTTATATCAAAGACTTATATGACCATATCATTCAAATTATTGATACAATTGAGACTCAACGGGAAATATTAGCTGAAATGCTGGATATTTATCTTTCGAGTGTGAGCTACAAACTTAATGAAATCATGAAGGTACTTACCGTAATTTCAACTATTTTCATTCCTTTGACTTTCATTTCAAGTATTTACGGAATGAATTTCAGGTTCATGCCTGAGCTTGAAATGAGATATGGCTATTTTGTCATTATGGGATTTATGTTCTTATCAGGGCTTGTGATGCTCATGTTATTCAAAAAGAAAAAATGGTTTTAACCGGAAATCCACTTCTTCAATTTTACCTTGATTTTGAGGAAAGAAAAGGTTTTGGAAATTCTTATTGTCCATTTCGTCCAAAATTGAATTTTCTTGATAGTAAAATTGAATTTACTTATTTTTGGCTTAATTACTAATATTTCGTGTTGCTCTTTAGTTTTATCTAAGCATAAATCAAGAGTTTTTTTAAGCCAATTATTGAATTTTTCTTCATCAACATCTTCATTAACAATATTATCTTTAAAGTAAGGTTGCTCGAGAATCTGTAAATAAAGCTCATCATTATTATCAACTTCGATAATATAATCAATCAATTCTTTTTCATTATTGAAATCATGATAGCTAATAAAGCTTTCAGTATTAAAATCCCTATGAATTTCCGGATTTCCCCAATAAATCGGAATTGAGTTAACCAGCATTGGTTCAAATATTTTTTCGGTTGTATAACCCGGGAAACTTTCATTTTCGAAGGCTATAGTAAATTTATATTTTTTGAGAAATTCCAATTTATTGGGAATCCTCCTACCAATATTATTATAAACTCTTCCCCCTGAATCAACTTTTTTATATTTTGATAATAACTTAAAAAAATTATTTCTTTTGGGTGAATCGGCATTTGAGTAAACAAAATTACAAAAACCGGTTTTTTCTTTAAGTATTTTTTCCGGATTTTTTGGTAAAGTCAGTTTTCTCACGTCTTCATACGCCGCATATAACGGGTATCTGTAATTTTTGCCGCCATGGTTATCATAATCAAAAGAAATAGCAAAATCACATTCATTGAAATTCGGTCTTATATTTTCTCCTGTAAAAAATATCTTGGGGCAAGTGTATTTCAGATGATTCACATTGAAAACTGAAAAAATCAGAACATCGGGGTTAACTGAATCATGGACAATGTCAAAATGTTTTTCAAGTAATTTCAATAAGAAATTATCTTCAGGATTGAATACGGACCAAAAGTCTGCAAAATGAATTTTTAAAACCACTAAATTTTAGTCCCGCTTAGATTAAGGATAATATTAAATTCGGATTCAGTTAAGGGCATAACCGAAAGACGGGATTGCTTGAGTAAAGCAATGTTTTCAAGTCCTTTTTCTGATTTAATTGTACTGAGAGATACATTCATTTTAAGTCTTTTTATTGCTTTGATTTCGACAGCAAGCCAGCGTGAATCTTCCGAAGTTGTGTCCTGAAATGCTTCTTTTGTAATCATTGCTAAACCCACAATTTCCTTTGCACCTTCCTGACTGTGGTAAACCATAACCATTTCACCAACTTTCATCATTGCTAAAAAGTTTCGGGCTTGATAGTTTCTCACACCATCCCAAGTTGTGGATTTGTCTTTGAGAAGATTGTCGAAAGAATATGTTTCGGGATCTGATTTAACCAACCAATAAGCCATTGAATTTCCTTAAATTGCTTTCAAACCTTTTAAAACAAATTCCTCAATTGTATAATCAATATTTGAATTCAAAGCTCTGTAATAGTTCAGAGAATCAAGTACCGAATAAACAGGTTTTTGATTTCTGATTATGTAGAATGAAGGAAGCTGAGTTAAAGTGAAAATCGTGTTATATGGATGAGGCGATTTGTAACTTAACATTGAATATATTGTGTATGATGTTTCTTTAATATTCGCAGAATCAAGTATTTTTACAACATGGGGAAAATCCTTTTGTGTTCCTGTACAAGCACATGAAGGATTCACAAAGATATAAAACTGACAGGGATTCTTCTGAAATTCAGCATTAATTTGACCCAGAATATTGCTCACAGGATGATACAAATTAAATTCAGGTTCAAACCAAGCATATCCAACTGTGGCTTTAATCTGAGTGACTGTCATTACCTGAGCGGGTTTAGACTCTGCATCCTGACCATTGTCTGTGCAAGCGGAAAAAATTCCAAATATCAATAAAATTGATGTTAGAATTATTGATAAGTTAATATTATTTTTATGTTTCATATATTTTAAACCAAATCTTTTTAAAATTCTACATGTAAAAATACAAAATAACACAAAAAATTAGAAATTAAAATTAATTTAATATTATTTTATTATTTATATTTGTTTTTCTTCATTAATTTGAGATTTGAAATGTCTTGTGGTTTTGATTGCTTTAAAAAAAATAACATATCTGAAATAATGATTATTATTTCGATATTCGTATTTTTTTGCGGATTATTTTCCTGTTCGAATACCCCTCCGGCAACACAGAACTTGCTTGATGAAGATTTACTTGTGATACCAAAAGGATTTCCACAGCCCGTATTTCCTGCAAATAATCCATATTCGAAAGCTAAAGCAGAACTTGGCAGAATGCTATATTATGAGAAACTGCTATCAAGGGATACTTCAATTGCTTCTTGCTCGCATTGTTTCAAGCAACCTCATGGATTTTCGGATGATACTGAATTCAGTCTTGGTTACAACAATGAACCCGAAACCAGAAATACAATGTCGCACCAGAATCTTGTTTATCGGACAAAGCTAATGTGGGACGGCAGGGGAACCCTTATTGAAAATAATGCCTATAGAAGTCTTTGGCTTCCTTATGTCCTTGCAAGTGACACAAATGAAATCGTCAAAAGGCTTGAAGCACATCCTCTTTATCCTGATTTATTCAAAAAAGCTTTTGGTGAAAATGTTAAAATTTCAGCCACTTTGGTTGCACAGGCAATTTCCACTTTTGTTCGGGTTCTGATTACAGGAGACTCACCTTATGATAAATTTATAAATGGTGATAAATCTGCAATGAACGAAAGTCAGATAAGAGGCAAAGATTTATTTTTCGGGGATAGGGCAAAATGTTCGGTGTGTCATGCAGGATTTTTATTTACTGACGAGAAGTATCATAATACAGGTGTGGTTTCTCATTATTTCGACCGTGGGCTTTACGAAGTGACAAAAAAAGATGCAGACAGAGGGAAATTCCTCACTCCTACGTTAAGAAACGTCGAACTTTCTGCACCATATATGCACAATGGCGAAATTACAACTCTCGAAGAAATTATCGAACATTATAATCGTGGAGGAAGGGCTATTATTTACAAAGATACAATCTTAAAACCCTTGAACCTTAGCAGTATTGAAAAAGCAGATTTGTTGAATTTTTTAAAGGCATTAACCGATAAGAAATTTGTTGAGAACAAGAAATTCTCTAATCCGATGATTAAATAATGCTCATAATTATTTGATTATTATAAGATTAGATTGTTTGATTTGATATTTATTTTAAATTAGAGCAATTAAAACAAGAATAATGAACTTATTACACAATTTTTCACATATATTATTTGGAGAGAATTATGGATTTGAAAATCATTGCAGTAGAAACCAACAAAGATAAAATGAGATTTATCAAATCTCAATGGCTTTTTTATAAGGACGATAAAAACTTCGTTCCTCCCGTTATCTCTGACAGGAAGAAAGTTCTTGATACCGAGAAAAATCCTTTTTACAAACACTCAAAAATTCAATTATTTCTTGCCGTTTCGGGTGACCATATAGTCGGCAGAATTGCGGCAATTATCAATGATAATCATAATATTACTCATAACGATAAAATTGGATTCTGGGGTTTCTTTGAATGTATTGACGACCAGAAAGTTGCAAATGCACTTTTCAATGCATGCGGGAAATGGCTGAAGGACAGAAATATGACAGCAATGAGAGGTCCCGAGAACCCTTCAATGAACGACGAAATCGGATTGCTGATTGATGGTTTTGACTCACCTCCTGTTATCATGATGACATACAATCCACAGTATTATATAAAACTTGTTGAAGGTGCAGGATTTACCAAAGCAAAGGATTTATATGCCTATATTCTTCATCAGGAATCTTATCTTACCGATAAAATCATACGTTTCCAACAGCTTATACGCGACAGACACAAGGTTACAATCCGCCAAATTAATATGAAAAACAAGGCTGAATTTCTGAAAGATGTTGAAACCTTGAAATCAATTTACAATGCGGCTTGGATGCCAAACTGGGGATTTGTAAAATGGACAAGTGAAGAATTTGATTTTGTTGCCGGAGATTTGAAAATGATTGCCGACCCCGAAACTGCAATTATTGCAGAATCAAACGGTAAAATTGCCGGTTTTGCCCTGGCTCTCCCTAATGTCAATGAAGCATTCATTCATAACAAGAGCGGCGGCATGATTGGAGCTCTTTATCATCTTCTGACGAAAAAGAAAAAAATCAACATGACCAGAATAATAGCTTTGGGTGTCTTACCCGAATTTCAAAAAACAGGAATTGATGCTGTTCTTTACTATGAAGTTGGTACAAGAGGCGAAAGCATCGGCAGAAAAGTTGGGGAAGCCAGCTGGATTCTGGAAGATAACGAAATGATGAACAGAGGGCTGACCACCACCATGAACGCAAAAGTTTACAAGACCTACAGACTTTACGATAAGAATTTGTAATATTTTATCATAATCATCCTGAAAAGTTGAAGAGAGTTTTTTTCTTCAACTTTTCGGCTGAATTTTTTGGTGAAAATGAAATATTTAAGAGGGCTAATCTTCTTTCAATATTGAACTTATTTTTAAGGTTTTACTTTGTAAGGAATAATGAATAAGAAATTAAAAATATATCTTGATACTTCAGTGATTAACGTTCTGTTCTCAGAGCAATCCCCAGAGAAAAAAGCAATTACTATTGAATTTTTTGAAAAATACATTGATTTATATGATACTTATATATCCGATATTGTATTGGCAGAAATTAACAGGACAAAAACTGCTGAAAAACGAGATTTACTACTTGAAGCAATTTATAAATATAAGATTGATGTGTACGATGTAATATCCGATGAAATTCTTGAACTTGCCGACAAATATGTAATTGAAAGTATAATTCCGGCTTCAAAGCTTGAAGATGCCCTTCATATTGCATTTGCAAAAAAATATGAATTTGATATTTTGCTTTCATGGAATTTCAGACATCTTGCCAATATTAACAAACAAATATTAATTAATGGTGTAAATTTAAAGTATGGATATCTTAAACAAATTTTATTACTAAATCCTATGGAGGTAATCTATGAAAAGTAAAGAAGACGATGCAATAATTGAAGTTTGGGAGATGAAGGAAAAGGTTCATCTTGATTTTTACAATAGTAAATTCAAAAGTTTCATTGAATTTATTGAAAATGATGTTAAAGATATTAAACAACAATTCCATATAAAATACAGAAATAAAATTGAAAATCAACTAACAACATCTTAGTTAATAAATAAATTATTAGCTTTTCCGCTTTCCTACTTCGTTATTATCAAATTAATTACTGTTCCCACATTTACAAGTTCACCCGCAGATGGTGACTGATTCATAACTGTTCCGGGCAGATAAGTCTCATTCTTTACGTAAGATAAGGAACCTGCAACCAATCTTGATTCTGCAAGAGCTTTAATTGCTTCATCGTATTTCATAGCAATAAGCTGAGGAACTTTTACCTGAGAACTGCCTCCTTTGCTCACAACAAGATCAATCCTTGCTCCGAAAGGCACTTGTTTTCCTGAACCGGTTTTCTGTATGATTATTGTATCGGGACCATAAGTATCGGAATTTGAATATTCTACATTCCCGACTTCCAATCCTTTATTTTTAAGAATTATTCTTGCCGAACGGCTTGGTTGACCAACGACGTAAGGAACATAAACGGATTCGGTTCCTTTGCTGACAGTCAGGTAAATACTTCTTGCCGCTTTAACGTACTGTCCGGATTTTGGCGACTGATTAAGCACCATTCCCTGTGCAATTGCATCGCTGTACTGCTCGCTTACTTTTGCGATGCTCAGTCCCGTGCCTCCAAGTACTTTCTCGGCTTCAGCCAAAGGTTTACCTATAACATTAGGTACCTTTACCGTTTCACTGTTGTGAATCATCGCAGGAAGAATCAACCAGTCAATCATCACAACAGTCAGGACGATTATTCCGCAGAAGCTTACAAAAACAATCAAATACGGTAATAGTTTTCTAAATTTTTCGTTGTCAACCATAATTTCACTAAAGTTTAGTTTTTTAAGAATACTAAAATGCAAAAAATTCAGTTAATATGATAAAAAAATTATAAAGTTATTTCAAAGAATCAAAGAATTTTCATTCCTGTTATTAATTTCTTCAAATTTTTTTAATTTTTGAAAGACGTAATATCAATTAAACTTCAGAAAAATTAAAATCTGAGCTATCAAATACCGTCAACAATAAACTACATAATTAATAAAAAAATGACGAAATGAAAAAAGAAAAAAAAATAAAAAACGAGATTATCAAAAGAATTGAAATGTCAAAAAGTGCGATTATTTTAACACACACAAATCCCGATGGAGATGCAATTGGTTCAGCCATAGCACTCAAGGATTATCTGACCTTCAAAGGAGTTTCTTCGAAAATATTTATCAATAGCAATATTCCCGATAATCTCGTTTTTCTTGATGATGATAGAGAAGTCTTTGAATTTGATGAAAAGACTCATTTTCATGACTTTCAAATTGCAGATTTAATTTTAATAGTTGATCTTAATGACAGTTCACGTTTAAAGTCAATGGAAATTGCTATGCTTAAATCAAAAGCTTATAAAATGATCATAGACCATCACGTAGAACCAAAATCATTTGCTGATTTATTCTTGGTTGATACCGAAGCAAGCTCTACGGGTGAATTAATCTGGCAACTCGTGAGTACAGACAAGAGTTACAAACTTTCAAGAAAAGCCGCAAATGGATTATATGTTGCAATAATGACAGATACAGGAAGTTTTCGTTTTCCAAGAACGGATGCAGAAGTTCATAAAATTGTCGCCAACCTTATAGCCGCCGGAGCCGACCCTGTTCGAATGTATGATGAAGTATATAATCGTACTTCCTTTGAAGCTCTAAAATTACTCGGAGAGGGGTTTGCCGGATTGGAAAGATATTTTGACGGCAGACTTGTAGTCATGACTTTAACCAAAGGTTTGTTCGACAAAACTGGAGCAAAGGAGGAGGATGTCGAAAATTTCGTGGAAAGACTATTATCAATCAAAGGAACTGAAGTTGGCCTATTAATTTCTGAAGATGCAAAACGAAATGAGTTGAGAATTTCTTTGCGATCCAAAGGCAATATATCTGTACGTGATATAGCCGGAAAATATGGAGGTGGTGGACATCTAAATGCCTCAGGAGCAAGAGTTCCCGAAATCAATTCTCTTGAACGAACAAAAACGGCATTAATAAATGATATTGAAAAATATTTGATTTAAAAATAGTTTATGGGAAAGAAAAGATCGAAAAAATTACCAAATTACTATGAATCAAATATTATTCGATATTCGGCTAATATACCGCTTTCTACTAAAATGTAATTGATGGAAATTACAATTATTATTCATTAAATTCAACTAAATTGTTAATCAATATCTTTTTTTTGCAAAAATTTCTTGCATAATTAAAATATTTATCTTAATTTTGAACTGAACGATGATTCATAATTCAGCATTGTTTATTAAAGTGACAAAAATGGAAGATAAAAAAATATTAATTTTGGATGCCGCCATGAAGGTATTTTCCTCTGAAGGTTTCCATAAAGCAAAAATATCAAAGATTTCCGAATTAGCTGGAATTGGAGCTGGAACGGTTTATCTTTACTTCAAAAATAAGGATAACATTCTTGAAGAACTATTTGTGCGTTCTTGGTCGAAAATAGAATCAAGATTGTTTGAACTTGTTTCCAATACAAGCATTAATCCTATACAATGTTTAACTGAAATGCTAAAGTCTGTGGTATTTATGATTTCTGAAAACAAGGAACTGGCAAAAATGGTACTTCACGAGTATGGGTTTATAAATTCAAGTAAACAAGTACATATTTCAAGAATTGTGGATAATATTAAAAACCTGTTGATTCAGAATTTTGAAAGAGGTAAAGAACTCAATGTATTTAATAATGAAATAGATTCGAAAGCTATGACTTCCTACATAATTGGAGGCTTATGGCATCTTCTCGCATATTTGGCAGAACAAACCGATTATGATGTTATAAGTGTCGAAAAACAAATTGAATTAATTGTAATTAAAGGAATTAAATAAAATGAAATCAAAAAAGAGTAGTATCGTTTGGACTAAAATGAATAATGATTCAGTATTCATTATTTTAAAATCATTTGTATTCTTAATCTTAATTTTACTCATGCCTTCAATTAGCAAATCTTCTAAAAGTATAACTTTGGATGAAGCTGTCCACCAGGCAATCGAAAAAAATGACGGAATCAAATCGTCAAAACTTAAAAGTGAAGTGAGGGAACAAGGGGTTAACGATGCTTTCAGTAAACTATATCCTGAACTATCGTTTGATTTTTTTTATACTCACATGGATAAGGATTTAGTCTTGGATTTGAATCCGATAAGGTCAGCAATCATTCAGCTTCAAACAAATGATGCAGTGAACATGAGCAATTTGCAAAATATAATCACAAAAGGGAAACCACTGACCGATCCGGAAAAATCAGTAATTTCCTCTGTAGCCGCACAAAAGCTTGAAGCAGGAATTCCAGACTTTCAGGAAATTGTAAAAGAACAGAATTTTCCTCAAGCTGTATTTTCATTAAAACAACCAATATTTACAGGAGGTAAAATTCTTGCCGGGATTCGAGCGGCTGAGGCTCAGTCTGAAATAGAAAAAAGTAGATTCAAATCTGATAAAGAAAATCTGATTGGTCAGGTGATTGAAAATTATCTGAATGTTATTCTTGCCGAGGAAAATTATAAGGTTCGGTTGGAATTGTCTATGACAGTAAATAAACATGCCGACAGAGCAAGAAGAATGATGGATGAAGGAGTTATCCCATCAAACGACAAGCTTAGGGCTGATGTAGCTAAATCAGAAGCAGAAAGAAACCTTTTTGAAGCGGACCAAAAAAGAAAAATTGCAAAACTCGCATTATTATCAATAATAAAAAGTGATGAGGAAATAATTATTTTTTCTGATTCATTAATTTTCAGAGAGATAGACAAAGCAAGTTCATCTTTCATTTTAGATACGAAAAATAAAAATGTCAATATTGAAACATTACGATCTTCCGAAAAAGCATTACATGAGAAGGTGAATGCAAATTTTGCCGATTATTTTCCTAAAGTGTTTGGTTTTGGCTTTTATAATTGTTTTGACCATTACATAATACCCAAGACAGAACCCAAATGGGCGATCGGGATTGGTGCTCATCTAACAATTTTTGACGGAATGAAAAGGACCAATGACTATCAGATGAGCAAAAAGGACGAAGAATCAATAAAGTACTTAATTAAAGATCTTGACAGAAAACTTGAACTACTTTCAAGAAATCAATTCATGGAAATGCAATTAGCAAAAAATACATATTTTCAGCTTGATGCCGCTATCTTGCAGGCAAATGAGAATTTGAGATTAAACGAAAAACGATTTGAAACAGGTCTTGGAACATCTCTTGAGGTTCTCGATGCAAACATGATTCTGGAGTCTATCAAATTAAAGCGTGCAAAAGCTTTGACTGATTACTATATGAATATGGCGGCTTTATACCGAACATCAGGTTCGATTGAGGAGTTTATAATTTTCTGGTCACACAAATAAAATATATCAAAAATAATAAAGAAAGAATGTATAATGAAAAAAAGTAAATCTGTCCCCCTTATTATTATTGGGATTTCAGCGATTATTATTGTAGCGGGATTAATCACTTACCTGGCGATTCATAAAGGAGATGAAAAGATAATTCGTACAGGACAGATAGAGATGCGTGAACTCGATATTGCTTCCAAAATTTCGGGACGTTTGGAATGGGTGAAAGCAGAAGAAGGTTCAAAAGTTGATTCGGGAACTGCATTGTTCAAACTAACTGGCAGAGAGATAATTGCTAAAGTCGGACAGGCTAAAGGTTCTGTGAATCAGGCACAGGCACAGGTGTCACTTGCCAGGGAAGGTGCAAGACCCGAACAGATTCAAATGGCTGAAAAGAATTATTCTGCGGCTGTTAGTCAGTTTGATCTTGCCGATGTTACTTATAAGAGAATGAAAAAATTGCATAATGAACAGTTGATTTCCGATCAGGAACTCGATGTAATTTTTCAGAAATACCAAGCCGCTATTGCTCAGAAAGATGCGGCTAAATCAAATCTTGATATGGCATTGAACGGAACCAGAAGGCAGGAAAGAGAGATGGCAGTTGGTCAGTACGAAAAGGCTCTATCGGCTCTTGAAGAGGCAAATGTATTCCTTGATGAAACCACAGTGTTTTGTCCGATAAATGGTATAGTGGCAAAAAGATATGCTGACCCCGGAGAGTTGGTAGCAAGCGGATATCCTGTTTTGTCAATCATTGACCCGCAAGATGTTTGGGTTGAATTAAATATTCCTGAAACTGAGCTGAAATACTTTAAATTGAATTCTGAATTATCAGGTTTTGTTAGAGCTTATGAATCAAATTTGAAATTCAGAGTAATCAATATTGCCGCAATGGCAGATTTTGCAAATTGGAGAGCACAAAATGAAAAGGGAACATTCGATGTTCGGTCTTTTACTATAAAGCTGAAACCCGAGAGCAGTAAATTGAACTTCAGACCTGGAATGACAGTGAGTTTCGAGATTAATAAGTAATTTTAAACATGAAATATATTAAAAAAATTAAATTCTTACTTACAGAAGAGTTGAAACATCTTTACAATGAGCCTTTACCTATATTGATTGCTTGTCTTTTTCCATTAATTGCCGCATTTTTTCTGACGTTTGTTATGAGCAATTCCGTAATTCATGAAATACCAATTTCGATTGTGGATAAGGACAATTCAGCATTATCCCGACAATTAATCAGAAATATTGATGCTTCACAAACATTAAAAGTATCATTAATTACTGCCAATGAGGATGAAGCAAAAGTATCGTTGAAAAATGGAGAAACTTTCACTATTGTTTATCTTGCCAAAGATTTTGAAAAAAAGATTAAAAAGGGATTGACATCAAAGGTTGATGTTGTAACAAACGGTTCTGTACTTCTATATTCAAAAGTTGCGTACAGAGCAATAGCAACGAGTGTTATGACTTATTCATCAATGATTCAGGTAAAAAGATTTGAAGCCAAAGGCTTAAATCGAGAACAGTCAATTTCAAGGGCTGTACCGATAGAAACAGAAATATCAGCATTCGGAAATCCCTGGTATGATTATTCATTTTATCTTGTTCCCGGCATGGTGATGGCAATTTTGCAAATGTCTGCATCGTTCTCCACTCTTTGGGTATTCAGAAAACATAATGAAGATATAAACGGAAGAGATATACCATCGCATGGAAACCGTATTTCTTTTTTATTAAAAAAATTAACCCCGCTGTTTGTGGGAAATTTTATAACTGTTTTTACTATACTTTTTATTGTTTTTCCTATTGCAGGGATTCAAATAACCGATCATTATTTTCATTTAGTTGCTCTAACCTGTTTATTTGCATTTGCTTCCATGGGAATAGGTGTATTTTTGTCTATTATATTTAAAAATATAGTTACTTCTATTCAACTGAGTTTAATAATCAATGCACCTGCTTTTGTATTCAGTGGTTATACTTTCCCAAGATGGGCAATGCCTCATTGGGTGAGCGATCTTTCCAATATTTTACCTTTGACACATTTCATAGATGATTTCTTTGCGATAATTATTTACAATCATTCTACATTTAATGGAATCAAAGGGCTTACGATAATTTCAATCATTACATGGGGTAGTGTTATTTTTCTAATAATGAAAGCCGGTATAGCTTTGCGAAGATTTTTAAAGCCATTCAGAATTAAACTCAAAAAAGTATAATTATCTTATGAAAACAATAAAGAATATCACTTTTGTAGCTTACAGAGAGTTTTTGAAGATTATTAAAGATATAAATCTTCTGACTGTCATATTGCTTGCTCCTATGCTCTATCCATTTTTGTATGGAGTGGTTTATGTAAATAAAATTGAGCAAAAAGTACCAATAGGCATAATTGATGAAGATAACACATCTCAATCGAGAAGTTTAATCAAAGATATTAATTCACTCCAATCTGTTAATATCATTCAAAATTACGTGAATCCGGAAATGTTAAAAAATGCTATGCTTGATGGACAAATTCACGCAGGTGTTTATATTCCGAAAGAATTTTCAGAAAATTTGAGAAAAGGGAAGAGGGAATCCGTCACATTGCTTATTTCTCCGGGGAGGTTATTGGTTCTGGGTGATGTTGGAATTGGAATCTCACAGGCAGTTAATACCTTCGGAGCCAAAGTGACAGCATCTGTTCTTGCCTCAAAAGGTGTGCCTGTCTTTCTTGATCATACACTTGCCTCTCCATTAAAATTTGAATGGAGCCCACTTTACAACACTTTTCTTACTTATGGCGACATGATTCTTCCTGCATTGATTATTATCATTCTTTCTCAACTGATTGTTATTGGTTCGGCTTCTGCAACTGCAAGAGAATGGTCTGATAAAGCGTGGGTTAAACTGTTTGAAGTTGCAGGAAATAATTATATTGTCGTTCTCGCCGGAAAATATTTTACCATAGCAAGTATTTTCATATTCTTTTCTATCATCATCAGGTTAGTGATAATCCCTTTTTTCGATATCAGCTTTACGGGAAACAGTATGGAAGTTTATACAATTATGATTTTGGGAATAATATCATCAACTGCATTTGGAATTTTTTTAGGAACATTTTTCAAGTATAGAATTACTGTATTTGCCGTGCTGGGTTTTTCAACTTATCCTATGTTTATGGTTAGCGGTTATGCCTGGCCCACAAACCAATTACCTGAAATTGCAAAATACTTCGGCATGATATTTCCTTTGACTCCATTCCTGCAGGCAATACAAAGCATTACTCAATTGGGAAACGGTTTTCCATATATCATAAAATATCTGGTACTTTTCAGTGTTCAGATTGTTCTTTTTTCTTTTTTGTCTGTTCTCAGGATGAAGTATTATGTTAAATTACCATCTTCAATTTAATAATCTGATTGAAAAAGAAATCAATCAGTATTCGAAAACAATTTATACTATATTTTTTTATTTCAAATTACAATTGGCTTGATGTCAATTAGTCTTTTCATATTACAATAACTATACATAAACAAAAAATAGTTTAAATTCTAAACTAAATTTTGTATTTTTATGTTATTCAAAATATGATTTTGATAATTTTTTACACTAAACAATTTGAAATGAAGATAAAAGTTTATATAGTTTTTCTGCTTTTTTTGACTTTGACTCAGTTGTCTCCCTGTCAGCAGTATAATCATGCAAAAAAGGATTTATCTGAATTCTATGTTCAGTTCATCAGCAAATTTTCCACAAAAGAAGATATTGTAAAAAGCAAAGGTGTTATAAAATCTATAGTTGACTTTGTTATAGGTAAAGAGAATGAAAAATTAATCAAACCCTTCGCAATCATTGCAAAAGATTCATCAAGCATTATTGTTCTTGACCAGCAGTGGCAAAATCTTGTAAGAATTGATAAATTAAATATTAACTTTAAAATAATTGAATTTGACAAGGTTAAGGCTTTTCCATCTTTGGTTGGCATTGCTTGGATTGATGTTGATAACATTGCAATTACTGATTCCAGACTAAACAAAATTTTTAGATGTAATCTGAAAAATGAAAGAGTTTCAGTTTTAAATGATTCACTTGAAATATCGCAACCGACAGGTATAGCCTATTCAAATAAATATCATCAATTCTGGGTATCTGAGACAGCCAAACACAGAATTCTTATTCTTGATGAAAATGGTGAAATAGTTAAGACAATTGGTCAGCGTGGTACAAAACAGGAAGAATTTAATTTTCCAACAAATATTATTATTGATAAATCTGAAAAAGTTTACATTGTTGATGCCATGAATTTCAGAATCCAGATGTTTTCATCAGATGGAAAATTTCTTGGTATGTTTGGAGAAGTAGGGGATGCTTCAGGTTATTTTGCTTCACCAAAAGGAATTGCAACCGACACTTATGGGCATATTTACGTCGCTGATGCCGTATATCATGCAGTACAGGTTTTTAATAGTAAAGGAGATTTTCTTTATAGTTTCGGAAGACAGGGAACCGGAGATGGTGAATTTTGGATGCCTACAGGAATTTATATTGATGAAAATAATCAAATTTACGTTACCGATTCATATAATGGAAGAGTACAAATTTTCAAATTAGTTAAAAGAGTATAGATATGAAGTCAAATAGATTAATAATAACTGTAACCGCTTTGATATTTTTAGGTTTCTTTACAGCCCAAATGAATTCACAGAGAATATCTTCAACAAAGCATAACATGTCCACAAGCGGACCAGGAACAGTGAAAGCATCTACTGAATCAGAAATATGCATTTTCTGCCATACACCTCACAGTTCCAAACCGAGAACTCCGCTTTGGAACAGAGATGACCCAGGTACAACATATACTTTGTATTCCAGTTCAACAACAAATGCAACTATCGGACAGCCTGACGGTTCTTCCGTAATGTGTCTTTCCTGCCATGATGGAACAATTGCTTTGGGGAAAGTACAGAGCAGAACCACAAATATAAGTTTTGGCTCAGTAACAACTATGCCAACAGGAAATTCAAATCTTACTTCCGACCTAAGTAACGACCACCCTATTTCGTTCACATATAATTCTACTTTAGCTACAACGGATGGAGAATTGATTACACCTGCTTCAATAACAGGAGTTACACTGGAAAACAGCAAAGTCCAGTGCAGGACATGCCACGATCCGCATTATACTTCTAATTCAGCATTTTTAATCGTAAGTAATCAGGCTTCGGCGTTGTGTGTAAGTTGTCATTCAAAAGCAAACTGGACATCATCAACTCATTACTCATCAACAAGAACTTGGAACGGTTCGGGAACTAATCCATGGCATACATCGTACTCTACAGTTGCCAATAATGGTTGCGAGAGCTGTCATAATCCTCATAATGCCGCAAAACCGACCAGACTGTTAAATCAAGCTACAACAGAAGAAGCTAATTGTTATAGCTGTCATAATGCAACAGTTGCAACAAATGTAAATATTTATACTCAATTCCAAAGAACTTACAGACATAATATAGCAACCTATACTGATGTTCATACTCCGAATGAAAGCAATATCCCGTCCACACAGCATGTTGAATGTGTTGACTGCCATAACCCTCATCAGTCCAATAATTCAACTGCCTCTGCTCCTAACCGTGCAGGTAGTTTAACTGGCGTTAAAGGAGTTAACGCAAGTAATTCTTCTGTAAGTTCAGTATCTTATGAATATGAAGTTTGCTTCAGATGTCATTCAAGTTCCACTTGGGTTTCCAGCCCCACAACCAGACAAATTGTGCAAACAGATACAAGACTGGAATTTGCCTCAGGAAACCCTTCTTATCATGCTGTTGTTGTCCAGGGAACCAATGCAGATGTTCCTACGCTCTACGGCAACTGGACAACTACAAGCCGACTGTATTGCTCAGATTGTCATGCGTCTGCCGAGAGTTCTACTACAGCTCAAAAAGGACCTCATGGCTCAATTTATAATCATATTCTAAAAAAACAAAATGTGACAACTGACCCAACCACTGAAAGTGCGGCAAATTATGCTTTATGCTATTCCTGTCATGACAGAAATTATTTCATTACCGAAGCTAATAGTAATAATTCCGGTTTCAGATTTCATTTCAAACATGTAACCGAAGAACGAACACCATGCAATACATGCCATGATCCTCATGGAATTAGCAGTACTCAAGGTAATGCAACAAACAATTCGAAACTAATCAATTTCAACACAAATGTTGTAACTGCCAATGGTGGAGTTTTAAGATTTGCAAGAACAGGATATCGTGCAGGAAATTGTACCCTAAGATGTCACAGTGAAAATCACAATGCATGGAGTTATTAATCAATATATTTGTCAATTAATTATCTTTGAATCATTAAAGGAAAAGTTTGGGTTGATTGAAAATCGGTGACAATAATAATGTAGATTCCTTGATTAACATTTTCAACATCAATTAAATATTGTCCTGCTTCTCTGATTATGCCGGATTCAATCGAACTGGACTGAATTTCCTTGGTGGATTTAATATTAATAGTACTAAAAATTGAATTGATAGATATTGACTCATCGAAATTTTCTCCTGCTTTATAATACTTTTCATAAGGAATGTGTGTGATACCGCTTACAGGATTTGGATATGGCTTACCGGTATTGATGCCATGTTTGAATGGCAGGTCTGAAGTTTTAAATTTTAGCTTAAAATCGCAACTGGAAGTACCCGAATAATTATTTGCTAATCCATATATTTCCATTGGAATAGCATGTCGTGAACAAACATCAGGAATGAACAAAGTGTCGAATAATTCGCCCATTGAATTTGGAGATGAACAAATAGTCAAATCTTTTGTTCCATTTGCAGGAATTACAAAATCGAACTGACTTTGAGGAATTGAAAAGTTGATATTGAATTTTAGAAGAGCATCCTTCAAAGTATAATCCTGTGGTGAATTATTCCTGATGGTCAAACTTTTACAAACAATAATTCCATAGTTTGTCGAATCAAAGGATAATATTCCATCTTTCGGCAGACCTTCAATAGTCAGAATATCGGAAGCAGATTTCATATCAACCAAAACCGGATCAGATTCTGCTAGACAACTGTCCTTAGTGATACCTTTAACGTAATATTTTCCTGATTTTGATACTTTTAAACTTTTTAGATTAGCTCCGGAAATTTGTCCTGAGGATGATTCATACCATTCATAAAAAATCAAATCATTATCAGCAGTGAGTTCAACGGTATCTCCTTCACAGAACGACTTACCTGATAAAGAAATATTGATTTTTCCAACTGAATTTTCATCAACAACTATTTCGGCATAACCGGTACATCCATTTGAGTCTACAACAGTCACGGAGTATTTACCAGACTTTGGAGCAGAAATTCCGGAAGTAGTTTCATTTGTTGACCATATATATGATCGATAATTTCCGTTTAAGCATAATTTTCCTGATTTTCCGTTGCATGGTTGTGATATAATATTAATAGTTGGTTTGGGTTTTGGGAAAAAATTGACTTCAAAGTCAGCGTTATATGAGACAGATTGGAATTGAGCTGTTACTGAATACGTGCCGCTTTTATTTACAATAATATTCTGAGATTTTTCTCCGGTTGACCAATTATAATCCAAATAGCCGGCATCGGCAGACAAAGTCAAAGTATCACCTTCACAAAGAGTAGTCGTACGAGCTGTGATTTTGAATTGTTTGTATTCAATTACTATGTCAGTATCGGACAAAGCCTTAGTAAAAATCTTAACTTCGTCAAGAGAGCCAGTGAATCTTGCTGAAGTTCTTTTTCCGGAGTAAGTCCACCAATGGCAAGCCATGCCCCCTGTGGTTCCTTCAATACGTAAAGTTTCCTTTTTTGAACCAATAAACTTCCCATTAACATACCCTGAAATGATGTTGTTTTTATATGTGAACCCATAATGAACCCATTTATTACGAAGTTGAAGATCGAATAAATAATTTAACGGTTGAATATTGCTTTGATCCGCACCGATTGAAAATAAAGAATAGAGAACTGTATCACCATTATATCTTTGTAATGTATGGTTACCTACTCCTAGCCATCCGTTTTCGTGCCAACCGAAATATAAATAAAAATCACCATAAAAATATGACATATTCTCATCTTTAACCCACATAGAAACAGTAAATTCATTAAAACTCTCAAATGGAATTCTTGGTAAAATAATGTGGTCTCCATCAGGAACTTTAGGGTAATCAACGTAATCGCCTCTACCAATAAAATGAAATGCAGTTCCCTTCCCATGTACACCCATGACAGGTGTCGGAGTATGCATTATTTTGCCGTCGTATCCATGCCCGCTATTATCTTTAGCGGTTGAGTCATCAAAACTCCAATACGCAATCAGGTATTGTTTGTAGGTTTGAGAATATGAGCAATAAATTGAACATATTAACAAAAGGAAAATTATTTTTTTCATATTTAATCAAAAAAATTAAAAAAAAATCATTTTTTAACAACTATCGTATTCGTAGTAGCCATTGAAGGAAAAAAACAATTAAATAACTTCGAATAAGTTGTTTCTCCACTACCTCTGTTGTATTTCAGAAATTTGTAATTCAGTTTATTAAAAAACTTTTTAAATGACTTTGGCTGACATAAATGTACAGCATCATCGTCACTACGCTCAAAATCTATTTCTTTTCCTTTCATCCTCGGGTAGATTAAAATAAACCTTGTTTCTTTAGACAAACTTACTTCGAACCACCATTTAATTGACCTGAATATTCCCCAAAAACTGTCCGAAATAGTATTAAATCTCCAGAATCTGTCCTTTTTATGAATCATTTTCATCAATGCCATAATGGGAACATTAATTCCACTCCAATTCGGGCAGGAAATAATTAGAATACCATCAGGTTTTAACACTCTATCCATTTCTATCAAAATTTTTTCAGGGTAAATTAAATGTTCTATAACACAAAGTGAGCAAACTACATCAAAAGTATTGTCAGGAAATGGAATAATGTTTTCTTCTTGGTAATTAAAAAGCTCGACATTTGTATTCGTCAGTTTTGATTTATATTTATCAAGGGTAGCGTTGCTGAAATAATCCAACCCAACTACCTTTTTGAAACCATAATTTGCAATTGTATCGGGAAGTCGCCAACTTCCGGAACCAACATCTAAAATTGTAGAATTTTTTTCAGGTGTGAACTTTGCAATTAATTTGCAATAGTCATCATAAGCTTTTTGAGGTCTATCCAATAGACCATATTCATCAGGTCTTAGATTATAAAATCTTAATAATGCCTGTTGTACATCTTCATAACTTGTCTCTGGCAGTCTTTTCGGTTCAAAACTCATCTGATTTAATTTCTTCAAAAAATAATAATAAAATATTTATTTAAGTTACGAATTTTTCAAATTAATTGCAATTTATTTTCTTGAAATCTACAAATAATTTCAGAAAAAGTCTAGAAATATCTTTTTTGAAATTTTAAGAAATTTTGGAATTAGAATGGAATCTTGTATAATTGAATTTAAGCCATCTCAAAAAAACAAAGACCGAAATCAA
The DNA here is from genome assembly GCA_964606895.1 of uncultured Hyphomicrobiales bacterium. Lineage (GTDB taxonomy): Bacteria > Bacteroidota > Ignavibacteria > Kapaibacteriales > UBA2268 > CAZSHX01. The sequence continues at coordinate 27,425 of CAZSHX010000039.1, forward strand.
TAAAATTGCAGTAGCTAGCACTCCTCCTTCTATTCCGTATTCTCCCCCAAGAAGAATAGAAGGATTGCTGAAGGATGATAATTTAAGAATTGCGATATCAAAATCAAATCCGCTTACAGGACTTCCAAGTAAAATGTCTTGAAAAAAGTTCCAGAAAAAATGCAATGAAATTGGGAGCCATAGGGATTTGGTTTGTAAATAAGCCAGAGAAAACAAAATACTAGCAAGAAATGTATTTGAAAATGAAATGATATTCGAATTACCATTGAATAAATGAAGCAATGAAAATGCTAAGGAGACTATTAAAGTTACCAAATATGGCGAAAACCTTTGAATGAGTGCCTGAAATATGATTCCTCGGAAAAACAACTCTTCTCCAGTGGATATGACAAAAATCAATAGACTGATTTTCATAAAGAAAACACTGTCCTTCAAAGGAAAGAAAGTAACATGATTCGAGAAAATTAGTCCAATCAATCCGATTATTGTCATTGAAACTAATGCCCATAATAAACCTAAGATGAAATCTCTCGGCATATTTTTATCAATTCTCAATCCAAAAGAGAGGAAAGAACGATTTGGAGAAAGCTTAGAAACTACTGAAGAAGCAATTAGCAAACTTAAGAAAACGGTTAATTCAGGAGCAAGGAAGTACTGTAATGCCCAAAAAAGCAAAAGAACAATTCCCAAGAAAGAAATTGTTCTTTTCCACCAATTAGTCATTAATGAAAGTACAATGCTATTGATTGAATCTTTCATATTTTAAGCGAACTAAGCTTTAGATTTCAGTTTACGGATATATTTTTCGATTTGCTCTTTCATCAGTTCACGAACTTCTTCGTGTTCAGTACCTGTAACCAAAAGGTTTATCTGTGGGCAAAAGGATGCATAATCATTCTCACCGCGTTTTCTGATAAGAATTTCATAATCATTAATATCTATGCTTGTTGATTTTGTGATATCCATTTATTTCTCTCCGTTTTACAAATTTGTCGGGTGAAAAGACAAGATAAATGAAAAAAAATTGTAAAATAAATTCACTCGGTTTATATCTTTTTAATTTTTCATTAACTATGTATTCGAGCAATTTTGTAATTTTGCAGTTTTGTAATCATAATCCAAGCATCTTTGATTTATTGAAAAACATTTATTACATATTTCGGCTTTTTCGGATTAATCCGAAATTAGCAATTTCCAAGCTGATAACTAAGCTATCAGCAGGGAAGAGGACTCGCAGAAATTTTAATTTTGATAGTGAGCATCAAACTTATTCTGTATTTAAAGATTTTCAATTCAAAAAAATGATTTCTTTTGTTTCGTTGCCTAATCTTGAACTTTTAGAACAAAACAGAGCTGAATTACTAACTTTTACCGAAAATATATTGAAGCATGAGTTTAAAATTCTGAATAATAAGCCAATATCAGTGAATGTTGAGTATGTTATTCACGAACGTAATAATTGGTTGAAAAGTAATATTTCTTCCTCAAATCTTCTGAACTCACAAATAATAAACAATTTAATAAAAAATCACGATTATTGTTTCATTGACTGGCAAAAGGACTTTAAATCCAATTACAGATGGAATGCCAACCAATGGTCGAAACATATTATTTATGGAAATGTGCTGAATGCTGATATTAAAGTTCCTTGGGAAATTGGCAGACTTCAGCATTTACCTTCTTTAGCAATAGCATACCACTTGATAAAAGATGAAAATGAAACGATAAGCAGTAAACTGGCAGATGAATTTCAGTCAGAATTTATTGACTTTGCTTCATCAAATCCTCCACGATTCGGAACTCAGTGGATGACTTCAATGGATGTTGGATTCAGAGCTGTTAATCTATTGATTTCAAAAGAATTATTCGAATTATCCGATTTTCAGTTTAGCAATGAATTCAATGAACATTTTCAAAAAAGCATTTATGAGCATGGACACCATATAATCAATAATCTTGAATGGTCTGATGGAATGCGGGGGAATCATTATCTGGCGAATATTGCAAGTATAATATTCATTTCTGCTTATCTGCCAGCAACTGATGAAACAAATAAATGGATGCTTTTTGGTATTCAGGAATTGGTGAATGAGGTTTGTTATCAGTTCAACGCAGATGGAAGTAATTTTGAGGCATCAATTCCTTATCATTTTCTAAGTTCTGAAATCGTGTTTTACTCATTCTTGATTGTGCTTTCATTAAACCAAGTAAAGCTAAGAAGTCTGATAAATATCGAAATTTCATTCGAAATTGGCAAAAGACAAGTTAATCCACTTTCAAATTTATCCTCAGAAATATTCTTAAATGAATCCGGTAAGTTAATGCTGGGTAATAATTTAAAACGCAGACTCAAAGCAATTGGAGATTTTTCAAAAGCTAATGTCAAATCAAATGGAAATATTGATTTAGTAGGTGATGATGACAGCGGCAGATTCATAAAGTTCCTACCGCCAAAATTAGAATTAAAAGATTTGATGTTTGATAATTATAATATTACAGGTATTAATCTATTCGAACTTTTAATGAAATACATCAAAGGGGATATTGCGGATAAAATTCCTATCAACTCAATTATACATAATGACAATGTTTTATTAGATTTAGAAACTACTAAAAAAGCTAAAACTCAAAGCTTTGAAAATTTCGGCTTATATATTCATAATGATAATAATTATCGCCTGTCTGTAAGATGTGGTTCTGTTGGGCAAAAGGGAAAGGGCGGTCATTCGCACAACGATCAGTTATCAGTATGTCTTGATGTTGCAGGTAAAGAAGTATTTGTAGATTCAGGTACTTATTGTTACACATCCGATGCTGTTTTGCGAAATAAATTCAGAGGAACTGCAAGCCATAACACTCTGCAAATCAATGCTATGGAACAAAACGACTGGTTTGAAGATGATAAAGATGATTTGTTTTGGCTGAAAAATGACAAAGCCAAGGGCAAAAAGATAGTATTCGATGATAAAATCTTTGTTGGTGAGCACTATGGGTTTGGTAAAACACATAGAAGAACTCTAAAATTCTCAGAAAATTGCATTGGAGGAACTGACACTTGCGAACATGAAGGTATGAAAAATGTCCTGTTCCATCTGCATCCAAGTATCAAATATTCTATTATAAACGACAGCGAAATCAAATTGTTTTTCGAAGGATTTATAATTAATTTCCAATCCGATTCTAATAAAATTGAAATTTTTCAGTCTCTCCATTCTCAGGAATACGGAGTTTTGTTGCATAATAATGTGATTAGAATTTCTTCATTTGCAAATACGATAAACTGGAGAATAGATATTGAAGATGTTACCATTTAAGAAATATTATGAAGTATATAAAGTAAATATTTGAAAATACAGGAAAACATAGATAAAATACTATGGACATTTGCCGATAAACTGACCTATGTTGTTTATGGGTTAGTTACACTTCTTCAAATCAGAGTGATGGACCCGGCAGATTTCGGTCTCTTTTCGATGATAATCGGTTTGCATACCTGGATATTTGGTGTAAGTGATTCTTTTGCATTAAATCATATAGTGCAATTTGGAACTTTCGAGTCTGACCGTCCAAAAGTTAATTTGTTTTCTCTATCTCTACATTTAACCATCACAATAGTTTCTGCAATCTTAGTATTCTTGTTGAAAGATTTGCTGGCTGTTATATTCTCCGAACCGAGGTTTGTCGTTATTGGGTATGTCTTGCCAGTGTTAACTTTACTGACGATTCCAAGAACATATTGTATAAAAATTATTTTTCGTGAAAGAGCATATAAAAGGCTTTTCTTTGTGAATTTGGCATTTTTCGGAACAATGAGTTTGATAACCGCTTATTTGCTGGTGAATAAAGGAAAGATTTCGTTTGATAATATAGTTTGGCTTTATTATATCGGCACATTTGTGAGTATGTTAATTTCAATTTTATTAACTTTCAAACATCTTAAGTTCGGAACGATAGGAAATGTCAGTTTTAAAAAAATGTTAAATTTTAGTCTGCCGATAACTTTGTATAGTGCACTTCATGGATTACCGAAAAATCTTGATACTTATATCATTAAACTTTTCTTCCCGTTAAGTACCATTGGTGTCTATAACTCTTCCAAAACTCTTTATCGTTTGTTTGAGGAAGCCAATAATGCTACAATCGGTTTGCTATATCCTGTTGCAGTTCGTCAGATTGAATTTAAAAATCATCAAAATGTAAACGATTTAATGACAAAAGCGGTATCCTTTATTCTTATGCCCGTAGTGTTTATGGTCGCTATTCTCGAACTTGGGTTAAGTGAATTTTTGATTACAACTTTTTTACCATATAAATATCACCTTGCTGTCGGACATTTCAATATCTTATTGATTGCGGCAATCTTTCTTCCATTTACAGTAATACCAAATATAATAACTGCTTACGGAAAACCACAGATAGTTCTGAAATATGTTGCAATCGCAGTATCATTTTCGATAGCTACTTTTTTCATCGTTGGATATTTGCATTCGGAAATCCTGATTCCTCTTGGAATAATTGTTTACACAGCAATTTTGGGAATTTTGTGTTTCAAATATGTAAACAAAAATATGGGATTCAAGTTTGCAAGCATTTTCAGAATATTTTCTGATACCTTTAACTTTATAAAAAAGAAAAGATAATGAGAATTTTATATAGATATATCATCAAGCAATTTCTTCTCACATTAGTATTTTCGCTAATTGCGTTATGCATTATCTTTGTGATAGTTAATCTGCTTGAAAATCTTGACGATTTCATTGACCAAAAAGCAACATTCAAAATTATTGTCAATTATTACCTGTATTTTCTTCCTGAAATATTGAAAATTCTGACTCCAGTTGCAATTTTGATGGCTTCTCTGTTTTCAATCGGAAAAATGTCCTCTTTGAATGAAATCATTGCAATGAAATCAGGTACGATGAGCCTCTATTCAATAATGTTTCCATTAATCGTACTTTGCGTTTTTTTAAGTCTCGGTCAGCTTTATTTCAATGGCTGGATTGTACCTCAGGCAAATGAAAAGAAGTTTGTTATTGAACAAAAATATCTTTTGAAACAAAAAAGCGGCGGTCCGATTTACAATCTGTATTTTAGAGATAACCCATTGAAAAATGTAATGATGCAGTATTATGACGGAATAACGAAATCGGGAAGCAGTATAGTTATCGAAGAGTTTTCTTCCGATATTTCTCCAAGACTTACAAGCAGGATTGATGCCCAGCGAATATCATGGGATTCTGCAAAAGCAGAATGGAGACTAAATACTGCAATTGTCAGGAATTATTTTTCAGATAGAACTATATTTACTAAACACAATGAGATGTTCGTTAAACTTAATATCACACATAAGGAAATTATTGAACTTAAGAAATCACCCGAAGAAATGACTTTGTTTGAATATAAGGATTATCTGGATTTGATGAAAAGAGGGGGTAAAGATATTAGGGAGCAACTTATTGATTATTATGCTGATTACGCATTTCCGTTCGCAAATCTTATTATTGTTCTGTTTGCAGTTCCTTTTGCTTCAATCAAGAAAAAGGGAGGTCTTGCAATACAGATTAGTGCCGCAATGATTGTATCTTTTCTATATTTGCTTTTCACTGAGGTCAGTAAAAATATAGGTTATGCTTCCAATTTGAATCCGATTCTCGTTGGATGGGCGGCAAATATTATTTTTCTTTTTGTCGGGATTATCACTATATTGAAAACCAAAACATGACCTATTTTGGTATTAAATTTGCTTTACTATTTCATTTAAGATATTTTTTAAATTATGGATAAATTAGAAACCATATCATCGTTAGAAGGAAGAGCATTGCTCTACGACCTTTTTCACGAATTTCGTTACGAAAAACAGCTTTCCAGTTTTTCGACTCTTGCACTTTGCTGGAGGATATGTGCTCACGAAAAGGAAATTTTCAGATACAGCAAAAAGGAAGTAACGATTGTTCATCCCTTAGGTTATTTTTCAGGAACTGCCCTCTGGATGGAAGAAATAGTTAACAGATTTTACTATCCCACTATCAATTCATTTGTCTATTTAGGTGCCGCATTGCTTCTTGTTCTTATCGGCATCAGAAGGTTCAGCGATTCAGTTACTGACGGCATGGTGATTTCGGGTGTTATATTCGAAGCCATGATGCTTGTTTTCATGTTTGTTGTCATGCTCTTTACTCCAAATGATGAAAGCAATGTCAGACCAAATAAAGATGGGGATGAAGAGAGTTCTGTAACTGATTTGATTATTGAAGTAGGTGAGATTGCTACAGACTTTGCGGCTGTTGTTGTTCAGTTGGAACAGATGAACAACAGGCTTGAAAATTTAGTTCAGTCGCAGGAGGATTTGATGAATTCTGTAAATAATATTGCTGAAGTTACTTCACTCGCAATTGCACCTAACCCCAAAATGCTTGAAGCCATGAACGAAACAAATTCTGCTCTGATTCAGTTTAAAGATACGGTTCGCGAATTAAACTTTGGAGCTGAAGCTCTACGCAGGGAGGAAATCGAATTTGCAGTCAAAAAGGAAGTTGAAAGAATTCTTGTTGACAAAATAATTAAATAAGATGGCAAACCCCAAAAGAAGAAGAACAGTCGAAATTTATTTCGTGCTTTACCTTGCGGCATTAGTTTTTCTACTGCCCGATAAACGCGATATTGACCGTTATTTCCTCAATAATGTCGGCACTCCAATTTTTCAGCCTCTGTTTTCACTACTTCCCGAAAAAACTACTTTGACCTGCAGAGCTATTATTGACTCTACAGGTCCCAAAATCTTATCTCTTGATTCTATCAATACTATTTTCTATTCAGGTGATGTTGAATATGTTAATTTTGAATTTGAAATAATAGACCAAACACTGCGACAAAGCATCAAGCTAACTTCAAATGACAGACCATCAACCAAATTCTTCAAATCCGTTTCACATCCGAATCAACAGGCTGTTTCATTTCAGTGGTCACCTCCATTATTTGAAAAAGTTAGTAAAACTTATCTCGTACGAGTCATCGCAACAGCACGGTCAAAAGGAAATAATCCTATATTTTTGGGACAAAAAAATACAAACGGTTCGCCGCAAACTTTTCAGGTGAAAACTCAATTCAGTCTTTTGTTGATTTATCTGAACAGTTCTACGGGACTACCAATGTTTCCGCAAGGGAATCAAATCGTTCCTATGGATACAAATTCGTTACTTGCTAATGCATACCGAAATATGATGACACCGCAAATACCTACTGGAAAAGTTGGGTTGTATGTTCAAAATTACGAAATTAAAGCAATTGCATATCAGCAATGGTCACATGTTATAACTGCAATTAATGTAAATCTTTTAAAAGATTTATCAGTAAAAGAATTTATAGTTACAAATATCCCCGAAGGGAATGGGGGAGAAGCTTCAATTTTAGATACACAGGAAGATAAATTTATTATTCGTGGAAAGACACCATCTTTCGGAAAAACTAAGGTTTATATTCGTATAAAAAGAAAATATGATGGTGGTGAAGATTCAAAAACTTTTGTTGTTTCGCCGCTACCTTATGAACAACCCGATTTAGATAAATTCATGTATCCCGACCAAACCTATAATATTGACCCGAAACTGCCTTTAATCGGAAGAGAAACGAGAGCATTCGTTAAAGAGGGTAACACCGTAAGGGCAAGGAGCAATCAGGGTGAAAAATTCCAATTTACTCCTAATATGAGTGACATTGGAAAAACTCTTAACTTTGAAAGGTATATTGATACTAATTTATTGGGACAGCCCCTTGCCATCAAAATTCTGAATTTTCCTGAACCTGAAATACTTGATATCAAAGAAAGAGGACAATTAGAACTCGATATACAAACCCGTGCTTTCGGTTTTCATAACAGGGAAAGAAATGAGATTGTCCGTTTTGAAGTTCAGGGTAATGCCCGCTATCAGGACCTCCGCGGCAGGATTTCCGACCTGAATGATGTCCGATTGCAACACTTTTTATTTACTCCTGCCAATCCTAAGAAACCGTTTGAATTTACTATAACTGCATTCGATAAGCGAGGAAGAAAATCTTACCAGAAATCCTATAAAAAAGATTAGCATTTTCGATTAATCGAGCAATTCCCTTTTCCTTGGGGGATTGAATTTATTATTTTTTGAAACAAAACATTATCTCTGTCGTAGTAGTTAGTTGTTAAAGGTAAATCGAGGAAAAGAAATGAAGAAATTAGTATTATTGATTTTTATGATGACTGCGGGTTTTTCCGCTTATTCTCAGCCCGTAACAGGCAAACAGACTTATTCTTTGCGGGAATGTCTGGATATTGCCCTCAAAAATAATCCCGAAATCAAACTGGCTTACTCTCAGGTTGGGCTTGCCTCTGCAGATTTAACTTCTGCTTTTGGCGATTTTCTTCCTTCAATCAGGGCTAATTCGGGATACACCAGACAGCTCAATGCCGATGGAGGTCAAACAATGAACATTCAGGGGCAAACTTTCAACGTAGGCAAAGTTGAGCCTAATTCATACAATATGAGTGTTGGTGCAAGTCTGAATATCTTTAACGGATTTCAGAGAGAAAGAAATTATTCCAGAGCTCAGGATGTTCTAAATTCAACTTATCTGAACATTAAATATATTCAGCAAAAAGTTTTGCTTTCTGTTTACAGATTGTATGTTGAAACAGTCAGGAATTCTCAGTTAGTCAAAATTCGCAAGGACAATTTTGAACTTGGACTTAAAAATCAGGAAAAAATTAAAGCTAAATATGAAGCAGGTGCCTTTCCTTTGACAAATGTAATTGCAGGAGAAGCGGATTTGAGCGAAAGAGAATTAGCTTTGGTTCAGGCAGAAAACACTGTAAGTATTTCAAAATCAAATTTACTTACATCTATGGGTTTGTTTCCCGATATTACTGTTGAATTTCAGGAAAGCAGTCTTCCTTCGGATATAACTATTGAAGAAATGAAGAAATTCAGGAATGAATCAGGTGGTTTTGAATCAAATGTTCAGGAAGCTTTGAATAAACGAGATGATTATCAGGCTACAAAATTACAGATTTCTGCGGCAAAAACTTCAATTGCTATGGCAAATGCAAGTTATTATCCTACTCTTGGTGCTTCGGGTGGTTGGTCTTGGGCAAATTCCGATTTAACTGATTTCAGTAAACTTGGCAGGAGCTATATCGGTTTAAGTTTGAGTATACCGATTTTTGAAAACTTCAAAGTGAACTATCAGGTTGAGTCATCCAAGTTACAACTGATTCAGGCTGAACTCCAGCAGTTTCAGCTTGAGCAGTCAATCCGCGGTGCTTTAAAAAATGCTTTTATAAACCTTGAAGCCGCAGAAAAGCAACTCGAAATTTCCGTGAAATCAATCAGTGCCGCCCAAAGAAATTTTGACTTCATACAGGAAGGCATGAAAGTTGGTTCCGTTAGTAATTCAGACTATTATATCGGGAATAATTTGTTTTTAAATGCTCAAATCAATAGAATTAGTGCAATTTACAATTATTATCAGGCACAAAAAGAATTACTTTTTGCTGTCGGTAAATTATCAAGTTTCTAAATTCATTAAAAAAATCGGAAAATATTATGAAAATTAATTTACATTTATCAATATCGGGAGAAGCTGTATGAAATGCGAAAAATGTGGAAACGAGTATCCATCACCTTATTATTTTTCAACACCGACAGTGTGCAACGAATGTTTCAAGGTATTGTCCGCCGAAGAACAAAACAGTTACCTTCAGGCTAATGCGGGTTTTATTCAAATGAACGAGTTGGCTTACAGAGTCGGATTCGGCAGAAGATTAGCCGCATCTCTTCTCGATTTTTTGATACTGGGGATTGTTATTGTCATCGTTTTTCAGGCAAACGGTTTTTTCAGTTCTTATATTAATTTCGTACAATCAATTGCTGAAAATCCATCAAACCGTGAATTGATGCAAGAATTACAAAAGCAGTTTATGTCAGATAATATGACGAATTTCTATTTTGCTAATCTGCTCTCCATAGTCTATTCCTCACTTGAAATATTAATCGGGGCAAGTCTTGGAAAATTAATTTTGGGAATTCAGATTGCAAAAGCAGACAGAAATAAAGGCAACTATACTACATTAGCTTACAGATTTGCATTGAAAAACCTTGCTATGCTTTTTTCTGTGTTGTGGCTTGCTACAAGTTCAGGTGTCTTCAATACACTCAATGTTATCTCAAGTATATTGCTGATAGTCGGATTCTTCTTTGTTCTTGGACAAAAGAGACAGGCTTTTCATGATATGATTGCCAAAACTGCGGTTTTCAGAAAAACTGACGTTATTGATGAACAACCTGAAATCAAATTGATTTAATTTAAAATATTGGATAGATGAAATGGCTAAGAAAAAATCAAAAAAGAAATTAATAATTATTATTAGTTTTATAGTTGTTGCAATCATTGGAACAATTGTGTTTATCTCGTATAGTAATAACAATCAGGCTATTACGGTTACGACATCAAAAGTTGAAAAAAGAACAATTTCCCAGTCAGTTTCTGCAATCGGCAAAATCCAGCCCGAAACTGAGGTTAAAGTTTCTTCCGAGACATCTGGCGAAATTATTATGCTTGGGGTGAAAGAAGGGGATTCTGTTCGTGCCGGCAAGTTAATGGTCAGAATCAAACCCGACATTATCGAATCCCAGCTCGAGCAGTTTAAAGCCGCCGCTGAAGCCTCAAAAATGGAAATTGACATGACCAAAGCTGAAAAAGAACGTGCTGAAAATGATTTGAAAAGAGTTACGGAACTATTTAAAAAAGAATATGCTTCAAAGCAGGAATATGAAACTTCAAAATCAACTTATGAAAAATCAGTTTCTTCTTACATGGCTTCACTTTCAAGATACCAGCAGTCATTAGCCACCTTGAAACAAATTGAAAAAACTGCTTCAAGAACTACGATTTTTTCACCTATTACAGGTATTGTCACTCTGCTAAACGTAGAGCAGGGTGAAAAGGTTGTTGGAACTGCACAGATGGCAGGTACCGAAATGTTGAGAGTATCAGACTTAAGTGTTATGAATGCCATGGTGGATGTTGATGAAAACGATATCGTCCTGGTTAAAATCGGAGATACAGCAAAAATCGAAGTGGATGCCATTCCCGATAAATTCTATAAAGGCGTCGTCGTCGAAATGGGTCATTCTGCTTTGGTAAATTCACTTGGTACTCAGGATCAGGTAACAAATTTCAAAGTAAAAATCAGAATGATTGACAAAGACTCACAGTTTCGTCCCGGAATGAGCTGTAATGTTGAAATTCAGACTCAAACCAAACAGAATGTTCTTGCAGTTCCGCTTCAGGCTGTAACAGTCCGCGATACTGCCGCAAATTTCAAGGAAGTTGACGAGAGTGCTTCCATTCAGAAAAAAGATGATGAAGAATCAAAACAAAAAATCAAAAGACCACCTTCAGTTGTATTCGTGAAAGACGGTGATAAAGTTAAGAGTAAATATGTTAAATCGGGCATAAGTGATAAAGGCTTCATTGAAATAATTGACGGACTAAAAGAAGGCGAAGTGATTGTCAGTGGAAACTATATGGCAGTTAGCAAACTTTTGAAAGACGGTTCGAAAATTAAAGTGGACAGTATCCTGAATAAAAAAATTAAGAAAAAGTAGAATATTTATGGATTTGCAAGATAATAAAATAATTGAAATTGACCACATCGCAAAAATCTACCAAATGGGTTTGGAAAAGGTTTTTGCCCTGAGGGATGTTTCTCTGACACTCAGAAGAAATGAATACATAGCCATAATGGGTCCGTCAGGTTCGGGTAAATCAACCCTGATGAATATTCTTGGCTGTCTGGATACTCCAACACTTGGGAAATACCACTTTAAAGGTATGGACGTAAATGATATGGACGACAACGAACTTGCTTCAATCAGAAACAAGGAAATCGGTTTTGTTTTTCAGACATTCAATCTACTGCCCAGAGCATCCTCACTGAAGAATGTTGAATTGCCGCTTGTTTACGGAGGAGTATCGAAAACCATCAGAACCGAAAGAGCCAAAAAGACTCTCGAAGATGTTGGTTTGGGCGACAGAATTACTCATAAACCAAATGAACTTTCAGGTGGACAAAGGCAAAGGGTAGCAATTGCAAGGGCTTTGGTCACAAATCCTTCTATCATTCTTGCCGATGAACCAACGGGTAATCTTGATACTAAAACGGGAGTTGAGATTATGAAACTTTTTGCAGACCTCTGGAAAAAAGGAAATACGATTATTGTGGTTACTCACGAAGAAGAAATAGCAAGACATGCAAAACGAATAATACGTTTAAGAGATGGATTGGTGGCAAGTGATGAAGTTAATGAAAACCAAATTATACCGAATTAAGATATCATGATTTTTCAGGAAGCAATAGAAGCATTCAAACTTGCAATAGACTCGATGAGGTCAAATAAACTTCGTAGTTTACTTGCCTCGCTGGGTGTTGTTATCGGAATTTCATTTGTTATTCTGATGGGTTGGGTTATCGGCGGGTTGGATAGTGCATTGAAAGAAACGGTTAATCTTTTTGGAGAAGATATTCTCTATATTGACCAGTGGGATTGGGCTGGCGGTCATAACTGGCGGAAAGAAGAATACAGAAAACCAATTACTCTTGAGCAGGCTAATGAATTCTGCAAAAATGTTAAAACTGCCGAACTTGCTACGCCTCTTGCAATGCAGGGTGGAGCAAAAGTTATTTTGGACGGCGAGCAGTATCAGGGGATGATGGTTCAAGGTTCCAGAAGTGATTATGGGCTTACTCCCGGGGGTTCTGTTATTCAGGGCAGATTCTTTTCGCAAACCGAAGACCAATACAGTGCAAATGTTGTTGTTATCGGCTATGGCGTGATGACAACTTTATTTCCCGATAGTAATGCTTTAAACAAAGAAATAAAAATTAACGGCAGAAAATTTCAGATTATCGGAGTAGTGAAAAAGCAAGCTACATTTCTTACAGATTTCATGGACCAGAAACTATATATACCGCTTGAAACATATAAAAGTTCTTTCGGAAATTTCAAACGTTCATTATCAATTGCCGTTAAAGCAGGGAGTAAAGAAAGATTGGACGAAGTAAGGTCGGAAGCCGAAGGACTGATGAGAACAGTTCGAAATATTAAACCAGGCGGCAAAAATGATTTTGCCATAAATGAAACCAAAACTTTGGAAGAATCGCTAAAAGCAATCCGAATAGCTGTTTGGAGCATTGGAATTGGTATGACTGTTCTGTCATTCATTGTAGGTATTATCGGTATAATGAATATTATGTTCGTTTCAGTTGCCGAAAGAACTAAAGAAATCGGCATAAGAAAGGCTATAGGAGCCCCGAAGCGTTCAATATTGATGCAGTTCATAATCGAAGCGGCAGTTTTGTGCCTGTCGGGAGCTTTTATTTCGCTTGCCGGTTGTTCTATACTGATTTATCTAACTGCAACTTTTCTTCCGAAATATGTATCTGCGGCAGAATTTCTTAAACCGTTCATGCCTGTTGATTTATTAATAATTGCCTCAATCGTTTCAATAGTTGTCGGTATTCTTGCAGGTGTTATTCCTGCCACCAGAGCGGCACGGCTTGACCCTGTTGATGCACTGAGACGAGAATAATTTAATAAAAAAGAAAAAAATGAATTTCAGCGAAAGTATCATATTAGCATTCGACTCAATCAGAGTGAACAAACTTAGAACTTTTCTAACTTTGCTCAGTATTTCTATTGGTGTTTTTGCCATTATCGGTGCGGGAACTCTTGTTACGTCGCTTACGGGAACTGTTGACAAACAGCTTGCAGAAATCGGAGAAAATACTTTCTGGATTCAGAAGATGCCGAGTGTGGTAACCGGAAGTAATTGGCATAAATACATGAAAAGAAAGCCGTTAACCTACTCGCAGGTGAAAGACCTTAAACGAATGATGACTTATACTTCTCAAATTAGCGGAGTCAGTTACAGCCAGGGAAATACAATAAAATCAGGGAATCTTTCCACAAATCCCGATGTAACTCTAATTGGTTCGGACGACATATATTTCTCTAATATGAACATTGTTGTTAAAGAAGGACGACCTTTTCTCGAAGAGGATATTAATCAAAGCAGAAACGTGGCTATCATCGGAAATGACGTTACCGTCAAGATTTTCCCGAATATGAATCCAATCGGCAGAAAAATTACAATTAAAAACCAAAGCTACGATATTATCGGCACTCTCGAAATAAAAGGTGCAGTGATGGGAAAGAGTCAGGACAACAGTATTTATATTCCAATAACTCCTTTTCTGAAATATTTTGCTTCTGAATGGGATGAATCGTTAACTATAACAATCAAAGCTCCGTCAAAAGATTTGCGGTCGGCTACGGTTGACGAAGCGATCGGCAATCTTAGAGTAATCCGCAATCTGAAGCCTTGGATTGAAAATGATTTTGAAGTGAATACAAATGAAACAGTTACCGAACAATTCGGCGGATTTGTAAGCTTTCTTACTTATTTCGGATTTTTCTCGGGTGCAATTGCTCTTATTGCCGCAGGAGTCGGAATCATGAATATCATGCTTGTTTCTGTAAAAGAAAGAACCCGCGAAATCGGAATAAGAAAAGCAATCGGAGCAAAGCGAACATGGATTTTGATGCAATTCATGGTCGAAACAATTACATTATGTCAGATTGGCGGTTTTATCGGAATCATTCTTGGAGTTTCGGGTGGATGGGCTTTAGGCAGTCTTGCCCAAATGAGTGTTACCATTCCGATTAACTGGATCATCGGAGCAATTGTGCTTTGTACAATCCTTGGTCTGGCATCAGGAGCTTACCCCGCTTGGAAAGCCGCAAAACTCGACCCGATAGATGCTCTCAGGTACGAATAAGGCGTTTAGGCGTTAAGTTGATTAGTCGTTTAGGTGTTGGAAGCGATGAAGAGAAGAAAATCTTTTTCAAGTGCTGATAATTCAAAATGGCACCACATCTAAGCCGAAATGTCTGTTGATTTCTGAATCGCGGATTTAACGGATTTTAGGATTAAGAGGATTTAAGAAATAAGATGATTGACCTACCTGAAGAAAGTAGGACAAGCATCCCTGCTTGTCTGATATAGAAGATATATCTAATAAATTCAACTTTATATACTTGAAGAATTGTTTTTTCTTGTTTGCATTTGAATTATTATTTCGTAAGTTACAAAACTTTCGATGAAAACTTTAAATATATTTATTGGAATCGGATTATGAAAAAATTTTGGGTTTTGAGCTTATCGCTTCTGCTCTTTTTGGGCTTTGATGCCGACCTTTTTGCAGGACAGTTCAAATTTGGGTGGAATTTCGTTGATTCTGCCGGAGGAATACAAGAAATGCACTTCATGCCCGGAGATAGTGAATTTATTTGTACAACCACAG
>CAZSHX010000040.1:0-42034 GCA_964606895.1 uncultured Hyphomicrobiales bacterium
CCACTCCTCTCGCACAGTTATTTCGAGTTCATTATGCATCAATTCTATTTGCACTTGGCCTCGTTGTAATTGAAAATGTTGCCTGGATCATTGAACCCACCTTTTTTGGAAGGGTAATTGACGCTTTTATCGACAAAGCGGTGAACCAAGAAAGCGCAAAATTTATTTTGCCACTTCTCATGTGGGTGGGAGTATTTCTCATTAATTCAGGAGTGGGGGCGCTTCGCCGAGCGATAGATTCGAAGATCTACATGAATATATTCATAAAAATCGCTCTTCAAGTCGCGGAAACTGCAAAAGAGCAAAACCAATCGACGTCCAAAACAGCAGCAAGAGCAGACCTTTCCCGTGAATTTATCAATTTTTTTCATTACCATATAGCCGGTTCCGGATTTTTTCCCATCCCATTCCATTTTGGACCCAACTTCGCCGTCAACACCGCTTAGTGTGTATTTGGCTTCTTTGTCCATAGCTCTCCAGGGACTCCAGCTTTCCCAGTTGCTGAATTTGGATACTTGCTCAAAAACCATTTCAGGGGGTCTTTTAATCTGTAAATAACGTGTTACAACATACCTTGACGGTAAAAACGCCGCTACAATCAGAGCCAATCCTATTAGACCACCGATAATAAGAAGTATTATCTTAAATGCTTTCATTTTAAACTCCTAATATTATAATAAAAATTAAATTTGGAACATCTCAATTGTTCCTTTTATTCTTTTTGTCTCATTTCGATGAGCTTGAATATACTTCAGCAACTCAACAATAACGATGATTGAAAAAGTAACCAGTAATACCAAACCCCATTGCTCAAAACTTAGAGGCTGAGTTTTCATAAAAAAGTTCATAAAAGGAAGTTCGACGGCGGCTATCTGCAAACCAACAGCAAGCACCATAACTGCGAGCAGTGGTATGTTTTTTGTAGGTTTTATTCGGTCGAGTTTGTGTTCTTTAAAAAAGGGAAGATTAAAGATTATGGATCTTTCAAGCGAACGAGAGTTTTGAACATTCCAAATCTGGAAAAATGCTAAAACACAGAATGCCATTGTTCTTGCATGTACTGCTTCATCCGGTGTCATGTGGAAAATGCTTGGAGCGGAAAAGACAAACATGATGAGTGTACCTGCCGCCATAACCACACCTGCTATGCCTATTCTGAAAATCATTCCACCCGAAATAAGAGGTCTGTTTCGTTTTCTTGGTGGAAATGCCATAACATCGCCATGCTCTTTTTCATAAGCAAGAGGGAAAGTGGATGTACCGTCCGTAACCAAATTCACCCATAAGAGTTGTGCAGGAAGCAAAGGGAGTGGTAGCCCGATTGCTACCGAAACAGCAATCGTCAATAACCCGCCAAAACTTGTGGAAAGAATATATAATAATATGTGTTGCAAATTATGAAGTATTATTCTTCCTCTTCTGACTGCCTGAACAATGGTAGCGAAATTGTCATCCATAAGCACCATGTGGGCGGCTTCTCTTGCCACATCGGTTCCGCTTCCCATAGCCACGCCAATATCTGCCTGCTTTAGTGCAGGAGCGTCATTCACTCCGTCGCCTGTCATCGAAACAACATTATTGTGAGCCTGAAGACTTTTAACAATCCTGAATTTATGATGTGGTGCCACTCTTGCATATACGTCCAATTCGGGTACTCTTTTCATGAGCTCTTCGTCGGACATCTCGTCAATTTCCTGACCTGTTACAGCAGAAGGTAAGGGTTTGTCCCAACCTATACCAACAGCTTTGGCAACTGCCTGAGCAGTTTTAATATGGTCACCCGTAATCATAACAACTTTTACTCCTGCATTATTGCAGTCTTTGACAGCCAATTTTGCTTCATCTCTTACTGAGTCTTCAATCCCCGCAAAACCAATAAAAGTAAGGTCAGAAAGTGTATTTATGGTTAATGCATGCTGAGGGCAGTGTCCCTGATAAGCTAATGCCAATACTCTTAAGCCATCATTCGTTAGCAGGGCAATTTCTTTTGAGATTAGTTCTGATTCCAATGGGATTATATTACCATCTGGGTCAATCATATTTGTACATCTGTTTAGTATCTTTTCGGGAGCACCTTTGGCAAAAACATTACATTTGCCGTCAAGATTTGCTCTGACCGCCATCAGTTGGTTTTCAGATTCAAAGGGTATATCCACTATAACTTTAGCATCTTTGATGTTGAGTGCGAGCTTCTTTGTGGCAATCATCAAAGCACCTTCGGTAGGGTCGCCGGTGATTTTCCAGCTTTTTCCGTCTTCAGCCAATGAACTTTCTGTGCAAAATTCACCAACATAAGAAGCAAGTTCAAGAGCTTTTTTGAAATTATAATTGACCGGTTCGCCCGATTCTTTATAAACAACTTTACCTTCTTTGCTGTAGCCGGTACCGGAAACGATATATTCTTCTCCACCGCAGAAAAGCTTTGTAGCTGTCATCTGATTTTTGGTAAGGGTTCCTGTTTTGTCAGTACAAATTACATTTGTACTTCCCAAGGTTTCGACGGCGGCAAGCTTTTTGACAATTGCTTTATGTCGTGCCATTTGGGAAACACCTATGGAAAGAGTTATGGTAACAGCAACAGGTAATCCTTCGGGAATGGCAGAAACTGCTAACCCGACCGAAGTCATGAACATAGTGACTAAATCATTTCCGCGTAAAAATCCGACAATGAATATAGCCACCACAATGGACATAATTGTAATGCTCAAAGCCTTGCTGAATTTTTCAATTTGATGCAGTAAAGGAGATACTGTATCTTCGGCTTCTGATATTTTTTCTGATATTTTCCCAAACTCTGTTGCATTTCCAACTTCACATACTACTCCAATTGCTCTTCCCTTTTGAACAATTGTTCCTGAATAGACCATATTGATTGTGTCACCCAGTGGAGCGTTATGTGGGAAAGTAGGTTTAACCGATTTATGGATGGAAAATGATTCTCCGGTGAGCATAGATTCATCAATCAGAAGATTATTGACCTCAATCAGTCTGCCGTCTGCAGGTGCTTTCATTCCGCTTTCCAGAACAAAAATATCCCCGCAAACTACTTCAGATGTTGGAATCGTTATTTGTATGCCATTTCGAATAACACGGGCATTGGGAGCGGCAAGCTGCTTAAGCATTTTAAGTTCGTTGGAAGCTTTTCTTTCCTGAAGAAAACCAATAGTAGTATTCAAAATAATAACAAAAACAATAAAAATTGTATCTTTGAAATCAGAAATAATCGAATTCAGGACAGCAGCAATAATCAGAATGAAAATAATCGGATTGTTGAACTGTTCGAGTAAAAGCTTCCAATCAGGTTTAGCGTTCTTCGAAGTAATGTCATTTGTTCCGAATTTTTCTCTGTTCTCTTTGACCTGTTTGTCCGTTAAACCTTTGTCAGGTTGAACATCCCAATGCTTTAAAACTTCGTCGTATGGTTTTGAGTGCCAATTCATACAATATCAAAATTGAAATTATTATTCATTATATCAAAAATTCATTAAGAATAAACTTTAATTTAATAAAAAAAATCCAAATTTACCCAAGAAATCTACTAACTTTATATTCTAATAATAAATTAATGGAAAAAAAGTTATAGTTTTGTTTTTTGGAATTTTGCATTTGTGTATATTTTGGAGTATTATTTATCATGAAAATATCTGTTATTGGTTTGGGTTATGTGGGATTACCGCTTGCCGCGGCATTGGTACTCAAAACAAAAAACGAAATTGTCGGCTACGATATCAGTGAGTCACAAATCAGCAAAATCAAACAAGGCATCTGCCCAATTGATGACATTCAATGTGCTAAAGATTTAACTATCGCCAAGTTTGCAGTTTCAAACGATGATACAGTTCTTGCCAATTCTGATATCTATATTGTCTGCGTTCCTACTCCGGTTCTGAATGATTATACTCCGGACTTAGGTCCTGTCGAGGAAGCCGCAAGGAAAATTTCAAAATATTTGGAAAAAGGACAGATTGTTGTAATCGAATCAACGGTTAATCCGGGTGTCTGCGAAGAAGTTGTTCAGCCGATTCTCGAATCAGGTTCAGGCTTGAAAACCGGAATTGATTTCGACATTGCCCACTGCCCCGAAAGAATTAATCCAGGCGATACAAAATGGAATGTATATAACATTCCAAGAAATATCGGCTCAACAAATCCAAAATCAACAAAAAGAATAGCCGATTTCTATAGAAGCTTCATTTCAGGCGAAATAAATGAAATGCCGGATTTGAAAACTGCCGAAGCTACAAAAATTATTGAAAATACATTCAGGGATATCAATATCGCTTATGTGAATGAGCTTGCTAAATCCTTTGACGTTCTTGGTATAGACCTTATAACGGTTATCAAAGGAGCCTCGAACAAACCATTTGCGTTTATGCCGCACTACCCGGGTTGCGGAGTCGGTGGACATTGCATTCCTGTTGACCCCTATTATTTAATAGAGCGGGCAAAACAAAGCGGTTTCGACCACAAATATCTCAAATTGGCGAGGGAGATTAACAATTCAATGCCCGAATATACTGTTGACTTGCTGATTGAAGCATTAAACAAATTCGAAAAACCTCTGAAAAATACAAAAGTCGGTCTTCTCGGACTCACCTACAAAGCAAATATTGGTGACTTACGGGAAAGCCCTGCACTGAAAATCAAGAGTTCGCTTGAAAAATATTCAGCTGATTTATTGATTTACGACCCATATTTTACTGATTCCAACAATGTTTCAGGATTCGAGGAGCTACTGGAAAAATCTTATGCTATCGTTATTGCAACCGACCATTCGGAGTTCAAAGCAATAACAGCAGAAAAATTGAATAAATCAGACGTGAAAATCGTTATTGACGGAAAGAACTGTCTGGACAAAGAAAAAATAATACAAAACGGAATATATTACAAAGGTATCGGAAGATAATTATTAAGGAGAGATTTATGCAATTTATTGATCTGAAAAAACAATACTCGATTTTAAAAGAACAAATTGACGCAAATATTCATGCCGTTCTTGACCATGGTGCGTACATCATGGGACCCGAAATAACAAAACTTGAAAAAGAATTAGCCGACTTTACAGGCAGAAAATATTGTGTCGGCTGTTCCTCAGGAACTGATGCACTTCTTATGCCGTTAATGGCTTGGAATATCGGACCCGGAGATGCAGTTTTCACAACTCCTTTTACTTTTATTGCCACAGCAGAAGTGATTAGCCTTACGGGTGCAACCCCCGTTTTCGTTGACATTGATGCTAAAACTTACAATATTTCACCTGAATTGCTCGAAGAGAAAATTTTACAAATTAAAAACCACACAAATCTAAAACTGAAAGCAATCATTCCTGTTGATTTGTTCGGTTTGCCTGCTGATTATGACAAAATCTTGAAAATAGCCGAAAAGTACAATCTTTTGGTACTTGAAGATGCCGCACAGGGTTTTGGCGGTTCAATCAACGGAGTAAAATCAGGAAAATTCGGTCAGGCTTCTGCAACTTCCTTCTTCCCTGCAAAACCACTCGGCTGCTATGGTGACGGCGGTGCAATTTTCACAGACGACAGCGAGCTTTATGAAAAGCTGATTTCGATTCGTGTACACGGACAGGGTACTGACAGATACACAAATGTGCGAATCGGCATCAACGGCAGAATTGATTCGATGCAGGCGGCAGTTCTGCTTGCAAAACTTACAATTTTTGCAGATGAAATCAAAAGCAGAAATATCGTTGCGGCAAAATACAATTCAAAACTTAAAGACAAAGTTGTCGTTCCGTTTACACCTGACGGTTACATTTCGGCTTGGGCACAGTATTCTGTTCTTGCTGAAAATAACGAAATGAGAACTGCAATTCAGGATAAACTGAAAGCCAAGGGAATTCCAACTGCTATTTACTATCCGATTCCATTGCATTTGCAAACAGCGTATCAATATCTCGGATACAATAAAGGAGATTTCCCTGTTTCTGAAGCCATGTCCGAAAGGATTTTCAGCCTTCCTTTCCATCCTTATCTGAATGATGAGGATATTGACTTAATTTGTGAAACAATCTGATCTAAAAGACTTACGATAAATTTTTAGATGGACTCCACCTCGCAGATGGAGTCCATCTTTTTTTTGTTTCATAATAGTATCAATTATTTTTTTCCAGTAAACATGCAATGCAATTTTCATCTAACCTATTGATATTATTTCATATAACGATTTTTAACCGATTGCATCTTTGAATGTAAAAAGATGCAAAGATGCAAATTGGTGAATATTCGGCAGAAGTCTTGAACTGGGATTTCTGGGATTTAAGGGATTAAGAGGTTTAATTTCCTAAAAACCTTATTTTTCCCAAATCCTTGACCTTAGTAGCCCGAGAAACCCCAACGCCTCGCACCTCTTACCTTATTAAATCCTGTCAAATAATGTAATAAGGTTTGGTTCAAAGGGTTTACCGCGAGCTACTAAGGTTTGCTTACCAAACAATGCGTAATTCCATTTAATTTCCCCAAATTTGCATTGCATCCTCAAAAAATTATTATGCAGAAAATGCAATTACATTTTACCTAACACATTGATATTTCTTCAAATAATGGATATTTTCCAATTGCATCTTTGAGTGCAAAATGATGCAAAGATGCAATTCTTACGCCCTCTCCCTCGGAGAGGGATGGGGTGAGGTTCCTATATTTCAATGAACGTGACACATGAAATAAACGAAAATAATAATTATTTATAGCTGTGGAAATGAGGTAAGAAATAATAATTTTAGGTTAGAAGTTGCTCCCTGTCCTCTTAGATTGATAGAATATTAATACAGCAAGTAGGGAACAG
Organism: uncultured Hyphomicrobiales bacterium; assembly: GCA_964606895.1. Taxonomy (GTDB): domain Bacteria; phylum Bacteroidota; class Ignavibacteria; order Kapaibacteriales; family UBA2268; genus CAZSHX01. The sequence continues at coordinate 6,802 of CAZSHX010000040.1, forward strand.
GCATGCCTGTTCCCTACTTGGAATCCCCAAAAATATTTCGCAAATCTTTATGAATGATTAATATAATCCATAGCCCGGGTTGATAAATCTTCGACACTAATGTTTTCAAACAGATTTTTACGCCATTGGGTATAGTCAAATTTTTCTTTATTTATTAGCATAAAAAATCTTTCAACTTCAACAATATCCAATTTTTCAGCAAGAGCATTAAAACCCTCTTGCTTAATTGTATTATCAGTCCTCATTTTTATCCTCAATGAATTGAATAAAATTTATAGGGTTAAATATTTTAATATTTCCAATAATATTAGCTTTTTTAATAATCCCTTTATCTGTTGTAATGAAAAAATCACATTTTGATTCGACTGCACAGGCTAATTAAAGTGAATCCTTAACGCCAAGAGATGATTTTTGATAAGTTTTATTGTTTTAAATGTCAAATATTTTATTCAAAAAGTCCTTAGGAGTAGAAGGGCTTTTATTTATATTCATCTTCATTTCAATTTGTTCATTTTTATCCGTAGGGAACAGGCATGCCTGTTCCCTACATGAAATTATCAAATAATAACGTATTTCTTCATTTGATTTTTTGAACTGGGATTTTCGGGATTTATGGGATTATGGGGATGAAACTTCTTGTTTTCTAATATTTATCGCGAACTATACTCTGAATTTCTTATCCCATTAATCCCTAAAATCCCACAAATCCCGGTTCAGACAGTTTTACAGTTTCGGTTAGAAGTTGCTCCCTGATCTCTTAGATTGATTGAATATTAATACTGCAAGTTGAAGACGGAAGGATGGGAACTCCTGAAGGAGAGGAAAATTTATTGGGTAATATCAAAAGCCTTGTAAATTTAAATATTTACAAGGCTTTATATCTTCATGGACGATTTGAAGTAATTAGAATTATTTTTTACTGCAATGCAGTAGCCAACCTATTAGCAATACTCATTAATTTTGAAGTATACTTTGTGTCGGTACAATTAGAAGCTTTGGTTTGCATATCAGAAGCTTTTTGAATAATTTCGTTATATTCATTTAGAATAGACATATCAGATGGATCCTGTTTATATTTTTTCATAATTCTAATATAACTATCGGCAAAAGCCTCGTAATCTCTAATGAATTGGTCGCAGTCAGAAGATGAAGAATTATCCGTGGAAACAGATCCATTGTCTGAACCTCCAGTAGGCGGAGCAGAAGCACTTTCAGTTTCTTTAGCCTTTTCTTTCATTGTACTTGAAACAACAAATTTTTTAATTTTGTCTGCATGTTCTGCAGCTTTATAATCACCAAGTGACGATTTGAGCTGAATAATTTCTTCACCTGTCCCATTTTTTAGCAAACTAAACAATTTGTCCTTTGAACTATATTCCATTGCAAATTCACCGATACCAGAAATAGGTACTCCGTTGTCGCCAAGCAATGAGGCTGACAATTCGAAGTCTTTACCTTTCAAGTCATATTCTGATAATTGCTTGATAGCTTTAACTTTTATCGAAAGATTGCCACCCCAATTATCAGTGACTTCATATTCGTTGTCAACAACCTGTAAATATTTTGCCAGATCCCCCGATATTTCAATTTTCTCAGGTTTGACTTTTCCTGTACTGCTATTTTTATTCCCACAACCATAAGAATTTATTAATATTATGGCGATCAGTGCTAGTTTCAGCATATTTAATGCTTTTCTCATAAATATTTTCTCCTATTTAATAATTATTTGGGACCGAATTTAGATTGTAATTTATCTTCTAGCTTTTTTTCAAAATCTTTATTTGCATTACCTGTTTCTAAAAAATCTTTAGCAAAGGCCGGATCATTATTTATTTTATCCTGATATTTAGCTTTTAATTTTTCTTGACAATCCTTCATTGCTTGTTGTGCAGAAGTTATTGAAGTTGCATTATCAACGGCAGACTCAAGACATTCCATACCTTCTTTTGCGGCTTTTTTCCCTGCTGGTTCGCACCCATAAAATATACCGATAAGAAGAAATAAAGCGATTAATGTGACGAAATTTTTTAAATTTTTATTCATTAAAACATTCCTAAAAGATTTTTTATTTTATTATAATTAAATTCTCTTGTTCGCTTCATTGATGTAATCAAATCTACCAACCACCAAACGCCTAACCCATGTGCTGTTAATAATCTCGCTATACCCACACCTACACTGCCTAATAAAAAGCGGTCTAATGAAAGCCACCCAACAAACCATGCTAATAAAAAAATTGTCATTGGACTTTTTAATTCTATCATCATTAAGGCATCTAATTTCGATTCGTCAACCTTATCGAGTGTTGATTTAAGCATACCAACTTTTTCTGAAGGTAGCTTATCCTGATTTGCCATTAACCACATGTTAACTTTGTCTGAAACAGCTTTTGATTGATCCATTGTACATCCTAAAGTTTGTGTAAAAATTATTTCAGCCCATCTATAAATTAAAAAAGGGCATTTCCACTTAAATGCCCTTGCTATAGGTATCGACCAAGAAACCCGTATTCCGTGCAGAAAAGGAAAACGCCCCAGCTGGGGCGTGCCTTTACATACGTTCGGAATTCTTAAAATTTGGTCGAATTTCATAGCAAGAACGAAAGTAAGACAACGCTTACATATTTATAAACTCAAAAAAATTTCTTCTTATTTTCTCCTAAAAAAATGTGTGTACTAAAATTACAAACAGCAACAACTACAATCTACAAATTAAATAAATTAAATGCAAATATATTTGCAAGCATTTGAAAATTAAAAATGTTAGGCTAAGCTAAACTATGGCAGTCGGTTGGTTGAATTCTTCTGTTTCCACTTTCTCCAAACCCAAAAGCCCTCTGAATCTTCTGACTCAGAGGGCTTTTGGGTTTATCACCCCTAAATGTGATTCGGGTTTATACTATTGACTTTTCGTGATAGTGCGTATGCAAAAGATGATGGGAAATTTCACTCAAAGGGGCACCGAGAAACTCTTCGTAGAGCTTGATGATGTTGGGATTTGCGTGAGATTTTCTAAGTTCTTTTCCTTCATCTTCCTTGTAGATAGCTTCAATTCTTTTAAGCCTGACAGTATCGTCAGTGAATCTTGGCTGACCGCCGCCGCCGATACATCCGCCCGGGCAGGTCATAATTTCTACAAAGTGGAATGTTTCGCCAGCTTTAATCTGCTCAATAATATGAGTAGCATTTTCAAGTCCGTGAGCCACTCCAACCTTCAAATCAACACCCTCAAGGAATGACCATGCAGGAACCGTACCTTCAATTTTAAGCGATGCGGTTTTAACGCCTTCAAGTCCCATAAGCGGCTGTAGGTGCAGATTCTCGGCAGGAAGTTCTCTGCCTGTCACTATTTCGTAGGCAGTTCTGATTGCGGCTTCCATAACTCCGCCTGTGTTGGCAAAAATGTCCGCGGCACCCGAAGAAACCCCGAGAGGCGAATCCATTTTGCTGTCGGGCAGATTCTTGAATTCGATACCCGCCTGCTTAATCATTCTGGAAAGTTCGCGGGTGGTCAGAACAAAATCCACATCCTGCACACCGCTCGAATTCATTTCAGGTCTTTGTGCTTCGAATTTCTTCGCTGTGCATGGCATAACCGAAACCACGATAATATCTTCCTTGGCAATACCCATTTTGTTGGCATAATAGGTTTTTGCGATGGCACCGAACATCTGCTGGGGGGATTTGCAGGATGAAAGGTTTGCCAGCATTTCGGGATAATAATATTCCATGAAATTAATCCAGCCCGGAGAACAGCTTGTGAACTGAGGCAACGCAATCGAAGTGTCGCCGTCCACCAGAAGTTTTTTCAAACGGACAAGCAACTCTGTACCTTCTTCCATAATTGTAAGGTCGGCGGCAAAGTTTGTATCAAAAACGCCGTCGAATCCCAAATGGCGAAGCGATGTAACCATTTTGCCGGTAACAAGTGTTCCGGGTTCGTAGCTGAAACATTCGCCCAAAGCGGCACGGATTGCCGGAGCAGTTTCCACCACCACATGCTTTTTGGGGTCGTCAATAGCTTTCCAAACTTCGTCAATATAGCTTCTTTCGGTGATTGCACCAACGGGACAGATTGCGGCACACTGCCCGCACTGCACGCAGGCAACACCATCAAGATTCATCATAAATGCAGGTCCGATAACCGAATCGAAACCTCTGCCCTGCGGATAGAGAGCGCCGACTCTTTGAACTTCGTTGCAAACAGTTACGCAACGGCGGCATTTAATACATTTTGCATTGTCGCGAAACAAAGCAGGAGTTGACTCATCCGTCATCTGCTTTGCAGTTTCGCCTTTGAATTCGACAACATTAACAAGAGTTTCTCTTGCAACAGCCTGCAATTCGCAATCTTCATTGCGGACACAAGTGGTGCAGTCGCCGAAGTGCTCGCTGAGCAAAAGCTCGACGATGGTTTTGCGTGCATCTCTGACTCTTTTTGTATTTGTGAAAATCTCCATCCCTTCAGTTGAGGGGGTGGCACACGAAGCAACCAAAGACCTGGCACCTTTCACTTCAACGAGACAAACTCTGCAGGCTCCCTTAGCTTCTTTGTTTTCAAGATAGCAAAGAGTAGGGATATAGATGCCTGCTTGCTGTGCGGCTTTTAAAACCGATGTTCCTTCCGGAACCTGTAAATCTAAGTTATTTACTTTTATTGAAATCATTTTAATTTACTCCTTAAGAAATTATCATTTACCGTAATCGCAACGAAGACATCTTTTTGCCTGCCTGACTGCTTCAGCCTCAGACCAAGGCTGTTCAACTTCTGCGAAGTTGTTAATCCTTCTTTCGATTGAAAGAAGATTCATTCTTGCACGCGGATAGGAAACCGGGTCGGCATTGGGGTCGAAAAGTGTATCCACTTTTCTTTCTTCACGCCAGAACGCATGGTTTTCACCTGTGAGGTATTCATCAATTGCCACTGCGGCTCTTTCGCCGGAAGCAACTGCCTCAACAACTGTTCTGCCTAATGCCGTGGTGGATGCGTCACCGCCTCCGAAAATCCATTCCACGTTTGTTTGTCCGCTGATTGGGTCAACGATAATCAAACCGTCGCGGTCAACCTGCATATCAACATCATTGGATTTTTCAACGTCGGCAACTTCCTGACCAATAGCAAGAATAACCTGATTGGCTTCCACTATGAATGTATCTTTATCTTCGATGGCTCTTCTTCTTCCGGAGCTGTCGAATGGACCAAGTTTCATTTTGTTGCATCTAACGCCTTCGATACGACCTTCGGGGCTGACAATGATTTCCTGAGGATTAGTCAATGGCATCAAATCAATACCTTCCTGCAAAGCTTCATCAATTTCTTCGAAATATGCAGGCATGTCGTCCAAAGTTCTGCGATAAACGATAGTAACTTTGTCGGCACCAAGACGGACACAAGTTCTTGCGGCATCAACCGCGGCATTTCCGCCGCCGACGATTACGATTTTCTTGGCAACAGGAACCGAACCTCTGAGATTATATGCTCTCAGGAAGTTGATTGATGTCATAACGCCTCTGGCTTCAGCACCGGGGAGTTTAACTCCGCCGCCTTTTGAAGCACCGATACCAAGAAATACTGATTCATAACCCTGATCCTGTAATTCTTTCAGAGTGAAATCTCTACCTAATTTCTGGTCGGTAATGATATCAACACCAAGATTCTCAATCATGCGGATTTCGCGGGCAAGAGTTTCCCTCGGAAGTCTGTATGATGGAATTGTTTGAACAAGCATTCCGCCCGGACGGGGTTCTGATTCGAAAATGGTGGGTTTGTAACCCAAACGGGCAAGGAAATAGCCGCAAGCCAAACCGGAAGGACCGGCACCTACGATAGCAATTTTTTTCTTGGCATTAACAGCATTTTCTTTAACTTCAGGCAACTGAATGGTGATTTCCTGGTCAACCATAAATCTCTTCAATGCTCTGATTGAAACAGATTCGTCCAAAGATTTTCTTCTGCATTTGTCTTCGCAAACGTGGAAACAAACTCTTGCACAAACTGCGGCAAACGGGTTTCTTTCTCTGTGCAGACGCAAAGCTTCGGCATACCTTCTTTCGCCGAGAAGTGCAACAAATCCGGGGACATCAACGTGAGCCGGACAAGCACTCTGGCAGGGAGAACGAACCAATCCGGTACAAACACCGGCTTCGCAACGTTTTTCTTTAATGTGGGCTTCGTATTCATGTCTGAAATAGCGAATTGTCGAAAGCACCGGATTCGGAGCCGACTGTCCCAAACCGCAAAGCGATGTATCGCGAATCTGATTACCGAGGTCAATCAACTTATCAATATCGGACATCACACCGTCGCCACTGCAGATTCTTTCCAATATTTCAAGCATTCTTTTTGTACCTACGCGGCAGGGAACGCATTTTCCACAAGATTCTTCCTGAACAAATTCAAGGAAGAAGCGGGCAACGTCAACCATACAGGTATCTTCGTCCATAACGACCAAGCCGCCGGAACCCATGATTGCACCCAAATCATTCAATGATTCATAATCCAGAGCCACGTTCAGATGCTCTTTGGGAATACATCCGCCCGAAGGACCGCCGATTTGTGCGGCTTTGAATTTTTTATTGCCCGGTACGCCTCCGCCAATATCATAAATCATTTCGCCGAGTGAAGTGCCGACAGGTACTTCAACAAGACCGGAGTTAGTGATAGCACCGGCAAGAGCAAATACTTTTGTTCCTTTGCTTTTTTCTGTTCCGTAGCCGGCAAACCAGTCGCCGCCGTTGAGCAAAATAGCCGGAACATTTGCAAAAGTTTCAACATTATTAAGTACGGTAGGTTTGCCCCAAAGTCCGCTGACTGCTGGGAACGGAGGTCTTGGTCTGGGCTCTCCCCTTTTGCCTTCGATTGAATGAATCAAAGCTGTTTCTTCGCCGCATACAAAAGCCCCGGAACCCATTCTGATTTCAAGATTGAAGCTGAAATCAGTTCCGAAAATGTTATCGCCGAGTAAACCGGCTGATTTTGCATTGTCCATTGCCCACTGAAGTCTTTCGACTGCAAGAGGATACTCTGCACGGACATAGACATAACCCTGATTGGCACCGATTGCATAAGCACCGATTACCATACCTTCGATAACGCTGTGCGGGTCGCCTTCGAGAACACTTCTGTCCATGAATGCACCCGGATCGCCTTCGTCGGCATTACATAAAATATATTTTTGTTCACTTACGCTTTTTCTGGCGAATGACCATTTCATAAACGTTGGGAAACCTGCACCGCCGCGACCTCTGATACCGGATTTTCTCATTTCGTTGAGCACATCTTCGGGAGTCATGGTGGTAAGAACTTTGCCTAAGGCTTTGTATCCGTCGCATCCGATATATTCATTGATACTCATCGGGTCAATTCTGCCGGAATTTCTGAGAACAATTTTAGTCTGTTTTTTGAAGAAATTCAGTTCTCTCATAAGGGGAACCGGAGTTTCGAAAGTTTCATCCTGCCATGTAAGACGGTCAACAACAACTCCGCCGAGAACGTGCTTTTCGATGATTTCATCTGCATCTTCGGGCAAAACATTCTGGTAGAAAACCTGATCTTTACCCATAACAACTACGGGACCTCTGACACAGGGACCAAGACAACCGGTGTCAACAACATCAACCGATGTGTCCAAACCGTTAGCTTTGATTGAATTAAGAAGAGAATCTTTAACTTTAAGCGAACCGGAGGCAATACATCCGCCGCCAACGCAGATAAGAATTTTCTCGCGAAGGTCTGTTCCCAATCTATCATTCTTTTTGGTTACTTCATCTTTGATTTTCGCCAAATCTTCCATATTACAAATTTTAGTAGTGTCCATTATTTGACCTCCCTGTAAGATTCTAATTCTTTATTCTTGTATTCAGAAAGTATTTCATGAATTTTTTCCGGTTTGACTCTTTGATGAACATCATCATTAACCATAAGCACCGGAGCCAGTCCGCAGGCACCGAAGCATCTGCCGACATCAATCGAAAAAATACGGTCTTCAGTTGTTTGACCGACATCAATTTTAAGTTCTTTCTTCAACGAAGTAAGAACTTCTTTTCCTCCGCGAACGTAGCAAGCAGTACCAAGGCAAACTCTAACAATATATTTACCTCTCGGTACAGTTGTAAAAAACGAATAAAAACTCACAACACCTGCAACTTCGCTGTAAGGCTTCCCAAGTTTAAGACTAATCTTTTTGAGTGCGTCTTTCGGGAGATAGCCGAACATTTTCTGCGTAATCTGCAGTACCGGAATCAATGCTCCGGGTTTGTCGCGATACTCTTCAAGTACATCATCAAGAACTATTAACAGTTCTTCTTCAGTTACTTCTGTTTGACAATTACAAACCGGTTCTTTATACATATCTACTAACCCTAAAAAAAATACAAAATGCATTTATACATAAAATCATTATTTTCCATTCGAACTGTTTTCGTTTACCAAAGGCAAAGTTACGGTGAAGGTAGTTCCTGTTTCTCCTTGTGCGAGGTCGTCGTTTGATTCAAAAACAATATTACCTTTGTGCATCTTAATAATACCGTAAATCACGGCAAGACCCAATCCGGTGCCCTGCCCTATTTGTTTGGTAGTAAAAAAAGGTTCAAAAATTTTCTTTTTATTCTTCTCAGAAATACCGACACCGCTGTCAGCTACTAAAATCTGAACATTATGACTATCGAGTTTTGTGCTGATAACCAGATTTCCGCCTTTTGGCATAGCTGTAATGGCATTCGTAATCAAATTGTTAATTACCTGGATTATCTGGTCTCTGTCAATATCAGCTTCAATTTTATTATTCTGATGATCAATATCTAATTTAATATTTTCAGGAATCTGGATGAGTTTAAGGCATTGATTGATAAGTTCGGTAATATTTGTTTTCGAAATTATTACTTTATTCTTACGGGCAAAATTCAGAAGTCCCGAAACAATTTTCTTGCAACGGTCAGCTTCCTGAACAATAACTTTCAAATCCTCAACATTTTTGTTTTCACTTTCCAATTCCTCAAGTATAATATGTGTGTACATAAGCACAACACCGAGCGGATTGTTAAGTTCGTGAGCAATCCCTGCGGCAAGCTGTCCCATACTAGCAAGTTTTTCTGACTGCATCAGTGCTTCCTTTGTCCTGGCAAGCTTATCATTCGAGTCATCAAGTTCATTTATTTTCAAACTCAGCTGACTGATTGAATACGGCAGGCACATTTTATCCTCGGCAAAACCCTGAAGAATTGCGATTGAATGCTCTCTGCAAGTATCATAACCGCATGCGCCGCAATTAAGTTCATCCTTGGGTTCACATTTCCCCATCTCCAGGAGGATTTTCCTGATTTCGTCTTCTTTTGGGATAGGCAATCTTTGGTCAGCAATAGCAAAGGTTCTTGAATAATCAAGATTCTCATAGTCATTTATATCCTGTTCCCATTTTTTGACATCTCTTTGCATAACAAACTGCCTCACGTATCTGCTCACTCTTGCTCTTCTCTGGAAAAGCGGTGAAAATGTGGTCATGCCTGCTCCCATGATGCAACCGTTACAGCACATCACATCAACAAGTTTTGCATGGAGATCGTCCGATTCAAATTCTTTGATAGCTTCAATAAAATTGATTTTCCCCTCAGCCGAAACCACATCGCCTTCCACCAGGTCTTCATCAATACCTGCGGCTTGAAGCATTCCTTTACTTACGGGGAATAATGCTCCCGTGTATCCGTGCGGCGTGTCGAAATCGGATGCTATAACAGAATCGGGAGTGATAAATTTATCTTCGAACATTTCGCGAAGTTCTGCAAAGGTTATTACTTCGTCAATGTCATCCCATATTTCTTCAGTTGCCGCTTCGCCTTTTTTTGCAGGGCACGGACCGATGAAAACAACTTTCAAATCTTTTCCATGAATGTTTTTCAAAACTCTTGAAGTCGCAACCATAGGTGAAACAATTGGGGCAAGGTAAGTAATAAGATTTGGATGGTATCTTTTGACGTAACCGAAAACTGCAGGACAAGTAGTTGTTATATAGTGCTTACCGTTGGGGTTATCGAGAAGCTCTTTGGTCTTTTTTGCAACAATGTCGGCACCAAATGCCACTTCGTTGACAAGGCTGAAGCCGAGTGCACGAATCATTCCTACAAGACGCATGAAATATATATCAGGGAATTCAGCCGCGAAACTGGGAGCTAAAATTGCCGCAACATTCGAATCTGTTGATAAAAGCGAGAAAACTTCATTTGTAGAGCTGATAACTTGTTTTGCGTTTTGTCTGCAAACCTTAACGCAGTTGCCGCAGGCTATGCATCTGTCTGCCATGATTTCTGCCTGACCGCCAAGAATACGTATAGCTTTTGCAGGGCACTCTCTAACACATGTATAACAGCTCCTGCATCTTTCCCTCACGGTCGTTACGACCGATTCATTACCTTTTGACCGCACTAAACAACCACTAAAATCATTATAACAAATTATTTTTCAGTATCTAATTCACATTTTAGCTGACTGTAAAAGAAAAATTTGGCAACCATGTGAAAAATACTATTATGTGATTTGTGTCACACAATTAATAACAAAATTACGAAATTTTCTTCACAAAATAACAAAATATTCTTTTTCAGTTATATAGATAATGTTAGTTTAGATTAATAAAATATATTTATTTATTAAATAATATTATTAATTGCTTGTAGAATAACGTAATTCGTTGCCTGTAGGGAGTTCTTAAAATTCTTGCCCAAAACCTTCTCGTAATCATATATTCCTAATTAAGAATACTACAAACAACGAATTACTGTCTATAAAAGTACCTCTCTTGGGGTATAGTGCGTATGCAAATAATGATGACTTTTTTCGCTTAGTGGGGAACCAAGGAAATCATCATATAATTTTTGCAACGATTTGTTCTTATGGGCAACTCTGAGTGCCTCATTTTTGTCAATATTATACAAAGTCTTCATCCTTGCCTTAATTGCATCCATGTCAACATTATGCGGCTGACCGCCGCCACCGATACAACCCGAAGGACAAGTCATAACTTCAATAAAATGAATATCATTTCTTCCGTTTTTTATTTGTTCCAATAGCTTTTTGGCATTGCTCAAACCGTTTACAACCGCAAAACCCAATGTTAGTTTGCCGATTTTTAGTTTGATTTCCTTAATTCCATCAAGCCCGCGGATTTCGTTAATAACGCTTTGGTCAATTTCTTTGCCCGTCAGTAAAAAGTGGGATGTTCTCAGTGCGGCTTCCATAACTCCGCCTGAAACTCCAAACAGCTTTCCTGCAGTACTTCTTTCTCCAAAAGGAGTGTCAGCAAATTCAGGAGTCAGAGTGTTAAGGTCAATTCCTCTCAGTTCAATCAATTTTGCAAATTCTCTTGTTGTCAGCACAGCATCAACATCAGCAATACCATTTCTGGACATTTCGGGTCGTCCTGCTTCAAATTTTTTGGCAGTACATGGCATAATCGAAACACTATAGATGTTTTCAGGTTCGATTCCATGCTGTTCTGCCCAGTAGCTTTTAATAACAGCACCCAGCATTTGTTGAGGACTCTTGCATGAAGATAAATTTCCGAGAAATTCGGGGTAGAACTGCTCAGCATATTTTATCCAACCCGGAGAACAACTCGTAATCATTGGCAGTGTCTCACCGTTTTGAATTCTTCTGACTAATTCTGAAGCTTCTTCCATAATCGTTAAATCGGCTGAAAATGAAGTTTCAAAAACTCTGTCAAATCCAAGAGTTAAAAGAGCAGATGTCATAATTCCTGAAATATCGGCTCCGGGTTTCATCCCGAATTCTTCACCGATTGTTACCGATACTGCCGGTGCAACCTGAACCACAACTGTCTTCTTTGGGTCGTCTATCGCGGCAAGTACTTCTTCTATATATCTTTGCTCCCTCAATGCTCCCGTAGGACAATGAGTAATGCACTGCCCGCAGTTTACACAGCTTGAGATATTCATACCTTCGTTGAATGCTGTTCCGATAACTGTTTTACTGCCTCTGTGAATGAAATCAATCGCTGAAACTCCCTGATTTTCTTCGCATATTCTGATACATCTTCCGCAGAGGATACATTTTGCAGGGTCGCGAACTATTGAAGGACTTGAATTATCAATAAAATGCTCATTTTTGTCGCCTGCAAACTGTCGTTCAGAAATGCCGAGCTGTTTGGAAAGTTTTTGGAGTTCACAATTGGAATTTCTTGAGCAGTAAAGACAATCATCAGGATGGTTTGCCTGAAGGAGTTCGACAATTATCTTTCTTGCCTGAACAACTTTAGGCGAGTGGGTTTTGATTATCATTCCTTCTGCAACAGGATAGGCACAGCTTGGAACCAATCCGGGAATTCCTTCGATTTCCACAACGCACATTCTGCATGCACCCGACGGAGGAAGGCCTTCGATGTGGCATAAAGTAGGAACGTTAATTCCGATTCTTTTTAAAACCGACAAAATATATTCGCCTGTTCTTGCTTCGACTTTTCTATTATTTACTTCTATATTAACCATGTTAACCTCAAATTATAATTATGCAACTTCAATAGCTTCAAACCTACATACATCCATACATGAACCGCAGGAGATACATTTATCGGGTACAATATGATGCACATTTTTCAGTACACCAAGAATTGCATCAGTCGGACATTTTTTAGCACAAACTGTGCAACCTGTACATTTTTCCTCTTTGATTTTATAAACCAGTAATTCTTTGCAGACTTTTGCCGTACACTTTTTCTCGTAAACGTGAGTTTCATATTCTTCACGAAACCATGTCAGAGTGCTAAGCACCGGATTTGGAGCAGATTTGCCCAAGCCGCAGAGTGAAGCATTTTGAATTACTTCGGCAAGGCTTTGAAGATGCAGAATACTCTGAAATCGTTCCAGTTTCAATGATGGAGTACCGTTTCTTTCTGCTCTTGTTATTCGATTCAGGATTTCGAGCATTCTTCTTGTGCCTTCACGGCATGGAATACATTTACCGCAACTTTCTTTTTGAATGAAATCCATAAAGAATTTTGCAATGTCAATCATGCAGGTGTCTTCGTTCATAACAACCAGCCCGCCTGAACCCATCATTGCACCGACAGTCTTCAAGGATTCATAATCAATAACTATATTCAGTTTTTGTTCAGGAATACATCCGCCCGAAGGTCCGCCAATCTGGACAGCCTTGAATTTCTTGCCGTCGGGAATACCGCCGCCGATTTTATATACAATATCTTTCAGGGAGGTTCCCATTGCAACTTCAACTAAACCGGTAAATTTGATATGACCGGAAAGAGCAAAAACTTTTGTTCCTTTACTGCTTTCAGTTCCCACACCTCTGAACCATCCGTCACCGTTTTTTACAATTCCCGGTACGTTAGAAAGAGTTTCAACATTATTAATGATTGTCGGTTTGCCGAACAAACCGCTTACGGCGGGATAAGGTGGACGAGGTTTGGGCATTCCTCTTTTGCCTTCAATACTATTAATCAAAGCAGTCTCTTCTCCGCAAACAAAAGCACCGGCTCCTTTTTTAATAACAATTTCAAGGTTGAAACCGCTGTCGAGAATATTATTCCCGACTAAACCGAGAGCTTTTGCCTGATTTATAGATTCTTTTAAATGACTGATTGCAAGCGGGTATTCAGCCCTGATGTAGATATATGCTTTCGTCGCACCAATAGCATAAGATGCTATGGTAATTCCTTCCAGAAGTCTGAAAGGGTCCCCTTCAATAACCGCTCTGTCCATAAATGCACCCGGGTCGCCTTCGTCAGCATTGCAAATCAGATATTTTTCTTTTCTGTCCTGAGACTGAGCCATTTTCCATTTTTTACCTGTCGGAAAACCTCCGCCCCCGCGACCTCTTAATCCGCTTTTTTCTATTAAATTACAAATTTCTTCGCCTGTGTGCGATTTCAAGGTTTTCGACAGTGCATCGAAACCGCCGCGGGCTATATATTCAGTTATATTTACAGGGTTGATAATGCCGCAGTTGGCAAGAACCCATCTTGTTTGATGTTTAAAGAATGGTATCTCGTCGGTGAACGGAACATCTTTGTATGGTTCAAGACTATAATTCCTGTGCTGTCCCAAAACACTTTCAACCGTAATTTCATCATCAAAAAATGCTGATAATAAGTTGTTGACTTTGCTTTCGGTTATTCGTTTGAAAGAAAGTCTGGTTTTCCCGGGCAACTGAATGTCAACAATAGGTTCAAATGAACAAAGCCCGATACAGCCTACCTTAATCAGTTCAGCATCAATTTTGTTTTCTCTGAGATAATTTTTAATTGCTTTGATAGTTTTTCCGGCTCCGGCTCCAAGTCCGCAAGTACCGGCACCAATAAATATTGTCGGTTTGGAAACCTTGTCGTAGCGGTAAACCGAAAATTTATCCTGAACTTCATCTTTGCAATTCTTGTTTTCATGGCACTGAGGACCTTTATTCAGACAATCAATGAAGTCGTGGCATGGTTTTTCGGAACTGTGCCAGCATTCCTTACAGCAAGTTAATTCATTTACCTGTAACATCTTCTTTTGCCTCTCTTCTAAGATTTTTGATGATTTTTCTTACTTCGTCATTCGTAACATTAGCATAGAACTCACCGTTAACGGCAAGCACAGGAGCCAAACCGCATGCTCCAAGACAGGCAACAACTTCAATGGAAAACATACCATCGGCGGAAGTCTGTCCGGGTTTAATTTTCACTTCTCTGCAAATTGAGTCTAAAAGGTTCGAAGAACCTTTAACATGGCAGGCAGTACCGCGGCAAACCTGAATATGAAATCTTCCGGGTTTGTTGAAGCGGAACTGATTGTAAAAAGTAGCAACTCCGTAAATCTTACTTGATGGGAGTTTTAGGTGGTCGCCAACAACCTGCACGGCTTCACGCGAGATGTAGCCTTGCAGGTCCTGAATTTCCTGCAGAATTGGGATTAAATAATCTCTTTTAGCATCGGGGTAGTGTACCAAAACACTTTCTAACGATTCAACAGATTCCATTTCAATCATTTTTCTATCCTATCGAAAAAATCAAAAATATCAATACTAATCCAAAGTTCAATTTTGAAATCGCCATTATGTTCATTTATTTTACATTGTGATTTCACAAACGCAAAATTACGAAATTTGTAATTAACCACAAAGAAATATTTTTATCATTGCGATAATATTTTCATGGTTTTCTGAAATCAATCTTTGTTAGTGCTAATTTTGATTAGGGGATAAGAAAACTTACAGGAATTTTTGAGGTCTAACAATATTTCATACTTCATCAATATATTTGGTGAAAAGTTTATATATTTGCATTGATAAAAGAAACATTAAAACTAAAAGAATTGAATTTATGAATTACAAAATTTTAGTATCAGCAATCTTATCGGCAATCATTCTTTGCTCCGCTTCTCTTTATTCGGCAGAACCTCTGGTCAAATTCTATTTTATTGACGGTACCACAAAGCAATATAATCTCAGCGAAATTGACAGTTTAGGAGTTATTGACAAAAAGAATAATTACGTGATGAGAATTCATTACTCAGATTCTCTCATCGCATATTATCCCACTGAAATCATCGGAAGCATCAAATTTGAAAATGATTCTTTAAATGTTTACATCTTTTCGTATCCCAAACCTTACAAAATAAGCAGTATTGACAGCCTTATCTTTTACATTGACCAATGGCAACCCCTCACAATCGGGTCTCAGGTATGGATGTTAAAAAATCTGGATGTTAACAATTTTAGAAACGGAGTTGCGATTCCATTCGTACCTAATAACAGTACTTGGATGTATTTAAAAACAAGTGCCCAGTGTTTTTATAATAATGATTCTACAAAAGGCAAATTATATAATTGGTATGCAGTAAATGATTCTAATATTTTGTCTCCGAAGGGCTGGCATGTTCCATCAGATTCGGAATGGACTGAATTACAAAATTATTTGGGAACTTGGGAATTTGCTTGTGGATTATTGAAAGAAGCTGATACGACGCATTGGAAAAGTCCAAACACCGGAGCAACAAATGAGAGCGGATTTACAGCACTTCCCTGCGGTTGCCGAGCCTATAAAGGTATTTTTGATGGTTATGGTTCTCAATGTTGGTTGTGGACATCTTCTGAAGATACTACAAAAAATTCTGTAACTGGCAGGTATCTTGGTTTTAATACTGTCCGGGTGATTGGAAGTTTTGTTGATAAAGCAGTTGGGTATTCAGTTCGTTGTGTGAAAGACAAGCCATAAATTGTGAATGGAGAATATTGAAAATGGAAATCAAATATTAGAAAATTCGACTTTTGACTGAATCCTACTTCCCAAGTGCCTTTTTATAGCCTATTAGGGTTTCGGAGGCACATTTTTCCCATGAGAAGAACTTTGCCCTTTCAAGTCCTTTTTCGATTAATTCATTTCTGAATTCCTTATCTTCAAGAATTTGGGACATTGCATTTTTGATAGAATTGTAATCGTAAGGGTCAACAAGCAAAGCGGCTCCTCCAGCAATTTCGGGCATGCAGGATAAATCGGAAGCTATTACGGGGCATCCGCAGGTCATTGCTTCTACAACAGGCAAACCGAACCCTTCGGCAAAAGAAGGGAATACAAGTGCCAAGGCTGAATTATATAATTGTGCAAGCTCGTAATTCGATACGTTCTTTGTATGAATGACCTTACCCGATATGCCGAATTTTTTAGCGAGATTTTGAATATATTCAATTTCGGGCGGCATTCCTCCGCCAACAACTACCAGATTGATTTTTCCATCGGCTGTTTCTTTCATTTCAGAAAATGCCTGAAAAATTCTTTCAATATTCTTTCTGGGGTCTATTCTGCTTACGTATAAATAATAAGGAATACCTGATGCAATACCATATTTTTCGAAAACATTTTCATCTCGTTCCAATAACCTAAAATCAGGAGAAGCGGCTTCGTAGGTTACATGAATTTTCTCTGATAAGACACAAGGGAAACTCGCAAGGATTTCATTTTTAACTGTTTCGGACGGAACAAAAATCATTTTGCAATGCATGAATGCCAGCAAAAATCTTTCGGCAAAAATATCCTTTGTTTCGGCAAGTGCTTTGAAAGCCCATTCGTCTTTATAAAAAGGGAAAATATCGTGGATTGTAACGACACTGTTTTCCAAATTATCGTAATAATAGCATGGATTTGTCCAGTGATATAAATCAATCTTTTTTGATTCTTTCTTTACATAATAAAGATGATTCAGCTTTTCAATTAAAGATTTGAACTTATAGCCAAGTATAAGCGAATTCGGAAATGCTTCGATAAACTCCAGATTTTTAACATGACTGAAGCTCCTACGGAATTTCTCTTTTTTTCGAAAAGGCACTAAAATGCTGATTTCAAAATCATCTTCAAGTAAAGTGAAACCTTCGAGCAGACTGCGTGTGTAAATATCTATACCGCTCTGCTTGAAGATTGATGTGCCTTCTATTCCTATTTTTATCAAATTCCTAACCCTTAGCTTTCGTAACGGACAAAATATAAACTTATAAATTAAAGAAAATTTCCCGATTGAACAAAGGATTATTCACTCAGAGGAAAATTTCATGGGAAAAAATTCTCGTTTTTTTCTTAATTTGCATATTCGTCAATGACTTTTTTGAAATAACTTTGTATTTATTAAATAGGAACATTCATGTCGGGACATAGTAAATGGGCAAATATCAAGCATAAAAAAGCCGCAAAAGATGCCAAAAGAGGCAAGGTCTTTACTCGTATAACAAGAGAAATAACAATAGCCGCCCGCGAAGGTGGTGGTGATGTGGACATGAATCCGCGTTTGAGACTTGCTGTCCAAAACGGTAAAGCCGAAAACATGCCTGCCGAAAATATTAAAAGAGCTATCCAAAAAGGCACGGGCGAGCTCGAAGGTGCAAACTACGAAGAAATCGTATATGAAGGTTTTGCTCCTCTGGGTGTTTCAGTTATCGTCGAAACAATTACCGACAACCGAAACAGAACTTTTCCCGAAGTCAGAACGCAATTCCAGAAATCGGGCGGAAACCTTGGTGAACCCGGCAGTGTGGCTTGGAACTTCGACCGCAAGGGAGTTATCACGATTAAAACATCAGGCAAAACTGAGGACGATTTACTTGAGCATGTTCTCGAATCAAATGCCGAAGATATGGAATACGACGAAGAAGATACAAGAATTATCACTTCATTCGAAAACCTTGTCAATTGCAGTAAATATTTTGAAGAAAAGAAATTTGAGCTTACTGAAAGCAAGTTTGAATATATCCCCAAAAATACAGTTTTAATTGATAACGTCTCCGATGCCAAAAGAGTATTGAAATTCATTGATACTATCGAAGATATGGACGACGTACAGTATATTTACGGTAATTTCGAAATTCCTGACGAAATAGCCGAACAGTTAGACTAAATAACCAAAGATAATAAATGTTTGAACCCCAAAAAGACCGTGTAAGTAATCTTTCTGAACGCTCCGAGCAACTCCGGAGGTTCCTTTGACATTGATGCAAAATTAATTGAAATAAAAGAACTCCAAACCGCCTCCGAGCAGAATGGTTTTTGGGACGACTCTGCAGTTGCCCAAAAAACAATGCAGAGAACTTCGGAACTAAAAGAGTGGATTGAAAACTGGCAAGCTACCCACAAAGCCGTAGAGAATGCAGAAACCCTAATTCAGCTTGCCGACGAAGAAAATGACGAAAGCTTTACTCAGGAAATTGAAGCAGAAATTGCTTCTGCCGAGAAATCCGTTTACGAACTTGAAATCAAAAATCTCCTTTCGGGAAAAGACGACAAACGTACTGCCTTTCTGACCATCCACAGCGGTGCAGGCGGCACAGAAGCTCAGGATTGGGCTGAAATGCTTCTTCGAATGTATTCCCGATGGGGCGAACGCCATAACTTCAAAGTTTACCTTGTGGACGAACTCGAAGGAGACGGTGCAGGGATTAAATCCGCAACCATAGAAATTGAAGGAAAATTCGCTTATGGCTATCTAAAAGCCGAATCGGGCGTTCACCGTCTCGTACGAATATCTCCTTTCGATTCCAATGCACGAAGGCATACCTCATTTGCTTCCGTTTACGTCTATGCCGAAGTGGATGACGATGTTGAAATCGAGATTAATCCCGTTGATGTTGAAATGGATACCTTCCGTGCAGGAGGAAAAGGCGGACAGAACGTTAATAAAGTCGAAACTGCCGTCCGATTGCGGCATATACCTTCAGGAATCGTCGTTTCCTGCCAGCAGGAACGTTCCCAGTTTCAGAACAGGGAAAGGGCGATGAAAATGCTCAAATCCCGCCTCTACCAGAAACGTATTGAGGAAGAAGATGCTCAAAGAGCAGTGGTTGAAGGGAAGAAAATGAAAATTGAATGGGGCAGTCAGATTCGTTCCTACGTTTTCCAGCCCTACACAATGGTGAACGACCACCGCACCGAAATAAAACGTACCGACATACAAGCCGTCATGGACGGCGACCTTGATGACTTCATCAAAGCTTTTCTGCTGATAGTGGAGTAAGTATTAGTAAATCATTTCTTCAACTTCCCCAAATTGCATTGCATCCTTAAAAAATATAATGTAAAAGATGCAATGCAAAATTCATCTAACCTATTGATATTATTTCAAATAACGATTTTCCATGCCATCGCATCATTGATTGCAAAATGATGCAAAGATGCAAATTCTGGTTGTATTTCATTCTTCTAATTCCCAGAGGGAATGAATATTTGTAACACATCGAACCCAAAAATGACTTCTTAACCTCGTAGAGGTTAAATATAAAACCACAGATACTGTTCGTTCTATTACAATCTCTATGCGTAATCGGATTTTCCTCATTTCCCCAAATTGTATCTTTTTTTTTTTTTTGGAAAAAATACAATGAAATATCATCTAAACTATTAATATTATTTCAAATAACAAATTTTGAGCCATTGCATCTTTGAATGCAAAAAGATGCAAAGATGCAATTTTTGGTGAATATTCGGCAAAGAATTCTGAACCTTGATTCACTCGATTTTAGGATTAACATGATTAAGATTTATTCTTTCCAAATTGCATTGCATCTTCAAAAAAAATCAATTTAAAAAATGTAATATTTCTTTCATCTAACCTATTGAAATTATTCCAAATAACGAATTTTGAGCCATTGCATCTTCTTCATCATTTTGCTCAAAAGATGCAATTCTTACCGCCCTCTCCAAGAATGGAGAGGGTCGGGGTGAGGTTCTTGATTTCAAAGTACGGTCTCATAGGAATTAAACGAAAAAAATTAATATTTATTGCTATGAAATAAGAGTAAAATCATCACATCTTCAAAAACTTCCAAACTTTCCCCCCCATTCTCACAAAATACACTCCCGACGGCAAACCCGAAACATCAATTCTTTGTCCTCCGCTGGCGGAGGTGTCTGCGGAGCAGACGGAGGTGGAAACCGTTTCACCAAAAACATTATAAATGCGGATATTGGGCACAGTGCACTGTGCCCCTACGGAGATTTCGATAAAATCTCCTGCCGGATTTGGAGAAATTTGAAAAGTATTTGAAATATTTTTACCCTCTTCAACCCCATTGATATCGGTAGTAAAAAGCCAAGTATCCCCAACAGGAGCTTCATTTGTAAATCCACCGAATAATAACGCTTTACCATCTTCAAGCTTTGCAAGTCCGGTAGACATTCTAGCGGGCGGTTTCGTATTAAGATCAAATAAACTCCATGTTAAATTAGTAAAATTGAACATCCATGAATTATCTCTTAAAAAAGCATTCGAACCGCCAAAAACTAATATTTTCGAGTTGGAAATATTACAAATTCCACCCCCCTTCAGACTATCACTCATACCAAAAGCTAATATTTTTTTCCATTTCATTGAATCTAAATCGAAATGCCATGTATCATTGAAAAATTTTCCAGCATACCAACCACCAAATAGGATTACTTTTTTATCTTCAATCTGAGTGATCATAGGGCCTGTTCTAAAATATGGTCTTACTGAATTTGTCCAGTCATCACCTTCAGTCGGAACAACATTCCAACTCTTTTCATCAAAATCAAATATCCATGTATCGTATTGTGTATCAATATTATAATCACGTCCACCAAATAGCAAAGCTTTGTTTTCTGAAATTCGAGACATACCGAAGTTGGATCTTGCACTTGGAAAATTATTGAGCGTTAATTTAGTCCAAGAGGTATCTGTTAAATCGAATATCCAAGTATCATCAAAATACTCCCATTCTGAATTTGAACCACCAAATAAAAGAACAAAGTTCTCAGATAACTGACACATCTGATGGTCACTTCTATTCTTTGGTGATACTTTTGATTCTAATTCTGACCATGTTTTTGTTTCATAATCAAAAAGCCAAGTATCACCCAAATATCCTCGGAAGCCATTGGCGAAATGTCCATATCCGCCAAATAATAACGCTTTTCTATAACCAATTGAAGCCATTCCAAATTCCTGTCTTACTGACGGTGAAACAGGAGGATTTAATTTTTCCCAGTGTCCGGTTTGAGCAAAAAGGGTAGAAGAGAAGACATTAAAGGAAAGAAAAAAAAGTTGTAGGCTCTTTTTTAGGCTTGCCAAATTTATTTTCTTGTTTTTCATAGCTTTGAAATAAATTATGAATCTAAATCCGTAGTTTGTAAAGATAATGAAAAAATATAAACTTTGAGGCATGAAAAATTTTCCGTAACAAAGATATTAGCACCAAGCTAAGTTACATTGAAAACTATTGAAATTAATCATTCCTCAATCGGTTTCTTATTAAAAATTGTAAAAATTATCATCAATACTGTTGCTAAAAATGCCATTGCTGAGCCGAAATAAAAAGGGGCATTTGAATTTACTTTATCGTACAATATTCCCGCAATCAAACTCGCAGGCAATAAAGTAATCCCAAGCACTGAATGATAAATCCCAAAGCCTGTCCCTTTGTAATCCTTACTAACCAAATCCGAAATCATTGCTTTTTGGCCTGTATCAACCAATGCACTGTATAATCCGTATAAAATAAACAAGAAAATGAAAACACTAATGTTATTGAATCTTCCGAATAAATAATAGACAATCGCATATACTAAAAAACCAAAAATAATCAATTTTTCACGTCCGATTTTATCCGATAATTTTCCGATCGGGATGGCAATTAATACCGATACCGTA
Source organism: uncultured Hyphomicrobiales bacterium (assembly GCA_964606895.1). GTDB lineage: Bacteria > Bacteroidota > Ignavibacteria > Kapaibacteriales > UBA2268 > CAZSHX01. The sequence goes on from CAZSHX010000040.1 coordinate 28,950, forward strand.
TTAAAAATCATGTACAAAAAAGGAATAAACGATTTATTTATGCCAGTTTCGGATGTTTTTACGAGTAGCAGAGCATCGGACGAATTGCCAAGAGTGAACACAAAAATTATAAAAAGAAAGAAATAGAATTTTTTTGGTAATTGTTTCAGCGAAATAAATTTTACCTTTCCGCTATTATCAGCCTTAGTTTCCTTTATGAAAACAACAATTGTAGAAACACCAATAATTGCAGGAATTGTAGCAATCAGAAAAATATTGGTATAATTTACAGGGAAAAAATATAAAAGCAGAAATGCCGCCAAAGGTCCGGCAATCGAACCGCTGTTGTCCATAGCTTTATGAAATCCGAAATATCTTCCAGCTTCATTTTTTTTCAATGAACCGCTAATGAGGCTGTCTCGCGGGGCGGCTCTCATTCCTTTTCCTATTCGCTCGAAAAAACGCAGAAACAGCACATGAACAGGCAACCTTACAAAAGAATACAAAGGGGTTATAAGTGCTGTTATCCCATATCCGATAATCATAAACGGTTTATTTTTGCCAATTCTGTCGCTCCAGTAACCCGACACAACTTTCAATATTGATGCTGTACTTTCTGCAACTCCTTCAATTAAAGAAATGGATGTTTTGGATGCACCGATAGATAGCAGGAATAGCGGCATTACACTGTATATCATTTTGGTGGATATATCTGTAAAGAAACTTGTCAATCCTGCATAAAAGACATTTTTTTCAAGTCCGAAGATTTGTTCGTTTTTCATTCTGCAAATATAAGAAAAAATATATTTTTATATGGTTAGGAGTTCTTTTGGTATAGGTTTCTACATAAGGAAATAAGAATAAATAGATAGAGGTAAGAGAAGGAGTAAAGAGTTTCAAAATAATTGCATAATGAAATGATTCTCATTCGGCAATTTGATTATTAGCTTGACTTGACCAAGCAGTCATCAAAAAGCAATTTTTGAAACTTCCTTATAAATCTTTGTTATTTGGGACAGAATAGTCTTGCGGCTACTTTCCCTGATAACCTGATCGCGGAGTGTTTCAATCATCATTTCAAACTTTTTCTTTTCTCTTTCAACATCATACTTGGCTTTAATTTCAGGATTTGAAAGCAACTCATCCCTGTATGATTCATAATTTGTTTTCACTGAATCCATAATTGTCTCATTAATTTGATAAATAATATTTTCTCAATTTCTCTGCCTTATCAATCTCACTCTTTGGAGTCTTATTTGATTTTTTTAATTATTCCGATTGAATACCTTATAATTATTAATTTTCATAACACAAACAAAACCCGAATCTAACACACCGAAAGACAAATATTTCAGGGTTATTCAATTTTTTGAACTGTTGGAATAGAATGTTGTGATTTATTCAATTTCGAATGTAATCTCTACTGAGGCATTCATAGTGATTTGTCCTTTTTTGGTAATATCTTCGTTAGCTTCATTTCTATCTTTGTCTTCATATATCGAATTTGCTGTGAAAGCCCTGCCAAACCAAGGATTACCTGAAGACTTTGCTTCTGAAATGGTTATGGGTTTACCAAGCTTCATTCCCAGTTCGCCAGCCATATTGGATGCTTTTTCTTTAGCCGCACGTATTGCAAGTTTCCTTGCTTCATCCTTGTGTTTTCTGAATTCGGAAGATTTGAAATTGAAAGGTGAAATGCTTGTCAGCCCGGCATCAATAAGCTCTATGATAATAGAATCCAATTTTGAAATATCCCTTAATTCGATTTGTACGTAATTATTTACATGGTACCCTTTGATTTTTTCCCCATTATCGTTTTTATAATTAGGGTTTATTGTAAAGCATTCCGTTTTTAAGTATTTATCGGGGATGCTATATCTTTTTGCAATCGAGAGGATTTCTCTAACCCTTTTATCATTTTCGGTTTTGGCAGTCCTAAGATTCTTGTTCCATGTCTCAACGCCAACATCAAACACTATTATATCAGGTTCGACCTTCACTTCGGCATCACCGCAAACGGAAATAGTCCGTTTTTTGGAGATATCGTCACTTTGTGCATTTGCTAAATTAATGGCAAAAAACAGAAATAATGCAAAAATGATACTTTTCATAAAATTTCCCTTTGTATTAAATAATTTAAGACGATTTCAAAATTATTAGATTGAATTTCAATTTATAAAAACATAAAAAGTGTTTTCGCAATTAAAAGTTTTAATAGCTCATTCTAAAAAAACTGCATATTAAACAAAAAGAGCAAACCGATTAGTTCGCCCTTTTGAATGGCAGTAAAACGTTCGGGAGTATCCAAAAATTTTACTTTACGACATTAATTTTTCTGGTGATTGATTTTTCACCGGATTTGATGACGGCAAGATAGATGCCGTTTTCCAAACCGGAAACATCAAGTGTTATTCTGCCGCCGATATTAGTGATTTTTGCTGAAGACTGCCGCCCATAAGAATCAAATAAACTGATTTCCATATTTGATGAAATTCCGGAATATTCAAGCACTGTTTTTGCACCTGCCGGATTCGGGAAAGCCTCGCTGACATACATTTCCTCAGATTCCCGTGTCTCAACAAGGATTTCCTGGCTATATTTGTATGTGCCATCAAGGTCAATCATTTTCAATCTGTAATAATATGATTTTCCGGGCTGAACTTCGTAGTCTGCAACCGGTCCGTAGTGAACAATTTTATCGGAAATACCGTTAGCTTTTAGTTCGGAAATCTTTCTGTATTCTGTAATATCACTTGGCAGAACATCTGCTCTTTCAATTTCAAAGCGGTCGGAATTTCTCTCGCTTGCAGTTGCCCAGCTGAGTACTATTCTATTATTCAGATAGTCAGCATTGAAAGCCATCAATTCCACAGGAATATCCAAATCAAGTTTGTTGATTGAATCTGCAGGAACAGGCTCCAGAGCAAGAAAAGCCGTGTATAGAGACAGAATCCTGTTATCAATACTTTCATGGAGTATCTGATGAATCGTAACGGGATTTTGTACTTTTGTTGTCTCAAGATTAATAATATTTCTGGAAATCCAGATTAGATTTGTCCAATAGTTATAAGGCGAAGCTTTTGTGGAATCAATAAGTGTTGACTTACTGAATGGCTGACTTCTGTAAAACCCTGAAGCTGTTAGCTCAACAGGAGTAGTACCATAAACTTTACCTATTTCAATTACCGGTTTATTGAAATCTATCAGGGATCTATCTTTATAGTTGCTGAAGAATTTTGAATGTGTGAAACCACCTATTGCGGTTGTTTGAAACTCGAACTGGTCCAAAGAACCCATAAATTCTTTGAAAGCATTGTTCATTAAAGTTGTCAGATTATTATTGTTATCGTGCGATTTCTGGAAAATTCCTGCTGTTCTTCGGCAGATATTAGTATAAAAATAATCATTGCCGGTATAATTCAATGCACCAACCGGATATGAATTGTAATTTTTATAGGTAAATGAGCCGATATAAATCGGGTTGTAGTATTTTAAATTGCCCTGTATCCAGGTAATTAGTGAGTTGGTTGTATCTCTTGCCCCAACATCGTCAGTATTTGCAAGTAAATAAATAATCGTTGTATCTTTTTTTGAATTTATCCAATTGATACCCCACTCAAATAGAGCCCTCATATTGCTATAGCTGTGTATTGAGTCAGGAAGAAGAAATCTGTCTATTTGAATCTTACCGAGAGAATCGGCATTAACCCAGTCCCAGCTTAACATTCTGACTGTTGTATCCGAGAGAAAAATGTTCAGCTTATCATAAGGTTTCAAATAATTATTGATTGAGGATTTAATTGCATTACAAATTTCCTGTTTGGTGAAATCAGAATTCGCCTGATCCCATTCCACAAGATATGTTATTTTTTTTGGAACGGTCAAATCCAAATAATCGGGTGCGTTCATTGCAAGCTGATAGTATGTATATTGAGCATCACAAATCTGACTATAGAATATTCCATTATGAAAAGTTGCATCAAAAGTTAGTGAATCGAGATTTGAAATATCACTTGAATCAATGTCTGCCGCCCAAACTCTACCAAACTCCAAATCAATAACTTCATTGAAAACTACTTTTTTGTTGTTGTTAAATCTTGGATTATGGAAATCGCCATTAGGATATGTTATAAATCTAATTCTTTTTGCTAACTGAGCAGATGCTTTTAGGAAATTCAAAGGGCAAAATGAAGAGATTGTCTTAGCTTCCCAAACTGATGGAATATACATATTCATTTTTATTCTCCGGGAGTTTGTTCCCGAAACAGGGAAAACTTTTAATTCATAATCAGTTTGAGTGTTTTTATTTAATATGGAAGGGTCTCTTTTGGTCCATCTGCCCACTGTAGTTTCATAAATCAAACCTGCAGTCCATCTGTCGCATATTTGTGCCTTGACGATTGTGCTGTCGAACCAAAGCCAAGAGTCATTAATGAAAGAATTTGGGGGTAGTTTGAACTTGAATTCAATTTCAAGTGAATCAGTATCGCTTTTGTAAGATGAACCACGTGCCGAGAATCTGATGTAGGCTCTGTATTCGATATAAGCTCCTTGCGGAATGGCTCTGATAACTAATTCATCAATTGAACCGGGCTGGCTTCCACTACCTCCGCGAGGCTGTAGGATTCGGAGAGTAGCCTGTGATTGAAGTGCAATAAATGAGAAGCATGAAATAATCAATACTGCCAATAAAAATTTGAATGATTTCATATCAAAATCCCCTATATTTAAAATAAAAATATATTTTTGTCATTTTAATAACTACATGACACATGAAACGCAAAAACGTCTCACGTTTTTTTGAAAATAAAGTTAGTTGTGCCTAAATATTTTGTACAAAATTTCTATAACTCACTAATTAATAATTATTTATAAAAATCATATTATTTTTAAGAATTTTTAAGCATACTGCTAAATTTCTCAGAAATCATAATTTTTATTTTATTTCGTGTTTCATTTTGAATAATATTATTTTATGATTTAATTATATTTCGAGAGGACTTAAATTGAAGGGGAAAACTGCTTTACTTTTTGGAGCTTCCGGTTTGGTTGGCTCGCATTTGCTCGAAGAGCTGATTCATGACAATAATTATACCTCTATCAAACTATTTTCTCGTAAACATATAGAAATTAGTAATAGCAAGGTTATCCAGTATGTGGTAAATTTCAATCGTCTTGAAGAGTTTTCTGCATTAATGACCGGTGATGTAATGTTTTGCTGTTTGGGTACAACAATTGGAAAAGTCGGCTCTCAGATTGCTTTCAGAAATGTTGATTATGTTATTCCCGTGAAGCTTGCCTATATAGCAAAGAAGAATTATATTGATAAATTCCTCGTCGTTTCTTCGATTGGTGCAAACAAGAATTCAAATAAATTCTATTTGAAAACCAAAGGAGAAATGGAAGCATCTGTTATTCAATCCGGAGTTTATAAAATCGGGATAATCAGACCTTCTTTGCTTCTTGGAAAAAGAGAAGAGTTCCGTTTTGGTGAGACTTTATTTAAAGCACTATCCCCTATAATGAATATTTTCCTGCAGGGTTCTCTCCGAAAATACAGAGGAATACAAGCCGAGCAGGTAGCAAGAGCCATGCTCGAAATTGCCGAAACACTTGAAAGTGTTAAATATTTTGAATCTCAAGAACTGGAAAATTATTAAATTATCTAAAAAAACATTAGAAAATCATTCTTAATATTAATTTAAAGAAAGAAAATTATGGTACTTCTTGAATTTGCAATGTTCCCAACAGATAAGGGCGAAAGCGTCAGCCAATACGTTTCTCAAATCATTAACCTGATTGACGAAAGCGGAATAACTTATAAACTAACTCCTATGGGTACGATACTGGAAGGACAATGGGACGAAGTTATGGCAGTTGTTACAGCGTGCTTCAAAAAGCTTGAACCGCAAAGCAACCGTATTTCCAGCTCAATTAAAGTTGATTACCGCAAAACCGGTGAATCACGGATGAAATCCAAAATTCAAAAAATTGAATCCATTTTGAAAAAGGAAGTTCAGTCATGAAAATAAAGAAATTTCTAATCTGGGGTGGAAGTATCTTTTTGCTGATTGTTGCCGGATTGGTTATTTATTTTCTTCCGGCTTACAGTTTCTTTTTCAATACTGAAATTGATAACATTGATGTCAATTTAACTATTTACCGAGGTGGAGGAGGGAACAGTTGTCTGCTTGTTGCAGATAGTGCCGTGGTTGTTATTGATACAAAGATGATGGGAAGTGCCGAAGAGCTTTATAAGATGGCTAAGGAAAAAGCCGGTAAAAAGCCTATTATTGTAATTAATACTCATTCTCATGGCGACCACGTCAAAGGGAATCATTATTATAAGGGTTCAAAAATTTATATTGGGAATTATGATAAAGAATACCTGAAACGCGAAATTGCCGAAGAAAACATGCCGACGGATTTCATCAAAGATAGTCTGACTTTATATCTCGGAAACGAAACAGTCGAAATTGTAAATCTCGGGCAGGCACATACTTACAACGATATGGTTATTTATCTGAGAAGCAGAAAAATGCTGATTGTGGGTGATCTCGTGTTCAATAATGTCAATCCTGTTTTGAAAACTGCGAATGGTGCAGACGTTGACAAATGGATGAAAATCCTGGAAACTATCCTGTCCAAATGGGAAATCAAAACAATTGTTCCCGGGCATGGCATCCTCGGTGGAACCGAAATAGCCCGTTCATTACTCCAATATTTCAAGGATATGAAAACAGCGGCGGCAGATCCGGCCAAAGAAAGCGGAATAAAAACAAAGTACAAAGACTGGACAACTCTTCCCGGAATGGCATCACCAAGTCTTACGATCGATTTTATAAGGAATATGAAGAAATGAAATAGTGGTCAATCTAATAGTGAAGATTTGGGGTTGTTTTGTTGCCGAAGAAAAATATTCAATTGTTCCCTAAAAAATATTAGGAAAGAAGAGAATTGTTGAATATATTTGTTTTTATTTACACATTAAAGGTTGGAAAAATGAGAATAATAACAAGCAGTTTCGTTTTATTTTGTCTTTTGTTTTCAATTTCAATAGCACAAACACCATTAGCAACCAAAAAAATTGGCGGCTATTCGACTGAATGGGAAATTAAATTAATTGATTATGGTAAAGATAACAAGGTAATGATTTTTGATTTTTTAGTTACTTTGAAAAAAGGCAAAGAGGCTATTTACGGTATCGGCAGAGGAAATAAAGCCACCCGATTAATGGAATCTGACGGCTCCGAACGAAATGATACATGGATTCAGCTTGGGGCAAAGAAATCTTCGGAAAATGTATTGCAGTTCAGCGGCACTCCAACATACATCTCAAATATGTTCTCAATTGATGTTCCAATTAAATTGCAGATCAGATTTGATGCAGTTGAATCGGACGATTTCTCTCTTGTGGGTTTTTATATTGCCGATGATACTAATTATGGAGCAAGTGGCGGCTATAAAGTTGAGTTCAAAAGAGCTGAAATAAAAAGATAACGCAAAAGATTTAATAAGCAGAAACGATGAATTAATTTTAATTTCTTTTTCTAATTTTTTCCACACTTTGGTCAGGAGTTGCCTCCTGACCTGAGAGGAATAAAAATATTATTTTATTCCGACAATGACCTTGTTTTGAGTTCGGATATTCTTGACATTTTCACTCGGATTCTTCATGACTAATTCGATTATTATAGCACCAACTTCCAACATGTCTTTGTTTGAATTATAATTAAACCAGTCTATTTTCTAATTCTAAAATAAGTTCTTGACAAGCCGTTATTATTTCAAACTCGGATTTTTTTTCGAATTCATCAGCCCTTTCATCTTTCTTTTTAAGAGCTTCTTCCTCCCATGATTTACGAACATTATCTTCAAGAGGTAAATCGTCAAATTCAGAATCAATTGCTTTTATACATATAAATCTATCATCCATATCTAATTCAAAATCAATAAGATAAGGTATAAGCAATCGAACTCCTATAAAAGGACGGTATTTGCCTCTTACAATCTCTTCGGCAAGTTTAATAACTTCTTTATAGACCAGGGTCTCTTTTTGCTGACTTTCTATTTTTAAGCCCATATTGGTTTGAGTAGTTATTTAAACATTTAGCACAATTTATTTCACGTAATTTTCTCATAAAGAAATTCGGGTGCCAAATCTGCTCCATTTTCCCAGACTAACGTATTCATGATTTTAGAAACCTTGAACTTCTTGAATTTATTTAAGTCCCTCAAAGGTTCAAAAATTTGACCCCACAAATCATCTGCAAGATCGGCAATTCCGGAATTCCCATCATTAAATTCTAACCGGATTTTATAATCTTTATAATACTGAGCATTTGTAACTTCAATCATAATATTACTCTATGCACTGAACCCCTTAAAACATCGGTCCGAACATCTTGAATTTTCTGAGATTATAGGTAAATGTCAGCATCACGTATTGCTGAAGAACCTGATTCTGCGAATATTCCACATAATAATCCGTTACGCTGGTGTTGTAGCTCTTGTTTTGTTTGAGGGCATCGAAAACCGACAGCTTGATTTCGGCTGAATTATTTTCAAGAAACTTTTTGCCGATTCCGAAATTCAAAAGATTGTAGGCACTATTGTTCTGAACAAGTCCTGAATAAGCCTGATTGCGGAAATCTGCCTCAAGGAAAAATCCGCTCCAGAATATCCATTTCAAATTTACAGCGGTTGTGTAGCTGTTGTATTTGTTGTCCAGACTTGACTGAAGTGTGTTCTTAGTTGAAACCAGACTTGCCCTTGATGAAATAGTGAAATCAAGATTCTCGCTTATATTACTACTCAATACCAGAATGAAATTCATATTGAACATATTCGAAAAATTGCTTTCTCCGTTAACAAGACTGGGCGTTCTTGTATAAATCCCGCCTGCATTCAAATTGATATTCGAGCTCATGAAAATCAAAGGAAAGCCGTAGGTTAAAAATGCCGTTGCATTCCAAAAGCCATCGAGATTAATAGGTTTGCTCAATTGAGCTCCCGGAGGCAGGATAACTTTATCAGCTAAAGTATCAGGTCTTAGCATTTTATTAAAAGTTGTAGAAGTTCCGATGTAATCTGTTCGATAGCTGAAGTTGACAAAGCCGTGGAAAATATTAGTGAAATCCTCGCTGAAATTTGCAAACCGTGCCATAATCGAATTTGTGTATTGCTGTTTCAAATCGGGATTACCTATTGATAATTGCGTTGGGTTTGAGTTGTCAAGAACGTTTTGCAACTGCTGAATCGAAGGCATGTTAGTATTGGTTCTGTAGTTTATGAATAAATTCGACTGCTTGGAAAATTTGTAATTAAACCTCAACGAAGGCAATACATTGCTGAAACTTGTAGTAATGTTATAGTCTTTCGGATAAACCTGTGCACTTTTCAATTCTGCATTCTGATAGACTACCATCGCGGTTACGTTCATTTTATCGTTTTTGTAGCGGTAGCCTGCTCCTGCTTTATTGGTCAGATAGTTGTTATCAAATGAATTTGAAAGAACCGAATCGAGAAGGTCGTAGCTTGAGCTTATATTGTCGAAATTGTAAGTTCTTTTGTCGGTATAGTTTGAGTTGTAGCCCAATGTGTAGTTCAACTGCAACTGCCCGCCTTCGTGCAAAGGCTCGGTATAGACAGCATTTGCTGAAAGACCGTAACCGCCGGTAGGAACATCCGACTGTTGATTCAAACTGCTGTTAATGGTTGAATCTTGCCTTATGAACGAATTAGAATTAAGTAAATCGCTCGAACCTGTTTTGTCGTTGTAACTTGTAGTTATGCTCAGTGATGCTGTTCTGCCCGGGATAAATCTGTGCCTGAGGAGTAGGTCATTCGAAAAGTTCAATCCCGAATAATCTGAACCGTAATCACTTTTAGTAGTGTTAATTGGAGTATTGTTCAAAAGCATGTTGTTGCTGTTCAGGTCATTTCCGACTTTACTCTTCTGAATTGTCAGATATGGTTGAATAATTACTGAGTTGCTTGTGTCAATCTGCCAGTTGAATTTGAAATTCATTCTGTGGTTTTGATTCACCTGATTTGTCTTGCTCGTCTGAAGGAAATTGGGAAGCGAATCGGACTGAATGAGATAGTCCCTGTTTGAAAACTGGTTGTTGTTATTGTCGGTATAATTGATGAAGTAACTTCCCGAAAAATCGATATTTTCAGCCCATGCATCGTTATAATTTAGTCCTACTGCATGTGTAGTACTCACTCCGTCAAGCGGACCCGAGAAAAAGTCTGACATTCCGGCGCCCATCCCTCCTCCGCCACCGCCGAAAATCTTTTGGTCGCCTCTTTGCTGAGTCATCTGCATTCCGCCGAACATTCTGGCTCCTGCCTGACGGAACTGTTGTCCCTGCCTGCCGCCGCCACCAAACATATCCAGAATATCCATAAATGCAAAATTCTGCTGATTGATATTGTTGGTTAGTCCAAGAAGAGAAATCCTCTGGGGACCGTTGAAATAGTTAGCATTCAGCGAGCCAATGTATTTACTGTCCGTGCCGTATCCAATGCTTCCTTTCCCGAACTGACCGTTCATTTTTGTTCTTTTTGTAAGAATATTTAAGGTTTTGGATGAATTTCCGTCGTCGAAGCCTGAGAATTCGGATTGGTCGCTCATTTTGTCGTAAATCTGAACTTTGTCAATAAGTTCTGCAGGCAAGTTTTTCAATGCAACCGAAGGGTCATCCCCGAAAAATGGTTTGCCGTCCACCAAAACTTTTTTAACATCTTCTCCGTGAGCTTTCACTCCCGTTTGGTCAATCTGAATGCCGGGCATTTTCTTGACGAGGTCTTCGGCAGTTGCGTCGGGCTGAGTTTTGAATCTGCTGGCATTTATAATTGTTGTGTCTTCTCTTTGTTCGCCGACTGGAGCCTTGGCGGTAACTTCGATTTCGGGAGTATTCACGGATGATATTTTTACGGGTACTTCACCGAGATTCACATCTTTTCGTGCGGAGATATTGAGTTCCTGCTCGAGAGAATCGTAGCCGATGTAGGTAATCCGCAATGTATATGTACCTTTTTTTACCATTGCAAGACTAAACTCGCCTTTTGCGTTCGTAATATCATGGTATTTCACATCCCGTGCTGAATTCATCAAAACTACCGTAGCACTAATGAGTGCCGATTTTGTGTCGCTGTCCACTGCTTTTCCCTTAACCGACACTTCCTGAGCCGAACCTATCTGAAATCCGGCAATCAATAGCAATATCCATAAAACCAATTTTTTCATCTTCAAATCCTAAAATTACACTTCTGACAAAGTGTATAGACATTACTTCACACAAAAAAGTTTAAGTCAGGCACCAAGTAAAATCAATAATTCTTGCTTTCTTCAACAAAAAGTTATATATTTATTTTTTGTAGTTAGAGTATTTATTGGAAAAAATTGATTCAAGAAAAAAATGATATAAAATCGGATTTGGAAGTTCTTCATATTGCCTGCATGAGCGACAATAATTTTGTGCCTCTCACGGGAGCACTTCTTGTTTCAATTTACGAAAACAACCGCGACCTGAATACAATCATTCATTATTTTCATCGTAATGTTACCGAAGATAATTTAATCAAATTAAAAGCTTTAGCTGAAAAATACAACCGCGAGTTAATTACATATCCAATAAATGATAGCGAGATTGAGCATTTTATAAACAGTAAAAAAAGATTACCAAAATTGGTTTATTACAGGATATACATACCTAATATAATTCAAATTCAATCGGACAGATTGTTGTATTTGGATGTTGATATTATTGTCAACGGCTCTTTGAAAGAATTGGTAAAAATAGATTTCAATAATAAATTAATAGCTGCTGTTCAAGATTTTGTTGTTCCTAATGAATATACAACCCAAATAGGATTAGATTCTGATCATAAATACTTCAACTCAGGTGTTATGTTAATCAACTTACCAAAATGGTTAGAAAATGATACACCCAATAAACTTTTAAACTATATTGAAAATAAACCAGCTAATCTTAATTTTGAGGATCAAGACCCACTAAACGTTGTAGTTGGAAAAGAAGTTGTCTATATTGATATTAAGTATAACTTTTTAGAACAATATAAATTTTCAAAAAGGGCTGATATAATTGAACTCCGAAAATGTCGAGAAGTAAGAAACTCAATTGAAAATCCAATAATAATTCATTTCGTTTTAACTAAACCAAATAATCCGATATGTATGAACTATTTTGTGCCTTTGTTTTATGAGTACTTTAAACTTACTCCATGGTTTGATAACAATTCTTTAAATTATACCCTAAAAATTAAGATCAATAGGATTTTTCTTTCAATATTAAGTTATGATACCAGATTTGAGTTTTTATTCGGGAATTATAGCTTAATCAAAAGAATAATAATCTCACTTTTGGGCATTAATAATGTTAAAAGATTATTGAGGATTAAAGACATTTTTCAAAAACAAAAATTACTTTATTGAGAATATGCACCAAAATTACTTCATTCAAAAAGTCTTTAATTTGTCATTTGGAAAAAGCAATAAACACTGCTTGATACACCCAAGAGCTTCATGTTTTTTTATTTCAAAAGTAATCTAAGGGAACAATGATACAAGAAAGCGAACATTCAAATACTGACTTAGAAGTTTTACATATAGCCTGCATGAGCGACAATAATTTTGTGCCTCTTGTGGGAACACTCCTTGTTTCAATATACGAAAACAACCGTACCTTGAACACAATCATTCACTATTTTCATCACAATGTTGCCGAAGACAATCTTACTAAATTAGAAGCTTTAGCTGTAAAATACAAACGAAATTTATTGACTTATGAGGTAAAAGATAACGAGATTGAAAATTTTACAACAAAAAATATAAAACTGCCGGGTCTAGTGTATTACAGGATATTTATTCCAGGTATTTTAAAAATTCAATCAGACAGATTGTTGTATTTGGATGTTGATATTATTGTAAACAGCTCTCTAAAAGAACTATCCCTTTTTGATTTTAATAACAAATTGATTGGAGCTGTGCCGGATTTTGGGGTTACAAAAAAATACATAAAACAACTAGTGTTATGATTCATTATAAACCTTACTATATAATTTATAAGGATCATAAG
>CAZSHX010000041.1:0-40717 GCA_964606895.1 uncultured Hyphomicrobiales bacterium
TTTCTACAAACAGTTTGCTCCTCTGGAGCAATTTACACTTCACCTTTTTTCCCAATTTGCATTGCATCCTAAAAAAAATAATGTAAAAGATGTAATGTCATGTTCTCCTAACCCATTGATATTATTTCAAATAACGATTATTTTTCCATTGCATCTTTGGATGCAAAATGATGCAAAAGATGCAAATTCTTATCCCATTCTCCAAGAATGTAGAGGGTCGGGGTGAGGTTGACTGAGTATCAAAGGACGAACAAAAGAAATAAACGAACATAATAATTATTTATTGCTATGAAAAAAGGGTAAATATTTTCTTATTTTGGGGAGAGCTTTTTAAGAATAAAATCAGCTGGAGGGAATTTTGCGAAAAAAAAGATGTCCAACACCTCGAAGGTGTTGGACATCTGAAGGACTTTCCTGTCGTCGCAGGAGTTATCTCCTTTAGAATTGATATCTGATTGCTATTCCAATTATTTTGTCTAAAGTTAATTTCCTACTGGTAAAAAACGTAGTGCTCAACTCTAATGAAATATTATCATATCCAAAACCAATTCTTCCAATTGAGTAACTCCCTACCGAATTACTAATCGAATCTTTCAAGTAAACTGAACCAATTCCGCTTAATAAGTCAAATTTGATAAACGTCTTTCCTTGCTTAATTTTGAATCTCAACCCGGGAACAACATTTGCACCGAAAAAGGATTTTGAATCCATTGTTCCAAACAACCCATTAACTTCGAACAATCCGCTAAAAGACATAGATTTGTCAAAAAGGAAATTAATCCCAAAACCGAAATTTGCAAAATTTCCCTGCATGTTGTCTTGATTTAAATTTGAATAACCAAGAGAAATTTCAGGAAATTCATTGACTTCTATTTTATCTTCTGATAGAGCTACAAACACAGTTGAGAAGAAAAAAATAATAAATACAAGCTTACGCATAACTTACTCCGAATAATTTATTAAAATCAACTAAATAACTTTTAATTTTTTGAGGGCAATCATAGGCGGAATTCTTTCAAAAGTGAATAAAATATACATTGTGTATATTGAATTTCTGAAAATTTGAGTTATAAAATGAAAATTATTAAAATTGAAATTTCATTGATGTAAGTTCTGCTTTTTCCGGGTAGATATACAGATTTGTAATTTTCAAAGAAAAATGAAGTGTGCAAATTGCTTAAATTACTAATTCACTTTTATTCAGTAGCAATTTACCTGTTAAATATTCATAAAGCAAATATTATTATGTAGATTATAAAGATATTTTCCTCCTGTAAAAAAAGATGTCCAACACCTCGAAGGTGTTGGACATCTGAAGAATTGTCGAGGGGGTGTCACTCCCCAAAAATCCATTCGCCTTGGCGTTTGAGCTTTTTGTCGAGATTGTTTTTTATCATCATGTCTTTCATCTCGTCTTTTGTTCTGATTCTGAAATTCAGGGTTCGGTCGTTTGCAAGCTCTTTGACCAGCACCGCAACGACTGCGGCGGCATCCGAAAGCATTTTTTTATTGACTTTGTCGAAAGTGTCCCCGAAATCATGATAATAATGGTACATATCTTTTTCGAGATAGGCACTGAGTGTGAACGAAGGAATACCCGCAAACATGAAATACATGTGGTCGCTGTTTGTCCATGGCGAACTGACAACCCCTGCATTCAGATTGAAGCCGTTGAATTTTTTAATCATATTTTCAAAAAAGGGTTTGAATTCGTCAAATCCCATTGCATTGAAACCCGTAGGCGAGCCCGTCATGTCCATGTTAATCATTGCCGCTATGGCTTCCGACTTATGCTTTTCGACGTATTTTTTGGCACCCCAAAGCCCCAATTCCTCCGCATTGAGCCAGGCACACTCCACAGTATAGTAATTATCCTTTGAAAATTCATTCAGCAGGCGGCAAACCTCGAATAGTATTGCAGTGCCATAGCCGTTGTCCACTGCCCCCTGCCCCAAATCCCAGGAATCGAAATGAGCACCGATAACAATTTTATCCTTAATTTTTCCGGGGAAAGTAACGATTGCGTTTTTCGATTGAATCGGTTTGCAGTAAGAACGGGTAACGACAGTCATTTTTGGAGTAATATCTTTTTCAAGAAGTCTGCGAAGCCAGTTCCCTTCTTCGAAAGTAATAGTATAGGCAGGAATGGGCGATTTGAAGCCATGAAAATTCGTAACACCGTCAATCAGCAAAGAGCCGTTTTTCTCATTGATGAAAAGTATTGCCTTGGCACCGTGCTTTGCCGCAACTGCAATTGATTCGTACCTGAGTGGCTGTTCCTTGCCGGGCGGTGCTTCCTGAGTGACGACAACGATTTTGCCCGTGGCATTCAGATTCTGATAATTTTCTTCCAATCCATATTTTGCAAAGACGACATCCGACGAAACGGGCGAAGTGCTGTCCACAAAACCGAGAGCCATTGCCCTAAGTTTTCGGCTGACGGGAAAGGTCATCGTTACTTCGTCATCGCCGCGGAACCAGCCGGGCATATCGAAATTTTCGAAAAGAGCGGGAATCCCGATTTTCCCGAGTTCATCTTTCAAAATGCCAAGTGCTTTCTCGTTGTTTTCCGAACCCGGAAGTCTCCCCCCTGCTTCGTCGCAGATTCTTTGCAGAAAATCGAAAGATTTGTTGTTCAGATAGGCAGAGCCGATAATGCTGAAATCAGTATTTGTTTGTGCTTTAATCTGTATTGCAGAAAAAAGTAAAAAGAAAGCAATTATTGAATATATAAATTTCATGAATACCTTTGAAAATAAAACTATTAAATTAAATTCGGAAGTTTGACTGTAAAAGTTGTTCCGATTCCTTCTTCACTTTCAAATTCGATTGTACCTTTGTACTGCTTTATGCAACGGGAAACAATTGAAAGTCCCAGCCCGTATCCTGCGATTGACGCAGTATTGCTTCCTCGGTGGAAAGTCTCGAAAATATGTTTGGCATCGTGCATCGGAATGCCGATACCGTAGTCCCTGATTGTAAATACTATAAAATTATCTGCCGAGTTGACTTCAAAGTTCACAAGACTGTTTTTGTAGGAATATTTCATTGCATTCGTCAGCAGATTATTGAGAATAAGTCCAAGAAGATTCTCATCAAGCTTGAATTCCATATCGGGGGAATTATTTACAAAAACAATCTGGTTTTCGTGCTGATAAATTTCTTCGATATTTTCAGCCATAACAGTGCAAAAAGAATTCAAATCGAGACTTTCAGGATGAATTTCAAACTTTCCTGCTTCGAGTCTGCCGATTATCAAAACATTTTCCATGAGTTTGGTCATCGTCAGCACAGTATTTTGAATTCTGTTGAAATGTTTCAGCCTGTCGGCATCGCTCCATTTGTCGCTGTATGATTTCAGCAAATCGGTAGAAAGCATAATCGAAGTAAGCGGGGTACGGAACTCATGCGAAATCATTGAAATGAAACCTGTTTTCAGAATATTCAGCTCGCGCTCGGATTCCAAAGCCCTAACGATTTCAAGCTCGGCTTCTTTCCTCTCGGAAATATCAAGGAACATAAATATTAAAAGCGGTTCGTCGCCCTCGAAATTAAGGAACTCAACCGAAACGAGAACCGTCAGGATATTATCGCTTTTTGTTTTGAGGCATAGTTCGTAGGACTGAAGCTTGCCCGAATCTTTCGAAAGTTTAATTAATTCTTCAATTCTTCCTTTTTCCACGCAGAGGTCAAGATTTCGCAAATCAGAATTTACAATCTCCTGCTTTGTATATTCAATTAAATTCAGGAAAGAATTATTTGCATCAATAATCACCATATCCGAAACGCGAACGACTGTAATCCCGACTGGACTGGAATGGAACAGTTTCGAAAAACGCATATCCACACGCCGAAGTTCATTTTCGTTTCTGATTTTGTCCGTAACATCTTCAGCAATATCGAGTATATACTGAGGGACATTGTTCTCATCGCGTATAAGCAGTTTTTTTGTATTATGGATGCGGATACGGTTGTCTTTGGTCAGATATATATCTTCCTCAATCTCAAGGTTTTCCTTGGTGATTAGCACTTCTTTATCTTTTCGGGAATAATAGTCGGCGAGTTCTTTGCTGTAAATATCGTAAACAGTTTTTGAAATCAGGTCATCTTTGGTGTAGCCAAGCATATTGGTAACGCATTGGTTGACGTAAGTGAACTTAAGCGAAGCGGCATCTTTCACAAAAATCGCACTGGGAATATGTTCGAGAATAGCATTCAGGAAAGATTCGGTGCTACGCAGATTTTCTTCAATCTTCTGCCTGATTCGGATTTCCTGCTGAAGCCTGTCGTTTGTTTCAATCAGGATGCTTGTTCTGTCGTCGGAAGTATTTTCAAAAAGAGACTTGATGCTGTTGACGAAATTCAGATTCCGATTGCTCGAAGATAATTCTTCCTTGAGGACATCTTCGCAAAACTCGCGGAGGTTATCAACTTTTTTATGGTAATAATCTTTGTGTTCAATATGAATGACTTCATAGAAATAGTTTGTATCGCCCGATTCAGTCCATTTAAGAATTGGGATGTGAAGATTTTTGGAATCCAGAATCTTGCTGATATTTTCAAGTTTCATTCCCGATTCGCCGCAGGCGTAAACCACCAAATGAGGCAGAGACTTATCAATTCTTCTTTCAAATTCAGGGTAATCGGAAGTCAGCTTATAATCGCAAAAAACACCTGCAACAGTGAAGATACTGAGCAGAGTTTCGGCTTTGCTGTTCGAATCAAAGCAAA
Source organism: uncultured Hyphomicrobiales bacterium (assembly GCA_964606895.1). Classification (GTDB taxonomy): domain Bacteria; phylum Bacteroidota; class Ignavibacteria; order Kapaibacteriales; family UBA2268; genus CAZSHX01. Next base: position 4,732 of record CAZSHX010000041.1, read on the forward strand.
TTAAAATATTGAGTTGTTTATCCATAGTAAAAAACCAAATACAAATTGAAACGTTCGGTTAAACTTAACTTTATAAATTAACTAATTTCTTCGAAGAAGAAAAACTAAAAATTGCAGAATCGCCAAAATTTTCGTGTTTGAAGAAAGAAATCTCTGAATCGCGGATTTTTAGGATTGAAGGATTGCTCGGATTTTCAAGGTTATATTGGAAAGATGTCCAACTTCTGCCAGATGTAGGACATCTGATAAGAATAACTTCTCTTCAATCCACTTAATCCCCAAAATCCCTGAAATCTCAGTTCAGACATCAATAATTTTTTCCCTGAGCGGAGCCTAAGGGAACTTCAAACAACCAAAATCAAAAATAATATTTGTATTCTTAATGGTATTTTTGTAAATATATTTAGCTGATGGTAATTGGGTGTTTGTAAAATTCGATAAATATTTGGAAAAAAAAATTAGACAAACGGAACCTATTGAAAAATACGAAAAGAAAAGAGCTAAATGATTCAGTAGATTATTTTTAGGTAGTTCATTCTGATAAATGATGATATATTATTGATAAATAAAGATATTACATAGAGAATAATGCTTGTTATATCATGGGGAAAAATACTTGACATTTAGAATATTCAGAAATTTAAACAATTTTTAAGATAATTTTAATTTTCTGAATATTGCTTTTTTTTACTTGGTTTTCTTGTAATTATTTCATAAATTCCAATTGTTACAAACTCAACATTAAAAAAAGTTACGGTTGACAAAAGTCGAGCAAATATGTTTTTAAATAAATTGTATTTCAAGTAATTTTTCATAAGGAGTCATAATGAAATTTTTATTTTCCATTCTATTTATGGGGTTTTCTCTTATCAATATCTATGCTCAAACTCCACTTACGCTCACAAAAAGTAACTTTAACGTTACCGGTTCGGTTGATGCCATTTACTTTCAGCAAGGTCCAACTTCATTAGTAATTCCTGAAAGTGGAGCCGGCAAAGTATTGGGATTATTCAAAAATTCCTGTAACTTCGATAACCAATGTTATCTACGAAGATGTTAATGAAACGGCTTTCCCAAACTGCCGGTTCAGAATACCCGATATAATGGAATTAATTACATCAGATCGGGGTTTTTATTACAATGATTATTTTGAATTGAATGAACAGCACTTAGCTATTACAGGAACCGGAGTTAGGCATCAGGACTATAATATCGGCAGTTTATCTGGCAACATAAACGACAGCCTTACCTTTCCGGAACAGACTTACCAACTACCATCTCCGCTATACATTATTAAGTTTCCATCTACTTATTTGTCAGTTGTTTCAACTCAATCAGTGAGGAATTTTGAATTTTTATTAACTGTTACGAATTTCGGATTGAACAAAGTTCCTGGTATAAAAAAATCATATTATACTTCTGTTGACTCGGTTATCGGTTGGGGAACCCTTATTTTACCAACTGCAAACGGAAAGACAAAACCAAAAGATGTATTGCTGTTTAAAAAATCAATTCTGAAAACCGACAGTATTTTTCTCGGCGGTCAACCTGCACCGCTTATGCTTCTTACAGCATTTGGCATCACACAGGGTTCTCAGACATATTATGAAAGATACCAGTTCTATACTGAGAATAGAAAAACACCTTTGATGAGGATTAATTTCACCAATCAATTCCAGAATATTGATTCATATTTCTTCACTGTTTTTGATACAGAGATTGGAGTTGATGATAATGTTGCTGACAATATAATCTCAGTTTACCCAAACCTCGTTTCGGATGGCAGACTGTTCGTTAAAACATCATTTGCAAATAACTCTTTTTTTGTTGTTTACGATATTTTCGGTAAAGCAATTATTGAAGAAAAATTGAATAATTCATTCACTCAAATCAATCTGCCGGATTGGATTTCGAACGGTGTTTATTTTTATAAACTTTACAATACGTCCAATCAATGCTCATCAGGAAAATTTATTGTTGGAAGATAGTTGTTTACTTAAAGGATAATACTCAATCAAATCTGTTGACGTAATAAAGACAGACGGATAATTTCCGTTGTTGACATGGTTTTCCTTAGGGCAGGAGTTCCCTCCTGACCTCTTGTGCTATATTTTCTTTTCCTCACGGCAGGAGTTCCCTCCTGCCGTTCTTTAACTTGATGTATCAATATCCAATCACTCAAAAGGTATGGAGGCAATTTCTGGAATTAGATGATTTTTCCGGTAACTTTTTCATATCTTCACAAATTTCCCGACTCTTCCCCCAACTCTCACAAAATAAACACCTGACGGCAATCCGGAAACGTCAATTCTTTGTCCTCCGCCGGCGGAGGTGTCTGCGGAGCAGACGGAGGTGGAAACAATTTCACCAAAGACATTGAAGATGCGGATGTCTGTGTTGGTCAAGGCATGCCTTGCCCCTACAGATATTTCGATGAATTCTTGTACAGGATTAGGCGAAATGGAAAATTCATCAGAAATGACTTCTTTTTCTTCCACTCCATCCGTCCAGTCGCGGGTGTATTTGTAGATGTGATCACCCTCCATGATAATATAGGCGGTTGATGAAGATGGAACCTGTAAACCACTAATATTACCACCAAGTCCATTCGTATCCAATATCTCTTCTTTCCAGTATTTACCGCCATCTGTGGTTATAAGTACTAAAGACAAACAACTCGTTGCCATTCCGAAATTCTCATCGAAAAATTTTAAATCCCTTATAGGACATCCATTAAATTTTGTATCTCTTTGAGTTGACCATGTTTCCCCGCCATCTGACGTGGAAGCAATAATTTGGGTGGCATTCTTATAATCTGGAATATTTAAGTAACCGCCGCTAATCCAACCCTGTTTTACATTAATAAAATCTAAGTTGGAAGTGTAAAGCGGACGCAGTAAAGTATCTGTTTTCAGCCAGTTATTGCTAACTCTTATTAAAACATCAGTATTATCAGATTCATGGGTGGGTACTTGTGATAAACCATAAAGTGTATCTCTGTTTATGAAATTAATTTCGGACAAACCAATAACTTTAGGTAAATAATTCCAAGAATTTCCCCCATCCGTAGTTATTATTTTGACCGAAATTTTCCTGTTTTTATAATAACTACCTTGAATGACACCATAATACTCATCCGCCATAATTATACGGTAGAATTCAATACTATCGTTTAGTCTTTTCTTCTCCCATGTTTCACCTTTGTCTGTAGTACGGATAATTAATCCGGAGTCTCCAACTCCAATACACAATTTGGGACCGGGGTAAGAAATAGCATTCAAATCAGGAACTAATTTGTAATTACTCATATCATAAACATAAGCCGAGTCCATAAAGATATTTTTCCATGTTTCGCCTCCGTCTGTCGTTCTTCTAATATAGTACCCGCCTGCACCATATAAATAACCTTGTATCATACAATTCAGGGAGTCATAACATTTCATACCCAAATATACACTAAATCTCTCAACTGTATTATAATCATATCGTGTATCTACTTTTTTCCATTCTTTTGGCAGAGCTAACACATTAGAACTTACAAAAACTGTTACAGAAAGCAATAATAAGAAAATAGTGATTTTAGTTTGTATCATTACCTGTCTCTTGGTTTGTAAAATTAATTCCATTCAATTGTAAATTTTGTTCCGCAATCTCTGCATCCGTAATCACAAACTATTTTTTTCCTATTTCTGAAAAATATTAAGAACAAAAAGTCTAAAATCAGAAGTAAAGTAAATTTTAATAGTCCTGTAATCCATCCGCTGGTTTTACTTTCTTTTATATTGTTAGAATTGCATGTTGGACAAGTAATTTCTTCTGCTTCATTTCCAATTTCAAGAACATTTAGGGCTTTTGCAACATTTTTCTCAAGAACACAAAGTTTGATGCCGCCTAAAGCTATGTTATACAGCCAGATAAGACTTGTAATATTTTCATCACGCAGAAAACAAAATATCCCTTCGCTTTCCAGCTTTCCTTTTGAAATATTTGCTGTAACCGGATCATCGAAAGTCTCTATAGTAATAAATTTGCTCATAATTATTTATCTCTTATGATATTCTATCCAAAAAATTTCTTTTCCACTCCTCAGATGTTTCCTTCTACCGTCTCCTAATATTTCTTTGCCAAATTTTTATACATAGCATAGATTGAGACCTGTGCCGCTCCTTCTTTGGTATAGCCGAATTTCTTTATGAGGTTGTTGACTAACAGATTAATATCCCGTTTCATTCTGTCGTCATAAGAATTGAAACTGTCCGTTCCGATGTCCTGCAATGCACGGCGGAAATTATCATTGTCAACATACGGAGCAAGAGCATTTTCTTTCAGATTGCGGGTGTATTTCTCGAACAGATTTTTAAATTGTTCCGTTTCGGATATTTTAATATTCTGAAGTCTGATTTCCTGCGATAAAGTTTTGGAAACATATTCGCGTTGATTGTCTTTGCGGAAGGACTGTCTTTCGCTTATGGTACTCGTCGTCCCAAGGAAAAGAGCCTCGAAATTCTTGAAAAATTCTTCGTTAATATCAATCAAATCACCGGTGAATTCGGAACGCTTACTCTCGCCAACTTCAAAATTAATTGCGAATAAATAATTCTGAATATGCTTTGAAATCTGCTTTTCATTGAAATGATAAATTGATTCTTTAACTTCCTGCAACACGTTGAAATCGTACATATCTACAAGAGAATCAATAAATCCTGCAGGAATATCATCGGAAATAACATTTGTTTTCGATGAGAAAAAGAATTTAACATTATCCATAGTTATAAGCTTTTCCGATTCGGAATATCTGTTGTAAAAACTATTAAAGATATTCAGCGACTGCCTGCCCGAAATGCCTTTCTTGCCTTCGTTTTCGGCTTCAGCCAGAATTTCTTTCCTGATAGATTTATCAAAGCGTTTCAAATCTTCTTCAGAAAGATAGGATGGTATTTTACCTGAGTAGATGCACATTCTGAGAAGGAGCATATCTTTGTCGAGATACTTTTTGTATTTATCGGGTGAAACAATCCATTTCTTTGTGCTGGGCGAATCGGGATTCAATCTTGTAGCAATAATTATTTTTGCAAAATTTTCTAATACACCCGGAAGGAAATCAAGCAAAATTTTATCGCCGTAATGGTCCTTGTAGATTGATACTTCAGTATTGAAATCAAGAACATAAGGGATATTAACGGTGATAATCCTATCCTGAAACGATTTGACTTTTTCATAATGTATCGTATCTTCGGGATTAACCAATCCAACGAATAAGGTCTTGATTCTCTCTTCGGCAAGTTCAACCTTGTGAACGCCGTCGCTGATAATGCCATGGAATTCCTTCAGCCGTTCGACATTTAATTCTTTAATATCCATAAGTGCCAGAACGCCGTTATTTGTTTTGGCAAGGTAAGAATACTGGAATCGGACATCATCGTTTTTCAGAAGTTCATTTGTTAACTTCTGCAAAACGGGATTTGAAATCGGCTGATGAATAACGTTGTCGCCCGGATTGAAAATACTTATGCCTTCGCCGAACTGACGATTGTAAAGATTCTTACGGACATGAAGCATATTGAAAACTAAAAGCGGATTGTTTGACAGGTCGAGCAAAGACGTTAGAATCGAATTGCAAATATTGCATGGAATATCTTTCAGAACCCATTCGTATTCCTTTTCCGTAAAAAGTTTTTCCTTGAATTCTTCATCCTGTATCAATTCATCAAGAAATTGCTTACGGAATGATTTTGGTATCATCAATATCGGATGGTCGTGGTTAGGACACGAAAACTCAAGAAATTTTTCGGGATACTGCATTCCGCTTGTATCGGGTGCAGAGGATTCATGATGATTCATTTCTTCTAACTTTTCACCCAAAGCAAAAGGCAGTTTTCTTTTGAATCTCTGAAATCCACCAAGCTTTTGAATATCCAGCCGCCAGTAAGTCTTGAAAATTGAACCTTCTTCAGTTTTAGTATATTCTTCGAGTTTTAACAGCAAATTATTCAGGAAGGTACTTTTTCCGCTTCCCGGAGGTCCTTCGAACAGAAAAATATGATTGGACTGCGAACCCTTTTTGAATGAATTAACAAGATTCATTAAACGGTTTGAAAAAAGTCTGTCCGCAAAAAACGGATTGTCGCATCCTTTGATGAAGAGTGCTGAACTGTCGTAATTCACAAATCCAACGCTGTCGCCCGATTCCTGATATTCGTCTTTTCCTTCGGGAACATAGAAGTGCATCATGTCGTGAAATAGCTGGAATATATCTCTGAAGACAAATTCGGGTCGGATTGAAGCAAAATAGAGAAAATCGTTGAAGGTAATTGGAAGCCTTCGTTCCCGTTCGCGGATATTATTGCTTAGGTTAATCAATGCCTCCAGCTTTTCTGCCTTGGACTGAATTTCCGTGAAATTTTCAGATTCTTTACCGTTTAATATTTCGTTTTCCATAATATATATTTCTTTCAAATATTCTTTTTGCTTATTTTTTTGTCTTTCATCGTATAAACTACGCGGCGATTTTCGTATTGCGGAGCTTCGTCCTGATTCTTGGACGGCTTTTTAACTATTTCGGTTGTTTCAAGCTGAACCTGACCGCCCCAAAGGAATTCAATCCCGAGCATAGTATCGGCTATATAATCCTTGTAAAGCTGTTTGCGTTCGAAACTATGAACTAAGTAGAGATTTCCGTCATTGGTTTTTGTTTCGTCCACCATGATTTTTGGAGGATGGTAAAGCGAATCAATCAGCATCTGCTTGTAGTCTTCGGCTTTACGGCTTTTAATGTAATACTCCACTGTTCCCTTTTGCTCGTTCAGGCGTTTGCCGACAACAAACAAATTATATTCATCTACAAAATCCTGGTCAACATAAGTATTGATAAGCATAAAATCGGAAAAATTCTTGCGGAGTTTGAAAATCGTTTCTCTGCCTTTCCCGATTTTTGAATCATAGCTTTCCTTTTCTTCAATTCTGTCAATTTTCTGATACTGATAGTTTATTTTTCCTTGATTCGCAAGGTTTTCGATATGCTGAATAAGCCGCAAACCGATTGCATACGGATTCAACCCGATTCGGCTGATTGATGTAACGCCTGCATTGATAGTCGCATAGCCGACTTCATGCCCTTTGATTCGTTCATCTTTTCGGAAGAGTTCGTCGTGCCAGTAGCTTGCCCAGCCCTCGTTGATTATTTTAGAACGGATTTGAGGCGAGAAATAGAGTGAAGTATTTCTGATAATATTCATCACGGATTTCATCCATGAGTTGTTTTCCTTATTCAAAAACGGTGACTTATCCCTGATATATTCCAGTACATCAAAAAGCCGTTCAGTTTTCTTCTCAGTTTGTTTGTCATATTTTGCCTGAAATTCGGGATATTTAAGTTTCACACCCGCAAAAAATGATGCTTCGGCAACATCGCCAAGTTTGCCTTCAAGATTATTATATCTTTCGAGTTCGTTATAAAGCTCGTGTTCGGGTACTTTTGCAATCTCCTGCAGAAATACATCGAAGTAGAATGATACTTTATCGGACGGAGCCATGTTGTCGGGAAAATTCTTTACCGAAAGCAAATCGAAAAATCCGACAAGATTGTCTATACTTCTGCTGAATTCAATCACATAGTCAACCCATCTGCCGTATTCGCTTCTGAAACTTTCCAATAGTCTTTTGTCTGCAAGAGCCTGCCCGACAAAATCGTCATTCCAAGTTTTTTCGAATAAAATATTATTCTGGAAAAAATCAATATGCCCCAGAACATGATAGAAAATCATAATATTCAGCCAGTCGGGGTTGTTGTCATTGTAAAATGAGATTGCGGGACGTGAGTTGATTACTGTCTCGTAGGGATTATTCGGATAAAGTTTATAAATCCCCTTGCCTTTGAGTACTTCCACGTCATTTACCCAGTAATCGTAAAGAGTAGGAATCATCACCTTTGGCGAAAGCTCAAGCAGGTCTTTATTTGTAACAATGTATTCAAGCGATTCGTTGTCAAAACTGAGTCCTGCATCTCTTGCACGGACTTTGCATTCCTCCATAATAGCTTTTGTATGCTGATTAATTATCTCCATCGTAATCTTCCCGAAATATAAACAAAAGACTGAATGACTAAATTAAGAAAAAAAAATATGCAAAAGGAATAAAATTATTAGAAACCGTAAATATTTTGATTTTTGAGTGATTTGGATGATAGATTTTTGTTCATTATGGTTACGCTTATCAAACCACGAAAAGGAAATGAAATGTTCGTTGATGTCTGAATCACGGATTAAACGGATTATGGGATTAAGAGGATTTAAGAAAAGAAACTATTGAAAATCCGTGTAATCCTTTAATCCAAATAATCCGCGATTCAGACTGTTAGGAGAAGGAGAAAAAGTAAAGGAAAAAAATAATTCGTGTTTGAACTTGAATTTATTCTTTAGTCTTTTTAGAATTGACTTGTGTCTCAACTATTTCAACAGCTTTTCTATGTCTTTTGAAAGTGATTCTGGTGTGGTTTGCGGAGCGAACCTGTCAACCACATTGCCGTTTTTATCAACAAGGAATTTGGTAAAGTTCCATTTGATGGATTTTGTGCCGATAAAACCTGCTTTTTCATCTTTCAGAAGCTTATAAAGCGGATGAGTATTGTCCCCGTTGACTTCAATTTTATCGAACATAGGGAAACTAACACCGAAATTTGATCTGCAGAACTCTTTTATTTCGGAATTTGTACCCGGTTCCTGTCCGGCAAATTGGTTGCATGGAAATCCGAGAATAACAAAACCTTTATCTTTATATTTTTCATAAACAGATTCGAGCTCTTTGTACTGTTTGGTAAAACCGCATTTGCTGGCAACGTTAACAATCAGCAAAACTTTACCTTTGTATTCTGAAAGATCTTTTTCCTCGCCGTCAATAGTTTTTACATTAATGTTATATATCGAATTTCCCATGGGTCCGGCTTTCGAAGTTTGGTGGTATATGCCTGTCATTATTCCGGCAATCAAAAGACCGAGAATAATCATTTTTGTATATTTCATTTTGTAATCCTTTTTTGCAAAGTCAATAAATTTCTTAAAAACGTAGTGACGTATTTCAATTTTGTGAATTATATTAACCTTAAAATTATTATTTTTGCTTTTTTAAAAAAATACAAATTAATTATTCAAAACGCGGGGATTATATGCGAATTCTGATATATGCATTTTTGATAATGATGGCGGCAAATATTTCTATGTTTTCCGAAGATGTTAAAAAGGATACCGTTGTCAAATGGAAAACCGGAGGTACGGGCTCACTTACTTTCAATCAGGTTGAACTGACAAATTGGGCAAAGGGTGGCGAAAGCTCGGTTTCAGGGACTGTATTCCTGAATTTATTTGCAAATTTTTCCGAAGGAAATATCAATTGGGACAACACAGCAGATTTCGGTTATGGAATTCAGCGTCAGGACGAAGCTAAATTAAGAAAAAATGAAGATAAAATTGATTTAACTTCAAAATTGGGTTATAAAGCAACCGAATCCTTGTTCTACACTGCTCTTATGAGTTTCAAAAGCCAGTTTTACCATGGTTATAATTATCCGAACGATTCAGTTCCGGTTTCTCAATTCTTTGCACCTGCCTTTTTGGTTGCATCTTTGGGTTTGGACTGGAAGCCTTCTGAAATATTTTCACTATATCTTTCGCCTTGTTCCGGTAGATTTATTTTCGTTCAAAATACAGCCATGGCAGATATGGGAATATTCACAGGTCAGCCTGCAAAGTACGATACAGGCAAAGTACTGATTGAACATGGAAAAACATATAAGCATGAATTCGGTGCCTATCTGAATGCTAAATTAAAAATTGATATTTTGAAGAACATCAATCTTGAATCAAAATTATCAATGTTCAATAATTATACTGACAAGAACACAGCAAATCGCGGCAATATTTCTCTGGATTGGGCAAATAATATTATTTTCAAAGTTAACAGCTTTATTTCTGCAAACCTTTTTGTTCAAATGATTTACGACCACGACACAAAAATTCCGCTTTATGAAAAAATCGGAGGTGTGAAAACCAAAGTGGGCGAGGGTTCCCGCCTGCAAGTCAAAGAAGTATTTGGGCTTGGGCTGTATTATAAATTTTGAAATCGAAAATGCTGACCGTAGGAGCTGAAATTTTTCAGTTCCTACGATTTTCTTCCATTTCCCCAAATTGCATCTTGTATTTATTTTCTGTAAAAAATGCAATGCAATAATCATCTAACCTGTTGATGTTATTCCAAATAACGGAATAGAATCCATTGCATCTTTGAATGCAAAATGATGCAAAGATGCAATTTGGGGAAGATTCGACAAAAGTCTTGAACTGGGATTTTAGGGATTTATGGGATTAATAGGATTAAGATTCCTGAAACCATATTCTTTCAAATTTATTACCTTAGAAGTCCGAGAATATGTACGACTCACACATCTTACCTTATTAATCCCAAACAATACGGAATTTCAATTTTTTTCCCGAAAAATTAGTAATCCAAAAAATTCTTCCCAATTTGCATTGCATCATTAAAAATAATTATGTAAAAGATGTAATGTAAATTCCATCTAACCTATTGATATTATTTCAAATAACGATATTTTATCCATTGCATCTTTGTTCTGAAAAAGATGCAAAGATGCAAATTCTTACCGCCCTCTCCAAGAATGGAGAGGGTCGGGGTGAGGTTGACAAACTATCATTTCAAAGAACGAACAAAAGAAATAAACGAATAAAATAATTATTTATTGCTGTGGGAATGAGGTAAGAAATATTTATCTTCGGTCAGGAGTTGCCTCCTGACCTCTTGGATTTATTGAATATTAGCACAGCAAGTTGAAGAGGGCAGGATGGAACTCCGCAGTGAGGGGAAGGTTCATTTAACTAGCAGTTTCCGATTCTCTGAAATTATAAAGGAATCATAATTATTCAATTATTTCATTCACAATTCCTTGTATATTTCTCTCTGCATGAGATAGGATAAGGTGAAGATTAATTGTATAACCGGTTGTCAATAATTCAGCCTTATTTTAAAATATTTAAAATAGGCAAGCAAATTACTGATTTAACCGGTTTACCGTTGAATTTACCGGGTTTCCATCTTGGCATTTTTTTTACAAACTCGTCAAAAGTTTTATCAAATAGTTGTACATTTGTTTCGTTTAAAATATTAAATGAATAAATTTGACCATTTCTATCAATAAATAAACATAAGCATAGAATACCATCAAATTCCATCTGTGCGTTATTCCTTTTAAAATTATTGTAAATAAATTGTTTTAATGTATCTTTCCCACCAGGAAATGTTGGTTGTTCATCCAATAAATAATAAGGGAAAACGTTATTGTCTTCAGAAGATTCGCTAATTTGGTAATTATTAAATTCATTATTCTCTTTTTGGCTTAAACAAGAGTTAAGCAATAAAATTACTGTTATTAAAAAAAATAAATATTTCATCTTTTCTCCTGAAAATTTGTATGTACTAAAAGTTACAAATAGCAACAAATACAACTTACAAATGAAAAGAATTAAATGCAAATATATTTGCAAGCTTTTGAAAATTTAAATTGTTAGGCTAAACCAAATTATTGCCGTCGGTAAGTTGATTTGATTCTTCGCTACGCTCAGAATGACAGAAAAAAAGCGTCTGCTAATGATTTAGTTTTAGATTTACAAAATCGGATTTCCCGTCTGCAGTAATAACGCATAAATATGAACCGCTTGCGAGCGGTTCGTTATTTTCGTTTTTGCCGTCCCAAACAAATTCGAGCTCTCCCATTTTCAGGAAACCGTTGTGAATAGATTTGACAATTCTTCCTTCCATATCGTAAATCAAAATGGAGGCTTCAGTATCGTTGGCAACTGAAATTCTGATTTTTGTTTTGTTAACAACAGGATTCGGATAAGCAGAAATTTTGAGGGATTGAACAGGCTCAATATTTTCTTTCACTACCGCCGGATCTTCAAGTTTGAAGTCCCAGATTCCTCTGCCGTAAGTTACGAAACGGGCTGTTTTGAGGGCTGAAACATATTCGACCGACCAAAAAGTCTGGTCGGGAGAATTTGGGGCATCCATGCTGAACCATTGCTTTTGGTCTTCGATATAGACATAGGGACCTGCTTCTGTAGCGGCAAAAATATATTTTTCGTCATCAGAAACAGCAATTTTATATATTAAGGTTTTTGGCAGACCGCTGTCAATTTTTGCAAAATTCATTCCATGGTCATAAGAAACGAAAGCACCCGGATTTGAATATCCGCTTCCGGCAATTATTACTTTGCCCAATTTCCGTTTGGAGGCAATTATGGAAGAACCGTAAAAATAATGTGCTTCGGGTCCTTTCAGATTTTCGCTTTTTTCCCAACTGTCTCCCTTAGTGACAGAGTAATAGAAATTACCGTTGCTTGTCAGTGCATAAAAATAGTTTTTATTAATCTCTGAAAATGCCATTGCAGATAATCTCGAGCCGTCATCGCCAAAATTAAAAGGCAGAATTGTATGGCTGATTTTACTGCCGTCGAACATAAGATGAAAGACATAAGAGCAATTTGAAGTATTAGAACAATTTATTCCTCCTGCGGCAATGTAAGCACCTTGTCCATTAGACGGGTCGCCGATAATCGGCGGCATCCAAAGCCAGTTTTTACAGGCATTATCATTCAAATTCCAATAGTAGGAATTAAATTTATCAATATTTGCATTAACATAAAGCATTGCAAATCCCGGATATACTGACCAGAGGTGGTCTCCGCCGTCCGAAGAAGCAAGATGCCCATAGTCTCCGCTGATTGTCTGCTGGAAACCAATGGTTTTGCCGGAATCGCTTAAACATCTTTGGAATCCCTGATCTTGTGCTCCGGCAAAAACAATTCCATTTTCGTTTTGGTAAGTGTATGAACAGTAGTATTGACTTACGTTTAAGCCTTTCAAAGAAAGATTATTGACGGTATAAGTATAATCATCTGAACGATAGAGTCCTCCGTCGGTACCTATCAAAATCATCTCTTCACCTTTTGGGGTTTTAAAGCAGTTGATACTCGGAATGTCGGCATGGAGTTTACCTTTGGGATTTGAGTAATACTCTCCCCATCCATTAACTATTTTCCATGTTGAACCGCCGTCCTCGCTTCTGTAAACATCAACTCCGCCAAAGAACATAGCATCAGGGTCAAAATTCGAAACGGCAAAACTATTTCTTTCGAAAGGACCAAAGTCGAGAGAACCTTTGGCTGTCCAGTTTTTCCCTGCATCCGAAGATGAATAGAAATAAGATTTTCCGTCGCCGATATTCAGCATTATTTTCAGATAACCCGAATTTGCATCCGAGGAACCCTTCATTATTATATTGCTCGATTTTTTGAATTCAGGAATACTGCTGAAGTTTGAAATATCGGTAACTTCATTATTGGAATTAATTGTCGAAAGCGTATCCGAATGTGCATATAATAAATCGGAAGTTCCATATTTTGGAGCATGAATATCGCAGGAACCCACTCCCGTTAAAGTGCTTAGAACCAATTCAAAAGTCCCGCCGAAATCGGTTGATTTGTAAATTGATGTGATGCCTTTCCATGCTTTATAATCCCATTCATTCGCAAGCACATAAATTGTATTTGTACCATCAATCAAAACGGCACGATGCAATGAACCCCAGTTCGCCGCATTCTCAAATCCTTTGGCTTTCGTCCATGTTAATCCGTCATTTTCAGTAAAGTAGCTTCCTGAAGGTCCGTTTCCAACGACCACGATTCGGGATTTACCATTATATTTTTTTGTGAATACTGCCCTTATGTTCCCTATTTGCATAGAATTGTTAAGGCAGGTCCAATCTGTTCCGTCAAGATTTCCTTTCCAGATGTTACCACCAGATGAAGCGGCAATAATAAGATTTCTGTCCCAGTCAATTTCCCCCAGATGCATTCTGCCGGCCAGGTTATTACTCCCTTTTTCTACCCATGAACCTGAAAGCAGACCATTTGCAACTGTTGTTTCCTGCATAATGTCACTTTCGGACTTGCCTTGGTTTATCATTGCCTTGATTTTCTTTTGCATGAAGCTTTGTTTGGACTGCCGGTTAACAGATTCGATAAGTTTCCAGTTAATGCCCGGTTCTGTCAGGTGCATATCTTCAATCCAGCTATCTCTCTGCTTTTTAAAATCGGGGTCAGCTTCTCGGTTAAAAGGATTGTTATGAACAGGAGCAACATCCTGTGCATAATTTGAAAATGTCATCGAAAAAATTAAAAGTGCAATTTGAATTGATTTCTTCATTGTAATATCTCAGAGTAAATTAATTTTCAGAAAATGATTTATGGTTCTGTCGAAAGTTCTTTCTGCTTCAAAGGGAAAGTAACATGCCGGAAGTTCATTCTTTTTTCTGTGGTGGGCAATACATTCACAGCAGATGCCTTTGCGGACACATGGCTCGTTAGTGCAGTTGCAGTTTGCGAGGTTATTTGCTTTCTTACATTCCACTTATTTTTCCCAAATTGGCAATTGATAAAGTTCAAAATTATTATTTTTTTTTCTTTTTATTCATAATATTTAAAATATTGATTAACCAAGTTTATCTTCGGACAGGAGTTGCCTCCTGACCTCTTTGATTGAATGAATATTAAAACCGGAAGTGTAAGACAGCAGGAGAGAACTCCTGCCGCGAGGGAAAAGTTACAAAATGTTAAATTCTTTTTTAAAATTTAAAATATTCATTAACGTTGTTCGTGTTCTGAACAATATTAATTATTTTTATCAATGTTTAAATTTTATTATGGACAACAAAGCAATTCAGGAACAAAGGATGAAATCATATTTCATCGAGGCGGCAAAGAAAATTCTTCGCGGTGAAGGCTTCAAAAGCATCAGCGTAAGAAATATTGCCAATGAAGCGGGCTATTCGTATGCCACGCTTTACAACTATTTTAAGGATTTGAGAGAGGTTCTCTACTTCTGCGTACTTGATTTTCTTGAGGAATGCCGTACTTTTACAGTATCGCAAAACAGAAGCAAAATGAATGCGGACGAGCATTTGCGGTCGGTTACAAAAGCATATTGCAACTTCTTTGTGCAGTACCCGAGCTTTTTCGAACTCATTTTCACCGAGAGAATTTACGAAATAACTTCGCAGGACAAAATCGCCTTGGCAAATGAAAAACTGTACGACGACCTGTTTTCTCCGGCATGGGCAAAGTTTGAAAAAAGCGGTTTGGATAAAGAATCAGTCAATGCCAAAAAGCTACTGCATAAGCACGTGATTCATTCAATCCTTATGTTTTATCTGCTACGACGGATTCCAAAAACTTATCAGGAATTCATCAAGGAAATGGATGCTTCGATGGATGCACTTTTGGCAAAACAATAGCAGACATTCATATTCCATTTATTAAGGGGCTGTTCTAAAAGAAAATTTCGCTGTCATTCTGACACGGAACGTAGTGATGTGGAAGAATCTATACTTGTAAACAAGACCGAATTCTTCGCTACGCTCTGAATGACACATTAAAAAAATTCAATTTGAATAGGACAGCCCCTTTTGTACTTTTAACCTTCCCTTTACATCCTTGAAAAAATCAGCATTAAAAATAATTTCAAATATTTTTGTAACTTTTTCCCATATTAATTGTTATTACTTGTTACAAAGCAAACTTTTGTTTTGTTGTTTTTTTTTCCGGACAAAGTAAATAAGTTTATTAAAAAATAAATGGAAAAGTTATGAAAATGAAAACTCTGATTTTTTTTCAAATACTTTGGTTAAGTACAAGTGTTTTTGCATCAAAACCAAATTTTATTGTTTATGATTCTTCAAATACTTCAATGGAAGTCAATAATGTCAATGATATTATTATTGATGGTCATAATAAATTATGGTTTTCTATTTCAGGTTGGAAAGATAGTACTTTTATTTCTAATTTACTATCTTATGATGGGAAAACATTCGATAATTTAGCTGTTTACAATGTTTTCCCTTGGATGACAAGTTTTACTATTGATAGTTCTTATAATCCATGGCTTACTTATACTGATACAAAAAAAAATGTTGATGGTATAACAAAAAAAGAGGATAATAAATGGAAAAAACTTGATACGAATGATAAAAGTTACTTTTTTAGAGGATTGAAGACTGATTGTAATGGCAACGTAATTGTCGGTACCCTTCAGTCAATATTTGTTTTTGACAAGGATTTAAATATTATTCAACAATTTTTTCCACCCAAAAAACACACTAAATATCAATCATTAACTTTAAATTCTTTCTTTATCGAGAATTGCGAAGATTTGTGGTTTGGTTTTGGTCAAAGTGGAATTTATCATCATAAAATAAGCTCAAAAGGTATAGGAAATCAAATTGAATGGTTTAATTCAACAAATTCAATATTGAATTATTTTTCTGTCGGTGGTTTTACAAGGGATGCACAAAACAACCTATGGTTTAATGGGTTTGATTTAGATGTCAATAAATACTATTTAATAAAATATGACAATGAAAAGTTTATAATTGCTGATTCGGTTCTGCAAAGTGGTGTAATTGGTTTTGATAAACAAGGGCTAATGTATGTTACAACAGCAGACTCAGGATTATATAGAGTAGATGTCTTAAGTAATATTTGGACTTCCTTTAATACAATTGAACCGGACTTTCCTAAATGTAATGTACATCGCATGGCTATTGACAAAGACAACAATTTTTGGTTTGGAACCGATATCGGGTTAATAAGATACAATGAAACTGGGATTGATAACATTCATGACCAACAAACTTATGAAACAAACTCCTCAATTTTCATTTCTCCAAATCCATCTTCTGATTTCATAGAAATAACTAAACCTTCCGAAGGTTGGGAACCTTCGGAAGGTTCTGCAAATTCTGTTAGAATCTTCGATGTTTTCGGTGAACTCGTATCCACCTCCGTCTGCTCCGCAGACACCTCCGCCGGCGGAGGACAGAAGATAGATGTGTCTGGTTTGCCGTCGGGTGTTTATTTTGTTCGTATCGGTGATAAAGTAAGTAAGTTTATTAAAATATAGGAAGAATAGAATGAAAAAAATATTTATTTTAGTATTGCTTTGCCTTTGCGCTACTTATTGGTCGTTTGCAATTCCGTTTGTTGAAACTTTTAAAATGGATAAAACAAGCATTTTTCAGATTCTAAAATTGAAGTCATTTAATGATAAAGTGTTTGCTTTAATCAATTATTCAGATGGGAAAAATTCAGTTGATTATTTCGATGGAAAAGACTGGAAAAATATTACAAATACTGATAAGGGAATTAGTCCTGGCGACTTCGCTATTGACTCCAAAGGCAATATCTGGATAATAAGTTCCGGTACGCTTTGGAATTATAACTGGACGAACTGGAACAGTTATAAGATTATTGATAGTCTCAGTCCATACAGGCAATTTCTTAGAATATGTGCCGACAATTCCGGAGCGATTTACTTAGCCTCTATTGCCGTTAAAAGCCGGACAAACGGTACTATAATAATTGTTGATACTATTTCAACTCATGAAATTTATCGTTTCGACGGGGCAGAATTCCTTAGAATTGATTCCATAATTTCAATCAGAAATATTAATGGATTTGGTTTGGATAATGGATTTGAATTCGTTTCAGGCAATAGATTAGTAGCACATTTCCCAGGCAGAGATGTTAATGACCTTTTTATTTATGAAAATAATAAAAGAAAATCAGTTACAACACTGCATGGTCCTTATTTTGATAAAATGAATTCATTTAAAATGATTAGCAGAATATCAGAAGACAGCAATAATAATCTTTGGTTTACTCTTGGAGGAAATAGTGACTTCTTTGATGTAAACGGTCAGATAGACCTTGGAATTACTATTTTAAACAAGGATAATTCATGGAAAACTATTGATACGGCAAATGGCTGGTTTCATTCGCAGATTTCATTCTATTCCGATCCGGGATATTTATTTTGCAATGATATTGGTCAATCGTCAGACGGAAAAACATGGGTAGTTGGAAAAATATGGGGCTATTTTGATGAAAATAGAAAATTCCATTATCCGGAAAGCGATATCGCTGACTACTGTACGGTTTATGGCTATGCTAATTTTTACAATAGTTCAGATTCAAATCGCAGACACTATCTCGAACTTCTTTCTGATTTCAATTACTCCGGACCCAATAAATGGAGTATGTTAAATGCAAATTGTATAGCTGCTATGGACGATGGCAGTATTTGGTTCGGTATGTATGGACTGGGGCTTCTTCATTATAAACCAAATGTTGAGTCAGTTGAACAAATAAATTCGTCGAATATTTCTCCAATGTTATCTCCTAACCCAGTCTCCGAATATTTAACGATAAACACAAATCAAGAAATTGAAAAAATCGAAATCTTCTCGGTTTTCGGTTTAAAATGTAGGGAGCAGGCATGCCTGAGTCCTACAGAGCGGAAGGAAAAGATAGACGTTTCGGGATTGCCGTCTGGAGTGTATTTTGTTCGTATCGGTGATAAAGTAAGTAAGTTTATTAAAATATAAATGGAAAAGTTATGAAACTATTTATGCTAACCATTGTAATGTCATTGTTTTTACTACTTGACCTAAATGCTCAAATGTCAGGTTTATGGACAGTATCTGATACATCATACGGGATATATTCTGAAAATAACAGATACCCTTCAATTGCTAATTTCAGAAAAGAAAGTATTGTTATGCTTGCTAACATTTCAACAGAGAGCCACGCTTATATAAAAAGAAGTTTAGACAGCGGAAAAACATGGAGTGTCATATATGCCCCGGAATTAAATTACCAATTGAAATCAATTGCAAATCCTACAAAAGATGTAATAATTGTTACAGGAGATACAACCATATACCAAGGCTATGCTTATGGTAACAGCTATTATCAGGATTTTGGATTTATTAATGTAAGTAAGGACGGGGGAAAAACATGGAAAGGAACAGTACTCGATTCAAATTCCTATGTTACTTGTCTTTCCATGACCGATGAAAACAATGGAATCGCACTTAAAAAGACTATCCATAACATGTATTACATACCAAAAAACTTCAACGATACACTTATAGTAACTAATGACTGCTGGGAGAGCTTCAGTAAAGTAATATTACCTTTAAGCATTAAAAACAGTCAACTTATGGTTTCCCTTTCAACTGAAGTGATTTTCATAATGTGTTACAGTAGCACTGAAAAAAAGAATTATTTGTATAAATCTTTCGATTTAGGAAA
The DNA here is from genome assembly GCA_964606895.1 of uncultured Hyphomicrobiales bacterium. Classification (GTDB taxonomy): domain Bacteria; phylum Bacteroidota; class Ignavibacteria; order Kapaibacteriales; family UBA2268; genus CAZSHX01. The sequence continues at coordinate 23,946 of CAZSHX010000041.1, forward strand.
GAATTGGGATAAAGTTGTAATCCCGGGAAGTATTAAAACCCTATCTTTGATAAATAAGGATGAAGTCTGGGCTTGCGGGTCTGAGTCTTTAGGAAAATATCATCTTAGACCAGTCATTTTTAAATCTAAGAACGGATTTGCAGATTATACCACGTATTATCCAAGCACTGAAAATCTTCTTTCCTCTGAAGAAATGCTAATAGACATATCATTTGCTGATAGTAAAAACGGCATTACGGTCGGCTCAAGCTGTAATATTTTAAGAACTGAAGATGGTGGTGATACATGGATTCAGGAGGATTTACCTTATATCAAAGGTTTATCGCTTAAATATGATTATTTTAATCAGGTTAAAATGTTGGATTCTGATTTGGCTTTTGTAACAGGGGCGAATTCTATGGTATTGAAATATGAAGGGGAAAAAATATTATCTTCGCCAAGATTCAAAAAATTTGACAATGCAATTGATATTAATAATATTCCTATTGTGTTTTCAGTGATAAGGGATGCCGAGAAATATCATTTACAGGTTGCTAAAAATAATACTCAATTCTATAATACAACTTGCTATGAAACTGACCTTGTTCTTGATACAATAGTTAGCACAGGAAAAATTGACACAATCACTTCAGAAAATATTATTGTAATTCAGAAAGCTGATTACGGTAGCACTTACTATGCACGGGTAAAGGCGATAAATTCAAAAACAGAAAGTCAGTGGAGCGAATCGGCACCTTTGTTCTGGACATTCCCGAATGATTCCTTTGTACTTGCACCAAAATTCATTCACCCAACAGAATATGAAAAATTTACATCAGATAAACTTGTATTTTCTTGGTTAAGTTGCGGTGATGGATTTACTTATGATTTTCAGGTTGATTCCGAAGGATACTGGTCAAATATTTTAGTTGATTCAACAAATATTAGTGACACAACAATAGATATATCTAATAGAGTTAAAGCAATCCATGATTTTTATGTCCGGGTGCGTGTTCATCCTGCAGAAAAGAAAAGTAATTGGACATATTCAATATTTTCAATAGTTAGTAACACGGGAGTAGAAAATATCCAACTTCCTGAGGAAAATCAATTTATCTTTCCCAATCCATCTTCTGATTTCATAGAAATAACTAAACCTTCGGAAGGTTGGGAACCTTCGGAAGGTTCTGCAAATTCGGTTAGAATCTTCAATGTTTTTGGGGAAGAAATTTTAAAAATTTCTGATCCAAATAATTCACAATTTTCAATTCCCAATTCACAATTAAGAATTGACGTTTCGGGATTACCGTCAGGAGTGTATTTTGTACGTATCGGTGATAAAGTAAGTAAGTTTATAAAAATATAGGTTATTACATGAAAAGACTTTTGTACTTCCTCGTTTTTGCATTATTTATATTTTGCAATGCAAACTCTGTTGAAAAAATTAGCCTTGAATGGTTCAAAGGCTATGGCGGCAAGGGTGGCGATATGTTCAGGTTTGTTGGTTATGACAAAGCAGGAAACTATTATATTACAGGTATAATTGAAAAAGACAGTATTTACTTTGGAAACGGAATTGGAATTGATTTTACAAACATAAATTCCGGCTACTTTCTCCTCAAGTTTAATAGCAATGACGTATGTCAGTGGGCAAGAACAACCAAACCTGTAAAATATCAGGAATGCAAGATCATGCCTTATAATTTATCGGTTGATAATGAAGGAAATATCGTAATACTATCAACATGGTACAGGTCTGATTATCAACAGGTAAAAGGGATTGACTTTGGCAATGGAATCGTTCTCGATGGTAAAGGTCATGTAGATATCCTATTGCTAAAATACGATTCAAAAGGTAACTGCATAATGGGAAAGACAATTGGGGGCAAAAATTTTGATTCCGATTATTCTATGTGCCTGGACAAAGACAATAATATCTATATTTCCGGTTATTCCAATTATGGAGAAGTAGATTTTGGAAATGGGATTACTCTTAAAATGGACTCATCGCATACCGGACATTTTGCAAAATATTCAAAGGACGGTAATTGTCTTTGGGCAAAAAAATTATCTCATCCAAATTCTAATTCCGGGAATTCAGCTGGTCATATTGTAATTTGTCCGAATGGTACTATTATTCTTAGTGGCAGTTTTGCTGTCAACACCGATTTGGGTGATGGCAAGTTTGTAACTTTTAAAAATTCGGGGATTTATGATTATGAAACTTTCATTGCAAATTATTCATTAGACGGAAATCTGAACTGGGTTAAAGTGTATGAAAACCCTCAAACAAATCTATTTAGTAAATTTGCAATTAAACAAAACTCCGAATTTTACTTTACAGGCACTATAAAAGCGGACACACTACTTGCACCGGGTTTCCCTTTGAAATTAACCGGCAGTTCTAACTTTTATTTAGCTAAATGCGATTCCAAAGGTGATTTACTGTGGGCTAAAAGCTTTGGCGGAGATGGAACTGATGATGGATTTGTTTATGTAGATAATCAGGATAGATTATATTTGTACGGCTATACAATATCGAATACCCTGGATTTTGGAAATAACAAGATCATTCAGTCTGATTCAGGCAAAGCCGCATTATTTCTTGCCGCGATAGATGATTTAGGTAATGTGACGGCATTAAGTACCGTTAAAGGCATCGTCAAAGATGATTTCACCTCGTTATCCGATGTTAATGATTTAAAAAGGGATGGTAATGGCAGTTTTTTGATGACAGGCTATTTCAATGGTTCAGTTACTGATAATAAAACAACTTATACATCTTCAGGAAATTGTGATGCATTTTTAGTGAAATTTCATTCGAGCTGTTTTGCTTATACAGGCTTAAACAGCACATCAAGTCTTTATTATGTCAGGTCAGCTGAAGAAATGAATTCTTTTATCCGTCTTACCCCGTCAAAGCCTATGAATATCGGTGCCTTATGGTATAATAAGAGACTGCCGGTGAAACAAGGGTTTGCAACCGAATTCAAATTCAGGATGTCGGATCCCGATAATTCAACGGATGACGGTTCACTTCCGGGAGCAGACGGCATTGCATTCGTTATTCAAAATGAACATTCGATGATTTCAGGTTCTTACGGAGGCGGAATCGGATTTGAAGGGATTCAGAATAGTCTTGCCATAGAATTTGACACATACAAAAACGTAGGCGATCCATATAACGATTCCGACGGCAACCATGTTGCAGTATTTTGCAATGGTTCAAAATCGAATGTTCCTAATCATAAATTGAGTGCAAATCTTGGAACTACAAATAATATAATGCCATTGAAAGCGGATGGCACGTTTTATTATGCTCAGGTAAATTACAACTATGAAAAGAAAATACTGCAAATCTATCTCGATACAACCGGCTTATTTCTTACTCCGGTACTTGAAATAGATTCTCTCGACATTTCTAAATTGCTGAATTTAGAAAACGGTACGGATGCTTATGTTGGTTTTACGAGCGGAACAGGAACTTCTTATGAAAGTCACGATATACTTCAGTGGTCGTTTTGTCCGGAAATTGCTGATCCTGTTTTATCTGTTGAGGATTACAAATTTGTGCCATACGGAGAACAATTTTTGATAAATCCTAATCTGGTTGCCGATTTCATCGAAATTTCAGTAAGGGCAATTCATGAATTGCCCCTACAATCAATCGAAATCTTCTCCACCCTCGGTTTAAAGGTCTTAGAATCTGAATGGAAAGAAAAAATTGACGTTTCGGGTTTGCCGTCAGGAGTTTATTTTGTTCGTATCGGTGATAAAGCAAGTAAGTTTATAAAGATATAGCTTATTACTCTTATTTCATGGCAATAAATAATTTTAGCATGCGTATTTATTTTTATATATCAACACGATGAAATATAAGTGCCTCACTCGTTACTTCTCCAAATGAGTTGGTGGTAAGCATAGCATCTTTTCTAAACAAAAAGATGCTATGCAAAAATTAATCATAAAATGCGTTGAATCGCCATTGAATGAGGATGAATTAATTTAAGAAGCAGATTATTTTACTTCTCCTTCTTAAATCCTCCTGTTGTCCATTTCATAAACAATCCGAAAACTAAACCGCTTATTATCCAGATTGGAAGGTTGGTCAATATCCGTTCTGTTGTTACGCATTCCCCGTCAATTAATGGTAGGGTAATAAATGTATTGATTACATACATAGTAAATCCGAATTGCAAACCTTCAGACCACCATAGCACATTCGGAGTTTCTAATTTCAGAGGTTCAGCAAATCTCTTCTTTTGCTCAGCCAGCCATTCCTGCTTCCATCTTTCTTTATACCAATACCGTATTGGGAAAGTTAATCCCAAAAGCAGATAGGTCGTCAGATTTGTCAGGCATGGAATAATCTGTCCGCAATTGTCGCAGTAAAGCCCAAACCAATTTTTGAATGCTGTTTTGTTCTGAGGTGACCATTTTGCACCTTCGTGCAATGTTCCGCAATGCGGACATGGGACAAAAGACGGATAAGGGGCAATAGATGTAGGGAGCGAGCCCTTAATCCTGTTTCTTTCAATAAGTATAACCTTTGGAATTCGCTGTCCCATGAAAAATTCATTTACTGCAAGAGCCGGATTTATTATCCAATGAAGCATCAGCGGATGTTTCCAAGTCCATATCCTGTATTTGTCTTTGTCGAAATTCATTGTTTTCTTTCCATGATTTTAATTATTTTTCGGCTATAACTAACATCTCAAAATCCTCGGTTGTCAATTTATCATTTCTGGAGAATGCTCCGAGTTTTGCACCAAATATTTCAATCTTCATGAATCCAAGCGATTTCAGGAGCCATGTTATTTCACTCGGCACATAATATCTTTCGTTGCAATCGAGTGTTTTATTAATTCCCAAATCATCTTCAATCTCAGTGATGTTGAAGTCCCTGAAAGTCATTAAATCAAAAGTGTTACTCATGTAAGTTGCATTGCCTTCTTCACCCGAGGAAGAACAAAATGCCTCCACAGAGTGATACAACGGAAAGAGTCCGTTCAATGTTGTAAATACGAATTTACCATTCACTTTTAGAGCTTTTGTGACATTCTTTAATATCTCAAAGTTCATTTCATCTGTTTCCATCAACGGAAAGCCGCCTTCGCAGAGCATTATAGCCGCATCAAATTCGCTTTCAAAAGGTAAATTTCTTGCATCATGCTGAAGAAAGTTGATTTCAAGGTCTTGCTTTTTTGCTTTTTCCAAAGCCCTTGCTAAAGCCGATTCGGACAAATCAATTCCTGTGACTGAATATCCTCGTTTGGTCAATTCAATCGAATGCCGCCCTGTTCCGCATCCCACATCCAAAATTTTCAATGATTTGTCAAATTTTAGCTCATTTTCGATGAAATCACATTCACCGATAGTTCCCTGAGTAAAAACCTCATTGTCGTATTTTTGTCCGTAGTTCTCAAAAAGTGTTTCGTACCATTGTTTCTTGTTCATATTGTTTGTTTTAAGTTAGTGAAACTAATATTCTATATAAAAATTCTATGTCTTACTTTAAAATCTTTCAAAATTAAGAAATAATATGAAAACAAACTGAAATTTTAGATTTTATATTGTTTTTTATAAAATAATTATTAATTTATTTTTTAATTTTAGCAATTACTAAATTAATTTTTAAATGGTTGGAGAATATTCATGAAAACTTACAAATTAATTTTGACTACATTGATTTTTAGCTTGATAATATGCTTCAATGCTCAATCACAAAATGAAACCGGAGTTCGGTTCATTAATCAACCAATGTTTGAAAAGTTGGGGCTTTGGTACGAGCAATCAAACTCAATGTATGAGGAAAGATTTCCGATAATAAGAAGTATTCCACCTATTTCAACCGATATGCCCTTAGAAATTCTCTTAGGGTACTTATCCCTTGATAGTACACTTAGATTTGGAACCGACATGATACTTGAAGCAACTTTAAATTCGATGACATCAATGAATGATACAATTGCAGGTGCAATAAAGTATTTATATCTTTTAAAAGATTATAATCCAACCATTTTCAAGCAATATGCAGAGGAAGTTTGGTTGCATAAATATCATTCTCACAGTAATATTTATGACACTACATTACAAAAATTAATCAGTGGATCATACATTGAAAAATATAGAGCAAATCTGGATAAATTTGTAATTTCAACAACTAATAAATACAAAGAATTAATACCGGCAGACAGCGAAAGGAAAGCACTATATTCAATGGCATATGCTGATTATATATTAAGGGTAGAAATTATGAGTGTAGATTCTACTCACAACAAACACACATCCAACATTGGCTACCGTTATCAGGCTAAAGCAAACGTCAAAGAAATTCTGAAAGGGCAAAGCCTAAATTGCATCGAAAACTCTGATAAAATTAAAAAAGAGACTGATGAAATTCAAACAGGAATCTGCGATATCTATTTTCAGTTTCTACCTGCTTCCTATTCTTGCGTTTATTCGGACAGGATAGATAAATTGTATTCATTAATTGATACAAATTTTACAGACAACAAGAACGGTTTGTTCTATATGAAACCCGGGCAGGAGGCAATTGTATTTCTTACTTATGCTAATTCAAAGTATGATACCTTATTCGATTATTTTGATTTGGATGTAGAACCCAGATGTTCACTTAATGCTCTACCTATTATCAACGAAACAGTATATGATGTTAATCATGTTTGGACTCAAAGCGGGGTTGAAATATACTTTGCATGGAAGAATAGATATATGTATTTAAAAAATAAAATAATTAACATGAACTATTAGTTAATATTTAGCGAGGAACAGAAAATGAGAGTTTTTAAATTTGATTTTATTTTTTCAAGTGTGTTTTTCTTAGTTATTAATACATTAAGTTTGTTTTCACAAAATCACCCAACTAATTCCTGATTCTAAATTAGTCTTATCGGGTCAGATTATATAATCAATTATTCAATCCATTGAAAAATTAAGAATTTTCAATCAAATTCAATAGCACATTATCAAAAATTAAAAAAATAATCATTACCGAATATCAGCAAAACCCAAAATTACTTCTCTTCACTCAACTCCCAATCCTTTTAAAACTGATATAAAAATCGTTTTCTAAAGATATTATGTACTCTGTTTTAAGTAACGATTTATTCTCCAGCCAATATCTGATTAGATTTCGAGAATCACCTCTAATATCCTTTGAAAGCACCAAAAATTTGAAATTCTTTTCCAAATAATCCAAATTGTAATAATCGTTATTCCAATTCCCTGCTATTTTTATTCTTTCAACAGGCAAATGCGAGAACATAATAATTCTGTGCGAAAGCCCTGAACCAACCATAAACAAGATTTTTCCATTGTCGGAACATTTGCTCAAATCAAAAGCCGTTGCTTTTGCATGGTCCTGCCTTGCATTGAAGAAACCGCCTTTTGCATCAGCAAAAACAGGAATGAAATTTTCTGCTTTGAAATAGTATAGCGGGAGTGAAAGCACAAACAAGGAAATTAATATCCAAATACCTGTTTTGCGTTGCTTAGTTTCATTTGTTGAATCAAAACCATAAGCCATAAAAACATACAAAAACGGGAGTGCCAAAAAGACATATCTGGAATTAAGCTGATACGACATTTCTGCTACTCCGCCGAACATACTGTAAATTGAAAAAAGAGCAGGAATAGTCAGATAGAGCAGGAGATAGGTTTTGTCGGATTTTAATCTGCAGAATTTGAAAATTCCAATAACTGCGAATATTAACGGAAAAACAACAATTTGAAATAAAACGGACAAGTAAATTCCAGCTATTTTAAATATATTTCCTGCAAGTGCTGAATTAGTAGGTGTAAACTTTGCCTGCCAGCTTGTTGAATAATACTCCGCGGTTAGAAAATAGAAAGGGTTATGAAAGAAAAATAAATTCCAGATTAACCAGAAAACAATACCGCCTGAGGACAGAAGAGTTAGCAAAATTATTCTCGAAGCTGCTTTTCCCTTGTATAATTTGTATGAGGCTAAAACTATAAATGCAGGTACTAAAAGCCAGAATTCATAACGGCAAAGAGAGGTCAGAGCCAAAAACAGTGAAGAAAGGATGATGTTTTTTGTCTGATTTTCGGATTTAGTAATAATTTGATAAAAGTAATAGAAACTAATTATAAAGAATGCCATTGAAGGAATTTCAGGCATTGAAACCAGCGACAAATATATTACGTTCGGATTCAAAATAAATATAACGGCAATCAAAATACCGACGGTTTTATTCTTACTGATTTCTGTTGCTGTTTTATACAGAAAGAATGAGGCAAAGCTCAATAAAATGACATTTCCGACTGATGCCGACAAACCATGAAAGAAAAGAAAATCTAATCGGGCAAACAGCATTGTAACAAGATAGGGGATTGGTAACCAAATCATTTCATTTACTATTTCAGAATGATTGAAAAAATCCAAAAGCATTCTCGACTGAATTAAGCGTGAGTTCCCATCACCAAAATAAAGGAAAGTATTCCCATCGGCTTTCAAAAGGATGATTATTGTTGCGAGCGAGACAATAAGCTCCAAAGCAAATAGCAGTGCGAAAATCTGTTTTTCGGATAATGAATAGAAAAGTTTACTTATCTTCAAATATTTACCTTAAATTTGATAATTATAACTTATGAAAATAACCAATAATGAACAAAAAACAAAGAAATTAAAATGAGATGCCTTATTCTTGTTGGAAATCTAAGTAATCTTATTATATTTGTATTCTGAATTCAATTATGGATTAACTGATTGTTGAAAAATTTTCTGACATCAGCTAAGCAAATAATTCAAGATATTTCGAGAAATAATAATAATAATTTTTTTACATATTTTAACTTTGGAACTTTATGAAATACATTTATACTATCCTGTTCCTTGCAATCTGCTTCACAGCATTTTCTCAACCTGCATCATTCACCCCGAGAGGAATTGGAGGCGGCGGAGCATTGTTCTTCCCGAAGATAAATCCTGCTAATGATAATGAATTTTATATTAGCTGTGATATGAGCGAGATGTTCCATTCGACTGATTTCGGAGACAGCTATTCAATTGTCCATTTCTCCAAACTTCAGGCTTTGAATGTTTCCACTTATGAATACACTAATGACCCAAAAATTGCATACTGCAATTTTAATGACGGCAACAACGGCTATCCCGTGAAAACCACAGACGGAGGTGCTTCATGGAAAAAACTGCCAGGGTTTAATGCAAATCTGGGTATGGTTTACAGAATGTATGCCAATTATAACAATCCACTGCAACTTGTTATGAATTACTACGGCGATATAGTTTTTTCAGCTAATGGCGGAGGTACATTTTCATTGGTCAAAACCCGTGCCAATAATGGAGTAGGACTAATTGCCTGTGGCGTGTTTTATGATGGGGACAACATCTACATCGGAACCAATGAAGGAATTTTTTATTCGAACAATGGCGGTTCGACTTTTTCTCCGATGAATACTGCAGGTATTACTTCAGGACAAGTTATGTGGCATTTTTCAGGTGCAAAAACGGGCGGTACAACCCGTTTTTTGTGCATCACAGGAAACAGTACCGATATTTATAACGGTCTAATGCCTTATGACTATTATAATGTAGCCAAAGGTGTCTATACTATGGATAATGCCACAGGGGCTTGGGTATCGAAATCCTCCGGCATTAATTTCATAAAGGATTTTATAATGTACACAGGAATGGCAGGCAATGATGTAAACACAATGTATCTTGCCGGAAATGACAACATTCTTGGTGCTCCACTGATTTTCAAAAGTACGGATGCAGGAGCCAATTGGACAAAAGTTTTTCAGGGGACGAACAATCAGAATATCAAAACCGGATGGAGCGGCTATCAGGGAGATAAAAACTGGAGTTGGGGAGAATCTGCTTTTGGTATTGCAGTTGCACCAAATAACTCCAATAAAATTTTATTCGGTGATTATGGTTTTGTCCATGTCAGCAGTGACGGTGGGGCAAACTGGAAACAAGCTTACGTGAATAATGCAGACCAGCATCCGGCGGGTTCCGCTACTCCCACCAAAAAAGCTTATACAAGCATTGGTCTCGAAAATACTACTTGCTGGCAAATTCATTGGAAAGATGCAAATAATGTGTTTGCGTGTTTCAGTGATATTGGAGGCATAAGAAGCACAGATGGAGGACAAAAATGGGGATATAATTACAACGGTTTCTCGGTTAACTCCTTGTACAGAATTGTTGAAACTCCGAACGGCAATCTTTATGGAGGCTGTTCAAATATACATGATATGTATCAGAGTACACGGCTGGCTGATGCCAAATTAGATGCCGCTGATGCAAACGGGAAAATTGTTTTCTCCACAAACAGCGGTTCCGACTGGACTACTTTGCATACTTTTGGTCATCCGGTTTATTGGCTTGCATCCGACCCGAACAAACCGGACAGAATGTACGCCTCAGTTGTTCATTACGGTGGAGGAACAGGTCAGGGCGGAATCTGGATGACTGATGATTTGAGCAAGGGTGCCACAAGCACATGGACTAAACTTCCTAATCCTGCAACCCGCACCGAAGGTCATCCTGCCTGCATTGAGGTGCTGAATGACGGCAAAATGGTTTGTACATATTCCGGCAGAAGAAATGCAAGCGGTGCTTTTACAAACAGTAGCGGAGTTTTCATCTACGACCCCGTTGGCAAAACATGGACTGATGTCAGCCACCCGGGTATGTACTACTGGACTATGGATATTGTAATTGACCCTAACGACAAAGCACAAAATACCTGGTACGTGGGAGTTTTCAGCGGCTGGGGCGGTGCCCCGAATGCTTTGGGAGGACTTTACAAAACTACGAACAGAGGTACAAACTGGACTAAACTCACAGGTTTGCAATTTGACAGAGTAAATTCCATTACCTTCAATCCTCAAAGCCTGAATGAAGCATATCTGACCACCGAAACTCAGGGACTGTGGGTAAGCAAAAACATGAATGCCGCCACACCCACTTGGGCTTTGGTTGATGCTTACCCATTCAGACAGCCCGAAAGAGTTTATTTCAATCCATTCAACAAAAATGAAATGTGGGTTTCAAGTTTTGGAAACGGCATGAAAGTCGGCAATCTTCAGGGTGGTTCGGCTCCTTCGGCTCCTTTCCTTGTATCCCCTGTTAATGCGGCTGTAAATCAGAAAATTCCCGTTTCTCTCGTTTGGAAAAAATCGTCAGGTGCCACAAGTTACCGCGTTCAGGTATCTCTCGACGCAGGGTTTACCGCTCCGCTTGTTCTTGACCAAGGTGCAATCACCGATTCGATTCTCCAAGCCGGGAGTCTTGCAAAGAATACTACTTACAACTGGCGTGTTTTGGCTGAAAACTCCAATGGTCCATCGCCTTGGTCGGCAGTATGGACATTTGCAACCGAAGCAGAAAATGATACAATTCAAGCTCCCGAATTGGTGGAACCTTATGACAAAGCAAGAATAAATATGGTCAGATTCAAATGGAATCCTGTTACAAAAGCCGTTAAATACAAATTATCTATTGCCGATGCAAGCTTTCCGTCTGTCCCAATTTATCTGAACGATACGATTTTGACTACCAAGATATCTGCCGGTGAGATTTTCTCCATTGGTCCATGGTACAACTGGAAAGTTGCCGCCTACGACGGGAAAATCTGGAGTGAATGGTCAACCGAATGGAGTTTCCAGCTTATTCCTCTTGGTGTAGTTGATAATTCTATTTCGGGTACATTAATGGTTAGTATCTCGCCAAATCCGGCAGTTAGTAGATTTAATCTATCAGTCAATTCTAATATTGATGACATGATTGAGATAAATATGGTTGATATTTTAGGTAAAGAAATAGGCGTTTCAATGATTTGCAGTATCCTAAAAGGAGAAAATAAGATACAGTTTAATCCCGCAGTTGACAAATCGTCAAGCATTCCCAACGGGATTTATTTCCTGAAAATCAAAGGGAACAAAGTATCTGCGATTGAAAAATTATGGATATCAAAATGATTGAAAGAATGTGAATAAAACTATTTCAGATGTCCAACACTTTTGAAGTGTTGGACATTTAAAGTAAATCTGAAAATAAAAATACTTGGAAACGAAAAAAATATTCAACACATACAATTGAGGTAAAGAAGAAGAATCCGAACATGCATCTACTGCATTCCCAAGAAGTATTGTAAAAAAACAAAAAATTTTATGGGATTTTATTGAAAATTTTTAAAATATTCCTCTCTTTGCAAATTTAATCTTTTGACGATTGATTTTTTTGAATTAATTTGAAAGGTTGAAATTTTACGTATTGAATAACTTTTGAAATTATTGAACATGCAAATAAGTCTCTTTAACTCGTTAACCAAAAAGAATGAAGCTTTTTCGCCGCTTAAGGACAACACTGTACGCATTTATTCATGCGGTCCCACTGTCTATAACTATGCACACATAGGCAATATGAGGGCTTTCCTTTTTGCCGATTTGATGCAGAGAATACTTAGGGTAGTCGGCAAGTACGACGTTAGATGGGTGATGAACATCACCAATATTGACGATAAAACCATCAGAGACAGTGCCGTTGGCAGTACCGAATGGAAAAGCGAAATGGGCGAGCAAACCACTGACAACATGGAAAATCTTCTGAAATTCACTGATTTCTATACGGATTCTTTCCTCGACGATATTTCTGCTTTGGGTATAAATCCTAAGCATTTTTACTCTCTGCCAAAAGCTACTGAGTTTATCCCTCAGATGCAGGATTTAATCCGCAGACTGATAAAAAAAGGATTTGCTTACGTATCCGATGGTTCTGTTTACTTCAATGTGAATGAATGGCGAAAAGTGGACATTTACGGAAAGCTCTTCAAAATTGATTTTGACAATTTCAAAGCAGGAATGAGAATTGATTCAGACCAGTACGAAAGAGAGCAGGTAAGCGATTTTGCTCTCTGGAAAGCCAAAAAAGGTGATGAACCTTTCTGGAAATTTGAAATCAACGGGCATAAATGCGATGGAAGACCAGGCTGGCATATTGAGTGTTCAGCTATGGAAAAGGAATTGCTGGGCTTGCCTTTCGATATTCATACAGGCGGGATTGACCTGAAATTTCCTCATCATGAGGACGAAATTGCGCAGAGTAAGGCTGGCTACGGCGTTGACCCGACCGCTTTCTGGTGCCACAACGAATTTTTAGAAGTGGAAGGCGAAAAAATGAGCAAATCTGTCGGCAATTTCTTTACCTTAAGAGATTTGACGCAGAAGGGAATTGACCCTTTGGATATTAGGTTCAGTATGTTTTCTGCTCATTATGCTTCCACATTTAATTTCACTTTCGACGGCATTGCATCTTCCCGCAAGGCAAGACTAAGGATTCAGGATTATATCTATGATTTGTTTGATACAGAAAAGTCAGGAACATTAATTCCTGATATTCCTAAATTCAAAGAAGAAGTGTTTGCAGAACTTGGGAATGATTTGCATACTCCTAAGGCATTAGGCACGATTTTTTCTTTTATTAATCAGAATCCTGCTGAAAACCTGACCATTGAATCAAAATCAGAATTCATTGAACTCTTCAAAGAACTAAACGGGATATTTGAAGCATGGAAAATTGGAATCAGGAAAATAGAGATTCCTGATAATATTAGAGAACTTGCGGAGCTTAGACTAAAAGCCCGAAAGGAAAAAAACTTCGTCGAATCTGATGTTCTAAGGCAAAAATTAAATGATGCAGGATGGGTGGTTAAAGATACAAAAGATGGATATTCACTACTAAAAATCTGATTATGGATAATGATATTCATAAACTAAAAGTAGGAATAATTGGGACAGGTAAGCTCGGAACTTCCCTATCGGCAGTATTCAGCGAAAAGAAAATGCTCTGCTGGGTTCTTGCCCGTTCAGATGAATCTAAAATCAGGGTTCAATCTGCCGTTGATTCTCAGTTACCGATTTACAGGCAAATATCTGATATTGCTGAACTTCCTAATATTGTTTATCTTTCGGTAAGCGATAAGAATATCAAACAAATAGCAGATGAGTTGGTGGTTCAATTCGGCGAAAGACTTGCAAGAAAACTGATAATTCATTGCTCAGGTACTTTGCATAAATCTTCGCTTGATTCATGCAAGAATTCAGGAGCGGAAACTGCCGTTACTCACCCGTATCAAACATTCTTCTATCCATCGGCAAAACTTTTTGAGGGAATTGCATGGGCAGTTGATTCTGATTCGGAATTGCCCTGCAGAATAATCGAATTGCTTGGTGGCAAGAGCTTCAAAATTGGCTTAGCTGATGATTCGGTCAGTGGGCTTTATCACGCTTCTGCCGTAGTAGCTTCGAATTATATGAACGTCATTATCGGAATGGCGAAGTCATTTGCCGAAAAGATTAATCTTCCGATTGAAGAATTTCTTGTTCCCATTTTGCGAACAACACTTGAAAATAATGTCAGAGCATTATCTGAAAAGTCTGGTATTCCAATGACGGGACCTATTGCAAGGAAAGATTTTAATGCGGTAAGTTTGCATCTTGAGTCGTTAAAGAACGACATCGAACTATCTGATGCTTATCGTTTGCTTAGTCAATCGGCGGCAATCATGGCAAAGCTAAATGGGATTTTAGACAAAGAATCTTTTAATAAAATTTGTGATTTACTTAAAAGCGATGAAAAACATTAAGGACAAGAAGAAAGTTAAAAAGAACAGTCTTTTGGCTGATACCCCAAAAAGGATAATTTTCGCAATAATTATCATTGTGATTAGCATTGTTACATATTCAAAAAGCACATCCTACAAGCTAATCTATTTTGACGATGCGGACTTGATTACAAAGTATTCAAAAGTCGTTTCAGACAATAAACCAATTTCTTATTGCTTTACTGATATGTTTGGGGAACAGTACTACAGACCAATACTGAGTTTGTCTTTTTATGTAAATGCCATGATTTCAGGTGATGCCATTTCGGGCTATTATATGATGAATATCCTTCTTCATGCAATTGCAGTACTAATGATTTACCTGCTTTTCCTGAAATTGAAAATCCCCGATACTTATAGTTTTCTTGCGAGTTTGCTTATATCCGTTCATCCGATTATTACTCCTGCAGTCGCTTGGATTTCAGGCAGGAACGACCCTCTTTTAGTTATTTTTACAACACTTTCTTTTGTTTTTCTGCTCAATTGGATTGATGAAAATAACAGTAAAAAGCAGATTCTATTTGCCGTATTGCATTTTCTATCATTACTCTTTGCTATCTTCACAAAAGAGTCCGCAATTGTACTGCCTGTGCTGTTTGCGATATATATTTTACTTTTCCGAAAAGAGAAGTTAAATGCAAAAAATATAATTACTTCTGGGATTGTTTGGACTGCTTTGGTTGTACTATTTCTGATGCTAAGGTCATCGCAGGATATGAATTTATCAGGGAAAGATATTTTCGGCTGGCAGGCTTTCGTCTTTAATTACCCTTCATTTTTTGCAATTATAGGTAAAATTTTCTTGCCAATCAAGATGAGTGGAAGTGCTAAATTCGAAAGCTTTTCAATTATAATCGGAATTTTCATGATTTTGACTTCAGGAGCATTAATATTTAAAAACAGAAAAATTATTGACTTAAAAGTGATTCTCTTTAATGTTCTTTGGATTCTTGCTTTCCTTGTTCCAACCTTATTAATCCGTCTTGAAAATCCACACTTCGACTATCTCGAGCATCGTTCTTATGTTGTAATTTTCAGCGTCCTGATAATTGTGTATCAGATTCTGAAAAGCATGAATATTGATGTTAAAAAGCCTGCTTTTTACGTGACATTTGCAATTTTGATTGTCGTTTTCTTTTTCAAAGCAAATGTATATACAAACACTTTTGCCGACCGAAAAGTATTTCAGGAGGCTGTTATTGATATGTATCCCGATAGCTACACAGGTTATTACAATCTAGGTAAGGCTTACGATGCCGAAGAAAATTTCCCGATGGCAAAGAAGTATTTCGAGCTGGCAATTGAAAAGGATTCTACAATCAGAAATATCTATATTTATTTTGGTGGATTATACATCAAGAAAAAAGAACCGATTTTAGCTGAGCATTGGTTGATGAGAGCTCGAAAATTTGATTCGACAGATATTTTTACTAACTGGAATCTTGGCAGGACTTATCTGTTAAGTGGCGACACTTCAAAAGCAATGCCGTATTTCGAGAAAGCAATTCCGCCAATTAGTAAAAACTATGCATGGATAAGCGAAACTGCATTTAATTATATGTCTTTCGGAAATTACGAAAAAGCGATTCAGCATTTCAAGCGTTCAATTGAATTGAATCCTGAAGAAATCAGTTACCACAATAACCTTGGTGTTTCATATTATTTGAGTAATCAGTCCGATAAAGCCGAAGAAACCTGGAAACATGCTACTGTCATCTTCCCAAAAGCTTACCAGCCACATGTTAATTTGGTTGAATTATATTTGAAGCAGAACAGAATCGATTCAGCCAAATATCATGCAAAAAAGGCTGTTCGGCTTGGAGGTGAACTGGCTCCGGTAACGAATTGGCTACTGGAGTAAACTTTTGAATTTCCCTAATTCACGTAATAGGGAGTGTTAGAGGTTAATTCATTTTTTCGATATTCTCCTTGTTCTAAGATGATGTTCAAGCAAAATGATTACTCGCTTGTTCTTAGGCAGGATTTTAGATTTATACCAAAAGTCTCAGTCTTTATACTTAATGAATGCTACCATGATTATTCTTTTTTATAAAAATTCTATGGGTCACAGAAAATAATTGGGGATTAAGCAAAAAGTTTGGTTAATCTGAATAG
>CAZSHX010000042.1:0-40558 GCA_964606895.1 uncultured Hyphomicrobiales bacterium
AAACGAGTGGTACCCTTTCACCGAAACGAGTGGTACCCTTTCACCGAAATATCCACTCAACAGTTTGGAACGTTACGAATCAAAAACAGGCGACCAACGCTCAAGAATGATATTTTTAGAAGAACTCATCAGAGAGCTTGAAACATTTGATAAAACAGTTCAGAATTTAATATCTACTGGTTTTGATACACCATCCTTGAAACAGATAGCAATTGATGATGCCGAACAGGTAATAGCAATTCAATGGAGAAAGAAAATATCAGAATTATTCAATGTTTCACAGAATGATACTTTTCAGTTTGTAGAGAACACCTATACTAATTTGAAATATACAACTTTGCAACAATATGAGCATAGACTTATTGAATCTCAAAAGAAGTTCCAAGAAGATTTGACAAATAAAGTAGATGAATTGTTTTCAAATTTGAGTAAAGAATTATCTCTATCAAGACCAAGAAAGAATAATGAAGTGATTGAATTTGAAGCTGAAAATGTTTTAAGAAAATGGTTCACAGATAGAAAAGATACTTTTATTACCGAAACAAAAAAATGGTTGAACGATAAATTTTCAGTATTTCTTGCAAACTGGTTAAAACAAGACCTGAAAACTTACTCCAAAAAAGCAGAGAAAGATGCTGTTAAAACTTTACATACTGCAATTCAGAAATCATTTTTATCATTCACTTCTTTTGTAGATAAAATAGCAATAGAAGGTATAGAAGAATTAGAATCATGGGGCATGAACTTAGATATTTATGATGAATTCTGTAGGATTAAACCAAACAAAACCAAGCCAACAACTTTTGCTGAATTCATTCATCAGGAAATGTCCTACTTGCCTGATATTAATGATGGTGTGAGAGTAAATATTGCACCACTTCAGAAATTGGGCTTATTACAAGATATAGTGTTGCAACCCAAAGACGTAACAAAAGCAATTGCCGATAGAGCCGATTGGCGAAGTGATGAGCGTCGTTGGTGTCGTGATGAAAAGTTACCAAAACCTGGATGGTGGGAGTAAAAAAATGAAAAACGGAGGAACTAATGTCATTTAAAGAATGGTTAATCAATAGAGTTTTAGAAATAAAAAAGAAGGAAAACTCAAAAGAGTTTCCAATTTTCTGGTTTGACCCAACAAATGAATGGAAAGAACTGATTAGTTCTGCATTCAATGGTAAGTTTTCAATTTGGATTGAATTTGAACATACTTTAAAAACAAGATATGAACTTGTTGAAATTGAAAAGAAACCAGATATAGTTTGGCTGCCATTCAAAAAAGAAAAACTTGAATTCCTAAAGACTTTAGAACCGTATTCACATCATTGGGAAACAAGTATTCTTGAGGCAGTAAAAGAATTCGGTGTAAATATCACTCACGATATAGAGCCAGACTTAAAGCCATTGATTAAATCTTATACAATGGAGTGGCTTGATGAACCAATTGAGAAATGGAAAAATTTAACTGCAACTGGTGCTGACCTTGTTAATGATAGATTAATACTCGAATCAATTTCAGGTTATGGTAAACCACTATCAGCCTTTATTGATACAGATAAATGGGATATTTTTAAAAGAAGACTTAACAAAGATTATTGCTTAGAAGTTCCTAAAGATAATTGTCTTAATGATAAGGATTTATCTGATAAGTGGAGAATAAAAGTTGTTTCAATGTTATTGGCAACTGATATATTTGTCAATATTCCTTTAGAAAGTTTTACAAGAAATGACTTGCTTATCAAAGATGGAAGCCCAAGAAAGTCATCTTTAAATTTACTGAATCAAATGAGAAAAGATATAGACATAATGCCTTATTTTGAAAAAATGGTTTTACTTGCAGATAAGACTTTAGACTTAAATGAATGGATTAAAAAGAACTATACATATTCAACCGAGCTATTCTCTTCTTACTCAGCCGAAAAAATAATGTATGAAAGTGAGATTCAAAAATTAGTATCATTTAAAACAATATCAGAAATAGCAGAACATTTTGAGAGAAATATATCATTCTATAAAAAACATTCTGAATCATTTTGGTCAAAGAATTCCGAAATAAAATTGAATTGGTATTTGTTTCTTGCAATAGCTGAGGCTTCCATATCATTAAATGAAAATGATGGCATAGAAAATAACTGGTTAAATATTGAGAACGCTATTAACTGGTATTATACTGAAGGTTGGAAAGTTGATTCATCATGTGAATTAGCCTATGAGAAAATTACAACTGATTACCCTGCTCTGAACAAGATTGTTAATGAACTGAAAAACTCATATTTAAGAGTATTGGATAAAACGAATACGGCTTTTTCAGAACTCATTAGTAAAGATTCAGACTGGCACAATAAACTTAATCATAATTATTCAAGCGATATCCTCAAAGGTAGATTATCAAAAACTGATAATGTTGCTATAATAATTGCAGATGCTTTAAGGTTAGAATTGGCAAAGAAAATTGAAAATGATATAAATTCAAATGGAAATTTTGCCAATACCGACATAGCAAAAGCACCAGTACCAACAATAACAAGTTTAGGTATGCCTTTTACTTTGCCAATTGATAGTACAGAATTAAAGTTGAACATTTCTTCTGATAAAACTCCAAATGTACTGTTTGAAGGTTCAGACTTATCAATAGCTGAAGAACGTAGGAAATGGATTAAAAAGAATTTCAAACTTGATGATTCTCATGTTTTGTCTTTCAAGTCAATTATTGAAAACAACTATACAATCCCAAGTGGCAAATTTATTTATATAACTATGGATGAGTTTGATAGTCAAGGACATGAGGGTGAACTGGAATTTTCTGGGACAGATGATATTATTGAGAAATTCAAAAAAATCATAAGAATTACAAGAGATAAAGGTTATAACAAATGTTATATTCTAACTGACCATGGATATTTTCATTATTATCAAGAAAAAGATGAAACAATAGATTCACCATCAGGTGAAATTTTGTTTAAATCTCGTAGAGCTTATATCGGTAAACAATTAGAACATAAAACAGCAATTAAAACAAAAATTCAGACCTACGAAGTTATGACACCAAGAAGCATTTCTGCCTTTAAAACTTATGGCAATAAAGGGTTCTATCATGGTGGCACGACCTTACAAGAACTAATTATACCGTTCTTAACAATAACTTGGTCTAAGAAATTTGAAAAAATTGGTGTTGTAATTAAACCAATACAAGAAATTTCTACAATGGAACCAAGAATTGAAGTTGAGCCAACGACTTCTCAATCAAACTTATTTGGAGAAGGAATTGTTGACAGACAAATTAAATTAAAAATAAAAGATTTGAATAGTGGAAAATTGTTATTTATTTCAAATGTTGAAACAATTAAGCCAACTGATTCAAAGAGGGTTATTTGTTTAAATAAGCAAAAAGATGCTACTGGTCAGTCAGGACTGAAATTAAGAATTGAAGCAATTGATGCAGATAATGAAGAAGTTCTATCAAGTTACGATTCAATTTTAAAAATTGAATTAGATGAATGGTTTTAACTAAGTAAATGTAAATTAAAAAAATAAAGGTATCATTATGTCAGAAGAAGTAATAAATCAAGAAATTCCTGTTTCACCGGAATGGGTTGATGAATTAGATGATAAACTGATTAAAGTATTTTCAGGTAGAGTTGTCAGAAAAGACCTCGTTAAGAAGTTTAAAGTAGGTGATAATATACCTGTTTATGTTTTAGAATATCTTATTGGTAAATATTGCTCTACCACAAATGAAGAAGAGATAGAAGCAGGGATAAAAAGCGTTAAAGACATCATTTCTGAACGTATTGCTCGTGGAGCACAGAGTGAACTCATAAAATCAAATTTGAGAAGGACTGGCTCTACTAAACTGATTGATTCAATTGAAGTGAAATTCGATGAAAAAGATGAAGGTGGTAAATATTGGGCTAAATTAGCAACAGCTGGTCTTGACTTTATTCATATTGATGAAAACCTTGTTTATGAACATGAAAGATTATTGACTGGTGGTATTTGGGCTAACTTAGAAATTTCTTATGATGAAACCAGAGTACATAAGGGAGTTACCAGACCATTCGTACTTGAAAAACTCAAACCAATTCAAATAGCAAGTGCTAATCTTGATGAATTTATTGAAGGAAGAAAACAATTCACAAGAGATGAATGGTTAGATGCATTACTTAGAACAATGGGATATGAACCTTCTCACAGTGATTTTACTTTTAGAAGAAAATTGCTCTTTTTAACTCGTTTAATACCAATGGTAGAAAAGAATTATAATTTGATAGAGTTGGGGCCTCGTGGAACAGGCAAATCATTTGTTTACAGAGAAATTTCTCCTTATGTCATTTTATTAAGTGGTGGTCAAGGTTCTGTAGCTGATTTGTTTGGTTGGAAAAACAGAAAAGATAAACCAGGTCTTGTTGTTAAATACGATTTGGTTGCATTTGATGAAGTTGCTGGTTCAAATTTCAATAAAGAGAATGATAAGCAAATGTATAAAGGGTACATGGAACAAGGTTCATTTTCAAGAGGAGATGATAGAGGAACTATTTCAGCAGATGCTGGTATTGTTTTTAATGGTAATATTGATGGAGATGTAGAATCAATTGCACGTGTTTCACATTTATTTGCAGCTCTACCTGAATCAGTCAGAAATGATATGGCTTTTCATGATAGATGGCATTGTTATCTTCCAGGTTGGGAAATACCAAAAATGCAGACTGCATATTTTACTTATCATCTTGGTTTTGTTTCAGATTACATTGCAGAAGTATTCCATACATGTTTACGAAATAAGAATTTTTCAAATATTCAGGATAAGTATTTCTCATTCGGTAATCATGTTGAAGAAAGAGATAGAAAAGCCATAGTCAAAACTATATCAGGGTTAGTTAAATTACTGCACCCTGACGAGAATCCAACAAGAGAAGAGCTTGAAGAATATATTAAATTTGCTTCCGAAATGAGACGTAGAGTAAAAGAACAACTTAAAAGAATGGGTGGAATCGAATATTCAAAAGTAAATTTCTCTTATATGGACAAAGAAACTGGTGAAGAAACTCATATCGGCTGTCCTGAACTTGGCAATATTCAATTAATACCTGAAAATCCTTTACCCCCAGGTGACATCTTTACAATTGGTTATGACCAAGCCGAAACAAGATATTCATTATTTAGATTCCAAATTAACTGTTCAGTCGGTAATGGCAAAATGAGTATTGTTGGTACGAATTCAAAGAATATCAAGGAATCAATGAAAATGTCTTATGACTTTCTTAGAGCTAATTCTAAAAAAATTGGAATAGACAGAGACCTTTCAAGTTATGATATTAATGCTCAGGTAATGAGTTTAATGCAAGGTAAAGATGCAAAAGACTTGGGAATGGCTTTCTTTATTGGTTTGGTTTCTGCTATTTTACATAGAACAACAGCGGCTGGTCTTGTTGTTTTAGGAGAAATGAGCATACAGGGTGTAATAACTTATGTTGAGGGTTTAGGAGACAAACTGAGAATAGCAATGGATTCTGGAGCGAAAAGAGTAATGATACCTACTATGAATCGTAAAGACTTTGCAACTTTACCAGATGAAGTTATTGACAAAATGCAGATAGAATTTTACAGCGACCCGATACAAGCTGTTTATAAAGCATTAAGCGAGAATTGAGCAAATGGAATTTTTGACAATTTTAAATTTAAAAAAATTTTCATAAAAGGAAATAAAAATGAAATTTGAACCACAAAATTTTGAACTTGACAAAAGTTACGACACACCATTTGGCAATTTAATTGGTATAATCAAAGAAGATGAAGCCAAAATTGTAAGTTATGATAATAGTAGAGATTCCAATGATATCAAGAGATGCATAATTGCCAAAACAAATATTGAAGTAGCTCAATTTTATTATTATATTGAGAAGAGGCTATTTTCAGAAAATCCAGACTTGGTTATTACAACACACCAGAATAAAGATAATTCTTGGGGGTTCTATATTCGGAACAAAACAAAAAATGAGTCTTGGAATGATTTCAATTTTAATCTTATTTGGATTCATTTTATTGGAAGGTCGCCTAAAGAGTTAGTAATAGAAGTTCCTCAAAAATATGTCGGTTATATAATTAACTCTATCATTCTCACTTCCCCTGAATATTGGTTATTCCCAAATGATAGTAAGGAATTGAATTATCTGCTAATTAGGAATATTACTAAAAACAATATTGAAGAAATCATGAATATTCTTCTGAAAATACGATTTTAACTTGTTCATTAATTGAATAAAAAATTAGGGTATTTTTTTTACTTTGTCCAATTTCATAACATGAATAAGGATATTTTTTACAATCGATGTTCGATGGTCAAAATATAAAGAAATTACCAAACTACTCTTATTCAAACGAATATATATTCTTGAACTTTAATACTAATATTGTATAAAACTCTTGTTAAAATTGAATCCTGTATGAAATTTGAGTATTTCTTAACTTTAAGAAACTTTGTTATTGAATAACAAAACTTGAAAGTATTATTAAAAATTCCCAGATTTCAAAAAAATGAATTTCCTGCTCCGGTAATTTAGGCATGCAATCTGTTTTTGATGATTTACTTTACCCTATAAAAAACGCTCATCGGCAAAATGATTGTAAAAACTCTTTGATTTTATGAGAATGTTTTTCCAAAGAGTTTTTATTTTATTAATTTTTATGTTAATTACAGTGAAAATTAACCAGATTCCCTGCTATACTTACAGTACAAAAATACAAATTTTATTTCAAGATTTTTACTTAGAAATAAATACGAAGCATTGCTTTTCTAAAATGTTAGAAATTGACTAATGAACTAAGACTTATATTTTACTAAAAAACTGTACCATGAAGAATTGGAATTATAATTTTAACAAGTTTTGTTATTCAATAACAAATAGAAAATTATATCAAATTAAATTGTTTCATTTCGATTTGTGGTAATAAAAGTCATGCTATCATTTTATACTGATTATATATACCTATAAAAAATGAGTATGATGGCAATTTTTGGGGATTTAACAGATTAAATAATTTGTGTGTGTTACATTTGTTATTTAAAATGAAGTTGAATATCAGTGAATTCACTAAATAGTTCTGGTAGAGTTAAAGTTTTTAAGCCTAATTCTTTACAAATTGCTGGTATTTTTTTGAATAATTTGTTGTCATTGCTTATTTCTGTTTCTTCAGTAACTAATGTAACTTCCATATTTTCTTTTAATAAATTCAAACCTAACAATATCATTCTCATATCAGCTTCATTTAAAAATTTATTCTTTTGATTTTCATATTCGACATCAGACAGATTTCGTAACTTTCTTATAGAACTATTTACAAATTGGTTATCTAACTGTCTTAAAAACTTAGCAGGAGAAGGAGCAATAATTGAATCAGTTTTAACTGGAGTATTATATAATTTTAGAAATGTTTTGTCTGATAAATATGATAGAGTATTAATTATCAATCCTCCTGAAATGTAGGTGCATTCTTCTATAACTTTATCAATTATTAGGATTTCGCCATCTTTTATTTTACCTTTGAAATAATCAAATAATTCAGAATTTTTGTCAAAAGGTAAGTAATAACGAACCAACGACATAAGTGAGTTAGTATCAATTATTACTTTCACTATAAATACCTCTCCAGTTTATCAGCAGAAATATTCAATGTTTTGCATACATCATATTCATTTATAACACCTTCATAAAATGCAGTTTGAATTGTTGAAATTAATAGAGGCGAATTAATCGGCTTAGGTGTTCGACCTGATGGTTTAATTCCATGTTGTTTATCTATTTCCCTTTGTTTTTTCTCAAGTTCCTGTTTATCCAGAAATTGCTGTTCAAAATCAGCTTTAATAATCTTATAATCAGAAAATGATATTTTCTTTTGAAAAAGCAATCTTGTGAAAATAGCAATTTGACTTAAATGAGTATTTTGAGATATAAACTCAATTGTTTTAAAATGATAATCATTTCTAACATTAGCTATTTCTAAATTTTCAATAATTTTTTCATATTTACCTATCAAAAAGAAATAAGCAAATTCGTTACACCACTTTTCAATTTCAGATAATTTTATGTTCCCATAACTTTCATTATCAATTTGTTCAACTTCTTCCTCATTGATTAGAAAATGTCCAAACTCATGAATTAACGTAAAAATTTCTCTCCTATATGATAATTGCTGTCTTTTCAATACAATTACATTAGGGTTAAGGAAAAAGCCATCTATGTTGGCTTTTTCAATTTTATTCCATGTTTCTACAAACTCAAATACCAGTATATTATTCTCAGCAAATTTACCAATAATTGATTTAAGAAATTCCTTTTTGTCAGTATTAAATTCTGGGTAAATAGCTTTTCTCAATTGAATAGCAACAGTTTTAGGATTATGATGAATTTGATAAAGAGGTAAAGTTCTTTCTATGTGTAACTCGGCAAGTTTTGCTATTGCCGATAATGAAATTTTAAATTCCTCAAATTGATTAACAATTTTTTTTGCACCAATATTTAAATCAACCCCAAACTTTGTTTTTCTAAAAAAGATACTTGCATCTTGTGAAATTTCAATAGATTTTGGGTCAAGATAAAAATGAAGTCCTTTATTGAATATTTTATCAATTCTCTTTAAATTACCAATTTTAATTTCATCAACAAGAATATCGTTCTTAGTTAATGGTTTTTTTAATCCATGACTTATCATAACAAGAAGCTCATCCACTGAAATCTTATATAGATTCAGTAGATATTTAAGCCTTGATATGTTTTGTCCTACGTTCAAGTAATTCTTTCCTTTAGATTAAAAATCAATTTTTTAATTACAATCAATAATTATTTTGAAAATCTAATATTTCATTATACTCTTCAAACTTTTTCTTTAATATTTGATAATACAATTCCTTCAAGATGCAAATTTAATACTTTTTAAACTTTCTTTTAGGTAAAATATTTCCGTAACTATCAAGATTCAAAATTATTCTTCTTCATAAATTCTTTTATTTCAGATTCAAATGGTTGAATAAAAGTATAGGAGATATAGAAATCATCACTATCAAAAGTTATATCTTTTTCATACAATTGAGTTCCTCTTAAAAGTAATTTTCTATTTAATATTTCTTCATCAATAATTTCAAAATCATCAACCCCCTTAATGGTAAAATCATTATTCTCATCGAAATCACCATATTGGATATTCCCACCAACACTTGGTACTTCTTCATCCTGATTTACAATTCTTAATAATTTTAATGGCTCAATATTGGCATGATTTAACAAAAGTTTTTCAGCAGCTTTCTTCCCACTTCCTAAAAACTCAATACCGTTATCAATAAGTATTTTATTGTAAATAGCTTTTGGTGGATATTTTTCAGTTATTAATTCAAACTTATAGGTCTTAATAAATTTGTCTTTAGGGCAAAATCCAGTAATAAAAAAATCAGCTTTCCCATCTTCATATAATTCCTCACAAAGTTTGACAGATATATGTTGATAAAACTTAGCAATTATTTTAGCAATTCCATCCATTGAAAACTCTGTGTCCTTTGTATATTGTAACCTTTGAAGAACCTCGTAAATTGTTTCTTTGGCAACATAACCATTAGTTGCGTATCCTGAAAAACAAAGTCCTATAAAGTGATTATAATCTAATGTTTGTTCTCCTGTATCAAAATTTATTGGTGAATAAATTTTCACAGGTATCGAAAAGACTTTAATTCCAACATCTACATAATTATCTAAATTGGTTTTTCTCAATGTTATTCTACTATCAGATGCGAAGTGAATATTATTCACCGTTTTCCAAGCCATACAAAGTGTCATTAAATCAACTCCTAAATAAAAAACTCACCTTAAATAGTCCCCAAATATCCTTATTTCTTTGTACCACAACAGAATAGTCCCCAAATCTTCCTTACTCTATACATTTTAACCATTTACTATTTTACCTTTAAAAATTTCTGTCTCATTTCAAAGTTCCGAACGTCGCATGAATACTAAGTATTTAACGATTTGTCCCCGTTTTGTCCCTTTTCAATTTTTCAAAATTCTTTAATACTATATTTTTCAATTACTTAACATGTGTTACGTAACTATTCCCACTCTATCGTCCCCGGTGGTTTGCTCGTTACGTCATAGACCACACGGTTGATGCCGCGAACTTCGTTGATTATGCGGTTGCTCATTTTTGCAAGGACTTCGGGCGGAAAGGCAAACCAGTCTGCCGTCATTCCGTCGGTTGACGTTACGGCACGCAAAGCACAAACATTTTCGTAAGTTCGCTCGTCGCCCATCACTCCTACGCTTTGAACAGGAAGTAAAACAACAAATGCCTGCCAAATTTGGTTGTAAAGCCCTGCATTGCGGATTTCCTCAAGGTAAATATCGTCAGCCCTGCGAAGTACGTCAAGGCGTTCTTTGGTCAGGTCGCCCAAAATCCTGATTGCCAAGCCCGGACCCGGGAACGGATGCCGTTCAACAAACCAGTCGGGAACGCCAAGCTCCCTGCCGACCTGCCTGACTTCGTCCTTGAATAGTTCGCGGAAGGGTTCGAGGATTTTCAGATTCATTTTTTCGGGCAAACCGCCCACGTTATGATGCGATTTGATTGTTGCCGAGGGACCTTTGATTGAAACCGATTCAATAACATCGGGATAGAGAGTCCCCTGGGCGAGCCATTTTGCATCGTTGAATTTCAAAGCGGCAACGTCGAACAAATCAATGAATGTTCCGCCGATGATTTTCCGCTTTTGTTCGGGTTCGGTGATGCCGTTCAGCCTGCTCAGAAAGAGCTCGGAGCCGTCAATCACCTCAATCGAAATATTATACGATTCCTTGAACAGGTCGAAAATAATCTGACTTTCGTTTGTCCGCATTAGTCCCGAATCAATATGCACGCAGTGAAGCCTGTCCCCGATTGCTTTGTGGAGCAGAACTGCCAGCACGGTGGAATCCACTCCCCCGCTTAATGCACAGATTACACCTCCGTCGCCTACGGTTTCGCGGATTAATTTCAGTTGCGTTTCGATGAACGAATGGGCATTCCAATCGTCCACGCATCCGCAGATTTTCCGAACGAAATTATTCAGAATTTTATTTCCTTCGGCTGTGTGGTGCACTTCGGGATGGAACTGAATGCCGTAAATTTTACCTGTTTTTGAACGGACGGCACAAACGGGAGAATTATCCGTGTGGGCAATCACTTCAAAATCCGATGGCTTCATCGTTAAAGCATCGCCATGACTCATCCAGACCACAGAATTACTGCTCACCCCTGCAAATAAATCGGATGTGGAGTCAATAATCAGTTCAGCCCTGCCGAATTCCCGTCTTGCGGCTTTGTCCACCGAGCCGCCCTTGTTGTAGGCAAGGAGCTGAAGCCCGTAGCAGATGCCGAGAACAGGAATCCCAAGCGAAAAGACATCGAACGAGGGAATCGGTGCTCCTTCGGCATAGACGCTGGAAGGACCGCCCGAAAGGATAATTCCTTTTGGGTGCTGGGCAAGGAGTTCGCTTTGGGCGATAGAAAACGGATAGATTTCCGCATAAACTCCGCATTCACGAACTTTGCGGGCAATCAACTGAGTGTATTGCGACCCGAAATCGAGTATAATTATTTTTTCTTGTGTTTGCATTATAAATTCTTGAATTTTAAATAAAAAATTTATGCAAATTAATGAATTGGACAATGAATATCAAAAAGAGTTAGCGAGATAGCAAAAATATTGGAATGAATCAAAAGGAATAACCTTTCAGTTTTATTTTGGAGAAAGTCAAAAAATATTATAAATTGCTATTTAATTTAGTGGGATTTGGAAGAAATGGGATGGCGATATGGCTAAAAAACACTCAACAACTATAATAAATCATGAGAATTCAACTCAAAAAGGGGATACTTTTGAAAATAAGGTATTTGGTATAATTCAAGGATTGTTAAACAATGACGAATTTTATGTTCCCAGCAAAAAAAGTCAAATATTTAGCAAAAAAAAGTATTTTTCTGAAAGAAGGAAAGATTATATAAGTGTTGACATTTCAATAGAGACTTATATTAATAGCGAGAATAAATATTCAGTTTTGTCAATTATTGAATGCAAAAATTACAGTCAAAAAGGTGTACCGGTTGATGACGTTGAAGAGTTTGATTCAAAATTAAATCAGATTGGTGAACATAATACAAAAGGGATAATAGTAACAAGTTCGCATTTTCAAAAAAGTGCAATTATTCTTGCAGAGTCTAAAAAAATTGGATTAATACGGATTAATGAAAAGAACGAAGTTGACTGGGTCAATTATAGAAAAGAAAGTAAGAATGATTTTTCTTTAAACTCCATAAGATCAAAATTAAGTTCTGCAAATATAATATCCAACTTTGTTGGATTTTATAACCAGCATAGCTTCATTGATTTACCCAATTTCTTAATTGAAGTTGGTATTATTGATAAATATATAAATAAACCAAAATATATTATTTTGCCTTATAGAACAGAAATAGAAATTGAAGGTATAATAAAGGACTTGGGATTATATCGATTTTATTCAGACGGAAAGTTAGATTCGAACCTTATTTGTGAATATTTTAGAGAAAACTCTGGATTATCTTTTAATTTCAATAATGATTTGGGGTACTTTGAGTCTAATAAAGTTTTAGGAAAAATAACTTTTAAACCCCTTGAGATATCAATTTCAAAGGATTTATTGTCTGATAATAATAGATGGAGGTTTACTCTTGCTCATGAAATTGGACATTTTATATTACATTATAACGATTTGAGTAGCTATCTTGATGAAAATATAGAGAATGAAATAACATTAGATATTAATTTGGACAAACAATTATCATTGGATAATAAACGAATGGAGATTCAGGCAAACATTTTTGCCAGTAGATTACTAATCCCACAAGATCAGTTTATACGTCATGTATCGGATTATTTCAATAGGGAAAGAATAAATAGAGGTCGATTGTATTTTGATAGCCAGAAGTGCAATCAAGAATTGACAATGAAATTGCTTCATGAACTGGAAAATATTTTTGGTGTTTCAAAAGAGGCTGTAAAAATTAGATTAATTTCTCAAAAATTACTCATTGATGCCAGAGATACAGCATTTCAAAATTTTTCCCAAAGAAGAAAACAAATTCATTAGCAAATAATGGCGAGTGGCAATTAAATGCTTTATTGTACATCACTCCAATTTTAGTATTGATGTAAAAGACAGTAATTTATAGTCCCCATTCCTAATTTGTGATTTTTGTTCGATTCCCCAAAAGAAAATGCTTGATATTTTGGATTTATTTTGATAATTTACTTCTTAATTTAGTGGGATTTGGCAGAATGTGAGTTGGCGGTAACGCCAAAGAAACAAAATTAGTATGAGCTTCTGGAAAATAACAAATAACAACAAACCTGAAAAGGTTTCAGCGACTAAACTCAAGAACGAACATATTTTAGAGAAACATCTTGAGGACTGGATAGAAAGTAGTATAGACATTCTTGGTGAAGCACTTTTAATCATTGGGCGACAAGTAATAATACCAGAAGTAAAAGACCGATTGGATTTGCTTGCTCTTGACCCAAAGGGTAACGCAGTGATCATTGAACTTAAAAGAGGCAAAATGACGGATCCAATTGATATGCAAGCATTGCGTTACGCAAGCTACATATCAAAATGGGATTTTACCGATTTTGAGAACCAAGCAAAATCATATTTAAATAACCGAGAGGAATTTAATTTCAATGAATATTTCGAAAATTTTTGCATCCAGTCTGGAGTTGATGAAATTCCTGACATTAATACCAATCAAAGAATAATTATTGCGGGATCAGAAGTAAAAGACAAGCTTGGGAGTGTTGCTTTATGGCTCTACGAACACAACATTGACATAAAGGTAATAGAAATCGATAGTTTCAAGGAAGGAGACACACTTCTTATCCAACCTCGTATTATTATACCTTTAGCAATAAATAAATTTTCAGAAATTGGAAAAGCCACTAAAGGTGACGTTTCAAAACCTTGGTTGTCATCAGGAAAATCATGGCATTTGGAAAAAAGAATGAAATTAAAGACTAAAGAAATGTTTCTTCTACTTGACAATATTATTAGAGATAGTTTAACAGTTCAAGGACCAAGTTACGAACAAAAATTTTATATCACATACCAGTCTGGTAATTATAATTGGCTTGTTGTTAGGTCCCACGCTAACTTTCTTGTTTTGCAATTCTCGATCAAAACAAACTCTATGGATAAATCGTTAATTGCAAAACAATTAGAGATAGAAGTATTTGATGCAGACGATACACTTTCAGAAAAACTCAATTTACCGAGTTCAATATATTTAAAGAAGCGAAATGAAACATCCGATAGAATTTTACTTAGGATAAAAGACGATTTCGACTTGCAAAAACCTGCTTTTTTGAGTTTTCTCAAAGACACAATTATTAATTCATCAAAATCCTAACCAAATATCTGAAAATATTGTAATTCTACCCAAAATAGCAAATACTAAAAATTAGGGTGCTGTAGTTAATCACATCATCTGCAAACATCCATTTTCATACAATGAGATGGAGATACCATTCCCCAAAAGAAAATGCTTGCTCTTTTGGATTTATAGCAGAGATTCAATTAATATTGACAATCTGTTTATAGCCGTATGGCTGATAATAACTCTATGAAAAATTTGACCAAAAAGCCTCATCAATATTTATTACATCTTTTCCATAGCAATAAATAATCATTATTTTCGTTTATTTCTTGTGAGTGCGTTCATTGACATATTTAAACCCCAAACCGAATTTCCGCAAAAAATATGACATTTGGAATTTCATAACATACATCAAAAATTGCATCTTTTTCACTCCAATGATGCAAAAGATGCAATGGCTTAAAAATCGTTATTTGAAATAAAATCAATAGCTTAAGCGAATATGTATTGCATCTTTATCCCAAAAAAAGTAAAAGATGCAATGCAATTTGGGAAAATGATGAAATTTAAGATTTCGCGTTGCGAATAAACATTTGTAACAGCGAAACAGCCCATGGTATTTCAATCGCGTAGCGATTGGATATAAAACGAACATTTGCCGTCGTTTTTAGATTTAACCCCTCACGGGGTTAAGGAATCTTGGAAGGTTCGATGTGTTACAAATATTCATTCCCTCTGGGAATAAGAAGAATGAAATACAAACAAAAATTGCATCTTTTGCATCTTTTTCACTCCAAAGATGCAATGATGCAAAATACGTTATTTGAAATAATATCAATGGTTTAGGCGAATAATTATTGCATCTTTATCCAAAAAAAAATAAAAGATGCAATGCAATTTGGGAAAATGATGAAATTAAAGATTTCGCGTAGCGAATAAATAGTTGTAATAACGAAAAACCCCGACGGATTTCTATCGCGTAGCGATTGAATATAAAACGAACATTTGCCGTCGTTTTTATATTTAACCCCTAAAGGGGTTAAGGAATCTTGGGAGGTTCGATGTGATACAAATATTCATTCCCTCTGGGAATAAGAAGAATGAAAAACAACCCAAAAATTGCATCAATTGCATTCCAATGATGCAAAAGATGCAATGGCTTAAAAATCGTTATTTGAAATAAAATCAATAGCTTAAGCGAATATGTATTGCATCTTTATCCCAAAAAAAGTAAAAGATGCAATGCAATTTGGGAAAATGATGAAATTTAAGATTTCGCGTTGCGAATAAACATTTGTAACAGCGAAACAGCCCATGGTATTTCAATCGCGTAGCGATTGGATATAAAACGAACATTTGCCGTCGTTTTTAGATTTAACCCCTCACGGGGTTAAGGAATCTTGGAAGGTTCGATGTGTTACAAATATTCATTCCCTCTGGGAATAAGAAGAATGAAATACAAACAAAAATTGCATCTTTTGCATCTTTTTCACTCCAATGATGCAATGATGCAAAATACGTTATTTGAAATAATATCAACAGGTTATGCGAATATGTATTGCATCTTTATACAAAAAAAAATAAAAGATGCAATTCAATTTGGGAAAATTTAGGAAAGAATGAATCTTAATCATCTTAATCAGAAATCATAAGAATTACAGTTCAGAAATCTTTGCAGAATATTCACCAAATTGCATCAATTGTATTCCAATGATGCAAAATATGCAATGGACAATATTCCGTTATTTGAAATAATATCATTTGGTTAGCTGAAAAAGGGATTGCATCTTTTACATCATTTATTTTTGAGGATGCAATGCAATTTGGAGAAAAGGAAGGGAAAATCATCCAGTTTCGCGTAGCGAATAAATGGTTGTAATAGCGAATCAACCCTTAGCATTTCAATCGCGTAGCGATTGAATATAAAACGAATAGTTGTCGTCATTTTCTTATTTAACCCCTAACGGGGTTAAAGATTCTTGGGAGGTACGATTTGTTTTACAAATATTCATTCCCTCTGGGAATCAGAAAAATCTAAAAATAGCCAAAAATTGCATCTTTTTGCATCCAAAGATGCAAGGAAGTGAAATCCTTTATTTGAAATAAAATCAAGGTCTTAGGCGAATAATTATTGCATCTTTATCCAAAAAAAATAAAAGATGCAATGCAATTTTCGAAAATTTAGGAAAGAATGAATCTTAATCATCTTAATCACAGAAATCAAGAAAAAGTCAGAATTAGGATTCTTAGGATTTAAAGATGGTAGGATTATTTCAAAATATATAATCCTTCAATCCTAAAATCCTACTATTCCTATTTCAGACATTCTTGCCGAATATTCACCAAATTGCATCAATTGCATCCCAATAATGCAAAAGATGCAATGGGGCAAAAAAGGTTATTTGAAATAAAATCAATGGTTTAGGCGAAAAAGCATTGCATCTTTTTCTGAAAAAAAAATAAGATGCAATTTGGGTATGTAATTATATGTTCATCAAATTCTTAGCAGTTTATATATTTTGTTCTTATCAAATTGGAGAACTTCGCCAGGGTTCATGCCGTGCAATTGTATGTTTTCTATTGCTGAACGGACGAGTCTCAGAGTTGGATAGCCTATGGCGGCGGTCATTTTTCTGACTTGTCTGTTTTTGCCTTCTCCGATTGTTATTTCAATCCATGAAGTAGGGATAGACTTTCTGACCCGAATCGGCGGAAAGCGTTCGGGCAGTATGGGTTCGGTTTCAAGAATTTTGGTGGAGCAGGCAAGTGTTTTGTAGGGTTTTCCGTCAATATTAATCAAAACTCCTTTTCTCATCAGTTCAAGATTCTGCTCGCCGGCTTCCCCCTCCACCTGAACCAGATAAGTCCGATTATGAAGATTTGCAGGATTCAGGAGATTGTTCTTCAGATAGTTGTCGTTTGTAAGGATTAGCAGTCCCTCGCTGTCGAAATCGAGCCGCCCGACAGGATATACATCCTTATCGAACTCGAAAAAATCAGCAAGTGTTTTCTTGCCCTCTTCGGTTGTGAACTGCGAAAGAACCCTGAAGGGCTTGTAAATCACATAATATTTATAGGTGGTTGCCATAGTATTTTTCAGAATTTCAGAGTTTCCCGCCAAATTTCAAAAAGTTCCCACGTGGCAACAACGTCGCGGAGGCAGTATTCGGATATTTCGTTGATTCTGCCGTCAGCAAAGTATGGGGCAACTTTCGAACCGTCGAGTCCTTCCGCTTTTGGCGAGGTAACTCCAAAAGCCCGAGTATAGAAATCAAAATTGAACCGTTTGGTGGCTCCATAGCCCGAAGAGCTATAAAACGTCAGCTTATCAATCAAATCGGTATGATGCGAATAGCTGAATTTTGTGCCGTCCATAAGATTTTTCGATGGTCTGAGTCCCAGCACTGCCGAGCGGAGCATCAAAAACGGAGCATCAAAATTTCTGCCGTTGAATGAAATCAGATGAAGATTATTGTACTTTTTGAAAATCTTCCAGAAATTGTCGAGGGCTTTCTTTTCGGACGACATAATAATCGTATCGCCTGTTGAAAGTTTGTCTTCGGTTTGGCTGTCGTCGGTTATTGAATTATCCACCGAAAAAGCGGCTTTCTTGTACATTTCGAAACCTCCGCCTTCTTTGGGTTTCATGAACATAAGCCCGATGCAAACCACCTGAGCGGTGAGCGGAGTAAGTCCCATTTCATTTTTCTTTTTGGTTATTTCTTCTTCGGTAACGGCACCGCGAAGGAGGTATTCCTGTTGTGATTCGGAGAAAGAATCCCACGGCAGTGGACAAGTTTCGATGTCAAAAACGAGATAATTTTCGTGTTCCATAATTATATTTATATTAGTTTACCAAAAGCAACGTCATTTATTTATATTTTTGTATAAATTCAAAAAGAATTTTTACAAAAATAGAAATAAATCTTAATTTTATAAGGTATTTGAAGTACAATTTAAGAAAAATTAATTACATTATGCAAAAAATGAATTTGAAATCGTTTGTCCTTTACAGTTTTTTTGTTTTCTCGGCTCTTTTGGCAATCAGCTGTAGTTCCACCAAACAGAAGGAAGAGCAGACTGCCGAAACTGTTTTCAACAAAGCAATGGAATTTTTCAAAAAAGAAGACTGGCTCGAAGCTAATCAGAATTTTGACATCATCAAACTTCAGTATCCTGCAAGTCAGTATTCCGATGATGCTCAGTATTATCTTGCCGAAATAAATTACAAAAAGGAAGAATTCATTCTTGCCGCTTTCAACTATTCGATGCTCCGCAAGGTTTACCCCACAAGTGAGTATTTCAAAACCAGCTTGTACAAAAATGCACTTTGTTACTACGAACTTTCACCCTCTTTCGAGCGGGACCAGGAATATACAGTTAAGGCAATTGATGCTTTTCAGGATTTTCAAAGATTATATCCCGAAGATTCACTTTTCTCGGCATGCTCGAAAAAAATTGACGAACTCAGGGAAAAGCTTGGTCACAGGGCTTACAATACTGCCGAAATTTATTTGAAACTCTACAGTCATAAATCGGCAATTGTTTATCTGGATGTGGTTATTGACGAATTCCCCGATACGAAATACCACGAACCTGCATACTATCTGAAAATCAAAACATTGATTAA
This sequence comes from uncultured Hyphomicrobiales bacterium, assembly GCA_964606895.1. Lineage (GTDB taxonomy): Bacteria > Bacteroidota > Ignavibacteria > Kapaibacteriales > UBA2268 > CAZSHX01. The sequence goes on from CAZSHX010000042.1 coordinate 19,055, forward strand.
TATGAAAAAAAATGACGATGCTCTGAGCATTATAGATTTGTATAAAAAGAAATTTCCAAACGGTCCTAATTTTTCAGAAATATCAGCTTTAAGCAAACAACTCGGCGGCAATTAATTTTCTTTGTTCATTAATTTTTGGGATTCTATGAAGAAGTATATTTTATTTTTGATTGCTTTTGTTTTCATCGCAAATTCTCTTCGTTCCGAAGATGAAAATCCTTCACGGTTCAGCGTTGGTCCTTATCTTGGAATGAAGGTGGGTATAAACAGCGGCTCGGTGCTTCAGGGCAGAAAGAACTTTCTTGCTCCAAGTTCAGTTCCCGATGTCGGAGCATCTTTGAGCATCAATCTCAGCAAAGCGAACAGGCTTTCCTTCCTCTTTGATTTGGGATATGGCGGCTATGCTTTCGGAATCAAGGATGCGGCTAATTTCAAGGAATATACTCAAAGTTTCACTTATCTGACCTTTGCCCCGGGATTCAATTTCACTTATATAACATTGCACATGAATTTCGGTGTTCCGCTTGGTGCCGACTGGGGACCTTCCATAAGCACTTCAAAACTGAATTTCATTACTGAAGTTCAGCTTGGAGTTAAATTGCCTGTTTACGAAGATGCAACAGGTGCTTTGAATCTATATCTTAAATTCGGCTATATGCTTTCGGGAGCTTACAAAGATTTTGGAATTAACGATCCACTTAAAAATGAGATTAAAGATGGTCAGCCGCCAACTGACAGTTACAATCCAAAAATTGCCTCAGCACAGTTTGGCGTAAGCTATTTGTTTAATCTTTAGAATTTGCTTGTACATACTGAAATCAGACAGATGATTAATATCAGAAAAGCAGAATTCAAAGATTTAATTGCGATTAATGAAATTTACAATCAGGCAGTTGATTCAAAATCAACTGCCGATATTTGTCATATCAGTTCTGAAAACCGTATCCTATGGTTCAATCAGCACGAACCCGACAAATATCCGATCTTTGTTGCCGAAAATGACAATTCTGTTGTCGGCTGGCTTTCAGTCAGTCCTTACCGCCCGGGCAGAATGGCTCTGAAACATACAGCCGAAATCAGCTATTATATCCACAAAGATTTTCATAAACAAGGAATCGGGACCTTACTTCTAAATTATGCAGTTTCAAAAGCTCCTGAGTATAATTTCAGAAATTATTTAACGATTATCCTTGAGCATAATTCAGGCAGTATCAGATTGATGGAAAAAACGGGTTTTGAAAAATGGGGATTTTTGCCGGAAGTTGCAGATTTTGACGGCGAGCTTTGCGGACACTTGTATTACGGCTTGAAAATTTCAGGCGGTTGATGCTGTTTACACTTTCGGGCAATCATTAACGTTTCATATTAAAGTACTTAAGTTATTTAAACGGATTATAAAAATGGATGATAAAAGCGACCTCCGACTTGCTGTTCTTATTGACGCAGACAATGTCCCTTATGCAAACGTAAAAGAGATGCTTGAAGAAATTGCCAAGTATGGAACACCTACATTTAAAAGAATTTACGCCGACTGGACCAAACCTACGGTTTCCGGTTGGAAAACTGTTTTATTGGAGAATGCAATCACTCCGGTTCAGCAATACAGCTACACAACCGGAAAGAATGCCACCGACAGTGCCATGATTATTGACGCGATGGATATTCTCTATTCGAATCGGGTTGACGGCTTTTGCATAGTATCCAGCGACAGCGATTTCACTCGGCTTGCTATCCGTTTGAGGGAAGCCGGTATGAAAGTTATCGGCATCGGCGAGAAAAAAACTCCGGGTGCATTTATCTCTGCCTGCGAAAAATTCATCTATATTGAGATTTTGAAACCGAAAGATTCTGATCAGCAGTCCTACAATATTAAAGGCAAAGCAATCAAACGACCTGTTCAGGATTCGTATGCTTTAGATATTATTGACCGCAATTTAATAAAATTAATCACTGAATCAATCAATGCTCTCGCCGATGAAAACGGCTGGACATTTCTTGGTGATCTCGGAAATCTTCTACTTAAAAAACAGCCCGACTTCGACCCAAGAAATTACGGATTCAATAAAATGCTGTTACTCATCAAAAGTATCGGCATTTACGAAATTGACGAGCGAGACACCGGCAAAAACAACATTAAACTGGTTTATATAAGAACGCAGTAAGAGTTGAGGTGGTTAGTGGTTGAAAGAAATGTTTTTTGTTTCTTCATTTCGTAATTCGAAATTCCTTGTTCGATATTTATAAGAGTTTGGTGTTTAGTTACTTATACGTTTAGATGTTGAAAGAAGGAAGAAAAGTATATCCCCTCTACTCCTTTTTTCAAAGCGATATCTTTGAAAAGTGAATAATGAATGATGAAAACATACAAAAAAAGGCGAACCTGATGGAGGCTCGCCTTTTGCGAATGTTACAATTATTTCTAAAACGATATTATAAATTTTCAATCAATGCAGTACCAAATTCGGAACATTTAAGTTCAGTGGCACCTTCCATTTGTCTGGCAAAATCGTAAGTAACTCGTTTTTGTCCGATAGTTTTAGCAAGGGAATTTACAATCATTTCAGCGGCTTTGTTCCAACCGAGATATTCGAGCATCATAACCCCGGAAAGGATGACGGAACCCGGATTTACTTTATCGAGGTTCGCATATTTCGGAGCTGTGCCGTGGGTTGCTTCAAAGATTGCGTGTCCTGTAATATAGTTGATATTAGCTCCGGGGGCGATACCGATACCGCCGACAATTGCGGCAAGAGCATCGGAGATATAATCGCCATTCAGATTCATTGTTGTAATAACTGAATACTCGTTAGGTCGGGTAAGGATTTGCTGGAGGAAAGCATCAGCAATAAAATCTTTAACCAAAAGTTTGCCTTTTGCAAGTTCTTCAGTCTGAATGCGGTTAGCTTCAGCTTCACCTTTTTCGGATTTGATTGCATCAAATTGCCTCCAGGTGAAAGTCTTATCGCCGAATTCCTGCTCTGCAACGTCGTAGCACCAGTTTTTGAAAGCACCTTCAGTGAATTTCATGATATTACCTTTGTGAACAATGGTGACCGAAGGTTTTTTGTTCTTCAAAGCAAATCCAATAGAAGCTCTTGCAATTCTTTTAGTTCCGTCGGAGGAAACAGGTTTAACACCTATAGAAGAAGTTTCCGGGAAACGAATTTTTGTAACTCCCATTTCTTCAATGAAAAACTTAATAACCTTTTCTGCTTCGGGGGTTCCGCTCATCCATTCGATACCGGCATAGATATCTTCGGAGTTTTTACGGAAAATAACCATGTCGCACAAATCAGGTCTTTTTACGGGTGAGGGAACTCCGGTGAACCAGCGTACCGGACGGAGGCATACGTACAAATCAAGAATCTGACGAAGAGCAACATTGAGCGAACGAATGCCGCCGCCTACGGGAGTTGTTAGCGGACCTTTGATAGCCACAACATGTTCGGTGACTGCATCGAGAGTTTCCTGAGGAAGCCAGTTTCCTGTTAGTTTGAAAGATTTTTCGCCGGCATAAACTTCTTTCCAGAAGATCTTCTTCTCGCCGTTGTAAGCTTTTGCAACAGCGGCATCAAGGACACGAACCGAAGAAGCCCAAATGTCGGGACCTGTGCCGTCGCCTTCGATGAAGGGAATAACAGGGTCGTTGGGGACATTAATAATCCCATTGTTTACAGTAATTTTTGAACCGTTCATAAGTTATTTACTTTATGGTGAATAATATTGTTAATATACATTTTAGACAAGCATTGTAAAAGTATTTAGGAACGATTTATTTTATATTTAGGAACAATTTATGATTTTTGAAATATTTTTGTGTTTGAATAGAATTATGAAGGATTGAAGATAAAAAAACTGATTGAAACTGATTGAATCAAGATTTTAAAAAAGGCTGTCATTTTGCAATGACAGCCTTTTTTAATTATAGGAGAATCAAACGGACTGAATTATCTTGCGATAACTATTGTCTGAGATGTTGTTGTACCGTTTGAAGTGATTTTGCAAATATATGTTCCATTGCCTAATGTATTTCCGTCAATCGTGAATGACTGAGTTCCGGCATCGGCAAATCCATTGAACAGAGACTGAACTTTTTGTCCGAGCATGTTGAATACATCAACAGATACTGAGCCTGAACTTGGATTTGAGAAATATATATTCGAAATATTTACTACAGGATTTGGAACAATATCAATGCTTCCGCTTAATGTATGTTCGTCGTTTACTCCAACAGAGCCAGTATATTCTTCCAATTTAAAAGGATTGAAATATAGTTTTGGTTCCGAAGTGAAATTGAATCCTCTATGATAGTCAATCCAGTTTGTAGGTTCCTGGTCTGCAGTATAAACAATAGGAAGTCTGACTTCGCCATTTTTCTTGACAAGCTTCTTAGGAAGACTGCCAAAGGCACAATCCCAGCCATTTGGAGTTAGGTTGACAGGTTTTGTAAATTGTTTGGCTACTTTGTCAAATTTTGTAGCGTAAATGTGTCTGTTATAGAATGTAAATGATTGACCTGAGTTTGTTTCAAGTATTGCTTTCGCATCAGGTTGTTGAGCGGCATTCATAGAATCGCGCAATGAAGTATAAGTTAAATATATATTCCCATCAGGGTCATAAGCCAACTGAGGGTCAGCGGCATAGAAAGTGGCACTCATTGAATCATTTAAATCAACACGAACACCCTTCTGGAAAGGTGAATAAACATTAGGTTGCTGATTGAATCCACCGTCACCGGTAGGTACATAAGCATAAGTCGGCTGAACTGCTTTGTCTGCAGGTATAGTGATATACAAGAAGCAAATCATAGGATAATATTTGTTTCCGGAAACAACCGAATCGGTTCCGGCTACAAATTCCCAAACACTGCTTGAATTTTTAACAACTTCACCAACATGACATGAATTTGCTATATTAACAACAAAATGACAATCTCCCTTTGAATCAATCATGGCATCCATTAGCATACCGGGACCTATTGAATCATTAGTACGGCCGTAAAAAGTTCCGCCTGCATCTTTTTTAGTGGTCATCGTAGAACCTTCAGGAGCCCAAAGTAAAGTTGCTTGTCCCCATGTAGCACCATTGTCAGTTGATTTTCTGTAAATAAAATTCAAATCTCTGTCAACATAAGCAAAAACGACATTATTACCTTCAGCATCAATAGCATAAGTTTCGCGTTCTGCCGCAGATGGAACAGCTCCGCCCAAAGCATTTGGTCCTGTCATAAGAACTTCATCTGCCCATGTTGCCCCACGATTTGAACCCTTTTTGTATCCCATTTCGTTGAAATTGGCTTCGCCTGTGATTCTGTGGCTGAAAAGAGTATGGATATTATCAGCTCCATCGGCAATAGTTCTTGGAAAGAATGTAATAGCATTTGGAATTGTTCCGACTACGAATGCTTCGTCGCCCACGTCTGCGTTAGATGAAATCTGAAGAGGTGTGGTAGCCTGCAGAGGGAATATATGCGAAGTTACACTTGCTTTACCTTCGCTGTAATTAAACAAAGACCCTGTATATGTTGGTAATTGTTCAATTCTTTTCCAAGATGAACCAAGAGATGGTTGGTTACCCGTATAATCAATGAACTGATAGTAAGAGCCCATTGAAGCATAAGAAGGCATTGTCTGTCCGAAAGATGTAAAATCAGCCTTACCGGAATTTCCCGATGCTGAGCCAAGAGCAACTATATCAAAATAATAATTTGAGCCGTCAGCGAATGTAGTGATGTGTCTTGGCATATTGCCGCCGGCCTGTGCATCCCACCAGCAGGTTCCAAGAGCAGTTCCTGTCGGGTTTGCTTGTATTTGGTCATTATAACCGAATTTTTTTGAAGATGGTTTGAGGTTTTTCAGATTCAAATTCTGTCCGAAATTGATAGGCTCTGCTTTTAGCGATTGACCAATTGGTGAAGAATTCAACTGTTTCATTGCTTCATAGTATCCGGGCAGAACTTTAACATTTGCCGGAATTCTGTTATACTTGTTTGCAGTTTCCTGTGCAAACACAGGGAAAACCAAACCCAAAGCAAGAATGCAAAGCAAAATAGTGCGTGCTGTTTTCATGTTTCTCCTTTTAAGTTAGAAAAATAAATATATTTAATTAATGTACTTAGTAAACTTTCAAAACTACTATTTTTTTCGGAAATAATTAATTAAAAAATAATTGAACTATTTCGCGTACATAATAAGACACATCATCGGGCAAAAAAGTTACAAATTATTTTTAATAATGTAAAAATAATCCATAATCTTACATCATTCCGAAATCTATGAATGGATTTGGTATGTCGGTCATTGCATTGACAATTAGTTCAACCAGTCCACCATAGTACAAACCTGATTTTTCTTTTGCTCCGTAATACTCAAAAATATCTCTGATTTGTCCTTTGCAATTCGAGCAGGGAGCACAAAGATATTTTGGTTCGTCAGAAGTCAAATCTTCATCGCCAAAAGCCTCCAGAATTTGTCTGAATTTAGCTTTTCCGCTGATTTGCATTCTCCAGTCAGCAAAATTATTGCCCGACATAATCGCAAATCCGCTTCCGCCTCCGCAACAATAATTTCTAACTCCATGCGGAGTCATTTCGCGGAATTTTGGAGCAAGGTATCGCAATATTCTTCTCTGAGGCTCTACAACTCCCATGATTCTAACCAGATTGCAAGGGTCGTGCAAAGTAACGGGGAAATCATTTCTCGACGGGTCGAATTTTATTTTTCCGCTGAAAACGATATGCTCCATCAATGTCAGGGCATTCTCGGTTTTAATCTCAGTTCCGACTAATCTTTCTCCGATAAGTCCGAGTACTTTGCTCTCGTGTCCGCATTCACCCATGACAATTTTCTTAATGCCAAGTTTCTTTGCGGCTTCAATATGCTTTATCAAAATTCTCGCAAGCTGAACATCATCATAAAACAAGCCGTAATTGACTCCATCGTAAGCAACAGCCTCACTGGAAAGGGTCCAGTTAATCCCTGCGGCATCGAGCAAAACAGCAAATCCGGCAGGATTTTCGGGCCATGCAAGAATTTCTCCGGCATTATGGATAAGCAGAACATCTGCACCCTCAACATCCCACTTGGTTTCAATATTTATTCCAATCCGCTCGCTAACGTCTTCATCAATAAATTCTATATTTTCTTTAACAACCTTAGGTTTCATTCCGGTACTCGAGCCGACGTGAAGTTGCTGAACTGTACCTTTTTCGTGGAGTTCTTTTGGAGAAATCCCAAGTTCCTGACTGAAAAGTTTCCGCAATTCGTGTGTTACGAGTCCATTATCAACCCCAATCGGGCAACTTTGGGCACAGCGTCGGCACATTGTACACCGATAGCTCAGTTCAATCAGCCTTGAAACTAAAGTCCAGTTAAGTTCAATGTTTCCGTGTTGGAACCTCGAAAGTAATTTACTTCCTTGTTTTACATGCTTGAAATACAAACGACGAAGAATTTCCGAACGGTAGTTTGGTCGGTAGATTTCTTCTTGTCCGCTTTCCATATAGACAGGGCAATCGTCATTGCAGGTCTGGCATTGAGCACAATGCTCCATCGAAAGTACAAGAGGCTGGAGAAAAGTCCAGTTATTTTCCTCTGAAAAAAGTTTCATTAGTCCTGACAGGAAATTTTCGACAAGTTTCTGCTCATCTTCTTCCGTTTCAGGTTTCTTGAAATTTACGGCAATAACTCCGTCGAGCGAACCATCATAGCTTACACGAGCAGTTTCTGATAGCTTTTTAAATCCGGGCAACTCTTCGGTTGCATTATAAGGAAAAGGTAAAGCTATCTCGGATTCTTTCAGAAATGCCATTTGCTCAATACGATTATCGCTGATATCTGATATTTTGAAATTATTTCTCACGGTTTCTCCTTCTGAGGCATATCTGAAGCGGCAATGGCAAGCCAAGTCTTTCTACCGTCGGCTCCAATGTGCGGTGCCGACCAGGAAACAGGCATATTCAAATAGTGCGACAATCTTTTTTCGAGTTTCGAACCCGGAAGATTCGGTTCATCATCCCATCTGACTTTATGGTAAGTGAAATACTTCGTAAAAAAATGTGTCATGTGGGTAAAAGGGATATAAACAACGAGAAACAAGGCTATCAAAATATGTAATGTCCCGATTGCTGATAGATTAGACTGAATTTCAAGATGAGGTAATCCTCTGAAAAATGCCAAAGATTCACCTAAATAATCGTTTGCCGATGTTAGCCACAATAATGCAGTGACGAAAACCGAACCGATTAGGATTATGTTGAAATAATGACTGAAGGTAGAATAAATGCTGTATTTCCTGTCGAATATTCTTTTGTAAAGCAATAAAGCTGAACCGATAGTACCGAAAATCCCAAGAATCCAAACTACTCCAAGAATAATCGGATTCAGAATATAGCTTGTTGACGGGAAAAACGCACTTATTGCAATCAGCATAGAATTAATAATCGCAAGATATAATCCCAGATGAAAAGGATATGAGCCCAGCCAGAGTTTACTGTTGTGCTTTTTTACGGCAGACAAAAATAAAATCTCGGAAGCCATGACCTTGATTTCTCCCATCAGGTCTTTTTTAATTGGTTTCTTCCACCATTCATAATCCTCCAGACGTGAGCCTCCGTAATGTGCTTTGCCTTTTTCATGAGGCACGGGATAAAGCTCCCAACGCAGATGAACAGGTGCCTTGGCAATTCTGACGGCACATAGTGCTATCATTAACAAAAATATAATAATCACAGAATAAGTGATTAAATATAACCATACCATAATAAAGCTCTATCTATAAAAAAATTACTGACAGCCGGTCGGTTTGGATAATCCGGCAACTTTGCAGGCACCTTTTGCGGGACCAGATGGAAACAGTTCGTATATTTCCTGAAGTTTGAAGCCGGTTTCTTTGCAAAGTTTTCTTATCATCGGTGCAAGACCGTTTTCTTTGTAGTAACCACGAAGATAATTTATAACTTTCCAATGATTTTCGGAAAGTTCAGCTATTTTTTCTGTTGAAGCAAGGGCTTGTGCAATTTTTTCATTCCAAATTTCAGGTTGTTCCATGAATCCGTCTTCATCAACCTCAAGTCTAATATCATTCCATTCAAAATAAGGCATTATTTCCTCGAAATTATATAAAAATAAAAAGCAAAATTAAGGAAAAAAAACTGAAATTTTGCTTTAATCCTTTTAAATTGTTTTAAGTTATAAATATTTTAATCTTTATTTAAGCTTTTCAAGCTCCTGAATCATCTTGTCGTGCTTTTTCTCGTCCGTCAGCAAGTACTCAACAAGGTACTTAACGAGGGAAGATTTTGTATCCTTCAGGGCTGTTTTTGCAAGCTCGATTGTCTTTTTTTCGATTTCATCATGTTCGCTGAGTTTTTCCCATAAATCTTCGATTTCGTCTGATTCAATCTTTAAAGAATTATCTTCAAAATAGTTTATTATTAACTGCTGTACTCTGCGATGCATCGCAGAATCCTGCCGGATAATCTCCATTACGATATGGATCAGCGGGTTTGTTGTTTCTTTGATAATTTCGGTTGTATTTTGAATAGCGGCATCTTCAATTTTCTGCCACTGTTTCATAAGGTCAACCATTTCTTTTTTATCTGCGGACATTTTATCTCCTTTATTTTTATATAATTTCAAATTTAATTAATAGGAAAATCTTACCTTGAATTTAAGCTCCTTTTCTTCTCCTGCTTTCACGGGGACCTTAAAGATTACACTCATTGCATCTTTCTTCTCCCATTTTATGTTAGAGTCCAAAATTTCCCAGCCATTTCCGAAATAGCGTTCAACTTCAACTTCAATGGCTTCCGATTTTCTGTTCTTCAAGGTTACGCTGTAAGTATTTTCTGTTACGCGGTCGGCAATTCTTTTTTCGTCTTCAAGTTTCTGCTCGGCAACAACATCAAAAGCATCACCTACTTTGAGTTTGATTTTTTCATCTTTTGGCGTATGGTCTATTTCATCCTCACCAATAAACTCAATGCTTTCGCCGTCGGATTTATATAACCTGACTTTACCTTTCGGCATTGGCATTCCGAGATTATTCTTTTCCTTGTTTTCAAATTCTACAACCACTGCAACTTTTTGATTATCGGAAGAATAAATATTGCTTTTTAAAAGATATTTCTTTTTGATTCCAACATTCATAGCTTCAAACAGAGATACTTGCTTAACTTCGTTGTTGGCAATTGTTGAAGGTCTTTGAAGGTTATAAATATGATATTCAAAAAAAGCTTTTTCCTCGAATTGTCTGTCCATAGCTTCGGGGGATGGTGATAAGGTTTTATACATTCTCCCTCCTGAACGTAATTCCTGAACGCGGTTCACGTCGCCTGCAATAAGTTTGAGCTGTGCAGACGGATAGCTTGCACCTGAATAATTGGAAATACTAACCCAAGAGTTCAAATCGAGTTTGGAGTCGTCTTTGTTCAGTACGGCAACATATTCAGTATGCCATGACATTCCTGCAGTCTGGTAAGAAATTTCTGCCTCCTGACTGCCAGTTTTCTTTGCATCAACTTTCCAGATTAGAGCAGGTTTGGTAATCAAACCTTCGGGTAGTGAACCTACGGCTATCTGATAGTCTTCAATTTTGGGAAGCAAAAGCAAACCGCCGTCTTTATTTGACAAAACTATTTGATTGTTATTGACCGAAAGCAGGGTGCCCTCAACGAACTTGCCGTCTTTGCTTGTTAGCTGAATATTTTTATCAAGGTATTTTTGAAGAACTTTGTAGAAACTTACCAAATCGTATTGAAAATTTTGTTCCAGAACATTTCCCGGAAGCTTTATATGAACAGAAGTCGGGTCAATTTTCTCGGCTACATCAACAATTTTAATATCATTAATCCCACTTTTCAAATCAATGTTTCTTGTGTCCTTAATCACTCCCAAATCGTTATTGTAAACAGTTACACTAAGAGATTTTCTGTCAGTCTGGCTAAATGCCAAACCAATTAAAACAAAAAATATAACGGGCAAAACTAATTTTCTCATGATTGACCTTAAATATTAATAATTATACAATTTCAAAAAACGAAATATACAATAAATTATGATTTTTATTCAAAATTATTTCACTTCCACAAACTTTAGATTTTATAATACGTAGTTTTACGTTGAAAATCTACGTAATTTTTAGAATTTTTCTATAAAAATTAAATTTTTCTTGCTTTGTTGAAAAATTAATGTTATATTATGATTATATAATTTGTAACTTCATTCTTTTTTGTAAATTGATTAACGAGGTTAGATTTGATTCCAAAAAATAGTTCTATATAATTTCCCTTAGTGAATTGCTAAAAAGCAGAACTGAGTAATTTTTTTTTATCTTACTTAGATCTTGCTACATTCCACATATTCCAGAAAACATTTTCTTATTGTCTATTTTATTCATTTTGAAAGGGTCAAACCTATGATTGTAAAAAAAGCTGAACCAGTTTTTAATGCGGACCATTTTACACCAGTTCAGCAATTAGTAAGCTTGACAAAATCTGAGCATTTCGCTAATCGAAATAATTCGAGTTCTGCAAGTACTTAACTTGCAAAAATAGTCAAATTTTAATTTAAAAACGGAGAAATAAAATGAAAAAACTGTTTGTTATTTTATCATTTGCAATAATGATAATTCTCAATAATGTCTATATTTACGCACAATCTGATCCTCCCCCTTGTGCAGACACACCCCGTCCAGACGTTCAATGGAATGATGGAGTGGGTGGTGTAAAATTAAATCCTCCTCAAAACAATTATGCTGATTCAAATATTCATTATCAAACAAGGACATATAGTGAATCAGATAAACCTGTAATTGAGTATAGACTTGTTAAATTTTTTCCGACAAGGGATAATCCAAGTGACCCTTTTCCAAGCTCATTGGATTTGTTTAATTCAATTCATGATTATTTTCTGAAAAGGATTGCACTCGACTATTTAGGCACTGTGCCTGTATTCAATGGTCCCTGGAGTATGGCTCCTCCAGCCTATTATTTCAAAGTGAGAATCCGAATGCCAAAATGCTGGTGGCATGACTATGTGGATCCATGCACCTTGATATACAGGGCTTGCGGGCAAGAATCTTGCTGTGTTATTGAATATGATTGTCTTTTGTATAGAGAATTACCGGGCGAACCCTTTAAATTGTCTCATTCTGCCGGAAATAATGCTGGATCAGATGTAGAGGACTGTGTCTTTGACACTTTACGACAACGCGACTGTGAAGATGTTTGCGGATATTATTTTTCTGCAAAGAATCATGATCTGCTTGAATATCTCATTGAACCATTCCCGCGAGTATCTCCTGAAAATGAGGACACTGAAAGTACCCAAATTTTCAAATTGAATAATGACTTTAAAATTGGATTCGACGGAAATAATTTTCTCTTCATAACCTTTTTAAAAGGGTTTAAAGAAAAAGCTATTCTTCAAATTTACGATGTTTTAGGAAATCCCGTATTCAGTCAAACAGTAAATACAGCATTAGTTAACTCTGAAATCAAGTTGGATATTTCCGGTTTAACAAATGGGATATATTTCTATCGGATAAATATTTCTGATGAGCAAAACTCTACCGGCAGTTTCGAAATTTACAAATAAGGAAGTTAAATTAAGCAACTGGATTCGATTTTCTTTCTACTGCCGGAGATTTGTTCCGGCAGTAGAAATTAATTCGAATAATTTTTTTTTTGACTGATTAAATTATTTGAAATGAACCATGAATTCACTATTTTTAAGTACAAATATTTTTTAAAATCAATAATGGACTTTACATGAATTTAAGAATATCAAATTTCTGGCTTTTCTTTGCTGTAATTTTCTGCATGGCAAGTACTCTCCATTCAGCCGAAAAGACTATTTATAAGCCGGGTATTTCTTTCAATAAATCCCCGAATTTCATGACTTTTTCGGACGATGGAAAGTTGTTTGCAGTTCTCTCGTACGGAAACGTAAAAATTAAAAACATAGAAACTGATGAACTTGTTTTAATGGATACCAGCAATAGAATTTTTAAAAATACTACAATAATGGCATTTGTTGAAGAAGATTCAAAGCTTTTATTTGCTAATACAGAAAAAAGCGGCAGACTTAAATTTTATTTCCTGGATTTGAAGGACGGTAGCTATTCGGAAGTTGATACCGGACTCGACAGCATAGTTAAAGTTTATATTTCCAATCGAACCAAAATTGTTGCCGCGGTCAGCAAATCCAATAATATTTATATTCTGGATTTTTTATCAGGTAAACTAATTAAAAGATATTTTGAAAATGAAAACAAATTCGTGTATGATATTAATTTTTCTTATGATGAAACAAGAATGGCAATTGCCACTTCTGATTCAATTCTAATCTTTAATACCAAAGATTATTCAAAACTTTCTGCATTTCAGAGTTATTGTTTCTCAGGTATCAGACTTTTCTTCTCGGCAAAAGACAAGAACATTATCAAATTTGACGGAACTGTTTTCATATATAATTCAGAAACCGGAGCATTAATCAAGAATTTTTATGTAAGTTTGAGGCCTACATTATGGGTTTTTTTTACTAAAGAAAAGTATCTATTGTTAATGAATAACGATTCGGGAAATTCGCAGGTTTGGGATATAGATTCAGAACAAAAAATAAGTAATTTTTCTTCGGGTTCTCAATTGATTGCATTGCATCCCGATACATCTGTGACAGTTGCCGCTTATGGCAGGAGTAGTATAGAATTGAGGGACTATGTATCTGGTTCTGTTCTTTCTCCCATCTTTCAAAATAATTCGTCAATTAATTTTAATTGTAGTGACCAAAATTTAATTAGCAGTATCTCACATTACGTTTATGATAGAAATAATTTTAAATTAATAAGAAAGATTGATGGAAGAATTGATTATTTATTTTCACTTTCCTGTGCTTATGGTTATTTATCTTCTGATTCTCTCATCATAGCAGATTTATTGACAGATGCATTGCTGGATTCCTTTAATTTACCCAAATATAAGAACTTCTCCATATCTCCGAACCTCAGTTTTATTGCAACCATTGATGATTCAAACAAATTGAGTGTTTGGGACTGGAACAGTAAGAATCTCATATATACTCTCGATTCAATTCATGGAGTGTCCTTTTCAAATACCGGTGCATATTATAGATTGTATCAAGGGGATACATGGGCAATAACCATTCGGGATTCAAAAACAGGTGAATTGCTTTTTGTTGAACCAAAAAATGGTTATGGATTTACACCCGACGGTAAATATTATTATTCCTCATTTAAGGACTCACTTACTCTTTGGGAATTGCCATCCGGCAAATTGGCAAAGATATTTCTTGCTCCAAATATTGATTCAAACTATTATAATTTTTCAAAAGATAGCAAATATCTTATTTTTCAAAAATTAACTTTTCCGACACCAACAAAGTTAGACTTTAATATTTATAACCTTGAAACATCTAAAACCGATTATTCATTTGAAATTGATTATTATTACACTTCCGGGTTATATTCGTATTCTGATGACCTAAAGTATTTCCTTTTTGGATTTGAGGATGGCTCCTCTAAATTAGTAGAAACCGGGTTTTCGACCGATGTCAATGAAAATATGTTTAATGAATCTTTAAGAGATTTTTCCATTTCGCCGAATCCTGCGGAGGAATTTATTGAAATAACAAAACCTTCCGAAGGTTGGGAACCTTCGGAAGGTTATTCAAATGCTGTAAGAATTTTCAATGTCTTTGGTGAAACAGTTATGAAGTCTTCGGAAGTCTTAAATAATTCGCAATTTTCAATTCACAATTCTCAATTAAGAATTGACGTTTCGGGATTGCCTTCGGGAGTTTATTTTGTAAGAGTTGGGGATAAAGTCGGGAAGTTTTTGAAGATATGATATTATTACATATTTTTAGAAGTAATAAATGATTTATTCTTGCGTCTTTTCAATTTGGAGTTTATGCAAACTCCAAACTGAGATGTTCTTTGAAAATCTGCTAGCATTTCTCCCTCATTTCCCATTTTGCATCATTCAAAATCGAAAGATTCAAAGCCGATTTTGTCTTTCTTTGTTTTTTATCAGCAGGTTAGCCGGATTTGCCCTTGCATCCCAAAGATGCAAAAATCAGCGAGCGTAAATATATTATTTATCAGCTATTTACACGATTCGGAAAAAAAATTTGCATCCCAAAGAAGCAAGTGATGCAAAATTAAAAATGGCGTATTACGTTGATAATTAAAAGGTTAGAAAAAATTACGGTCAATTTTAAAAAAAAATTTAAATAAAGATGCAAGATGCAAAAAGAAAATGAACATGTTATTCTGGGAAAGCACAGCAACCGAAAAATTCAGTTCTTTGTTTTCTTGCTGGATTCCTCACTTCGTTCGGAATGACACCTTGGAAAATCACTAAAAATTACATCTTTTGCATTCCAAAGATGCAAAACTGATAATAGTGTAAATCAATGTAATCTATGAGTTTAAAATGATTTTTTATCAATTTTTTTCTTAAAAAAAAATTGACGATGCAAAAAAAAAGAATTGATTCTTCGCTCTGTTGAAAATTATTTTGAAGGATAAATAAAAACTAATTATTTCCCAATTTGATTTTTTCAGTTATTTTGCATATCTCAATAATTGAAATCTAAAAAACAAATGATTGACGATTTTAACAACAGCGGCATAGAACAAGAAGACAAACCAAAACCGAAGCGAAAATTCGCCAAAGTTTTGCTTATTTTCCTTGTGCTTGGAGTGGGATTTGTGTTCCTGTTTGCGAGATTGTTCAATCTTCAGGTAATCAATTCCGGAAAATACAAAGAACTTGCCCGGCATCAGCACGAATCCAGAATCCCTCTGAAAGCCGAAAGAGGCAATATCTGCGACCGCAACGGAAACCTGCTTGCCTCGACCATTCACAGCATTTCATTTGCCGTTGACCCTGAACTTTTAAAAGAAGAAAAGGACAGATTGAAAATCAGTCAGGCTTTTGAAAATTCACTGGGAATACCAACTGAAAAAATACTTAACAAAATAAATTCCTCCAAAGGTTCTTTTGTTTGGCTTTTGAGAAGCATTCTTCCCGGGGAGGCATCAAAGCTTGATTCCATCAGCTACAAAGCATTTATGAAAATCGAGGAGCCAAAGAGGAACTATCTCTTCGGTTCTGTTGCTTCGCAGGTTGTAGGCTGTACGGATATTGACAACCGCGGGTTAACAGGGATTGAACTCGGTCTGGACTCACTGCTCAAAGGTTCAAGCGGTTTTATGATAATGAATCGGGATGCAATTGGAAGATTGATGCCTACTGCTGATTTACCGAAAAATCCTGCTATTCATGGAAAAAATGTCCAACTGACTATAGATATAAGACTTCAGAAAATCGTCGAATATGAACTTGCATTGGGAATAAAAAAATCAAATTCTACTTCGGGAACTGCGATTGCAATTGACCCCGCAACCGGAGAGATTCTGGCTTTGGCTACTCTGCCGTCATTCAACCCAAATGAATATAACCGCTTAGCGGCAGGTTCCATGAAAAACCATGCTATATCTGACGTTTACGAACCGGGTTCTACATTCAAACTTGTAACTGCAGCAATTGCAATTGATGCGGCTAATTTTACTCCGCAATCTCCCGTTGACGGCTACAACGGCTTGCTTCAATTCAAGGACATCAGCATCAAGGACGACCACCCTCTGGGCAAGACAAACCTATCGGAAGCAATGGCAAAATCGAGCAATATCGTTTTTTCAACCATTGCGAACAACATCCCGACAACTACCCTGTACAAATATATCCGTGATTTCGGATTTGGTTTGACCACAGGAATTGACCTTCCCGGAGAAGTTCCGGGTTCAATCAAAAAACCACAGGAACTCGACGGCGGATTGAAAAGGTTTGTAGGTTTTGGTTATGGATTGTCGGTAACCCCGCTTCAAATTCTGAATGCTTTTGCGGCTGTTGCGAACAATGGGATAATGCTCAAACCGCATATAATCAAGACTATTTTCGACAGCGAAGGCACTGAAATTTACAAATCAAAAACTGAAAAAATCCGTCAGGTTGTTTCCAAAAAAACTGCCGGAATGGTTAAGGAAATGCTCGTCGGAGTCGTCGAAAACGGAACGGGTTCATCGGCAAGACTCGGAGGCGTGAAAGTTGCCGGCAAAACAGGAACTACCCAGCAGTATTTTGCAGGGAATTACTCAAAAGTCAACTATACTGCATCTTTTGCAGGCTTTTTCCCTGCTGACGACCCGAAAGTTGCTTTGCTGATTATTCTGGATAAACCTGTTGGAGATTATTACGGCGGCTCGACTGCGGCTCCAATTTTTCACGATATTGCCAAATCATGGCTGGCTTTGAATCCCGATATTATCAACAGGGGCGGTACCGAAAGCAAAAGTACAGAGTTGGTTCCTAATGTTGCGGGTATGTATATCAAAGATGCGGTGACTGTACTGAAAGCTTACGGTTTGAACATTAAAGGGAATTACAATCCCGAAGAAATAGTTTATTCGCAGGAACCTACTGCCGAAACCGCGATTGGCAAGAACAAATCTGTTTCTGTCCTTTTGAAAAACATTCAACCGGATAAACAATCCATCCAAAGAATCAATGTTTCGGGATTGCCCGCAAGAAAAGCGATTGCCGCACTCCATCAGGCAGGGCTTAACGTCAGAATCGAAGGGAACGGAAGAGTCCGGGAACAAATCTGGACAAAGGATTCCTCCGGCAAACAGATTTGCATCATCAGATGCAAATAGAGTCGTAAGGAGATTTTCTACATCTGCCAGATGTAGAAAATCTGATAAGAATATCATTTCTCCTTGATTAATTTAAAAGTTTTGGAGAAAGACTTTCCTGTCAGTCGAATAAAATACATTCCTGCTTGTAAACTGCTAAAATTCTCTGCAATAGAATGTTCCCCTACCTCGAATGTGCCGATTGGTTTATTTCGTAATATATTTCCGGAAGATTCTATGACTGAAAGATTAATTTCTTCAAATGTCGGATTGAAAAAATTAATATTTAACTGTCCAGAAGTTGGATTGGGATATAGAATTTCTAAATCATTCTGAATGCTAGTGTCATGTCAATCATAAATAGTCGGATAAAGACGCAATAATTTTATCCTTGCATCCTCCGCAGTAAAATGCCAATTAATTTTTGAATTCTTTTTATTTCTTGCTTCCATCCATGCTTTGGCTTCCTTCGATACTTCTTCAATATTGTCAATCCTTCTGTTTAGGCATTGCCCCATTAAAACATTTAATTCAATTTCAGCCATATTTAACCAGCTACCATGCTTGGGAGTATAAATAAACTCAAATCTGTCCCATAATTGTTTTGCTTTATCGGGTGGATATACTTCGTACAAGGCTCCCGGTTTATGTGTACCGTAATTGTCCATAACTAATGTGATTAGTTCCGCATCTTTATACATTTCTGCTATTTCATTTATATATTCAGCCCAGTCAATTTTTGTCTTTGTTTTTGTAACTTTAACATACCTTTTGCCGGACAAAGGTTCATTTGCTATAAAAATATTTGAAACACCTCGTCTTATATATTCATAGTCGAATTTTCAACACTTCCGGGCTTTGACCCAATAGGAACCTTTGTTTCTCCTATCATCTGCTTTGGTGATTCGTCCATACATATCACAGGATATTTCGGGTCGTATGGCCTTTTGTAAACACTCAGTACTTTTTCCATATTTGCTACAAAATCACCGTTTTGTAAAGGCGGTATTACCCATCCTATCTTCTTCCATGGCTTCAATTCGTTTTTTTTAAAGTCCGACGGATTGTTTCGTGAGATATGCTTTCTATATATTCCAGTTCTACAACTTTATCAGCTAACAACCTTAGTGACCATCTTAAATATCCTTCAGGTGGTTTGCTGCAACATAATGCTATAAGATGTGCTTCAAAATCACCATCTACCTTTTTGGGATATGTTCTTTCAGCTTTGTGACCATCAAGAGCAACGTCTATACCTTCCTCTACAAAGCGTTTTTTTACACGGTCAATCTTTTTCATACTGATCTGTAAAACATTTGATAAATCTTCATTTTTGACTCTATTGTCCTGATATTCGCCTGTATCGCAATTTAGGAGTATCAGTGCATTTAGTACTTTCTGTGATTTGTGTGAGCCCTTGTTTGAAATTTCAGTCATTTCAATTCGCTCTTCTTTTGTCAATGTTACTCGGTATTTTTTCATAGTGTTTTATTCCAAAATTACGAAATATTTTGGAAACTTCAAAAGTTTTTATACGACTTTTTTTGTTTGACATGACACTAGTACCATTTTTATCGGAGCTTATTAATTGATTGTCCTGAATAGGATGATAAATAAATTCATAATCAGGCCAACTGTTACTTAATGCAAGGGTATCAATTGAAGTTCCCATTTTATTTTTATCAAAATACAGTTTATGGAAGTGGGCTGTATCTGAATCATAACTGATGGTATCTCCGAATTTTCTTGATAAGAATCCAAAAGCAGAACCTACGTTGTCTCTGTATCTTGGTTTAAAATTAACAGATGAGTCAACTTTTATCGTTGGTTCAAATTGGAATCCTGGAGCACAGAATGGTTCGTCTCCCCATGCACTGTTTACAAAACCTGCAAATCCCTGAATCATATCAATATTGTGAGAATAATTGTAAGTATCATTAAATCCACCCTTGGTTTCATAATGAAACACATCTAAAGCGTCACCGAATTTTCCAGAAATCCAATGCCCATTCCACCCACGAACAAATTTTTCAGATTGAACATGATAAAAAGTAGTGTCGGTATAGGGAATAGATAATTGTAAAGCAGGAGGGTCAATAATATTTTGACCAAAAATTGCATAAGAAGAAAGGAAAAGAACTAAAAATATCTTTTTCATTTTTTTACCTCATTTAATAATTTTAACTTGTTTAGTAAACTGTTTGTCATCAATCGTCAGATTAAAAAACAAAGTACCACTTGGTAGAGTTGCCGTGTTGATTGAAGTAGTGAAGGTATTTGAATTGATATTCAGAAAATTCTGATTGAGCAATTTGTTTCCTGTTAAGTCTGTTATGATTAAGAATATTTTTTGAATATTATCTTTTTGAATACTTATAGTCACCTGATTACCTGTAGGATTCGGGATAATCTGTATATTAGGAATTAATGAATTTTTATCAATAACTCCATCAATATATGAGAAATCAAATGCGTAGGTTTTACCATTTGAAATTACTATGAGAATATTTTTTTGATTAGAATAAGAAATTAAACCAGGACCTGTGGCAAAAACGGGATTGTAATAACTACTTTTTAGTTTTATTGTATTATAATCCCATATTTTTACGTCAGTTGAGGTTGCAGTTATGATTTCATTTTCTTTTTCATTAAAACAAAAATCACGATGACTGCCCAATAAGGTTTTTATTAATTTTCCACTGAAATCATAGAAATTAATGTTACCATTATCAATTGCGGCGAGAACGCCATTAGTTGAAAATTTAATTGTTGGTTGCCAGAAAGAAACAAAATCTCCAATTATTTTATTGCTATCCAAATTTATTATTTTGCAATAGGGTTTACTAATGGGTTTATCATGTGGCACATATACCAATTCATTTCCGATAAACGCAACAATATTATTCGCTGTTAGTACACTAAAATCTCCCATTTGCATTTCATATTTTTCCGGTTGAAAAAGATAGCTAAAACTTGATATGAGAGAATCCGTATTAAAATCGTATTTATTAATAAAAATTCCGAAAATTGTTAATTTTGCTGTCAAGAAATATTTATCATCAAAAGAGAAATCAAAAAAATCACTTTTAATCTTGCTTATTCTCAATGTATCAAACTTATCGGTATTAATAAAAATTATTCCATTATCAGAAGGTGTATAACCAAATATCTTTCCGTTATGTGAAAATTTGGGGATTGACGGATTAGACGTAAGGTTAAATGTCTTTAAAATTATTCCTGTATTAGAATTTATCATTATTGACTGCCCAGAATTTAAGATAGTTAGCAGATCTCCTCTAGGAGAAAAATACACTATGTCACCCCACGTATTATTCTGCCAAAGAATATCCTCACTGGCAGAAGAACGATTAAAAAAGAGAAGCGATAGTGTCGCAACGGTCATCAAAAACAAAAACTTTTTCATAGAATCCTCCAAAATTTATAGTAAATCAAATAAATTCAAAGAGAAACAATCTTCAAGATGAAAATTTACACAAAATAACAAAAACCCCTAATGCTGTAACTGTAAAATAGTGAAAAAGAAGCAGTTGTACAACAAATATCGAAGTCAAAATAAAGTGGATAGAACGTCAGCCCTCTCTTTTTCCGAGAGAGGGCTGTTTTGAAAGCACATTACTCCTTCACAACCTTCTGAACAAAGATATTTCCGCCATGGATGACTTGAAGTGTATAAACTCCAAGATTCAATTGGCTAAAAAAAGAGCCAGAGGTTATAGAAACCAACATGAACCAAGGTACACAAAGGGGAATGAAAATTGCTTAGAT
>CAZSHX010000043.1:0-40340 GCA_964606895.1 uncultured Hyphomicrobiales bacterium
GCTGTTTGCTTGTCATTTTGACCAATAAATCGAACATATCATATTCAAAAGTTTGCTTAGTTTGCGACCATCTTTGATTGGGTTCATTCTGAAATTTTTCAATCAAAGTTCTGGCACTTAATCCGCCGTCATTGCATTTGCAACTTACTATTAATAAAATTACAAAGCAAGTGATATTTGACCGTAAAATATAAAATACCAAAAACTACTTAGAGAAATTGGGAATTGGGAATTGGGAATGGTGAATGGAAGAGAAGATTATTTCTTCACCCTAACAATTCACATTCTGAAAAACGCTCCTTCCTCTTCAATTTCTTCCTTTTGCATCTTTGCACCATTACAATTATTTTTGAGAAAAGATGATAGGGTTATGTCGGTTAATTTATTGTTATTATTCATATTTAGCGAATTATTTTGATTTGCATCATTTGAAATATCAAGATGCAAAGATGCAATATTTTCTTCATTTTCCGTAGGCTCTATTTCCCGGTATTCTTCAAATTTTTCTGATGGAATATAATACTCTGAATCTTCATATTCTTCATAATAATTCTCATCGTATTTATCGTTTTTTCGTTTTGCATCTTTGCAATTTTTTCTAATGAATTCATCATAGAGTTTGTCTTCTATCTCTTTCAATTTTCTATCAGTTATCTCATTATTTGTATTTGCATCTTTGACTTTTTCGGGATGCAAAGATGCAAGTTTTTGTTCTGTTTTTTCGATTTTTTCATCCGCCCTTGATTCCGCATTTGCCATATTTTTTCGCGAATTTCTTTCCTCTTTTTTCATTTCTCTTATTCTTTCGGGACTCAGCAGATTACATTCTTCACCGTCCGGATTATATTCGGAAAAATCGTAATTATCAATTTCTGATTTGGAATTGAAATCTCGATTCAGGTCTTGTTCATTCAAAATGAAATTTACGTTTTTATTCAACAGCGAAACAAGTTTCAAAAGCTTCGTATAATAAGCTATCATGCTGTTTGCACGTGGGTCGTCATGAAGTTTGTAACCATTTTCCAGATAGTTCCCATAAATTTCACGATATATGCTCATAAAGCAGATTGATGTATTATTCTTTTCGGTTACTAATTCCCTGAGGTTGCTGTGATGGCAATCCAACCTGTAGTTGAAATTCACAAGTTTATTCGCATCGTCAAAAAGTCTGGACCGATAAACCCAGTCATTCTTTCGTGCAATTTCTGCAATAGTTCTTTTGGAAGTTCCAAAAAGTCTTGCCACTTCGGCATAGTTTCTGTTTCTGCCCATATCGCGATATTTTTCAAAAACTTCGTAATAATAATCGCTTTCGCCTTTTTGGCTTTCCCATGGCTTATTTTTAAGTTCCATGATGTTTCTCCTTTATAAATGTAATAAATATTTCATTTTTCTTGTTCCCAAGCTCCCGCTTGGGAACAGATTAAAACCTGCTTCCGTTCCCAAGCAGGAGCTTGGGAACGAGGTTAAAAAGTGTTTGGTTTTGTCATTCCCGCGAACGCGGGAATCCATCTTCATTCGGTGGAATGGATTCCCTCGTCCGAGGGAATGACAAGAAAAATGACTTCCGAGACTACCTCAAAAATCCTACTGCAAAAATAAGGAGAGGACTACCGCACATCTTGAAGACCATGCAAATTTTAAACAAATATCCTGCGTGCATAATATTTGCATAAAATAAATAATATGCGGGAAATATGTGAAAATGGACGTGGGACGAAGGACAAGGGACTGGGGGAAGAGAAGAATATAAGAAATATCGAATATCGAACAAGGAATTTCGAATTTCGAAGTGAGGATGAGGGCAAGACTTTTGAAAAAGCAGGTTTGGGCAGATTTTCTTCTCTTAATCTCTTCAACAACTAAGCAACTAAACATCTAAGCTCTTCAAGAGTCCACTCCGTCACTTCGTGCCACCCCACAACGAGGGGAATTTTCCTTTGCCCCCTTTGGAAAAGGGGGTTAGGGGGATTTTCTTCTTTTCATCTCTTCCGAGACTGCTCCGAAAATCTAATTGCAAAAAATAAGGAGAGGACTACCGCACATCATGAAGACAATGCATATTTAAAACAAATACGGTGCGAACATAATATTTGCACGAAATTCGCATATTCCAAAAAATATGCGGAAAGAATGAGAAGGGGAGAAATTATGGATTATAGATTATGGATTATGAGTTGAAAATAGGACAAGAAACTTCATTTTCTCCTTTAGAAAAATGTGGTTAGTAGGTATTTCTTACTATTTTTAACTTCTAAATTCCAGCATCAAAGTAATATTTCAAGTAAAGTATCGTTTATCTTTTTTTTATGCGAAAGATTATGAATACTTTTTTAGAGAAAATATCAGATGCACTGATGTTCCGCGAAGGAACCGAAGAAGAAGCCGACGGCAGTCTGCAACCTATTATTACAACCGGTTCGATTGTCTGGGGTATTCTATTGCGTTCATTGATCGTTTTTATTCTCAGTTTCGCGATTATGATTTATTTGGAAAACAGAACTTATGGTTACATGTTTTTCTTTATCTTTTGGTTTGTCGCGGCATACCCCGGCTGGAGGCAATATCAGTTATTCCAAACCCGGATAAAAAAGGTCGAGGAATCCACTCTCTGCGGCTCCTGTATTAATTTTGAATCCTCAAGCCAGCTCTGCAAAATATTCGATGAACATGTTACACGCAACTACATCCCCTGCGAAGGTTTGAACTGGGAACCACGTCATTTCGACACAGTAGAAGATTAAAAGAATTTTCATCCCATTATTTTATCCCATTAAATATCTTTGTCCTTTGATATTTTCTTTGTAGTTTACCAAAGTTACTTTTACAAAATATTGAAGAAAATTGATATGAAAAAGTATTTGTTTGTTTTGTTAGCGATTCTATGCGGAGCGTCAGCCTTTGCCGATATCAAATGCACTAAAATCCTCGGTTTTGGAGATTTAAAGCAAGTAATTTATAGTCCGGATGGAACAAAATTTGCTTCATGTGGCAGTGGAGGTATTTTTATATGGGATATTGAAACAGGAGATACTGTCCGTACTATAAGAGAAAATTCAAGTTACGTTAATTCTATTGCTTTTAGTCCGGATGGGAGTAATATAGCAAGTGCAATCGGGAATGATATAAAACTATGGGATATTAACACAGGTGAATTAATCAAGTCAATAACCGGACAGGATTGGGTTAGTAGTGTGAGTTTCAGCCCTGACGGAAGTAAGATAGCCAGTTGTTGTGATAGTACAATCAAGCTTTGGAATGTAAATACAGGTGAAGAAATAAGGACTCTTTCAGGTCAAGCTGGTTGGATTAGTAACTTATGTTTCAGTCCTGATGGCAGTAAAATAGTCTGTAGTAGTGACAGTAATACTATAAAGATTTGGGATACAAACAATGGAAAAGTTATTAAAACTTTTGTCGGACACCAATATGCAGTTCAAAGTGTCAGATTCAGTCCCGATGGAACCAAAATAGCAAGTGGAAGCGGAGATGCAACAATAAAACTTTGGGATGTGGAAACTGGCAAGGAAATCAGGACTTTAAAAAGTCATAAGGGAATTGTTACGAGCATCAGTTTTAGCCCGGACGGGTCTAAACTTGCAAGTGGAAGTTATGATAAATTATTGATAATTTGGGATATTAACTCAGGGTCTGTACTAAGTTCTTCATACGGTGGATTATCATACATTTTAAGTGTCAGTTTCAGTCCTGATGGTACAAAGGTAATTAGTGGCGGAGATGATAGGCAAATTGTTCTATGGGATGCAAAATCAGGTTCCGGAATCAGAACTTATAATGGCCATACTAATTTCGTTGTAAGCGTTGGTTTTAGTCCGGACGGCAACAAAATAGCAAGTGGAAGCCCGGATAAGACTATAAAACTATGGGATGTAAGCACTGGTGCCGAAATCAGAAGCATTTTCAGTCATTTAGGTGGAGTAACTTCAGTTAGTTTTAATCCTACATCCAATATAATTGCAAGCGGCAGTGAGGATAAGACTATAAAACTTTCAGCTGTTGATACTGTTGCAGAAATTAATACTCTAACCGGTCATACAAATTCAGTTAATAGCGTTTGCTTTAGTCCTGATGGGAAAAAGATTGCCAGTGGCAGTGCTGATAAAACTATAAAAATTTGGTATGTCACTACCGGTTCACTCGTTATGGATCTAATCGGTCATACAAATTCAGTTAATAGTGTTTGTTTTAGTCCTGACGGATCTAAAATGGTCAGTGGGAGTGGTGATCATACAGTAAAACTCTGGGATATTACTAATGGAAAAGAACTTATGACTTTGATTGGTCATACAAGTTCAGTTAGTAGTGTTTGTTTCAGTCCAGATGGAACAAAAATAGTTAGTGGATGCATGGGAAATACAATAAAACTCTGGGATGCTAATAACGGCAATGTGATCAGAACTCTAACCGGACATAAGGATTATATCAGTAGCGTAAGTTTTAGCCCTGATGGAACTAAAATAGCCAGTGGGAGTGGTGATAGAGCAATTAAACTTTGGGATGTTAATACCGGAAATAATATTAACACCCTAAATGGTCATACCAAAGGTGTTATGAGTATAAGTTTTAATTCTGATGGGACTAAATTAGTCAGCGGTAGCTGGGATGGTACTGTAAGAATTTGGGATGTATCCGATTTGTTATCGGTTGAGAATACATCTAACTCACAAACAGAGGAAATTACCATTTCGCCAAATCCGGCAGAAGATTATATTGAAATAACAAAACCTTCCGAAGGTTTGGAACCTTCGGAAGGTTCTGCAATTGTTGTTCACATCTTCAATGTTTTCGGGGAACTTGTTTCCACCTCCGTCTGCTCCGCAGACACCTCCGCCAGCGGAGGACAAAGAATTGATGTTTCGGGTTTGCCGGCGGGAGTATATTTTGTGAGGGTAGGGAATAAAGTTATGAAGTTTGTGAAGATATAGAATATTTACTCTTATTCCATAGCAATGAATAATCATTTTTTTCGTTTATTTGTTATGTATCGTTAATTGAAATCAAGAACCTCACCCCAACCCTCCCCGAAGGAGAGGGTGGTAAGATTTTGCATCTTTGCATCTTTTTCAGCACAAAGATGCAACGGATAACATCTCGTTATTTGGAATAATATCAATTGGTTATGCGATTTACTTACGACATTTTCTTAAGTGAAAGAATAAAAATTGCAATGAAAGCTATGCAAAAAGATGGACTCCACTGTCGGGTGAAGTCCATCTAATAATTTCATGGCATCTTCTAATTCTCGGTTAAACCATCATTGTTTTTTGGTAATCGCTTCCAACAAAACCTTTTTGACAGTATTTACTTGTCATGAATTCGGCAGAATGACGTGCCTGAATTTCCAAGGCTTCTGTATAATTTGCAGAACAACTGCTGAGAATATTATCGAATATTGCTTTTCTTGCGGCATTGGTTGCCAAATCTTCGGTAAGTGCAATTCCGGCAAAATCTGAAGGTATTCCGGAAATGCCGTTTGCTTCAAATTTTCTTCTCGTCAAAATTGCTTCACCGTCGTTAGCGATTGCCCATGCTTTGCTTAAAGCTTCGTCAATGGTTCCGGCAAAATCTACTAACCAGCCGACGGATTCTTTTGCTTTAACAAATTTTCCGTCGAGCAGAAGTTTGACAAGTTTATTCCAATCTTCGTTCTTTGCCTTTCTGAAAGTCCAGTGGCAGAGTTCCATACCCGGAACAACCGGCAGAGTAACTTCGGGAGCTCCCAAAAGTGCATCATTGACGGAGACAACATAGTGGCAATGCAGAAGTAATTCAAGCATACCGCCCAGGCACCGCTTCCCGTTGATAAAGGCGACAGAAGTCCGGAATTCATTATGTAAGCGACGAGCAGTAAGCGACCATTTCAAAGCAAGATTGAATCCTTCTTCGGAATCGTTAAGAGCCGGATAAAATTCGCTTGTGTCGGCACCGACTAATTGAGTAGCCAAGTGGAAGTCACCTGTCAGGATTACATTGGCAATGCTTTCAGCTTTCAGCCAATCAATGGCACGGTTCAGTTCAATATCAACATCGTGATTGTAACTTTCGCGTGAAATTGAAATAACACCAACCTTGCCGTCATGTTCGGCGTTGACATAAAGCTGTTGCCAGTCTTTATCTTCAATATGCTCGAACGTTTCGGGGAACCAAGCATTTTCGGAGGCTGACGGATGAAATTTATGGTAGGACTCGACAAGTTTAATTGATTTTTCGGCACCCAATGAACGGATTTGTGCAAGCACTCCTTTACGGAATTGTGCACATTGTTCGCCGATTGCATTCATAGCGGAAAGATGTGACCTGCGTTCTTTAAGCAGTAATGAAGTCATTTGGAAAAGAGCACCGTAAATAATTGATTCGAATTCACCGGAATCATTCATTGACCAGTTGATAACAGGTCGTAAGTGATTTAAAGGATACCAGTTATTGCCGCTGTCCTTATGTTCGACAAGCGTTTCAACCGGCTCAAATAATGGTCCGTAATGTTTGCTTAAATGATGAACACAAGACCATGTAAGGAAAGTCGCACCTTTTGCACCGATGGCATCATGAGCCCTAAATGGATTTGGTCCCAAATACTTACGAATATATTTGTCAATTTTCCAAAAAGGAGTATTTGTTGCTTCGTGGTATCTAAGTCCGGCTAAGGTTAATCCGCAAAATAAAACATCGAGGACAAATGCCCAGTTATCAGTCATTTGCATAGGTATCAACCCCAATGCCCAGAATAGTTTAGAAATATCTGAAGGCTCTTCTTCAACCATTTCCCAAATTTTATTAATTTGGTGTGGAAATGCGGGATGAGCAATACCAACACCGAGTTCGGACATCGGAAAACCTGAAGTGACAGATTTAATTTGAATTCCCGGAAACGATTCTCTGAACAATTTATAATGGGATTTTTTAACTTCTAAAATCTCGGGAACAGCCTCGAGAAGAAATTTGGGATTAAACATTTTAAGATGTTTTGGAAGGCTTTTTCCGTCATAATTGAATTGAACGATATTTGACATAATATCGTCGGCTTTTTTCTTGCCGAAAGATTCGACAAGTCCTCTGTACTGGAAGCTCAAACCGTCTGAAGCTCCGCCCATATCCAAACCAACAAGCGGAACACCGAATTCCATTAATCTAACACCTAACTGCATCATCTTTCCGGCACCGACAATTCCTTTAGAACCGGAAATTACCATGGATCCGCGATTATTAGAATCACCGAATATTTTGTCAACAAGATTGTCTGCATTAACAGGCATTTTCCCGTTTTGGAAAATTTCGAGTACAGTACCCAAACCGATTGTTTCAAGTGTTGATTGTCTCATTATCGTTATCATACCAAACCTCCGTCATTAACTTTAAATATTGCGGCTATACCAACGTCGCCTGCGGCACAACCAAATATCAGAACATAACCGCCTCCTAAATCAACAGCCTCCTCCAAGGCTTCCATCAAAACACGGGTAAGAGTCGGACCCTGAGGATGCCCCCAAACAAGCGGGCAACCTGTGTTGTTCATCTTATGCCAGTCGTAGTTAAGTACTTTTCCAAAAATTGCATCATTTACTGCAAAAGGATTGTGGTTTTTGATGACGCACATATCATCCAAAGTCAAACCGGTTTGATTTAATAATTTCTGAACAGTTATGGCAGGAGCTTCAGGCATCAGCCCGGGTTGAACCCTAACCTCAGATTTGGCAATAAATTGAATATCAATTTCAGGTTTTGAACTGAATTCTTTTACTTTATCTTTGGAAGTAACAAGGAGAGTTGCCATACCGTCAGCGGCATGAGTTTGGGTACCTCCGGTTACACAACTGTCAAGTTCCCTCATGGCAGTTAATCCTTCCATTGTCAACGGTCGAACCCCTGCATCCGAATCCACACAACCGATAACTTTTCCTTGCAAGTTTAGTACTTCCAATGGTACAAGAATTCTCCTCAGAAAACCTGAATTTAAAGCCTGAAAATATTGTGCATGGCGATGAAAAGCGATTTCGTCAACTTCTCTTTTTTCAATTTTGTGTTTTCTTGCGGCATTCCCTGCAGTGGTTATCATGGCTCCACCTGTAGAAGGATCAAACCCGAAATTATCCCAAACATCGCTTATAGTCATAGTTCTTTCGTATGAACGACGTTCAGGAAAAACTCCAACGGGTGAATCGCTCGTCCTGTCGAATGTTAGAACTCCGGCAGAATTGCACATTCCACTCTGAACTTCTCCTCCGGCGAGCAAAACGGCTTTCAGTCCGGTGGCACAAGCCTGCTCCACATGATAGCCGGGCAATCTATGTCCCATAGAACTTGCTAAAAAGGGAGAGTTCCAAAATTTCCAGTGCCAGGGGATCGTTGAACCCGAAACAAGATAGTCCAGTTTATTTAAAGGAATCTTTCTCAGACTCAGAATTTTTGCCATCGCTTCTCCGGCGAATTGACCTATATTAACTTCAGCAATTGGTGACAATTGCCATGCAGGAAAATAGCTACTGCCCCAAGCTCCATAAGGGATTCTGGCATTTGGATACATAGACTCGATATTTTTCATTTTCTAACCGCCATTTTTTTGATGTTGAATTCTTAAATAGTATTTGTTATAGAACTTTCAGCATTTTTGAAATTATTACTCATCAAGTAATTTCTTTCATTTTTTTAAGATCAATGCTAAAATATATCTAAGTTAATATTAAAAATTGATTTTTGCAACATCTTTGAACATTTTTAGCCAAATCAAATTTATTCTATAAAATCAGTGTTTTTTTGTGGGAAAATCCTCCCCCAAAAATCATGCAAAAGAATTTCAAACATATATTGCTAAATTATTACACAGTGAAAGAAATTTCGAAAATATTCCATTTGCGATATATGATAAATATGTGCTTCATTGTGAATTCTTAAATATTACTAATATTTCACAATGAATACAATTTCAAAAACACTTTACAATTCATTAGTAATTTTATTTTAAAGTCTGTATTCAATTGTGTTTTAATACCTCTTGCTATAAATCAATATTTTCCGTATTTTGTTAATTGATTTTTTAGCCTAAGCTAAAAGAATTTTGGTTTTTAACTATTTTCTTTTTGAGCTTTGAGGAACAATTATTAGAATACAATTATAAGATAAAGGATATTACATGAATCTCGAAAATATGAATGCAATAGTTACCGGTGGAAGTATGGGTATAGGTTCGGCTATAGCAATCAGGTTAGCTGAATTTGGTGCTAATGTTGCAATCAACTACCGGAAACACAGCGATGAAGCTGAGACCATCATTTCAAAAGTTCGTTCAATGGGCAGAAAGGGATTGATTGTCCAAGCCGACACTTCAAACTTCGAAGATGCCGGACGTATGGTAAATCAGGTTGTAGAAGAATTCGGGGGATTGGATATTCTGGTTAATAATGCAGGAATCAACCGTGACGGAGTTATTTGGAAAATGACCGAAGAACAGTGGGATACAGTGATTGATATAAATCTTAAAGGATATTTCAATTATATAAGACACGTAGCACCAATTTTCAGAGAACGGCAATATGGCAAAATTGTAAATGTCACTTCTATTAACGGTCTTCGGGGAAAATTCGGACAGTCAAATTATTCTGCATCCAAAGCCGGAATAATCGGTTTAACCAAGTCAGTAGCTCGTGAACTCGGCAAATATTCAGTTAATGTCAATGCTGTTGCTCCCGGTCTTATCCTTACCGAAATGATAGAACAAGTTCCTGATAACGTTAAGGAAGCGGCTTTGAATGAAATAGTATTGAATAGGATTGGCTTACCGGTTGAAATTGCCGATGTGGTTGCCTTCTTATGCAGTGAAATGTCCAGGCACATAACCGGAGAGGTTATTAAAGTGGATGGCGGACAATATATTTAAGTAATATTGACACATTTTTTATGTTAAATATGCGATTTAGTTTTGATTAATTATTTTTAAATTATTTAGTAAACACATGAAATTAAATGACATTGTAGTAATTTCGGCAGTTAGAACTCCGATGGGAAGTTTTGGTGGTTCTCTAAAAGATTTTTCTTCTTTTGATATCGGTGCTGTTTCAATAAAAGAAGCAGTCAGAAGGTCAACCATCAATCCCGAAAACATTGATGAAGTTATTCTTGGTAGCTGTCGCCAAGCGGGAAACGGTCCGAATCCTGCAAGAACAGCGGCAGTTAAAGGTGGAATCCCCAAATCCGTGCCTGTTGTCACTCTCAATATGGCATGTCCATCTGGAATGAAATCATTGAGTCTTGCTTCGCAGGTTATTAGAAGTGGTGATGGCGAGGCAATTGTTGTCGGTGGATTTGACAGCATGAGTACAATCCCCTATCTGTTGAAAAACGTTCGATGGGACGGTTTCAAAATGGGGAATAAAACACTCGAAGATGGATGGAGCGACAGTGTTGACCCTCTAATAAATCAAGGCATGGGTGAAACAGCTGAGAATTTGTTCGATAAGTATCAAATTTCGCGTCAGGAACAGGACGAATTTGCTGTCAGCAGTCATCTGAAAGCATCACAAGCTCAAACTAACGGCTGGTTCGATGAAGAAATTGTTCCAATTGAAATTCCCGGCGGAAGAAACAATCCACCAACCATTTTTAACAAAGATGAAACCATAAGGCATTCTTTGGATATTGAAAAAATGGCAAAGCTGAAACCTGCTTTTCGTAAAGACGGAGTTGTTACAGCAGGAAATGCCTGTGGTTTGAGTGATGGCTCTACTGCAATGGTTGTTACGAGCAGGGAAATGGCGGACAGACTTGATGCAAAACCTTTGTTCTCTTTAGTAGCTTTCGGTCAAACTGCTGTTTCTCCCGAAACAATGGGTGAAGGACCTGCTTTTGCTATTCCGTTAGCATTAAAAATTGCTGGAATGGAGCTTAATGATATGGATTTAATTGAAGTAAACGAAGCTTTTGCTATTCAGGTATTAGCAAATGAAAGAGTATTAAATTGGGACAGAAATAAACTAAATGTTCATGGCGGAGCAATCGCACTCGGTCATCCGACAGGAATCAGCGGAGCAAGAATAATCGTAACACTTTATCATGCTCTAAAAAGACTGGATAAAACTTTTGGAGTTGCAAGTATTTGCGGCGGCGGCGGTGTTACTATCGCGGCGATTATCAAACGTGAATTGTAAAAGAAACTAATTTTTAGATAATTTCATTATTTTAATAAATATTCATAGGGATTTAGATGATAAGTAAATTTCGGGAATGGAATGTCAACAGGCATTCGTACGCTAAAGAATGGAAAGAAAAAACGGGCGGGAAAGTTTTAGGGTATTTTTGTACCTACGTTCCGGAAGAAATTCTTTATGCCGCTAATATTCTACCTGTTAGAATTCTTGGAGCACATGAACCACAGGACCTTACTGAACAACATATATTCGGAATGTATTGTCCTTTCTGCAGGGATTGCCTTGCTCAGGGACTCAAAGGCAGATATGATTACCTTGACGGAATCATGATTTCTCAGTCATGCCTACACATCAGACAAGCTTTCACAAGTTGGGAAAAGCACATACCAAGAGAATTCTCTTATTATATGCCTATGCCGAATAACGTTCAATCTCCTCATTCAGTAAAATATCTTGCTGAAGAAATGAGAGATTTCAAAAAAGCAGTTGAAGGCTGGATTGGCAAGGAAATTACAGATGATGATATTAAACGCGGAATTGAAATAATGAATGAAAATCGCAGTTTGATTCACGAAGTTTATAGTTTTAAAAAAGATGAGAATCCTCCTATTTCAGGTGAAGAA
Source organism: uncultured Hyphomicrobiales bacterium (assembly GCA_964606895.1). Taxonomy (GTDB): domain Bacteria; phylum Bacteroidota; class Ignavibacteria; order Kapaibacteriales; family UBA2268; genus CAZSHX01. The sequence continues at coordinate 11,783 of CAZSHX010000043.1, forward strand.
ACCATGCAGGTTGCTATCACTCAGCAAATGGTCGAAAAAAATGAGCATAGTGCCGCTTTGAAAGAACTTGTTGCTCAGCTAAAAGCTTCGGGAAAAGAAAAAAATAAAGGGGCAAGATTAATGGTTCTGGGTAGTGAAAACGATGATATACCTTTTATTGAGATGGTTGAAGGTTGCGGAGCTACTGTAGTAATTGATGACCACTGCGTAGGCACAAGATATTTCTGGAATAATGTAGTCCCTACTGATGGCGATCCGATTTTAGATATTGCACAAAGATATATTGACCGACCTGCCTGCCCGAGTAAAGATTGGATTGAAAGAAACCGCGTGAAACATGTTGTAAATCTTGCCAAAGATTTTAATGCTCAGGGTGCAATTCTTATCCAACAAAAATTCTGTGACCCTCATGAACTGGATATACCAGCCATTAGAAAAGCTTTTAGTGAAATTGGAATTCCTACTCTGTTCCTTGAATTTGACGTTACTGTTCCGATTGGACAATTCAAAATCAGGGTGGAAGCGTTTCTCGAGATGTTAAATGAAGATGAATTATTCTAATTATACGGAAAATTAAATGAAGATACCAACATACAAAACTGAAACACTTAAATGCTGGAATAAAGCTAAAGAATTAAGATTGAAATTTTATCAGGATTATGCTACTGCTCACGAAAGGGGCGGGCTGAGATGGGCAGGCGGAGCATGGAGTTTCGGAGCAATTCCTGCAGGACTTGGAAATGACATTTATCCTATAACAGGTGAACCTTATGGTGCAAGTATTGCTTTCAACAAGGAATTGTCCGTTCGTTGCATGGAAGCTGTCGAAAAAAAGGGCTACGCCAGAGATTTATGTTCTTACATGAGAAATTACTGGGGTTCAATCATTCTTGACGAATATGCTTTTGGCGGAAAATTTCCAAAGCCTGATTTTATGTGGCAGGACCATATTTGCTGTAGCCATTCCAAATGGTATCAAGTGGCTTCCGAACTTGAAGGCGGAGTTCCAACTTATTCGATTGATGTTTCTGTGGGTTCGTACGATACTGTTAAAGAACATAAAATTGATTATATAGTCAATCAGATGCAAGACGGCATTGATTGGTTGAAAAAGACCACAGGTAGAGAATACAGCGATGAACTCCTGATTGAAGCCTGCGAGAATGAATTTCGGTCAACTGCTGTTTGGGCAAAAATTTGTGAATTAAACAAAGTTGTTCCTGCTCCTTTAGATGAAAAATCAATGTATTCGCTTTATGTTTTGGGAACATTAGCCAAACACAGCAAAGAATTTGCAGATTTTTACGAAGAACTATATGACGAAGTCAAATACAGAGTTGAAAATCAAATCGCCGCAATTCCTCACGAGGTATGCAGACTTATGTCCGATACACAACCGCCATGGGGATTCCTGAAAATATTCAGATACCTTGAAAGTTTTGGTGCTGTTTCTGTAGGTTCACTCTACACATTTGGTTTGATAGGAGTTTGGGAAGACCAGCCTGACGGAAGCTGGGGACCAAGGAAAACGCCGGCAGAAAAAGGGATAAAAATCACAACCCGTGACCAGGCTTTAAGACTTTTGGCAGACTGGAATTTGAGCAAACCCGAATGGCAGCATTTCTATTCTCCTCATCTTAAAAGCGAAATGATGATAAGGATTGCAAATGAATGGAAAATTGACGGAATTATGCTTCACTACAATCGAGGATGCGAAGGTTTGTCGCTTGGAATAGCCGAAAACAGATTAGCTCTTATCGGAGCAGGCTATCCTGTAATGACATTTGAAGGGAATATGGGCGACGAGCGTGAATTTGATGAAGCACAGACAAAAACAAGAATGGATTCTTTCATGGAAACCTTGAATTTTAATATTCTTAAAATTTAATAATAGAAATACTAACTTAAATATAATAAAGGAGTAAAAATGATTTCTGTTGGAATAGACGTAGGAGCCAAAACTGCTAAAGTTATAGTGCTCCGCGATAATGAAATAATTGCCAGAAACAAAGTCCTTTCAGGATTTGAAGCAAAAGAAAATACAATCAAATTATTTGAACAGGTTATCAGCGATGCAGGTATAACCAGAGACCAAATTGATTCAATAACTTCTACTGGCAGTGGCAGGAAAGAAGTAGATTTTGCAACTCACAGCGTAACTGACGTTACTGCCGCGGCTAAAGGTGCTCATGCTTTGAACCCTAATGTCAGAACAGTAATTGATATTGGTGCCGAAGAAGGCAGAGGAATCCGTTGCGACGAACGAGGTAAAATTATTGATTTTGCAATTAACGAAAAATGTGCCGCTGGTTCAGGAGCTTTCGTAGAAGCTATGTCCAGAGCTCTCGAGCTTGCAATTGAGGATTTCGGACCTTTGTCGCTCGAATCCGTAAAAGAAATACCTATGAATGCACAATGTGCTGTTTTTGCAGAATCCGAAGTAATATCACTTCTACATTCAAAAACCGAGAAAAAGGATATTGCAAAAGCTATTACAGATGCTATAGCGGCAAGAATATCATCAATGGTCAGAAAAGTAGGTTTCGAAAAGGAAATAGCCGTAGTTGGCGGAGTAGCTTATAATATTGGTTTCTTAAGGTCTATCAAAAACAGTCTTGAATCCGATGTTATAGTTCCTGAATTTCCGGAATATGTTGCCGCTTACGGTGCCGCATTATTAACAAGTAATTAAAATTTAAAAAAAAGGAAATTAAAATGGCTAAAGAATTTTGGCGTTGGAAAGAATATAATTGGAAAAATGAAGATATCGACTGGAAATCCGGTGCAACAGTTAGTGCCGGTGTTGATGTCGGTTCTGTTAGTTCTCAGGCTGTTATTTTAGTTGACGGTGAGCTTTATGCTTATGCCAGCATGAGAACAGGTTCAAATTCACCTATGAGTGCCCAAAATGCTATGACTTGGGCTCTTACTGATACAGGTATGACGCTTGAAGATATTCATTATACGGTTGGAACAGGTTACGGCAGGGTTAATGTACCCTTTGCAGATAAAACCATTACTGAAATTGCATGTCATGCACGCGGAGCAAACAAGATGTACGGTGCTACCGTTCGTACTCTTCTTGACATGGGCGGGCAGGATTGCAAAGCAATCAGCTGTGATGATCGAGGCAAAGTAACTAACTTCCTGATGAATGATAAATGTGCCGCAGGAACAGGTCGCGGTATGGAAGTATTTGCTGATTTGCTTTCTCTTCCTATTGAAGAAATCGGTGATTTATCATTTCAGGTTGATGAAGAACCCGAACCCGTCAGCAGTACTTGTGTGATTTTTGCAAAATCCGAAGCAACCGGTCTCCTTCGCGAAGGCTGGCCCAAAAATAAAGTTCTTGCCGCTTATAGTTCAGCTATGGCTCACAGAGTTGTATCATTGCTTGAGAGAATTGACATCAAACCTGATTTTGCAATAACGGGCGGCATAGCCAAGAATAGCGGTGTTGTCAAACGGCTTGAAAAAGAAATCGGAATCAAAGCATTAACTACAACTTATGACACACAGATTGCAGGTGCTTTCGGTGCGGCACTATTCGGTCAGGCACTTTGCGAAAAAGCAAGAAAGTAGATTTTATTATGATAGCAAATTTCGGATATAAAGACGGTGCGGGCGAATTCTTTATCAGTATTGATACTGATAAATGTAATGGGTGTGGAGATTGTGTTCCCGTTTGCCCTGCAAATGCTCTCGAAGTCAGGGACAATGAATTCGATCCAATGGCTGAAGACGCTATGGCGGCTGTGACAGAAGCTCAGCGAAAAAAGCTGAATTATATTTGTTCATCATGCAAAAGTGATCCAAATGTTCCATTGCCCTGCGTTAGTGCTTGTGAATTTAATGCAATTGCTCATTCTTGGTAGATATTAGTGAAGAATCCACACTATTATAAATTTTAATTTGATATTCAATGGCAAGTATTACAATAGATGGTTTAAAACTTGATGTCGCAACAGGGACAAGTATCCTGACTGCCGCAAAGAATGCAGGCATTTATATCCCTGTGCTATGCAGTCATCCAGATTTGAAACCTTTTGGTTCGATTGAACTTTCTGAACAAATTTTTCAGGGAGATAATATTTACACAAACGATGTAGGTGCAACTACCGAAACGATCAGAGGTTGCGGGCTTTGCGTAGTGGAAATCGAAGGCAAACCCAATCCCATACCTTCCTGCAAAACTGTTGCTGAAGATGGAATGGTTATCAGTACAAATTCAGAAACCGTTCGTACTGCAAGGCAGAAAAACCTTGTTCCCATTATGGCAAAACACCCTCATTCATGCCTGACATGCAGTCAGAGAGTTGGTTGCATAACACTTTCTGCAGATTGTTCAAATAGTGTAGTATTCAATGAAAGATGCTGTGAGCTTAACGGAAATTGCGAATTGCAACGCTTGTCAGATTACGTTGGTATTGCTCCTGAAACTGCAAAATATCATCATTTGGGAATCCCCCGCATTGAAGACGAAGGATTGTTCATTCGGGACTATAATCTGTGTATTTCTTGCGGACAGTGCGTAAGAGCTTGTCAGCAACTTAGAAATGTATATGCTTTAGGTGCTGTTATCAACAACGGTAAACTTGTTATTGGCACTGTTAAAGGTAAATATTTATCTGAATCAGACTGCAGATTTTGCGGTGCTTGTGTTGAAGTTTGCCCGACAGGTGCAATTCAGGACAAACGTAAACCAAGATTAAAAGAAACATTAGATTATCTTCCCTGCAGAACAAATTGTCCCGGAGATACCGATATTCCTGCTTACCTTAGATACATTGCAGAAGGAAATCCACAGGCTTCAGCTGAAGTAATTTCCTCAAAACTTTCATTTCCTCATTCGTTAGGAAAAGTTTGTTTTCATCCATGTGAATCGCATTGCAGAAGAGATGGTCTGTCGGGAGCAATTAATATCCGCGGTGCTAAAGATTATGCAATGTCTCACTCTGTTTTACCTCCACCTGAAAGATTACATGATACAGGAAAAAAGATTTCAATTATCGGTGCAGGTCCTGCAGGCTTAACAGCAGGATACTATTTATCTCTTAAAGGTCACCAAGTTACTGTTTTTGAACAAGAGGAAAAAATCGGAGGGATGCTCCAATACGGAATTCCAAGATACAGACTTCCCCAGGAAACTTTGCTCAAAGATCTGAACCGCCTTTTATTAAGTGGAATGGAAATCAAATTCAATTCTAAAATTGGTGAAGAAACCACTATCTCATCTTTACTTGAAAATGTTGCTGATGCTGTATATATAGCTGTTGGACTGTCTAAGAGCAGACGTATGCAAATTGAAATTCCCGAAAGCGAAAATATATTTTATGGTGTTGAATTTCTGAAATCGGTTGCGAAAGGTGAATTTTCGAATTCTCATTTTGAAGGAAAAGAAATCATTGTTGTCGGTGGGGGAAATGTTGCAAGCGATACAGCAAGAACGGCAATCAGACTCGGTGCGGTTAAAACAACAATGGTCTGCCTCGAAAAAGAAGGTGAAATGCCTGCTTACAAACAAGAAATTGAAGAAGCACTCGAGGAAGGAATTATAATCCAAAATGGCTGGGGGTTGGAAAGTTTATCAGAAGCTGAGCGGGTAAATCTGAATTTAATAAGATGTACAAATGTCTTTGACGATAAAGGCAATTTTTCTCCTCAATACAATGAATCTGAAAAATGCGAACTTATAGGAAATGTAGTAATCTTCTGTGTAGGGCAGACAGCCGATTTAAGTGTATTGTCTTCAAATGAGGATATATTATTAAGTAAAGGACTGATTCAAACAAAATCAGGTTCCTTTAAAACAAACACTACAGGAGTTTTTGCAGGCGGAGATGTTGTTTCAGGTCCAAAGTCGGTTATTGACGCAATTGCTGCCGCAAAAGAAGCGGCAAGAGAGATTGATTTGTTTGTCGGTGGAGATGGTATCATAAGCGGTGATGAAAAAGCTGAAATCAGTTTCGATTCCAAAATTGGTAAGATTGTCAATTTTTCCAATTTTGAAAGAGTTCCTCAAAAGATGGCTGACCCATCAAACCGAAAATTAAGTTTTAACGCGGTCGAAAAGTGTTACGATGATGAATCAGCAAGATTTGAAACAGCAAGATGCCTTCAATGCAATTTGAGAATGAAAATCAATCAAAATCCTTATCCTCCTGAAAAGTATCTGGATTTTAATTCTGAGAACATTGAGAAAGTTCCATCAGAGGAAGGAGTTGTTCAACTTCTTAATTCTGATAAAGAAGTCTTTCTCATAAAAGGCTCAGATAATATGAAAAGCACTTTGCTCGGATTTTTTAACGAAGGAAAAGAAGCAAAATATTTTGTTCATGAGTTTGACCCTCTTTTTTCAAAAAGAGAGAGCGAACTTGTTCAACAATATCTTCAAAAGCATGGCGAAATGCCCGATAGCGGTGACGACCTCGATGATTTATTTTAATATTTACTTCTAATTTTTTTAATGACTGAAAAGATAAATATTTGGGAAAAGAAAAACATCACGGATGACAACCGTGTTGATGATTTTGTAGAACTATATGAATCTATGGGATTTGAAGTAAAAGTTGAAGATTACCGAAGCGACAACTGCACAACAGATTGTAATGAATGTATGACAGGATCGCCCGAAAAATTCAAGGTGATTTATACTAAACCTGCAGATAATTTTGAAGATGAACTGTTCGACGATAAAAAAACGATTTATGCAGGCATTGATATAGGTTCTTCTCGAACAAAAGTTGTTTTGCTTGATGATGATAAGAACATTATTGGTTTTTCTGTCAGGAAATCGGGTTCGGACTTTGCAAATACAGCAAAACACTGTCTCGACGATTCTCTTAAAATGGCAGGATTAAAATTGGAAGATGTAAGTAGGACTGTTTCTACAGGTTACGGGAAAACAAATGTTGAGTTTGCCAATTTTAATAAAACAGAAATCAGCTGTCATGCAAAAGGCTGTTATCACTATTTCCCTGAAGCTATCAGCATTATTGATATTGGCGGGCAAGACAATAAAATAATAAAATTAGATAAAGAAGGAAAAAGAACAAGTTTTAAAATGAATAGAAAATGTGCCGCTGGTACGGGTGCTTTTCTTGAAGAAATGGCAATGAGACTCGATGTACCGATTGAGGAAATGAACGGTCTTGCAGAAAGTTCAGAGGAAATGGTTAGAATAGGTAGTTACTGTACTGTCTTTTCTGCTACCGAAGTTTTGGAAAATATCCGCATGGGCAAAAGAGTTACGGATTTAGCAAAAGGTTTGTTCTATTCGGTTTTGAAAAGAGTATTAGAAATGGATTCGCTCGAAGGAAAAATAGTCATGACAGGCGGTGTTGTTGCTTATAATCCTGTTTTAGTAAAAATGGCAGGCGAAGAACTCGGAGTAGAAATTTCTGTTGCCGAGTATCCGCAGTTGACAGGTGCAATTGGTGCGGCTTTATATGCTTTGGAATCAAATAATGAAAAATGAATAATTGAGGATAGTAATGTCTGAACAAAAAATTGTTAAAAGAAAAAAAATTGAAGCTACTGACTTAATGAACAAATACATGGCTGAGTATTTTCTCGAATTGGACAGATGTGCAAGAACAGGAGAAAAGAAAGTTGCCTGGTGCACAAGTGTAGGTCCAACTGAACTTTTACATTCCCTGGGCTATGCTGTTCATTATCCTGAAAATCACGGTGCAATGCTTGGAGCAACCCGCATGGCTTCGGATTTAATTCCTTATGCCAATGCACTCGGATATTCTCCTGATATTTGTTCATACCTTACAGCGGATATTGGTTCTTACGTTACAAACAATACTCCGCTGACAAAAGCCTACGGAATTGAGAAAATTCCAAAACCTGATGTTCTTGTTTTCGACACAAATCAGTGCCGCGATGTACAGGACTGGATGGCATGGTATGCCAGGGAATTAAATGTGCCGATTATGGGCATTTACGCTCCGAAATATCCGAATGAGATTAATGAGATTCACGTTCGTTCAATGGCTAAGCAAACAGAAGATTTAGTGAAACCGCTGGAAGAAATTTCAGGTAATAAATTCGACATTGATAAATTAAGAGAAATCCTGAAATTATCAAGAGAATGTACCGAACTTTGGGGAAAAGTCCTTCGGACAGCTTCTGCTAAACCTTCTCCTCTGACTTTCTTCGACGGAACAATTCACATGGGTCCCGCTGTTGTTCTAAGGGGCACAACTCAAGCTGTTGATTATTATAAGGTACTTCTGAAGGAATTAGAAGAAAGAGTGTCAACCGGAGAAGGTGCTGTTGAAAATGAAAAATTCCGTTTATATTGGGATGGTATGCCGATTTGGGGAAGAATCAGAGCTCATTCAGAACTTTTCAGTGGTTTAAAAACAAATGTGCTGGCTTCAACATATTGCAACAGTTGGATATTTTCTGCCTTTGATGAAAATGACCCGTTTAACAGCATGGCAAGAGCTTATGCTGAAATTTTCATTGTTCGCTCAGAAGATTCCAAGGAAAAATACATAAAAAATATGATTGATTTATATTATATTGACGGTATTATTTATCATGATTCTAAAACCTGTCCTGCCAATTCAAACTGCAGATACGGTATGCACAAACGAATTGAGATGAAAACGGGTGTGCCGAGTCTTGTGATTAACGGTGATTTGAACGACATGAGATTAGTCTCGGACGAGCAGACAAAAACAAATGTAGAAGCCTTTATTGAACAACTTGAGGAGAATCAGAACTAATGCTGTATTCATTATTCCACCCAAGATCAGTCGCTATAATTGGTGCATCTACTAAAGATTTGTCAATTGGAAATGTAATAACGAAAAACCTGTTACATTATAAATTTAATGGTGCTATTTATCCAATAAACCCCACTGCACCTGAAGTTCGTGGAGTAAAGGCTTATCCGTCGGTTCTTGATTGCCCCGGAGATGTTGACCTTGTCCATATTTCAATACCAAGTAAATTTGTTCCTTCTGCCATTGATGAATGCGGCAGAAAAGGCGTAAAGAATATTATCATCAATAGTGCAGGATTTAAAGAAATAGGGGAGGTGGGAATTGCTCTCGAGAAAGAATCAGTTGCTATTGCCCAAAAATACGGCATGAGACTTTTCGGACCTAACTGCCAGGGAATTATAAATACTCATCCAGATTATAAAGCTTACTGCGATTTCACATTTACCTACCCGAAGCCGGGGAATATTTCCATTGTCGCTCAAAGCGGCGGAGTAGGGGCGGTTTTGATGCAAAGATTTTACGATCTTGATATGGGATTGAGATTTTACGCCTCAAACGGTAATGCCTGCGATGTTTCAATCCCCGAAATAATTGAATATTATGGTAATGATGAAGAAACAAAAGTTATCGTTCTGTATGTGGAAGCATTTACAAATCCTCTTGAATTTATGGAAATTGCAAGAAAAGTAACTGCGAAAAAACCAATCCTTGCAATGCGTTCCGGAAGAACCGAACAGGGAGCTAAAGCCGCTGTCTCTCATACCGGCGGACTCGCCGGAGCAGGACTTTCGACTGAATTGATTTTCAAAAAAACAGGGATTCTAACTTTCCGTGATGAAGAGGAAATGTGTCAGGCGGCAATCGCTTTTGCCTCCCAGCCGATTCCCAAAAGTAACCGAGTAGGAATTATTACCGATACAGGCGGACCCGCAATTATAGCTACTGATAGTCTAGTTGAAGGCGGACTCGAAATGCCTGAACTATCCGAAAAAGCTAAACTGTTTTTAAAAGACAGATTATATTCTGAGGCTTCAATTGCAAATCCGATTGACGTTCTTGCAACTGCGGCGGCTGTTCATTGGCGTTCCGCTATGGATGCATTGATGGATGAAGAGCAGATTGACAGTATTTATATTAATTTCGTAACCCCGCCCTTTGTAGATTGCGAAGCAGTTGCCAGGGAAATGGCTGAAATCAGCAATATGAGGAAAAAGCCAGTCGTTTGTAACTACATGACCGATAAGGAACAATGGACAGCGACAACTGCAGTTATGAAATCAGGAAATATTCCTTGTTACGATTTCCCCGAGATGGCGGCAAAAGCTCTTTCATCTTTGGTAAATTATCGTAACATATTAGATAGAAAAATTGAAGAACCAAAAGTATTCAGCGACTCAGACAAGACTAAAGTGCAAAATATAATTCAAAAAGCACTTAGTGACAGAAGAACAATTTTAAATTCTCAAGAAGTGTATTCCATTCTTGAAGCTTATGGTATTAACACAGCTCCATGGAATTTACTTTCGACTGTTGATTCAGCCGTTTCAGCCGCTGAAGCTATGGGATACCCTGTTGTACTTAAAGCGGACTCCGAGAAAATCATTCACAAAAGTGACAGCGGAGGGGTTGTATTAAATCTAAAAAACTCAGAAGAATTGAAAGTAGCCGCCAATGTAATGGCTGAAAAATTCAATTCTGATGATTTGAAATTTTTTGTTCAAAAATTCCTTCCGGGCGGTAAGGAAGTTATTATCGGTGCCACTTCCGAACGCGGTCTCGGTCATTTGATTATGTTCGGAATGGGTGGAATTTTTGTTGAGCTTCTTAAAGATGTGGCTTTCTGTCTGACTCCTGTTTCACAACCTGAAGCCGAGGAAATGACTGAATCCATAAAAACAGCTAAGATTTTGAAGGGTTTTCGTGGTGATAAAGGTGCTGATATTCCAAAGTTAATCGAAACTATTCAGAGAATATCTCAGCTTGTAACCGAGAATCCCCAAATTTCCGAAATGGATTTGAATCCTGTTGCGGCTTTTGAAAATACTGTTTTTGTGGTAGATGCAAGAATAAAATTACAAAACATATAAATATAAAAAAACATGAATACACAGAAATATAAAATAGGTGTTGTAGGGCTTGGTCCAGTCGGAATGATACTTGCAGTTCATTTCAAACAAGCAGGCTGCAACGTTGCTATCTGCGATTTAAATCAGGAAAAAATCGAACTGATTAAAAATGAAGGAATAAGAATAGTTGGTGAAATCGAAAAATCATCTCATTTCGATGAAATATATAGTTCGCTTGAAGAAATGCTGAGCAGCGGTGTTAATCTTCTTGTAAGCTGTGTTAAGTCCTATCGGGTTGACAATATGATTAAAACATTGAAAGATCACAAAGATGAACTTTATATATTAAGTGCACAAAACGGTATTGACATCGGTCAGAAATATATGGCTTGTATTGATGAATCAAGGATTCTCAGAATGATCGTCAATTTTGCAGGGAATTTTGTAAAGCTGAATGAAATTAAAATGACTTTCACTACTCCACCTCATTTTATTGCTTCCATAAATGACACTTGCACAGATGTGGCAAAATGGATAGCGTCAATTCTGTCATTTACTGACCAAGAAACACAGGTAATTGATTCTTATGCTCTTTTTGATGAAGTCTGGAAAAAGACAATTCTGGTTTCATCAATCAGTGCATTATGTGGAATCTCGAAACTTACCATTAAGGAAGCAATGCAGTCCAGTGATACTATCGAAGTTATAGAGCAAACCATTCTCGAAGCTATGCAGGTAGCTAAGGCAGAAGGAATAAGATTTGCGGATAACTTCGTAAAAATCTGTATGCGTGACCTGAAAAATACAGGCGACCATTTCCCATCTCTTGGTGTTGATATCTTACAGGGAGGCGAAACTGAAATTGATTATAATAATGGAAAAATTGTGGAATATGGCAGAAAACATTACATTCAGACACCACTGAATTTAACATTTACAAACCTGGTGAATGCTGTATCGAATAAAAATTTGGGAAAAATTTCGAGTTTATTTAACAAGTAATTATTTTTGGAAAGAATTTATATGCCGTTAGTACCAAACCATATTCAGGAACTCCGTCCTTACGACCCGGGCAAACCGATTGATGATGTTATGCGAGAATATGGGCTGAAATATGTTATAAAAATGGCTTCAAATGAAAATCCGCTCGGAGTATCCCCACAGGCTATTCAGGCTATGATGGCATCCATTTACCAGATTAACCGTTACCCCGACATTGCAAGTAAAATTCTATGTGCTAAACTTTCAGAAGTCTATAATTTGGAAGTGGATAATATAATAACCGGACATGGTTCTGAAGCAATTTTGAGTGTAATCATCCGAACTTTTCTATGCGATGATGATGAAGTCCTGACTTCCGAAGGCACATTTGTCGGTTTTTATGTTATTGCAAACGCAAGAGGGATTAAACCTATTACGATTCCATTGAAAGACTACCGTTTTGATTTGCCAGCTATTGCTGACGCAATAACAGAGAAAACAAAAATAATTTATCTTGTTAATCCCAACAATCCAACTGGAAACATATTTACAAAAGCTGAATTCGAGGATTTTGTAAAAAGAGTTCCACCTGATGTACTTATCATTATGGATGAAGCATATCATGAGTTTGTTCATGGTCGTGCTGATTATCCTGATTCAATGCTTTACAGACTTGACAATGTAATTACTTTAAGAACTTTCTCTAAGGCTTATGGGTTAGCCGGAATAAGATTAGGATACGGTTTCGCTCAAAAGGAATTAATTAAGAATCTAATGAAGGTAAGACTGCCTTTCGAACCCGGTATCCCTTCGCAAATGGCAGGTGTTGCCGCTTTGAACGACTATCAGTTTCTTGAATACTATCTGGATTTGAACCAAAAAGGTCTGAAATATATATATAATCTATATGAAAGACTTGGAATTAGATATATTAAATCTGATGCTAATTTTGTTATGAGTATTTTTGATTCCGCTGAAACAGTTGATAAAATCGTTGGGAAACTTCTGACAAAAGGTGTTATTGTTCGCGGTCTGAAAGCATTTGGTCTTCCGCATTGCCTCAGGGTTACTGTCGGATTGCAGAAAGAAAATGAATATTTTGCTGAAAAGCTCGAAGAAGTTTTAAATGAAATCAATTAATAATTTACAATATACTCTAAAGAAAAACCATGGACCCAAGGAAATATAAAATCGGTATTGTCGGATTAGGACCTGTAGGCATGATTCTGACTCAGCATCTTTATGATGCAGGTTGTAATGTGGCAGTTTGTGATGTTATTCAGGAAAAAGTCGAGCTCATTAAAAATGAAGGGATTATCCTTTCGGGTTCGATGGAAAAAACAGCAAAAATTGAGGAAGTTTATGGTTCTCTTGGAGAACTTCTGCAAAGTAAAATTGACATTCTGATTTGTGCGGCTAAAGCTTATCATGTTGATAAAATCTTAGACCAGATTGAGGCTTATCATAATGACAATTTGCTGATACTGAGTGCCCAAAACGGTATTGGTGTTGCTCTCAAATATCGGACTCATTTTAATGAGTCAAGGATTTTCCGAATGGTTGTGAATTTTGCAGGAAATATGATTTCACTTAATAAGGTGAATGTTACTTTTTTTAATCCTCCAAATTGGGTTGCTTCAAGAAATGATACAAGAAAAGATATTTCAGATTGGATTTCATCTATTTTAACTTCGGTTGATTTATTAACTGAAAGCACAGATTCATTCGACCTGACCGCAAAAGTCTGGCATAAAACCATTTTGAATGCCGCTCTTAGTCCTCTTTGTGCGATTTCAAAACTGACTATGCGTGAAGCAATGACGATTCCGGATACTCATGAGATTGTAGAAAAAATAATTCTTGAGGCTATCGAAGTTGCAAAAGCTGAAGATATTACTTTCGAGAAAAATTTTGTTAAGCTTTGTCTAAGATATTTGAACAAAGCAGGCGACCATTTTCCGTCCTTAGCCGTTGACCTTTTGAATAAACAGGAAACTGAAATAGATTACATGAATGGTAAAATTGTTGAATTCGGAAGGAAGCATTATATCCGTACTCCATTGAATCTAACATTCACTAATCTGGTACGGGCAATTACGGATAAGAATTTCGAAAGACCTTTTAAATGATTCTTTTTGGTATATCTTAATATGAGCAATTTGAGAAATGGAAATGATTCTTTTGGTGCGGTTATTCTTGCCGCAGGATTTTCGAGCAGGATGAAAACTCTAAAACCATTTTTAAGGTTTGACGAAAAAAGAGTGTTTATTGAAAAAATTATTGACGATTATTTGGAATTTGGATGTAATAGAATAGTTATCACAATCAATGAACAAGTTAAAGAGTGGAATACTTTCAAAAATAAATTTGCAGATAAAATGGATTCTATTCAATTTATTGCAAATATTCATCCCGAATATGAAAGATTTTTCTCAATTAAAACGGGTTTGGAATTTCTTGATAATCAAAATTTTTGTTTTATTCATAATGCGGATAATCCTTTTATAGGAAATCAACTTTTGAATATAATTTTTGAAAAAAGGACTGACGAAGGTTATACGGTTCCATGTTATCAAGGCAAAGGCGGGCATCCTGTTTTATTTGGCAGTAAAGTTATTAAAAAGATTAAGGATGAACAATATATAAACGTGAATCTAAAAGAATTCCTGACAGATTTTGAAAGAATTAATGTTGAAGTGGACTCAGATAAAATTCATATAAATATAAATACTCAGGAAGAGTATGAAAAGTATTTTGGAATAAATAATTTGGTAAGATGAAAGATATTTATCAAAAAATAGTTGAACTTAGAGAATCGGGTACAAATTCCGTACTTTGTACAATAGTTCAAACCAAAGGATCAACCCCTTTGAAAGCAGGTGCAAAGATGCTTGTTACAAATAAAGGTCTGACTTACGGTACTGTTGGTGGTGGAAGTGTCGAAGCAAAAACTATTGCCAAAGCTAATGAATTGCTCGAATCAAATAAAAATGAACTGATTCATATTGACCTTCTCAGCAAAGAAGGAACGAGTTGCGGAGGGACAGTTGATATTTTCATAGAACAATTGATTCAGAACTATAAGTTATTTATTTTTGGTGCGGGACATGTCGGGAAAGCATTAGTTCATCAATTAGAACAGCTTGAATTTGATATTACGGTAATTGACGACAGAGAAGGTATTTTCAACGATTGGACCGAAGGGAGATATAAAAAAGTACATTCCCGTCCTTTGGATTTTCTTTCGGAACTTCAGTTTGACGACAAAATTTTTATAGTAATAATTACCTATGACCATAAAATTGATTGGGAAATTCTTTCCTATTGTGCAGGCAAACCATGGTTTTATCTCGGAATGATGGGAAGTCACAGTAAAGTAAAAGCCATGAAAAAAAGTCTGACTGAACTGGGTATTAGTGAGGAAACAATTGAAAAAATCAATATGCCTATCGGTTTGGATATCAATGCAGAAACCGCTCGGGAAATTGCAGTAAGTATTGCTTCAAAAATGATTTCAGTAAAAAATAAAGTATAAATCAAATAAATATTAATAAATTTTTCCAAGGGCACAATATGTTATTACCCGATTTCAATTATCATAAGCCGAAAACTCTGTCTGATGCCTTTAAAATATTAGACTCATACAATAATGTGGCTTTAATGGCAGGTGGAACTGATTTGCTCGTCGAAATGAAAATGGGTAGAAGAAATCACGACAATATTATTTCACTAAATGATATAAATGAATTAAATGAAATTTCAGAAGATGAAAATTTTATCTACATTGGACCTGCAGTCACTTTCCATAAACTTCAGCAATCTGAAATCATTAAGCATTTCATACCCGTTCTTATCGAAGCAGTTTCAAAAATAGGTTCTCATCAAGTAAGAAATTCGGGTACCATAGGTGGAAATCTTTGTACTTGTGCATCTTGTGCAGATTCTGCTCCAATTCTGATTGCCCATAATGCAGAAGTCGAAGTAAGTTCAAGTGATGGCAGGAAACGCTTGCTATTAACAGATTTTCAACTGAATCACCATAAAGTGAATATCACAAAAAGGGAGATACTGACAAAGATTATTGTACAGAAACCGAATCCTAATTTTGTATCAAGTTTCCAAAAATTCGGACTTCGGGAATCTGCATCAATTTCAGTTGCTTCTGTGGCTGTTGGATTATTAATTGAAAATTCATTAATCGCTGATGCAAATATTGTAATCGGAGCATGTGCTCCCACTCCGATAAAATGCCGTTCTGCTATTAGCAAAATATTAAAAATCAATATAAAAGATATTTATGCAGGTTCCGAGGTGTTAAATGGTATTGCCGAATCCACAACTTCAGATATAAAGCCAATAGATGATATTCGCGGCTCTGCAGAATATAGAACAGAAATAGTAAAAACAATAACAAAACGGGCTATCATACAAGCTTTGGATAGATATAAATTATCATTTTCATAATTTTTGAATTTCGGAAAAAAATGAAACAAATAGTAAAAATAAATGTTAACGGTACCGATTATGAAGTTGCCACAAGGTCAGGAGCAACGTTGCTGGATTTACTCCGCGACGAATTAAAACTTACAGGAACAAAACGCGGTTGCGATCATGGCGATTGTGGTGCCTGCACTGTTCTAATGGATGGAAAAGCTGTTAATTCCTGCATTATTCTGGCTCTTGAAGCCGAAGGCAAAAGAATTGAAACCATTGAAGGTGTAGCAAACGGTGAAGAACTTCATGTAATTCAGCAGGCATTGATTGAAAAAGGTGCAATTCAATGCGGATTTTGTACTCCTGGTATGATTATGCGGGTAAAATCATTTCTCGATGATAATCCAAAACCTACCCTAAATGAAATTAAAAGTGAACTTAGCGGTAATTTGTGCAGATGCACAGGATATGTGAAAATCTTTGAAGCAGTAGAAACTGCTGTTGATTATTTGAATGGAAAAAAACCAAAAGAGATTGAATTTCAACCACAGAAATCAGCAATGAACTTATCCGTTGTCGGCAAAAGATTACCAAAACTCGATGCTCCCGATAAGGCAACAGGCAGAGCTATATATACTGATGATATTTCTTTGCCGAACATGCTTTATGGCAAAACATTATTAAGTCCTCACGCTCATGCTAAAATCCTTTCGATAAATACTGACCGGGCAAAAGCATTACCCGGAGTGAAGCTAATCATCACAGGTGCTGATGTTCCCGACTTTACTTATGGTACCTCACCCGCAAGATATGATGAGAATATTCTTGCAAAAGATAAAGTTCGGTTTGTTGGTGACGTTATTGCCGCCATTGCCGCAGTTGATGAAGAAACATGCTACAAGGCACTGAATTTGATTGACATAGAATACGAACTACTGCCGGCAGTTTTTGACCCCTTTGATGCTATTCAAGACGGTGCACCGCGACTCTTTGATGATAAATATGAAAATAATATTAACACACACGTTGACCATCATTTTGGTGACATCGAAAAAGGCTTTGCCGAAGCTGACCATATCCGCGAGGAAAGATTTGTCGGCAACAGAACTTACCAAAATCCCATTGAGCCTCATTGTGCAATTGCAGAATGGGACAGGCACGGGAGAGTAACACTCCACACATCAACTCAGGTGGTTCATTATGTTCATCATCAGTTATCAAGGATTTTAAATATTCCTTTGGGTGATATCCGCGTAATTATGACTAATGTTGGTGGTGGGTTTGGTGCAAAAGCCGCAACAAATATTCTTGAAGTTTTGTCAATTTTTCTTGCAAAAAAAACAGGTCAACCCGTAAAAATGAGATTCACAAGAGAAGAAATGTATCTTTACGGCAGGGGAAGACATAAGCAGTATATTGATTTGAAAATTGGTGTAAAAAATACAGGCGAGATTACTGCCGTCAAGCAAAAAGTTATTCTTGAAGGTGGTGCATATTCAAGTTTCGGAGTGGTTACCACTTATTATGCAGGTTCAATGCTAGCAACCCTCTATAAATTTGATAATTACAAATACGACGGATACAGGGTCAATACTAATTTACCTCCATGCGGTGCTTTCCGCGGACACGGTTGTCCTCATCCGCGTTTTGCCTTTGAATCATTGCTTACAATGATAGCCGATGATATAAAGATGGACCCAATTGACATCAGGCTCAAAAATGCAATGGAACCTGATTATCATACCTGTAATGATTTGGATATTCATTCATGCGAATTAACTGCTTGTCTGGAAAGCGTCCGGGAAAAATCGGGGTGGAAAGAAAAAAGAGGAAAACTGCCTTTTGGAAGAGGAATCGGTATTGGTTGCGGAGGATTTGTTTCAGGAGCAGGATATCCCATTTACAGGTCTCAATTTCCACATTCAAATGCAATTATAAAAATTGAAGAAGATGGCTCAAAAGCTGTTCTGCTGATTGGCGATGCAGACATCGGACAAGGCTCTGATACTGTTCTGGCTCAGGCGGCGGCAGAAGCTATGGGTATTTCATTTGACAGAATCAGCGTTATTTCTGCCGATAGCGATATAACTCCCGTCGGATTTGGTGCTTATTCAAGCCGTGTTACACTTATGGGTGGTAATGCGTCCAAAATGGCTGGTGATGAAATCAGAGAGAAATTATTGTTCAAAGCTTCTGAAATGATGGAAATTGATAAAGAGAAAATCGCTGTAAAAGATAATAGATTTTTTGTAATTAATGAACCTGCAAAATTTCTTCCTTGGGAAAAAGTGGCAACTGAATATTTCTCGAAGCAGGGTCCACTTGTTGGTGCCGGACATTATTCACCACCAAAAGGGTTGGGCGGAACTTACAAAGGTGCGGCAGTCGGGACTTCTCCTGCATATTCATTCTCTGCTTCGGTTTGCGAAGTTGAAGTTGATGTTGAAACAGGAAAAGTAAAAGTCCTGAACTTCTGGGATGCTCACGATTGCGGAACTGCAATTAATCCTATGAATGTTGAAGGACAGGTGGACGGAGCCGCAGTTATGGGAATGAGTGAAACACTTTTTGAAAATCAGGTTTTTGATAGCAAAGGAAGAATGCTTAATCCCGATTTGCATAATTATTTGATTGCGACAAGTGCAGATACCCCTGATATTCATTCAGTTATTGTTGATAGCTACGAACCCGAAGGACCTTATGGTGCAAAGGAA
Source organism: uncultured Hyphomicrobiales bacterium (assembly GCA_964606895.1). GTDB lineage: Bacteria > Bacteroidota > Ignavibacteria > Kapaibacteriales > UBA2268 > CAZSHX01. The sequence continues at coordinate 30,719 of CAZSHX010000043.1, forward strand.
GTCGGCGAAGGTGCTTCTCTTCCTATTCTTGGAGCCATTGCCAATGCAATTGAAGACGCTGTCGGTGTCAGAATAAAAGAGTTACCAATAACTCCGGAAAAAATATTAAAAGCAATCAGAGAAAACCAAAAAAGATAATTATTCCATAAAAAATTAAGGAGACCAAAATGCCGGAAAAAATTTATCAATGGCAAATGAAAGAATTGAAAAACCCTTTTGTACTTGTTGAATCAAATATCCCTGAACTTAATGATTCCGAAGTGCTTGTAAAAGTTGCGGGATGCGGTGTGTGCCACACGGACTTGAGTTTTTGGTACTTTGGAGTTCCTACCAAACATCCTTTGCCCTTGACTTTAGGTCATGAAATTTCAGGCGAAGTTGTTGCAGGACCAAGCAATTGGTTAGGAAAAAATGTGATTATTCCTGCTGTTTTGCCTTGCGGCGAATGTGAACTTTGCAAAAGAGGCAGAGGCAATATGTGCCAGAAGCAATTAATGCCCGGTAACGATTTCCATGGCGGTTTTGCTTCCCACATAAAAGTTCCTTTTAAAAATCTCAGCATTGTCCCCGATTCTGCTCTTTCAAAGTATTCTCTTCAGCAATTATCGGTTATCGCAGATGCCGTAACAACTCCTTATCAGGTTTTGAAAAAATCAGAACTCGAACCCGGAGACTTTGCAATTTGCATAGGAGCCGGCGGTGTAGGAATATATGGTGCCTTGTTGGCAAAAATCATGGGTGCAAAAGTTCTTTCCATTGATATTGATGATTCCAAATTAAATATTGCTTCCGAAAATGGAGTGGATGCAACTTTGAACATCAAAGATTTGAGCATTAAAGAAGTCAAGGAAAAAGTAAAAGATATTGCTAAAAATCTTGGTGTAGCACGATATATGTGGAAAATCCTTGAAATGTCCGGAACAAAAGCAGGACAGGAACTTGGTTATGCCCTGTTGAATTTTGCCGGAACTTTATCTGTCGTTGGATTCACACTCGACAAACTCGAAGTTCGATTGAGCAATCTTATGGCTTTCGATGCAAAAATAATCGGTACATGGGGTTGCAAACCTGAACTTTATCCTGAAGTTATTGAATTGGTATCCTCGGGAAAATTGGATATATCACCATTTGTTGAGACTTTTCCGATGTCAACTATTAATGAAGTATTTACAAATACTTTGGCACATAAATATACAAAGCGTTCTGTTTTGGTTCCTGATTTCCCCCTTTGAAAAAGGAGGATAAAGGGGGATTTTCTTCCTCTATCAACTCAGTCCAAACGAATAGTTTTAAAATGAATTACTGTTACTTAAAAATAAATGAAAGGTTCAAATATGTTAGTTTCTCATAATCTTGTTGATAATATTGTTTTCGATGACGTGCTTTACGATTTAAAACCATGCCTTGATTATTCGGGCAATCCGGTTGATGGTATTTACAATGCTTGGATTACATTAAATAATCCTTCTCAGTTTAATTCTTACACTACCGATATGGTGAAGAAAGTTATTCTTGCTATGCGTCAGGCTTCAAACGATAGAAGGGTTTCATCTGTAATTTTTACGGCAGTCGGGGACAAAGCATTTTGCACCGGCGGCAACACAAAAGAGTATGCCGAATATTACGCCTCAAATCCTCAGGAATACAAACAATACATGCGGCTTTTCAACGATATGGTTTCGTCTATTCTAATGAATGATAAACCTGTTATCTGCCGCGTGAACGGTATGCGTATCGGCGGCGGTCAGGAAATCGGAATGGCTTGCGATTTCAGTATTGCTCAGGATATGGCAAGATTTGGTCAGGCAGGACCGAAACACGGCAGTGCTCCCGATGGAGGCTCAACAGATTTTTTACCTTTGTTTGTCGGTATTGAGAATGCGATGTATTCCTGCACTGCATGCGACCCTTGGTCTGCTCATGAAGCATTGCGTTACGGTTTATTAACAAAGATTACTCCTGTTTTGAAAGTGAACGGCGAGTTTGTTCCGAATCCTATGGTTCATGTTGATAAATGGGTTGACAGTACAGGAAATCTTATTTACGGAAAAATGAAAACCGGCGACGATTTGGCGAATGCTAAAGCATTGATGAAAACCGGCGAAACTGATCTGGCTATGCTAGACAAAGCTGTTGAAAAACTCGCAACTAAACTCATGATGCTGATGCCGAACTGCCTTAGCAAGACTCTCAATTCGTTGCGAAAACATAAACTAACTTTCTGGGATATGAACAAAGAAAGTAATCGCGACTGGCTTGCTCTCAACATGATGACCGAAGCAAAAGCCGGATTCCGTGCCTTCAACGATGGTTCGAAGGACAACAGGGAATGTGATTTCATACTTCTAAGGCAATTGCTTGCTGAAGGGCATGAATGGAACGACGAACTGATTCGGAAAATTTCACCACAAAGCAAATAAACGGAAATCTTATGGAAAAAATTCAATTGGAATATACTCACGATGGAGCTGTTGCCCGCATTATTCTTAACGATGGCAAGGGTAATGTTCTCGATGCTGTTATGATGAACGATTTGCACGAGGCTTTCATGCAATTCAAAAGTAATAGCGATATTAAACTAATAACCTTTGAGGGTGCCGGAAAGAATTTCTCGTTTGGTGCAAGTGTGGAAGAGCATACAAAGAGTAACTGTGCCGAAATGCTGAAATCATTTCATCAGTTGTTTTATGAACTGATTGATTTGTCTTTACCCACCATGGCTAAAATTTCAGGTCAATGTCTCGGCGGAGGTATGGAACTCGCTCTTGCATGCAATTTCCTTTTTGCAGATAAAACTGCCTTTCTTGGTCAACCCGAAATAATGCTTGGTGTTTTTGCACCTCCGGCTTCACTGATGCTTCCGATGAAAATCGGCAAAGCATACGCCGAGGAATTGCTGATTACAGGCAATAGCATTGATGCATTGAGGGCAAAAGAAATCGGTATTCTTAATGATGTTTTTGCTGACAAAGAAGAAATGGAAACTGTTTTAAATCAATGGATTGCAAAAAACATCCTCCGAAAAAGTGCTGTTTCGTTAAAATATGCTGTGAATGCAAGCAGAACGATGTTCAATAATGTTTTGCTTACAAGATTGCCCGAACTCGAAGCAATTTATGTCAATCAATTGATGGAAACAGTTGATGCAAATGAAGGAATAAACTCATTCATCGAAAAACGAAAGCCTGTTTGGAAAAATTGCTGAGGCTATTGCAACTTTGTATTTTTCACTTAAGAAGACATATTAAGTAAGCCACGTAAGTTTTTGATATTATTTCATATAACGATATTTAGTTATTGTATTTTTGGACACAAAAAGATATGATTTTTGATATAGAGAATGAAATTCTTAATGCCATCTCCTAACCTATTTAAGTGTCGTAATGGTTCTTCATTGCCTTTATTATATCTTATCAAAAAAAAAATAATAAGATGCAATTTATATATTCTCCCAAAGCTTTTTGACTTTGAGGATATTTGCTTTCAGTTCATTTTCAAATTCAATCAGTTCCTGCTTTGTCCACGAAAATGGGGTTGTCCATTCATCATCTTTTGCAGTAGCAGTGGCAAGCCTTGTCCAGAGAAGTTTTGCCGAGTAAATTTCCTGTTCCTGTTCCAAAAGCATTAGAAAATAGCAGTAAAGTTTCATTTGGAATTGGTAGTGGTCAGCCTTTTCGAGCTTTTTTGCGGGGTTGTCTATCCGATTGGTTTTCCAGTCCCAAATTTCCCAATTTCCATTGTTGCTTTTTAGCAGTAAATCCATTTTGGCGACAATAATATCTTCTCCAATTGGAATCTGAAGCTGAAACTCTTTCCTGCCTGAAATAATGTTTGTCAACTCATTTTTAATCAGACGAGTTTCCGCAACATTCAGGCAGTTATCGAAAATACTATCGTGGAGTTTGCCGTCTCGGTCAATATTTCCCGACAACTGAATATCAACTAAATCTTGTAATTTCGATTGATTTACAGAGCTATCAGGATTAATCCATAAGCCGCATTGCTCCATCAGATTGTGAATCATTGAGCCAATTTCGCTTGCAGGAATTTCATCGTGCTCGACAACTAAATTTCCGCTGTCGTCATATTTCAATTCAGCCTTTGAAGTTACCTCGTCAGGAAAGCCAAGAACGTACCTTTTAATGTAGCTGTCGAAATCATTTTGGAAATACATCAATTTTGTAGCTGAAAAGTTCTCAACTCCTGATTCAGCAATTAGTTCGGCGTTAAGCATCAGCGGTTCTGTGACTTCGCTTTGAGCAATTTCTGAAGGATTAATAACTTCATCCACCTTTTTGATGAAATCGGCATTATAGATTATATTAATATCTTGCTTTTCATTGTTATTTAAAACGGTTAGGGTATTTTCGATTAAGCTTGTATCCTTCTCAACATAAGCATCAAGAGTCAAGCCAAATCCTGAATTAATCAAAGCAAAGAGACCTGCAGGCTTTCCGTAGCCAACAGCTATTTTCTTAAGATTTGTACTGATTACCAGATGGTCCTTAGCCCTTGTCATAGCGACATAGAGAAGCCTTTTCTCCTCGGAAGATTCAATTTTAGCTTTTTTGAGTTTTGAAATTAAGTACAAAGGAGTATCAACCATCTCCCAAATTTTTTTTTCATGAACAAGAGGAATGGAAAAATTTATACCAAATTCTTTGGAGATGGTAAATGACTCGTTCTTCCCGCTTTTTGAATTAGTATTGTAAAGCACAACAAGAGGAAACTCCAATCCTTTGGAAGCATGAATTGTCATTATATTTACAGCATTTTTATCGGAAAGGTGAACGGCTTCGGACTCATTAACATCAGCATCAAGAATGAAATTCAAATGTTCCACAAAATCGTGCAGAGAGCGGAACCCCCTGCTTTCATAATCCCTGGCAAACTGCATCATCTTGTCAATATTTGCCTCAATTTGTCTGCGGGCAGGTTCTCTGGATATGGTTCCGTACCAGCCTGTTGCCTCCAATAGACGAAGTATATTTTGCGAAACGGTTAGAAAGCTGGAATATAGCTTTAACTCGTTCAGCAGACCGAATGCCCGAATCATCAGATTGCTGTCATTATTTTCAATTTCCTTGTTTGCTTCCCACCAATTTTCAAGATTAACCCAAAGACTACTATCCTTTTTGTATTTTGCCAATATCAGAAGTTCATTGTCCGAAAGATTGAAGAAACTTGATTTCAGAAGTCCCGAAACTGCAAGGTCATCACCAGGGTTCGTGAGAAAGTTCAGATAAGAAATAATATCAAGAATTTCCTGCGATTCGAAATAACCTGTACCGCTATGAATGACATAAGGAATGCCTTCAGCCAGAAATGCCCTTGCAAGTGTGCTTAAAGTTGCTTTTTTTCTCGAAAGAATGGCTATATCGCGATAAGTAATTTTTCTTGAACCCGATGCGACATCGAAAGCCATCAAGGGATTATCCGAATCAACACTTTTTCTGATGAATTTTGCAAGAATTTGAGCTTCGTTCGGGGATTCTTCACTTGGTTCTTCATTTTCTTTTTTTTGTTCGGAAACCGAGACCAAAAAGCTGACCGAACCCGCAGGTTTCTGACCTTTGGGAAAAACCGTCAAATTAGGATTTTCTAAAATAAAATCAACATTTTTGGCACAAGTGAGGTTCAAATAACTTACATCATATTCGGTTTCCTTTTTCTCCATAAGCCTGCCGCAAATTTTATTAACAAAATCAGCCACAACAGGTTGCAGCCTGAAAGTGGAGGTTAATGAAACATTGCCGCAACTGATATTGTCGTCTTGGGTGTTGATTATCTGCCCTGATGAATTGATAGCAGAGCCGATTGTACCTTTTTCAATCAGAAATTTATTAAGGTTTTTGATGTCATTTCTTGCCTGATTAAAAACTCGGACATCGGCGTTCCTGAATCCGTAAATACTTTGTTTGTCATCACCGACGATAAACAAATTCACTCCCGATTCAATACTATTATCCACCAAATCAGGAACTAACAATTTAACTATATCGTACTGCAAATCATTTGTGTCCTGAAATTCATCAACCAGTAAAAATTTTAGCTTGCTTTGTACGGATTTGGCAACTTCGGGATTTTCAAGTAATTTTTTGGTTTTTATCATCAAATCATCAAAATCCAATCCATCAATTTTCATTTTCTGTTCTTCGACATATCTAAGAACATCTTCAGCCAATTCCATAATCCATTTTGCATATTCGATATGTTTTTGTTCGGCATAGTTATATTGCAAGGCTTTATTTAGGTCCGATATATCCGAAAAATGAGAATCGAATAGTTGTTGTGCTATATTACGAAATTCTATCTCTAAAGAATTTTTAAAAATTACTGACTTCAGAGCTCCTTTATCAGTGTAATATTGTTTAAGTAATCCTTCGAAATCCGAAATGAAGCTTTTCACTTCCGCAAAGTCCCTCTTGTTCAGCGTGCTCAGAGTTCCTGACAATTTACTATTATCGGCATACATTTGAAGATAATTACCTTGCTGATTCTTGGGTACTGCATCTGAATCAACATGATTCAAAATGTCATTCAGCAATCCGAATCCTTTAATAATTTTATCGTTTAGAACAAAAAGGGCATTGTTCCTCTCCCCTATTATCTCATCAATCGGCTTGTCGTAATGAATTTTCAACTTGTCGAAAATCTCGGTTTTGCCAACCAGTGCAAGAATGGCGGATGTTAGAGTCTTTTTCGATTGGAAATTCAACAATTCAGTTATTCGTTGGGCTCTATCATCCTTGCTTTCCAACCATTCATCAAACACCTTGAGTATTGTCTCATTCTTGATTTTTATCAGGTCTGCTGGGGGCATTTCTGTGAAATTAGGTGAAACTTCGGCTTCAATCGGGTAGCTCCGCAATAGTTCCGAGCAAAAACTATGAATGGTTGAAATCCTTGCATTTGTGAGTTTCTCGCGGACATAACGCAAATATCTGAGTTCAGAAGAATCGTTTGATTTTTCAACTTTACCTTCGATTTCGTGAATTACCTTTGAAAGCAACTCCGTAGCGGCTTTGCGGGTAAAGGTAATAGCAACGACTTCATTTGGTTTCACTTTCGGATTGTATCCACCTGCAAAAGCCGAATAATTTTTTTTGTCGTCGAGCATAATGCTCATAAACCGCTGTACCAGAACGGAAGTCTTACCTGAGCCTGCATTTGCATTAACTGTTAGATGCCTGTCGTAGCTTTGGGCAATTTTTTGTTCGGTTGTAAGTTGATAATCAGCCATTATTCGATGTTTTTCAGTGATGGAAAATGTAAATAACAAATATATGAAAATTGATTCGAAATTCAACAGCAATATTATGGCATAACTATTGTAAATAGACAAAGCATTGGAGATGTATAATTAACATAAGTGATTGAGAATAGATATGATAGCAAAATTTTACAAGAATCATGTTTGGAATTTGTGTACAACAAAATCCAATTGGCTAATAGTAGCACTCACTTTGTCCGTTTTCGCAGTTTCGTGTACCGCACCGCGAAGTGTACGCAACAGTAGTTCGAATGGAAGAAACATCAGCAAATCTTACGAAGATAATTTATCTGGAAATGAAAAAAAAGCACTTACGAGTTCAGAGGAAGATTCTTACAACAAGGAAATTAAATCCGACCTTGCTTTACAGGCTGAAAACGAAACTTTCCTGACTCCCGCATCTGAAACCGAAAACAAAGATGCCGCCCCTCCTAAAAGGAAAATCCTTTCACTTCGCGAACAAATGCGTGTTTACGAAGGAGAGCAAAAAAATCTAGCAACCAAGATGAACGAGATGGATGACGACATTCAATCCATCAAGCGTACACTTGACAAAATAAAGATTACAATGACCGAGAAAAACTTCAATCAAAAAGAAGCAATTGCTGGGGAAACCGAGACCGAAGAATCGGTCGAGCCGCCGCAACCCAAAACAGCCAAAAGCAAAAAAATTATTCTTTCTGACGAAAATGAATCATCCATAAAAAAACCGACAGCCAAACCATTGCAGGCTAAAGCCAATACTAAAAAAGCAAAAGCCCCGATGATAATTAAACCTGATGCCAAACCACAGAAAACAGTTGCTCCCGAAAAGAAAAACATTGCTAAAGCCGCTGTCAAATCCACAAAAAAAGAAAAAGTATCTGCTCCCGTTAAGCCAATTGAAAATGAATCAATTGAGCAGGCTTTGAAATCTTTTGTCGGTAAAGACTATCAAAAATCGGTAAATGATTTTTCTACAATCCTCGCCTCTGCCAAAGATGCAGAAGTTGTTGCAAAAAGCAATTATTGGATTGGGGAATCATTTTTTGCGATGAAACAATGGGATAAGGCAATCGCATCATTCCAAAAGGTGCTTCGTACCAAAAATGCACCTATGCACGACAATGCTCAGATGATGATTGCGGAATCATTGATTCGTTCGGGTCAGATTCCCGAAGCTAAGCGGGCATTCAAAGTATTTGTGGACAGCTATCCCCAAAGCGAATATATTCCGCGTGCCAGAAAAATGCTTCAACAACTATAAGATGTTTATGATGATATTTGATTAATGATGAATTGAGAGTTTTCATTTTTCACCTCATTCTCCAATTTGAAATTTTTGAGAAAATCGTGAATTATTAATCTGAAGTTCGCAGAAGTAAATTCCAATGGGTAAATTTGTATTCAATTCATACTTATTTAATCCAGGATTAATAAATCCCAAATTATTCTTATACACTCTATTTCCTTTAATATCAAATATTTCTACAGCTGAATTTCCCGTTCTCATTGTGGAAAATTCTAAAAATAGTAATTTGTTGTTTTTGTATATGATGATATTCTCATTTCCCCTATCTGTTTCTGATATATTAGTAACTTTGGGATACAGAAACGATAACCGAGTTCTTCCATTAGCAACAACGGAACCCTCCATTTGATGGCAATCTGAATTTGATACACGAATATTGTATTGTTTTTCTGTTTTCTCAGTTTGTAAATTATATAAATTAAAAGAATTCTCTCCCTTGTCATTAAAAAACGAAAGAAGACAATGAACGTTATTTGGAAGAAATTCTATATTATTACAGAAATCTAAATTTCCAGAAAAATCACTTCTGAATTCTAATGTTTTGTTTGTGATTAGATTATAGACATAAACCGTTCTTGTCTCATACATTAAACTCAATAAAGAATCATTAAACGAAAACTTTAAATGAGACCATGTATCCCTGTCACTAAGTAGAAAAACATTTTTAATCTTTTTCCAAGTGTTAGTTTCCCATAGTGTAATTAAAGTTTTATCTTTGTTTGTAAATTGTTCAGTATAAGATGATACAATAGCAAACTTGGTTCCATCGTGTGAGAATTTCACATCATAGGATGTTGACCCACCTATACCGGTGCAAAGAAAAGAGTTTAGCTTTTTTTGAGTCTTAGCATCCCAGATAGTAAAATAATCTCCATGACCGATTAAAATATATCCTTCATTTGGTTCAATGTCTATGCAAGTTGAAGGCATTTTGAGCGAATCAGAAAAATTATAAATTAATTTTTCACTCCTGCAATCCCATAGCATTGCTTTATTTGCATTATCAATCGTCACTATATAATTACCCAAAGCAGAAATATTCATTCTGAATTGGTAAA
>CAZSHX010000044.1:0-38445 GCA_964606895.1 uncultured Hyphomicrobiales bacterium
ACGTTTTTTTTAAAAAAACATATTTGTTGGTTAGATTTTATTTTCAGATGAAATATTGAGAACTTTATTTGTATGATTTACTTCATTGCCGGTAAGCTTAAATTTGATTACCCACTATATCTGACATAGAAGCTTTTTTTTATATCCCATCCAAATTACAACTATCTACCGCCAGAATTTTATTTTTCTGTCTTCTAATAAATTTAGAACGGATTGACGTTCTTAAATTTTTAATCAATTTTATAATTGGAGAAGTTATGAAAACAAGAATATTCTTAAGCTTGCTTATATTTTTGAGCTTGGCATTTGTTGGGACAATTTATTCCCAAACCCGAACTGTCGGTTTGTTTGTTAACGATACTGCCAAGACATATAAAGGTTATACATTATTTGCTCCAAAGCAAAACACAATGACCTATCTTATCAATAATGAAGGCAGAATCATTAATAAATGGACTAAAAGTCAATATCCTCCCGGTCAGGCTGTCTATCTACTTGAAAACGGTAATCTGCTTCGCAGCTGTATGACAAAAGGTCAGCTTAGCAGTGGTGGTGGTGAAGGCGGCAGAGTGGAAGAATACGACTGGAATGATAATCTGGTTTGGCAACTTGATTTCTCCACCTCCACATACATGCAGCATCATGATATCAAAAAGCTGCCAAATGGCAATGTGCTTATGCTGGTAATTGAAAAGAAAACTTATGCTGATTGTATTGCTGCCGGATTTGATCCAAGTAAATTTAGTGCAGAGATTCAGCAAAAAGGTATGCTGCCGGATTATATAGTAGAAATTAAACCCACCTATCCTTCCGGAGGTACAGTCGTTTGGGAATGGCATACATGGGACCACTTAATTCAGGACTTTAGCAGTACAAAATCTAATTTTGGAGTGCCGAAGAATCATCCCGAATTAATTGACTGTGATGGTGACGGTAGAAATCTGCCTTCGTTCTGGAACCATATGAATTCGATAGATTACAATCCCACTTTTGACCAAATTGCTGTCAGCGTGAGAGGAAACAGTGAAGTTTGGATAATTGATCATAGCACAATTACCGCCGAAGCCGCAGGGCATTCCGGAGGAAAAAGAGGAAAGGGAGGAGATTTGCTTTATAGATGGGGAAATCCTTCAACTTATGGTGGTGGAACAAAAAGTGAGCAGAGATATTTTGAACAGCATGACGTGGAGTGGGTACTGCCGGGTCGTCCGGGTACCGGCAATATGACTTGCTTTAATAATGGTCTTGGACGCGGAGGTACAATTTATTCTACTGTTGACGAATTCACTCCCAATGTTGACAAAGACGGAAACTATACAATAACTACCGGTTCAGCCTATACTCCTAAGGATTTTACCTGGACATTTAAAGGCAGTACAAAGGGTATCAAGGAAGGTTTAATATTTTCTGAAAATATCTCAGGGGCTTATCGTCTGCCAAATGGTAATACTATTATTTGTTCAGGAACTGTTGGGCAATTTATCGAAGTAACAAATACGGGTGAAATCGTCTGGGAATATATATGTCCTGTTGACCAGTTTGGACCTTTAAAACAAGGAGATACTTTAAAAACTGACTTAGCACGACCTGATGAAAAAATGAATTCAGTGTTCAGGGTTTACAAGTATCCGCTTGATTACGCCGCATTCACCGGCAAAACACTTGTCCTGGGAGATTTTATTGAATTATATGATTTCCAGACATATACCTTAACGGTTAATTCAGGTAGCGGTACAGGTAAATATAAAGCAGGTGATATTATTACCGTAACTGCTAATACTCCCCAGAGCGGATTTGTCTTTGACAAATGGACGGGTGATATTTCTGCACTGCAAGCCCCGGCAAGCCAATCTACGAAAGCTACGATGCCGGCAAAAAGCATAACAATTACTGCAACCTACAAAAGTACTTCAACCGAAACCTTTGTTCTGACAGTGAATTCCGGCTCCGGAAGCGGCACTTATGGAGTAGGCGAAGTCATAACCGTGATTGCAAATCAGGCCCAAAGCGGTTATGAGTTTGAAAAATGGACAGGCGATACCTTATATTTGAGTGAAATATACAACGATACTGCCAAAATCACTATGCCTAATAAAGCAATTGCTATTACCGCTAACTATAAAATAAAATCAACCGATACCTACACTTTGACAGTAAATAATGGTAAAGGCGGCGGCTCTTACAAAGAAGCTGATACTGTTACTATTATTGCAGACAAGCCGGCACCAAATTACCAATTTGACAAATGGACAGGTGATATTACATATTTTATTTATCAGAAAAAAGATACAGCTAAAATTCTTATGCCTGCAAAGAGTGTTACAATTACTGCAGAGTATAAACTTAGAAATGGTATAGATGAACAAATTTCGGATTATGCGATTATCATTCCAAATCCGGCTAACGAGTATCTCACAATAAAGTTAGAAAATATTGAGATGGAAATTGTTCTCTATTCAGTTTTAGGAGAAAAATTAAAATCATTCTATGGAGTAAATGTAATTGATATCTCTGATTTGCAAAGAGGTCTGTATTTTATTGATATTAATAATAAAAAATATCCCTTTATTAAAAATTGATTTTTGCCAATTGTCGCATATTTAAACATAAAAATTATAAGTTGAATTAATAAACATTGAGGTTAAAATGAAAATCACCAAAACATTTAGAATCTTTTTCTGTATCCTTTTCGTATTGATGTATTGTTCTTCCTTTTCCCACGAAGCCCATTACGGACCTACAGAAGTTACATACTGGGATGCCTCAAAGGCTTACCAGGGTTACACATTATTTGGCAGTGGAGGTGGAACATATTTGATTGATATGGAAGGAAAAGTAGTCCACACATGGAAAATAGGAACAAATCCGAGACTTACTCCCGGTGGAACAATTATTGATGCCGCAGGTGGCGACCCAAGTAAATCAACGACATGGAAAGAGCTTGACTGGAATGGCAATTCAGTATGGCAATACACTGAAACCAGAAGCGGTTATGCACCGCATCATGACTTTGATAAAATATATAACAAAAAACTCGGTGATTCAACTTTTATCTATATTGCTAATAAATCCCTGACAACTCAGGAATGTCTTGATGCCGGAGCTGACCCGGCAAACTCCAAAGGATATGCAACGGCTCAGATGGATGCAATTGTTGAAGTGGATATGTCGGGGAATGTTATATGGGAATGGGCTTTCTTCGACCATATTGTTCAGGATTTTGACGCAACCAAATCGAATTATGGCGTGGTAAAAAACACTCCCGGAAAAATTGATATAAATCAAAGAGGAAATCCTTTGAAGAGCGATTGGCTTCATTGCAATTCATTGGACTATAACGAAGAAAAAGACCTGATTGTTATCAATTCAGTTCATGGAGAGTTTTACGTTATTGCCCATGGAAATACATTTATCAAAGATGACCCGACTGCTTCAATAGCTCTTGCTAAATCAACATTGGGAGATTTTCTTTATCGCTTTGGTGACCCGGCAAAATATGACCAGGGTGACCCGCCTTCGGTATTGGATAACTGGGAAAAAGCAACCGCAGGACACAAACAAATGGGCGGTGCTCATAATATTCAATGGATTAGACCCGGACTTGCCGGAGGAGGCAATCTCATGGTCTTCAATAATGGACAAAATCTTGTTGAGCTGACTCTTCAATCTTATGTATATGAAATCAATCCATATTTGAATTCAGCAGGTGTAAATACCGGTAATTTCGTCAATCCACCCGATGCCGGATACAACAGCGTTAACTCTCCTGATAAAGACCTAATGAAAGAGAAGAAAAATGTTTCCAAGCAGATAGTCTGGAGCTACTCCAGCAAGAATAATACAAGCTTTTTCAGTACAATCGGTTCGAGTGCTCAACGTTTGCCTAACGGCAATACATTTGTCTGCTCAGACAACAGCGGTCATTTTTTTGAAATCTCTCCGAAAGATACATCAATTGTTTGGGAATATATTGTTCCTTTGACAAGAAAAGGAATAAAAAAAGTGCTTGTAGATAATTATCCTATGTTCAATTCATGTTTCAGAGCATATAGATATTCAGCTGACTATCCCGGTCTGAAAGGAAAAGATCTGACAGCTACAACTACTATCACCGGCAGAACCCCCGATTACTATACACCTTCTGAACTATTGTCCGTATTCGTAGAAGAAGGAGATTTAAAACCGGTAAGCTCCATCTCGAGTCAGAATTATCCAAATCCTTTTAATCCCAACACTACTATTGTTTTTGATAGTGAAAAAGACGGGAACATATCAGTAATAATATTTGATATTAATGGAAAACCTGTTAAACATCTTGCCAATGGTTTTTATCCAAGAGGTAATTACGAATTATTATGGGATGGGAAAGATGATGACGGAAATTTGCTTCAAACAGGTACATATATTTATACAATCAATGCAAATGACCAAAATGAAACTAAGAAAATGATAATTATCAAATAGGATTAACAAAAGATGAAAAAATTAATTTTACACTCGATTTTGGTATTGTCTATCATGGCAAATATTTCACTACTTGCACAAAACCGCACTGTAGGCTTATTTTATAACGATACTGCAAAAGTTTTTAAAGGCTACACATTATTTGCTCCCAAGCAAAACACTATGACTTATTTGATAAATAATGATGGGCGAATTGTACATCAATGGACTAAAAGTCAGTTACCTCCCGGTCAGGCTGTCTATCTACTTGAAAACGGTAATCTTCTTCGTACTTGTATGACTAAAGGTAAGCTCAGCAGTGGTGGAGGTGAAGGCGGAAGAATTGAAGAATATGACTGGAATGATAATCTTGTTTGGGAGTTAGATTTTTCAACTGAAACTTATATGGAACACCATGATATTAAAAGATTGCCAAACGGGAATATCATTATGCTTGTAATTGAAAAGAAAACGTATGCTGAGTGCATAGCCGCCGGATTTGACCCAAGCAAGTTTCAGCCTGAAATTCAGCAAAAAGGTATGATGGTTCCTGATTATGTTGTTGAAATACAACCAACTTATCCAAAAGGAGGCACTGTTGTCTGGGAATGGCATACTTGGGACCATTTGATTCAGGATTTCGATGCCTCAAAATTGAACTATGGAGTTCCTAAATCCCATCCGGAATTAGTTGATTGCGATGGTGACGGTAGAAATTTGCCTGCATTCTGGAATCACATGAATTCTATAGATTACAATCCTGCTTTTGACCAAATTGCTGTTAGTGTTCGTGGAAATAGTGAAGTTTGGATTATAGACCATAGCACTACCACGGCTGAATCTAAAGGACATACCGGAGGGAAAAGAGGAAAAGGAGGAGATTTGTTATATCGTTGGGGCAATCCGGCGGCATATAAAGCCGGAACAAAAACAGAACAAAGGTATTTTGAACAACACGATGTTGAATGGGTTCTTCCCGGCAGACCCGGTGCCGGAAATCTTACTTGTTTCAATAACGGTCTTGGAAGAGGCGGACAGATTGCATATTCAACTGTTGATGAATTTACACCGGAAGTTGATGCAAATGGCAATTACACAATAACGACCGGATCAGCTTTTTTACCAAAGGACTTAACATGGTCATATAATGGTTCAGGCAAAGATTCTCTTTATTCTGAAAACATATCGGGTGCTTTTCGTTTACCAAACGGGAATACTATTTTATGTTCAGGAACTGTTGGATTGTTCTTAGAAGTAACACCTCAAAATGAAATTGTTTGGAAATACATTTGTCCGGTTGAACTCAAAGGTCGTATCACTCAAGGAAATTTGCCGGCAGAAGACCCTGCAAGGAAAGGTGAAACAATGAATTCAGTTTTCAGACTTTACAAATATGCTTTGGATTATCCGGCATTTGTTGGAAAAGATTTGACACCTGGTGATTATGTCGAGATGTATCCGAATAATGTAGATGAGCGTAAATACAATCTTGAGATATTGAGTAATTACCCTAATCCATTTAATTCAAACACAACAATTCAATTTAATTTGTTAAAATCTGAAAAAATTAATTTGGATATTTACAATTCTCTTGGACGGTTGATGACTTGTTTTGTGAGTGCACCGTTGGATGCAGGTAATCATGTATATCAATGGAATGCTGAGAATTATCCGAGTGGAATTTATTTTTGTGTTCTCAAATTCAATGGTACAACATTAATGAAATCAATGATATTGGGAAAATAAATTGCTGAAAATTAATTCTTAGCTTTCATTAAGACTTTTATGAGAATAAAGAATATTATTAAAGTCCTGTTAATCATATCAACATGTCCCAATTGCAACTAAAATTATTACTTTCATCAGAATTCCTAATGCGTCTACATTGTTATTCACGAACATTCTAAATTCCCAAATCTCTCCATCTACATACAAAGCAGATGACACGCTGATTTTGTTTTCAACCGTGCTGCCCGGCGTTCTGTATTTAAAATACTATTTTTGAGTACGTCCGGAAATACATTTTCAATAGCTGTCATTCATCTGCTTCTCAATGCAGTTGTATATGCTGATAATTCTGGCTGCCATACCCATATCCATTGCTTTATACCATTGACTTTTACCGATGCCTCATCCTTGCTCTATATTTACTTATTTTCACTATTCTCATTTTGTCTCATTTCGGAGTTCAAAAGGTCGAATGAATACTATGTATTTTACGATTTGTCCCCGATTTGTCTATTTTCCCTTTTTTCTTATATAATATTTAATTTGCAAGGCTTTTATATTTTTTTAACTATTCAACGCTATCAATATGAACCAACTTTTCCTTGTCTTTCATATTTTGTAAATACTAAAATAAATTTCTTACTGTTTATGTCAAACGGGAAATAAAGTTTGTAGTCGTTTCCAGTAGTCTATAAATGCGTGTCAGTTGTCTTACCTGAAAAAAACATTTCCAAATAATCACAATCTTGAATTTCGCATTTGTAAAATGAATTACCGAAAAGGGTTTTTTAATGATTCTTCACTTTCGCAAGATGAGATCAGAAGGAAAGTTAGTTGTCCATCAAATTTATCACTTGTAATAAGCTGAACTGATGGGAATTTCTCCTTTTGATTTGAAAGAAATTTCAATATATCTGGAATGTCTTTGACTTTTGAAGTGTCAGCAAGCCCAATGGAAATTTTATTGATACTCTCTGAATATCGCGTAATTATGTCATTTGCTTCGCTAACAAGTTTATTTTTTTCATGTTGTCGTGTTAAGAAGTCCCCAAGGAATAGAAAAGTTACTAATGAAATTAAAAGTCCCGTAACAATAAGGAAGAATTTTTTGGTAATAGAACTTTGTCCAACGTATTTTATATCTTGCGTTCTGCTGTCTGCAATTAGTCCAATGTTTAAACTGATATTGAGAATTGCAGAACATACCACTATTAATGAGGAGAACGCAATAAAAGAATAAATAAATTCCGATGTTCGTTTAGAGACTGTGTGAAAACGAAAGAATTAATTGGCAGTAAAAATTAAAATATAGAGTTACGAACAATTATTAAAGACTTACGGCGATATATTTTTCAATTATCAATAATTTCACGAGTTTTCGCACAGTCTCTACGCGAAACTGGATTAATCATCTTCCAAAGTGCATTGCATCATCAAAAAAAATTTTTTTAAAAAAGCAATACAATTTCCATCTAACCTATTGAAATTATTTCAAATAACGGATTTTATTCCATTGCATCTTAGGATGCAAAAAGATGCAATGATGCAATTTATTGATGTATTTCATTCTTCAAATTCCCGGAGGGAATTAATATTTGTAACACATCGAACCCAAAAAAATTTCGTAACCTCGTAGAGGTTAAATATATAAAAACTACGGCATATGTTCGTTCTATATGCTATCACTACGTGATAGAAAGGCATAGGAGCATTTCGCAGTTACAAATATTATTTCGCTACGCGAAATCAGATTTTTCATTTCCCAAAAATTGCATTGCATCCTCAAAAAAAAATGTAAAAGATGCAATGCCATATTCATATAACCTATTGATATTATTTCATATAACGAAAATATTCCCATTTCATCTTTGAATGCAAAAAGATGCAATGATGCAATTCTTACCGTCCTCTCTTCGGAGAGGGTCGGGGTGAGGTTCTTATATTTCAATGAACGAAGACAAAAAAACTAACGGAAATAATGATTATTTATTGCTATGAAATAAGAGTAAAATAGTAAATTAAATTTATTTTTTATTTCTCGAAAATTTCGAACTTTTACAGAAAAAAATAAAATTTTCACTTTTTTCCCATTTTCGTGAAACGTTTTTCATTTTTATGTGTTATATTGTATTCGAAGTGCCGTATTTAAAAATAGTTTTTTTTGATTTTGTATTTTCTTGCTGTTTTATTCATAAGAAATAAAAGTTGCAATATGAAAAAATTAATATTAATGATTTTGCTGAATTTTATCCCATTTTCTGCTTATTCAGGAAATGATCTAACTGAAAACTGGAAAAATGTTGATTATTTTGCTAACTATTATTATACTTCGATAAGTTGCTATGATTCTTTAAATTGTATTACATCAGGTAATTTGTATGCCGGCGACGGTCCGGTTTTCAGGAGAACAACGGACGGTGGTGTCTCATGGCATACGATATGGGCAGACTCTTCAATTTTTTATTTTGATTCATTGGATATTCCACACTATTCTTATAGACCTAAATATCAAGTTGTTTCCATTTCTTTACCAGGTAAAGAATTATGTCTGGCAGGTTTTACATTAGGCAAAATGCTCAGGTCAACAGACAATGGTGTTAAATGGGATTCAATATATTTTAAATCAAATAAAGCTATAAGAAAAATATCAATGTACAATACGAAATTTGGTGTAGCACTTAATGATACAAATATTTTGATTACTCATGACGGTGGACTTACATGGAAAACGACTGTTCTACCTGATACAGGTGCGAGAAATAGGATGCTTGAGATTCAAACCCCATCTTCAGACAATATAATAGTAACTGCGAATTGCGTCGAATCCGGTTTATCCAAATATAATATATACAAAACATCTGATAATGGAAAAAATTGGATTAAGTTTGAAATGAAATATTATTTTAGAAATATATTTTTTCTAAATGATTCATTGGGGTGGAGTTGTGGAGGTTATTCAATATCTGATACAATTCAACATTACACATATATGTTTGGAAGGATATATCACACAACTAATGGCGGTGAGACATGGGCAATTCAATTAGATTTAGACGATACTTTAACAAAGAATAATGATTTGTTTTACTATATCTCATTCAGTGATTCATTGAATGGAATTGCAACAAATGTGTTATCCATTTATAGGACTTATGATGGTGGAAAAAACTGGATTAGACAGACTAACGAAGTTATATGGGGGCCAATGTTAGAATTAGAAGTATTTTATACGTCTTTTAAACAAGGAACAGCAATAGTAACAGGCAGATATGTAAAAATGTACAGATTCTTTGAAAATCCAGATGGAGTTGCTGAGGAAGCGACAAATAATTCAAATACTTTTTTAATTTCGCCGAATCCCGCAGAAGATTATATAGAAATCTCCGTAGGTGCAAGGCATGCCTTGCCCTACCCCGATATCCGCATCTTCAATGTCTTTGGGGAAATTGTTTCCACCTCCGTCTGCTCCGCAGACACCTCCGCCAGCGGAGGACAAAGAATTGACGTTTCGGATTTGCCGTCGGGCATGTATTTTGTGAGGGTAGGGGATAAAGTAAGGAAGTTTTTGAAGATATAAATATTTATCGCTTATACCTTATAATTGATTTTGTAAAAAATTTGATTTAAAATCGTTCATTGAAAAGTCTGTCGAATTAAGATATAAATTTTTATAAATCGCGTTCCAAAGACGTATTTTTTGTTTGCAGTGTAGAACAAAAAAAAAGATTCCCCGATATAATATCGCGGGAATCTCAATGCTACAGAAAAATCAAAATATCACTTTGTTATACCCAAATGACCTAAGAGCATATCGGCGGCTTTCTTAGCCAATAGCTCGATGTCTTTGTTGTATTTACTTGATAACCTTCTGTTAAAATAGAGAGTTACCATACCATAAAGGAGTGAAATACCAAGCGAAGCCTCTTGTTCGATATCAGTAATTTTAAAATCACCTTTGGTTCTGCCCTGCTTTAGTATAGCAACATATCTGCCAAAAATTTTAAAATGATTATCGGTGCTTTCCTTAGTATTTTCGAACTCTTCGGGCAGTTTAGCAAACATTAGCGATGCGAGATTTTCGTTCTCGGCACACCACTTTACGAATGAAAGAATTACTGCTTTCAACCGATTTTTACAACTGTCGTTCGGCTTGATACTTTCGGCAATGAAACTATCAAGCTGGGAATGTCCTCTGATTTTTATTTTGTTAATCAGGTCGCTTTTGTCCTTGTAGTAATAGTAAATTGTCGTTGCGGTTATGCTAAGCCGCCGAGCAATCATCCTCAGGGTTAAAGCATCAATGCCTTTTTGTTTAACCAAGTCGGAAACTACTACCTGTATATTTTCAATAAGTTCAGGATTCGGGGGTCTCGACATTACCTCACCTCCTTCCAAAAGTGCAAAAAAATTAGAACTACCAACAAATTGAATATAATGATTAAATTAACTAAATCCAAATATTTCATTGTCATTTTTTAAAATTGAGTGAACTGATAGCGACAGGAAATATTTTTTAGATAGATAATTTTAGGGTTGGATTGGAGATCAAGGGGATTTTGGGATGAAGATGATTTATACCATTTGTACTAAATGCTGAAGAAATGTAAAACATATCTGAGAGTAGTAATTAACTCAAGATGGTTTATAATTCTAATGGTCAATTTTCTAAACAATAAAATCAAATGGCAGTAGTTTTATTATTTATTTGAAATAAATGGAGAATTCAGAATGCAATTGGCTGTAGAAATTGACACAAAGAGATTTGTAAAAGCTATAAGTTTACTCCCTCGAGAAGAAAAAATCTTGATACCAGATAGGATTGAGCAAGATTTGCTTTCAGAGTGGGATAATTATGAAAACTCTAAAGAAGTGGTTGATAGAGTCAAAGAATCATTTGAAGCTTATAATAATGGTGATTATGTAAAATTAAAAGATTTACTTTAATGGCATTTAATGTTATCAGACCAAACCCTGCACTGAAATCTCTGAATCTTTTAGATATTAATGATAAATCAAGAATTCTTTCAAAATTCCTTTTATTGGAAAAATTCAAAACCAACAGGTTCTATTAAGCTCAAAGGATATAATAATCAATTTAGAATCAGGGTAGGCGATTATCGTATTGGATATTTTATTGAAACAGAAATACATGAAATCGTTGTTTTAGATATTGCCCATAGAAAAGATATTTGTAAAAATTGATATTGGAAAATAATTTTAAACCTTGTTTTATCATCATGAGTTCTAAACCTCCCTGCCTGATTGGGATAAATTATCTGATAAATTAGCAATTTAGGTGTTAATATTATTATATGTTCTGCTTCAGGCAGATGCAGGACATCTAAAGAGATTGCACATCAGGAACTGACTAAAGCATCTGCCGATATTTGAAATAACGGATTAAATTCCATAATAATCAATAAATTAAAAAACTTTTCAAAAAAATTGAAATTAGTTATTAAAATAGCCATAATTCTGCTATTTTTGTAAGCTAAAATTATTCTTTTTTGTAATTAACTTTTACCGATAATGGCAGGATTAAGATTATTCTCGAATGACGTTGCAATAGACCTTGGCACAGCCAATACACTAATCTGGATGAAGGGTAAGGGTATCGTTTTGAACGAACCTTCAATAGTTGCTTTCGACAGAACCAGCAAACATATTATAGCTATTGGTCACGATGCACAGGCAATGGTAGGAAAAACTCACCGTGATATAAAAATTATCCGTCCCTTGCGGGATGGTGTTATTGCTGATTTTGAAATTGCAGAAGGTATGCTCCGTGCCCTTATACGCAAAGTTTCTTTAACATGGCAACCTGCACGTCGTGTTGTGGTTTGCGTTCCATCGGGGATAACCGAAGTTGAGAAGCGTGCCGTCCGTGACAGTTGCGAACATGCAGGTGCAAAGGAAGTACACCTTATAGCCGAACCGATGGCAGGTGCAATCGGTATCGGGCTTGCGGTTCAGGAGCCAATCGGCAACATGATTATTGACATCGGCGGCGGAACGACTGAAATTGCCGTTATTGCTCTTTCCGGTATTGTCAGCGACGAGTCAATCAGAATTGCAGGCGACGAAATGACCGATGCAATTGTTCAGTATTTCAAAAGACAGCATAATATTTTAATCGGAGACAGAACCGCTGAACTGATTAAATGTCAGGTTGGGTCTGCCGTTCCTTTGGAGGAAGAACTCCAGATTGAAGTAAAAGGAAGAGACCTCCTTTCGGGAATTCCGAAAATGATACAAGTATCTTCTGCCGATATTCGTGAAGCACTTTCTGAAGCAGTAAGTGCAATTGTCGTAGCAGTTCTGAATCTTCTCGAAAGAACACCGCCGGAACTATCAGCTGATATTTTCGACAGAGGAATAATGCTCACCGGTGGCGGTGCACTCCTTAAAGGACTCGACGAAAGATTACGCAGAGAAACTTCCCTTCCCGTCCATATTGCCGACGACCCGCTTACAGCAGTCGTTCGCGGAACAGGAAAAGTTCTCGAAAATTTGAATGAATATTCGTCAGTTTTGATTAAAACAGCAAGATATTGATATAATCTTAAAATCTTATTGCCAAAGAATCAACCATGCAGAGAATAATAGGTTTTGTAGAAAAATACAAAGAGTATTTCACTTTTTTAGCTCTTGTCGTTATTAGTCTTTCCCTTATTTCTATGGGAAATGTTACTCGTATCGGCGGGTTCAGAACTGTTGTTATCGGCGGCATGGGCTGGTTTCAGAATATCTTTTCGTTTATTCCTAATCCTGTTGCATTAAAGAGCGAAAATCAGGCATTAAGAGAACTGAATCTTCAGCTTTCTTCCGAAGTAACCAGAATGCGTCAGTCGGTACTGGAGAATAAAAACCTTCGCCAAATGCTCGAACTCAGGAAAAATCTCGATAAATCATTTGTTATTTCCGAAGTGGTCGGCAGGTCAACTATCGAAATGAGGAACTATCTGACCCTTGACAAAGGCAGAAATCAAGGAATCGAGGAAGGTATGCCCGTCCGAAATGATGCGGGACTTGTAGGTGTAATTATTGCCAGTTCAGGAAATTATTCTCTTGTGGAAATGCTCAAAAACCGAGATGTCAAGGTGGCGGCAAAGGTTCAGCGAAGCGGCTATCCGGGCTTGATTGTATGGGAAGGCGGTGAGGAATTTACTATGAAGGATATGCCGAAATCTTACGATGTCAAAGTCGGAGACCTGATTATTTCTTCCGATTTCAGCAACAAATATCCGCAGGGAATTCCAATCGGGCAGGTGGTTAAAGCAAATGAAGAAAAGGGTGAACTGTTCTTTAAGGTTTTGGTCAAACCACTGGTTAATTTTTCAACCTTGGAACAGGTTTTCGTGCTGAAATATCTTCCGAATCCCGAGCATAATCAATTAATAAAAGAACTTGACGAGAAACTGAGACTAAGAAAAGCTCCTGCTCAAAGGGAGGATAAAATAAATTTGCCCGAAGAAAAGAAAAGCAAAGGAAAAAATAAGGATAGATGAGGATTGCAGTAGAAAATACCAAAAGCAAGCAGGAAACAATCCGGTATATTACCTACGGGATAGTTCTGCTTCTTATGTCGTTTGCCCACCTGACTTTGATGGATTTCATTTCCGTCGGAGGCATTACACCCGATTTGATTATTATTCTCTGCGTTTGGATTGCATTAAAAGAAGGGCAGTTCAAAGGAATAATAGCCGCCTTTGCCGCCGGTATTTTCTTTGATATTGTTTCTTTGGATGTTATCGGAACAAACGCTCTTTCCAAAGTCCTGGTGGGATTCATTGCTGGATTTTTCTACAAAGAAGGAACTGCCGACCATGTTATTGGCAGTTACAGATTTCTGGTAATTGTTTTGGTTACTGCAATGGTTCACAACCTTGTTTATTTCTTCTTTTATCTGAAACCAAGTGAAATCTCATTTTTTATGTTTTTTATAAAATATGGAGTGGCTCAATCACTCTATACAACTGTTTTTGCGATTTTTGGTCTATTAGTTAAAATTCCAAGAAAGTAATAATAATTTTTGTCATTCCGAGCAAAGCGAAGAATCTGAATTTCCGTTGCGTAAATGGTGACTGTAAAACTGTTAATAATTTCTTTCTTTGACTTTAATTTAAAAAATATCAAACAATTTCAGGGGCTTCCTTTTTTGAAGTCCTTTTGTTTCTAAAAATGTAATTGAATCGGAATATATATGTATTTATCGGCTTTAGAAGTTGTTGGTTTTAAATCATTTGCCCAAAAGACTAATTTCAAGTTTACTCCCGGCATCACTGCGATTGTCGGTCCGAACGGCTGTGGCAAAACCAATGTTGTTGATGCCATTCGCTGGGTACTCGGCGAACAGAAGAGTGCCATACTTCGCAGTGAGGTAATGGAAAATGTTATTTTCAACGGCACTTCAAACCGAAGAGCTTTGGGAATGGCTGAAGTTTCGATGACAATCAAAAACAACAAAAATCTGCTTCCAACCGAATATTCAGAAGTTGCAATCACCCGCCGCTTATTCAGGGATGGCGAAAGCCAGTATTTGCTGAACAACACTCAATGCAGACTTAAAGATATTGTTGATTTGTTTATGGATACAGGAGTCGGGGCAGATTCCTATTCTGTTATTGAGCTGAAAATGATTGAAGCGATTCTGAGTGGGAAACCCGAAGAACGCCGCCACTTGCTCGAAGAAGCCGCAGGAGTTACAAAATACAAGGTTCGCCGCAAAGAAGCTTCAAAAAAACTTGCCGCCATTCAAAACGATTTGATGAGAGTGCAGGACATCGTTTCCGAAGTTGATAAAAATGTTGCTTCCCTTGCCCGACAGGCGGCAAAGACAAGAAAATACAATAAATTGAGTGCACAGCTTAAAGAACTCGAGCTTGCTATTCTTACTCACGACTATATAAGTTCGCTTAAAGAACTTGAAAAGTTTAGTGTTAATCTTGAGGCTCTACAAATTGAAAAGGTTGCAAAAGAAAAGGAAATTGATGATTCCGAACTTCAGCTAACTGAACTTGAAAAACAGCTTTACAAAGTTGATGATGAATTTCAGAAAGCCGCTGAAAAAGAGAATGCGATAAATTCCATAATCGCCGAGAAAAATAAACAGCTTGCCGTTACTGATGAACGGATTATTTCTCTGACTGCAAATCAGGAACGTATCAAAAATGAAATTTCCGATTCCCGAAAAAATATTGAGAATTACATTTCGACTATTGAATCTTCTACAAAAAATATTGCTGTTTTTTCCGAAGAGATGCAAGCCTCAGCACAGCTTTTTGCCGAACAGAAGGATTTGCTCGATTCAAAAAGACGCACAGTTTCCGATCTTCGCGAAGACCTGAATTCCACGAATGAGAATCTTATCAATATCCAGAATCATGTTAATACTCTAAAAGCCAATCAGAAAAAAAACGATCTCAGAAAAACTATCATCAACGATAGAATTGATGCCGACAATTCAACTATTGAGAAAACTCTCAGTTCAATTTCTGAAATTGACATAAATTTTTCTAAACTTCTTGAAAATCAAAAAGCACTAAAAGCCGAAATTGAATCAATTGAGTTGAAAATTGCCGAGCAAACCCAAAAACAAACTAATCTTCAGGAAAAAGCTTCTGCTTTGCAGGAACAAATTTCACTTCGCAAAATTGATTTATCGGGGAAAAATGCATCCCTTGAATTTCTTAAAGGTTTGATTGATACAAACGAAACTTCGAAATTTCTTATTAAGTCTTCTGACTGGATTCCTTCATCTGAAAAAATTACATTGGCAGAATCTGTAGGAGCCGACGAGCAATACAGAATAGCCGTTGAAGCCGCTTTGGGCGATACTGCCCACTTATTTGTGGTAAACAAGCGGGATGAAGCATTTATGGCTTTTGATGTACTCAAAAAAGATAAAAAGGGCAAAGCATCATTTATTTGCAGAGAAAATATTCCTGATAAATCTGCTCCCGAAAGCATTGAAATAAATGACAATATATTTGGCTGGGCAAGTGAAATTGTACGTACCGACGACAAGTTACGCAATGCTCTGCGTTTGATTTTAGGCAGAACAATTCTTGTAAGTAATCTTGAAACTGCTGTTGAATCTATTGATAGCGGAATTGCTGACTATGCAGTAACCTTACTTGGTGAAATTGCAAGCCGAGATGGGATTATCCGCGGTGGTTCGGTTTCAACACGGGAAGGATTAACCGTCGGCAAAAAGGAAAGAATTACTAATCTTGAAAAGGAAATTTCCCGAATTAAGGATGAAATTTCAGGATTTGAAACCACACTTTCCGAAACAAAAAATGAAATGGCTTTGATTAATCTTCCTGCATTGAATGCTTCATACAGGAATCAGCAGAATGCATTGAACCAAAACGGACAAAACAGTTCACAGCTTAAATACAAAAAAGAATCACTACAGAATAGTATTGCTTTGGTTCAGCAGAATATGGCAAGATTCCACGAAGAACTCGCAGAAATAAACAGCGAAGTAACCAAATTCGATACTGAAATTGAAGAGCATGAAAGCTCCGTCAATAAAGCAAAAGAAGTATTCCGGGTTCAGCAAAATGAACTTGCGGGAGCCGAAAAAGATTTTGCTTCAATTCAGGAACACTCCAGAAAAGTAGAGCTAAATGTTGTCCGTCTGAAAACAGAAATTGTCAATCTTGAAAAAGAAATTGAACGACTCCGCCAATCCAGGGATTTCACCGAAAAGAAGATTAATTCTCTTGATGTTGAATATAATTCCAATTTCAAAACTATTGATGACTTAGCGAATACTGTCAAAATTACAAAAGAAGAACTTGCTTTGGTTCAGCTCGATTTCGATAAAGCAAAATCCGAACGGGAATTTTTGCATCTCAATAAAACCAGTCTTGAAGAACAAATTACCCAATATACAGCCGATTTGAGTGCCAAAAGAAAAGCATTCGAGAAATTTGTGGAGTCTATCCATCAATACGACTTGCAGACAAGCGAAATCAAAGGGAAAATCAAAAACATTATCGAACGTACACGCGAAAATCACGATACTGAACTTGACCTGATTGAAATTCTGCCTGCAGAAGAATTTTCTTATCAGGATACAAAAACAGCCGTAACTGAGATTAAAGACAGACTGATGGCACTCGGCATGGTGAACTTCATGGCTTTGGAAGAATATGAATCGCAAAACCAACGACTTGAATTTTATCAGGCACAGGTGAAAGACCTTGTTGACTCCGAAAAAACATTGCAGGAAACTATCGAAGAAATCAACCAGACTGCCGAAGAAAAATTCAAAACTACTTTCGAATCTGTGAACCTGAATTTCCAGTTCCTTTTCCGTAAACTTTTCAATGAACTGGGTGAATCTGAACTTAAACTCATTGGTGACAACTGGTTAGAGTCCGACATCGAAATAATGGCAAAACCTCCGGGCAAGAAACCACACTCAATTGAAATGCTTTCAGGCGGAGAAAAAACTTTGACTTCCATTGCACTTCTTTTCGGTATTTACATGGTTAAGCCAAGTCCGTTTTGTATCCTGGATGAAGTGGACGCACCACTCGACGATGCTAATATTGATAAATTTCTGAATATGATTCGTGATTTCAGCAATAACACTCAATTCATGATTGTCACCCACAACAAACGGACAATGGAATTCGCAGATACTCTCTACGGAGTGACCATGCAGGAAGAAGGGATTTCGAAAATCGTTTCTGTCCGCCTTTCTCCAACTTTGTATGATGAAACAATAGTGTAGAGTTGGCTTAATATCTTAAAGTCTGTTAATAAAGTAAAAAATTGCATTTATTTTCTGAATATGAAAGAATTGACTAAAATCAATTAGTGTAATAACCCTATTCTTCAGCGTGAGAACATTGATAAAGGATTAAACCTGCATTAACAGCAGACTATCACAAGTGCAACAACACGAATTTAACAGATACTAATTTTTTTTTGGATTTAATGAAATTTTTTTGGATTTAATGAAATTTTTTTGGATTTAATGAAATTTTATGTGTAAATTGCATTTGTAAAAAAACTGTTGCTAAAATAACGATTTAAAAATCAATTTTTAAACAAAAACAGGAGAAAATGCCTATGAAACTTTGGTGAATGTCGGACTTGAAAAAATCAATCTGACTGCAACGTAATTGCATCACGGGGCATAATAAATAGCACAGCCGGAAAGCAAGCCCTCCGGCTGAACAAGTGATAAATCACATCACAATTCACTGAAGTGCGATTTATCGAATGCAAAATTAATGATTTTTTCTGAAAGGAAAAACAATGAAAAAGTTTATTTTACTTTGCGTCATTTTATCAATTACTGCTATAAGCAGTATGAGCATCAAAGCAACTTGCCCGGACGATAACGGTTGTGCACCAACATGGAATAGTAACACTTTTCCTTTCTCCCCATTATGGGCTCCGCTGTGTACTGTTCAGTTAATGTATGAAACCAGAATGTGCAACGGGAAAATGCAAATAAGGTTTGTAGCGTTAGCTTGGGATTCAACTGATTCGAATTGTAATCTTGTTTCTCAAAATATTATGCCTTATGGTATAGATAATCCCCCAGACCCTATTGCTCTAGGACAACTGTTACAAAGGGGCTATAATCTACTTGTATATCCCATATTTGAAGACCTTTTTCCAAGTAGTGGAATTCTTTATCATTGCCCAAGTAAATTCAAATTTGAAGAAGCTCAGCCGGGATGGTGTGTGTCATGGTGCGGATCATGGAAATTAGATAATCAGGGAATGCACTATAAATTTACTGCTGTTCAATGTGAAGAGAATGGTTGTTGCATTGTTATTCATGAAATGTGCTGGCAAGAGTCTGTACCGCCTACAGTACCCCCAACTTATACTATGGAGGATACTAAATCTAAAGTTAGTAATCAAACTTCATGTATTAATCAACAATTGCCGCAATGCAACTACGGTCAAGGCTGGATTCCTATTCCGCAAACTAATTGCGATGCTAAATGCGACTATTTTTATTAACATTAATTAGGAATTTCGCTATGAAAATCATAATATTAAGAACAATCCTGTTTCTTTTTTTATTGCTTTTTGGCTTTAAAGAGAATTTTTCAATAGAAAACAAAAATACAGTAATTAATAACTCAATTAAAATAGCATTGAAGGATTATGACGGAAAAAAATACATTTCCGAAAATAGTGGTAGAACTTGGATTGAAAAATCAAGGGATAACAGCCTTAGTGTAACATTGAAAAGCGGGAACAAGAATTATTTATCTAATGACAGAGGTAAAACTTGGATTCAGATTGTAAACCCGAATAATAAAATTGTGAACCTTCTTGATAGAGGAAGAAAGTATCGTTCTGCAGATATGGGTAAGAGTTGGATAGAAATAATTGATGAAAATAATTACTTGGTTGACAAAATTCAAATTTATCCAAATCCGGCTAAGGTCAAAGCAACTGTCATTTTTAAAGATAAGGTATCAGACTACTTTAGCATTCAGCTTTTTGATACTTATGGCCGAAACATTTTAACTGCTTTTCAGATAGAAGATGAAAACTCATTATCAATTGATGTCAGTTCTTTAATTTCCGGGAATTATGTATTAAAATTTCATAATTCCAGTAATGATTTTGCTACAACAATTGTTGTAGTTCGTTGATGTTTATTTTGTATGCTGTCAGGAAATTTTATCCTGTAAGCATACTGGATTTTATAAGGTACAATTAATTTAACGTTGGGAAACTTAATGATGGAAAAGCTTTGTAAAGTAGTCGTGATATTTTTATTTATTTCCTTAGATTTAACTTTTTCTCAAACTATTCTTTGGGAAAAAGAGATGAAAAATGATCCGATATTCCATCCCAGTATTTATACTAAAGTAATTGAAGACAATAGTTATAACTATGTTTGCACAGTAAGAGACCATTTTTATAGTCATTTGACACTGGCTAAGTTCAATCAAAAAGGGGACAGTGTATTTCTTAAAAATTATTATTTCAATTATGCAACTGCTAATTTCAATATTTCTCTAACGAACGAGGGAAATTACCACATTTGCAATTCAATTTATAAAGACACTGCTTTTCAACATACTTACAGCCCTGTAAGATATCCTCAGATTTTGATTACTGATACAAACGGCAATCTGAAATCAGAAAAATATAACTATGGTATAATGGGAACAGATGAAAATTATAATGAAGAATCTGTTTTCGAATGTTTGCCAGGTTACATCACACTTTACTCAGTATCAAAAAATAAAGAAATTTATGCCGCTATTATGAGAGACCAACTTGAAAATAATGGTGTTGCATATAATGTAGTTATTAAAAAGTACAATTCAAGTTGCTCTCTTGTCTGGAGAATGGGATTTGATACATGTTATTACCAGCAGGGTCTGGGTTATTGGCTAAGTGGGTTCTTAGCATTAAACGACAGTCAATTTATCGCTCTCGTTTATCATTACAATATAAAAGATGGAACAGAAAAAAAACAGGATTTTTTATTGAAAATAGATACAAACGGAAAATTATTATGGAAAAAAAAGATAATTCTGCCCGAGCACGGGACATCAACATTTAAAATAATGCTCTGTGGCGACGGTAGTTATTTTATCTCCGACAATTATTCAAGCGATAGATTGAATAGATTTTATATTAAATTGGATCCAAACGGTGATAATATATTAATTCAGAAATCAATTAAATCTAAATTAGAATTCACGATAAATAAAACTATTGAATTGTCGGACGGAAGCTTTGTTGAGGCAGGTCAAATCAAGATAAATAATAATGATTATGAATCATTCGTAAGAAAATTGGATAGAAATTTCGATGTTCTATGGGAATTCAATACTACTTCCGGTAAATTTGGTTCTATTGATGATATTATAGAAACTAAAGATGGTAATTTGGTTTTAAGCGGACGCACCAACCTTTTAGGTGCTTCTTTTAATAATCTGTATTTACTCAAACTTAAGGATACAACTTTAAATATTATTTATCCCTTAATAATAGGTTCAAATAGTGTTTGCAGAGGTGATACTCTTGCATATTCTACAAAATATGATGCAAATTCAAAAATATTTTGGAATGTAGAAAATGGAAATCTTATCAAAAATTATGGTGACACATTAGTCAAAATATTTTGGAATAATGTCGGGACGGGCAGAATTTTCGTTTCCAAAAATAGTATTCATACTGATAGAAAAGACACTACAAGCTTTAACATTAATGTTAACGAACTGCCGCAGAAACCAAGCATCGTTTTTAAGGAAGATACCTTATTTTCAAGTAGTGCATCAGGAAATCAGTGGTACAAAAATGGGGAATTGATTTTTGGAGCAACTGCTCATTATTTCATGCCAATAGATTCAGGTATTTATTCAGTTCAAGTTTCAATAAGTGGTTGTTCATCAGAAATGTCAGATAATTTTTCAATTGATGCATTGAGTGTCGAAGAAAACAGTATTCTATCATCACTGATTCTTTCCCCTAATCCTGTTCATGATTTTCTTGAAATAACTGTAGGGTCACGGCATGCCGTGACCGACATTCGCATCTTCAATGTTTTTGGAGAAGAAATCCTGAAATCTTCTGATTTAAATAATTCACAATTTTCATTTCCCAATTCTCAATTTAGAATTGATGTCTCTGGTTTGCCATCGGGAGTATATTTTGTTAGGATAGGGGATAAAGTCGGGAAGTTTTTGAAAATAATGAATTGAAAAAATTGAGGATCTATTTGTACCATCGGTGACTGTTGATATTGAAAAAATCTAAATATTTTTCTTTTAAGTTAAAAATTCCAACAATTATTTGTTGAGCTACCATCATGCTGTCCGTATTAAAAAATGAGAACATCTGCTTTATCAACAAACTCTTTCCTTTCACATCCATAATTTTTACAAAAATTAGTTCAGTATCAATAATATTTTTATAACCAAGAAAATCTTGCAAAAATTGTTTTTTTTCATTTATATTTGTAAAATGAATGTTTGAATCCGATTTTTTGATTTAAAAATCTCGGAGGTAAATGTAATTTAGATTTATAATATTGAAATAATTAATATTAATATATATATCTTAGGTATGAATTTATGAAAAAATACTTTTACTTTTTTATCATCTCGATAGCATTAATTTGCTTCTTTTCGCTTGTTAACAGCAAACCTGTTGAAGTGGAAGTTGCCGACGGCGAATATCTCGTTATTGCATGGAATGACCTTGGAATGCATTGCTCCAATAAAGATTTCAGTACCATGGCTGTTCTTCCTCCTTACAACAATCTTAAAGCACAGGTTATCAAGCGCGGTGCAGGAGGAATTTATCCGGAAATAGTAACCACCGGTGTTAAAGTCACCTATGAAATACCCGGAAATACCTATTCCGTTGGTAAAACTAACTTTTGGGATTTCGCATTTAAACTTTTCAATGTTACCCTTGCACCAAATGTCGGACTCAAAGGTGCCGGACTCACCGGTGAAATGACTTTCGATGCCGCTTCGGGCGACCATTACAAAATTGAAGGTATTCCGGTTACTCCCTATACCGATGCCGACCTTACAAACGAAGACCCATACCAGCTTGCACTTGTCAAAGTTTTTGACTTGAACGGTAAGCTTCTTGCGTCTACTCGTCCTGTTATTCCGGTATCTAATGAAATAAGCTGTGTAAGTAGCGGATGCCACAATAGCGAGCAGGAAATACTGAATAATCATCCTGATGAATTAGATCCCACAAAAAAACCTATTCTTTGTGCTTCCTGCCATGGTTCCAATGCCCTTGGGACTGTAACTAAAGGAGAAGCAGGTGCATTTTCGATGAGAATTCACAGCAAGCACTCAAGCATTACAAATGATTGCTACAAATGCCATCCCGGACCCAAAACAAAATGTTTCCGCGATGCGATGTTTTCTTTGGGTAAAGTCTGCTCGGACTGCCACGGCACAATGAGCCAGATTGCAAGTACAGTAAACCAAGGCAGAAGACCATGGCTTGATGAACCATCATGCGATAAATCAGGTTGCCACACCGTTAAATATGCCGTGAATACAGGCAAGCTTTACAGAGAATCACGCGGACACGGCGGAATGTTCTGCAGTGCCTGCCACGGCTCGCCCCATGCAATCTATACTTCCGTAAACCCAAGAGATAATCAGCAAATGATTGATTTACAGGGACACAGCGGAAAATTGAATGAATGTTGGGTATGCCACGGACTCACACCAGCTGGGAACGGTCCTCATGGATTCAGACCTGCCGCCGTCAATGATGAAAAAGATAATAACGGAATTGAAATATATCCGAATCCGGTCAGTGATTTTATTTATATCAAAAATCCCGATAGTCAAAACCAGATTGAAATCTACTCGTTTAACGGCAGTAAAATGAAATTGGGGAATCCGAAATATAATTCCGATTTCACAGAAGCTAAATTCAATATCTCCGAACTTCCCAAGGGAATTTACATTATTAAAATCGGCACAAGAACTTCAAAGTTCGTAAAGCTTTAATAAATTAGAGAATTTGTTGTATAGAATAAAGGATAGGTTTTTTTGAACTTATCCTTTTTTTTATTCTTTGGAAGAGAGCTATCTTCTTACCATTCATCTTGTCTGAATTGTATAAATATATTATGCATTTCAGGATAAAGAAAATTTCAAATCTTGTTACTTTCGGTTTCCCTTCAGCATGTCTGAATAACGGATTAAACGGATTTCGGGATTAAGTGGATCTAAGATAAGAAACTCTTGAAAAATCCGTGTAATCCTTTAATCCTAAGAATCCTAATTCTGACTTTTGCTTGATTTTAGGATTAACATGATAAAGATTATTTCTTTCCTAAAATCCCCGAATTGCATTGAATCATAAAAGAAAACGATATAAAAGATGCAATGCAATTATCATCTAACATATTGATATTCATTCAATTAACGAAGTTCTACCCATTGCATCTTTGAATGCAAAATGATGCAAAGATGCAATTCTTACCTCCCCATACATGATTGTCGGGGTGAGTTTGACTAAATATCAAAGAACGATCACATAAGAAATAAACGAAAATAAAGATTATTTATTGCTATAGAAATGAGGTAAAAATATTGTAATATTTTTTACCTCACTTTATTATTATGACTTGTTTTGTAAATAGTTTGCCGTCAATCGTCAAATTAAAAAACAAAGTTCCACTCGGCAAGTTTGAGGTATTGATTGTGGTATTGAAAGAGTTTGAGTTTATATTCAAATAATCCTTTAACATAATCATTTTACCTGTCAAATCCACAATTCTTAGGTTAATATTCAAAATATTTTCTTTTTGAATATTCATTGAAACTTGATTCACAGTAGGATTAGGAACGATGTTAATTACAGGTTGAATACCCCCATTATCATTAACTGAAACAATTTTTGCATAGTCAAAAGCGTAAGTTCTACCGTTTGCAATAACAATTAGAATATTATTTAATTTAGAAAAAGCAACTAAACCGGGTCCTTTACCAAAAACTGCATTATAATAACTAAAATTTTGTTTAAGAGTAATAAAATCCCAGAATTTTATTTCATTATCTGTTGCTGTGATTATTTCATTGTCTCTTTCATTAAAGCAAAAATCACGATGAAATCCATATAAGGTTTTTATTAATTTCCCACTTCCATCATAGAATTTGATTCTACCGCTATCAATCGCGGCAAGAATACCGGTACTTGAATATTTTAATTTAAAATCTGTTGATGCAAAATCTCCTATAATTTTTTTTCTTTCCAAGTTAATGATTTTATTAAATTTTCCAAATAGCTGAGCCTTATAAAGTTCTGTTCCACAAAATGCGATATTACTATCAATGGGAGAAACAGAAAAATCATCCATCCATATATCATCTTTATTTGGACTAAAAAGATAGGTGAACTTTGATATTAAGGAGTCAGTATTAACATCATATTTATTAATAAATATCCCTGCGACACTTAAGTTTGCGGTTATAAAATAATTATCATCAAATGAAAAATCAAAAAATAGACTTTGTATCTTGCTAATTCTTATGGTATCGAAGGTTTCAGTATTAATAAATATAATTCCTTTTGAAGTAGGAAATCCAAAAATTTTACCGTTATGGGAAAATTTTTTACTTGAAATACCAACAATATTACTATAAATTCTCATTATTTCTCCAGAAGATGATTTAATCAGGTATGTGTCATCATCTTGTGAATTTGCAGTTACAGCTAACAAGGTTTCAGTTGAGTTAAAGAATACTTTGTCACCCCAAGCTCCATTCTGCCAAAGAATATCCTCATCGGCAAATACATTCTTCCCGGAAAGTAGCGATAGCAACCCAACGACTGTCAAAAAAAACAATTTTAACTTCATAATCCGATTCCAATAAATATATTTAAAGTTTTAATCGAAACTTATGTAACTTACGAAATTATAATGCAAATGCAAACAAGAAATAATAATTCTTTATGTATATCAAGTGGCGTTTCTTAAGAATTATATCCAAAATTAGAGAAACAGGGAGGCTTGTTCTACTTTATTTAGGTAGGTCACAAGCATCCCTGTATGATTTTTGGGCAGACTCGAATTCAGCCGGAAATTTATTGTTTTTTTTTGCCTATTTGAATATAATCATTTTCTTCGTCTCGATTTGGTCGTCTGTTTTGATTGTATAGAAGTACTCACCGGAATGAACGGTTTTACCTTCATTATCTTTGCCGTCCCATAGTACTTCATGAATACCGGCTGAGTAAACTCCATTAGCCAGATTCTTTACAAGCCTGCCTTGACCACTATGGATGGTTATTGATATATGTTGATTTTGAAGGTTCTCAAATTTAATCATTGTGTTTGCAAAAAACGGATTTGGGTAATTTTGCTGTAAAGAATACTCATTGATATTCTCAAATTGAACCACATCATTTGTAGTATCCGGAATTATTATTACAGACAACATCTCCGACCAGTCGCTTTCAGCTCCTTTGATATCCTTAGCTTTAGCTTTTATGCCGTAAGTCCCCTTGATCTTCCAATTGTAATTTGAAGAGAATTCATCTCCGGATTTATTAAAAACACTCCACCCCGAATTCGTGCCATCTCCCCAATCAAAATAGTAAGCAACTGAATCGCCATCCGGATCTGTTGTTATTGTTTTAAAAGTCATATTCTGATTTAATATACCCTCATGCAAACCGGTTGGTTTTGAAGGTATATTCGGTTTCTGATTCTGAGGCTGGGTTGCTGTGTACATTCTTGCAACCCTAAAGCCGATATGGTAATAAGGATGATTGGGGTCCTGAGGTCCGCGATAATAAGAAGGATTACGATTAGAAACTCTTGAATGTCCGTCGTTAACAGTATCGCCCTGAAACATATAGCCGTTATACCAATTGCCGCCTCTCATGCCTCTGTAAGGCTTCCCGTCAGGCATTTTAAAACTTGAATCCGGACCTGTAGGATTTAAATATGAGCTTTTGCTGTAATAATCCTGCCCATACCAATCATTAACAAATTCCCATACATTGCCTGCCATGTCATAAAGCCCAAATCCGTTAATTCCATCAGAGGTCTGATAGCTCGTTGCGGTTCCGGGCCAGTTAAACTCAGATTTCAATTGCAGCTTGCCATTATAAAATCCAACAGGTGTTGTCTGAGGATATAAATCTTCTCCGGGACCTTCATACGGGTCGCCTGACTGGGGCCAGTTTGCTTTCGTCTTATCCTGAGTGTTGCCCCATGGATAATTATAATAAGGATTAGTTTTTCCGCCTCTACCGGCATACTCCCATTCTGCTTCGGTTGGCAATCTGTATCCGTTTTGGGTAAAATCGCAAACCCATGTTTGCAGATTATAACACGGAGTAAGTCCGTTCTGACTGCTAAGCCAGTTGCAGTATGTCGTGGCACCAAACCACATTACTCCAACCATAGGATGTTTTGCTCTGAAATCGGAAATTTTGAAAGAAGTTCCATCATATCCGATACTGTAATATTTAGCAAAAGCATTTGTATAGCAATAAATATCATTACCACCTTTGGCATAAACTTTATTGTTGCGAACTTCAATCAATCCCTGTGTAAGAGCAGAATTAAGAAATTCGAGATACTGGTTGTTAGTTAATTCTGTTTTTGCCATGTAAAAAGTATCTAATTTGACTTTATGCAAGGGAAATTCATCACTGGGATGCTTGGGGTCAACAAATCCGATATGGTCACCCATTTCATACTCGCCTCCGGGTATAAGGATCATTTCAGGAGCATCGGTCGTTATTACCGTATTTTGCCCGGATCTTACGCAAAGAACTTTTAAGGTCTGATTTGTTTTTACCTCATAAGTCGCAATACCATTTTTCATATCAAGGTACCAGGATTTTTCAGTACCGTTAGCCATGGTAGTTGATGACCAGAATTTGTCAGGCCCGACAGTTGAAAAAATCTGTTTATTAAGCGAAGGATTTATGGAATTAACGTCAACGATTGAAAAAAGTTCCTTAATATTTGGAAGTCTCCAGTCTGATTTACCTGCAAAAGTCAGATTTTCACAGTAACTAAGAGCAGATTCCCAGTTCATTGATGCTGAAGAGGGGTTTTTAATCCATGACAAGCCCGTTCCGGCATCTGTAGCAGTTCCATCGCCATTATCGGTAAAACCCTGTGAAATGCTATTGCCGCTAACACATCTGACATGAATTTTCCTTGTACCTCCGGCACTTACGGTTTCCGTTTTGAGATGAGCTCCGGCACCCCCTCCAGCATTGACAACCCAGATTTTATTTGCATCGTCGGGAGCTATATCCTGAGTCCACCAGTATTGGGCGGCTGTACTTGCAAAATAAGCTGTATTTAGGGCAGGATTGTTTTTGGTGTAATCATTAATATCCATCAATTCGTGTGGAGTAGGCAACCGCCAGTTACTAAGACCTCCCAAAGTCAAAGATGAAGGATAGGTCCTTGCATTTTCAATTGTCATTTCTCCACCATCAGTCTTTTGCCAGATAAGACCGGTATTGTTATCAGTTATAGTTCCATTCCCATTATCAGTATATGATGGAGGATTTATTAAATAATCTGCATCCTCACCAAAAGTATTTGTATAACTTTGGGTTTGCCCCGTGTCCGGAAGTTTGAAAGCAAATGACTTTTGTACTTGTAAATTAGAAGCCAGAAATATAATTGTTATTGAAATTATAACTTGCGAGTATCTAAAACTAATCATAACAATCCTTTATAATTACTTACTTAATTAATCAATACCATTTTTTTAGTTAATGTACTATTACCAATAGTTATGCTATAATAATAAGTTCCGCAAGGCAAAGAGAACTTTTCAGCATCAAACGATACAGAAAATGTACCTGCTTGCTGGAATTTATTAACCAGAGTTGTTACATCTTGACCATTTTCATCAAAAACTTTCAATTGAACGTTATTTGGATTCTTGAGAGTATAATTGATTTGTGTTCGCTGAGCAAATGGATTTGGATAATTCTGTACTAATCTAAATTCTTCAGGTATATTTTGATTTTCGATTATTTCGGTTGTACCTGAAATTTTTAATGTATAAGTATGTCCAATATCTCCATTATGGGAACCACCCTTTTCTTCAGTAGGCACGAATGTTTTTACATAATCAACCTTTGCAGTTGAATCAGTAATGGTCAGAAGCAAATAACCACGTCCCGGCAAAATAGTCCCATTTAAATATCCATAATTAGTTGCCTGAGTATTTTGGATATTTCTGTTTGACGGCTGTGGACATTCCTGGTAAATTATACCATCTTTTTCTTGTTTTCCATAAAAATGGTCGTGTCCATGAAAGAAAATACTAACTTTATTATCAACCATCAATTGATGAATCGGCTTGCCCCAACCGGGACGTTTTTTGTCAAAACTATATGTATTATTAGAATCTTTGCCACCCCATTCATAATAATCAGCTTCTTCAATTCCGCCTCGTGCGTCTTTTTCGGTCCCTCCAACCAAATTATGACAAAACACAAATTTGAACTTAGATTTACTCGACTCAAGAGTTGATTTGAACCAATTGTATTGTTCTAAGCCGAGAGTCCAGCCCCATCCGGTTTTATTTGTAGTGTACCAATAAGGGTCGAGTACAACAAAGAGAGCATTACCCCATTCAAATGAATAATAGTTTTGGCGCAAACCTACGAAATTTTCAGATTTTGTATTCCCTCTATAGAATGAATTTGGCTCGGGGTTTGGATAATACAATTTTCGGGTATTTGATGCCATAACAGCAAGATTATTTGCTGTGCCATCAAGTTCCCAGCCTACTTCACCCTCATGATTACCTATTATGAGAAAAAGTGGTACTGAATGGCAGATAATATCAAAATATGAACGCAAAAGAAGATGACGGTTTGTAATTTCAGTTTGTTTTTTTTGGGGTAACTTTTCAGACATGAAGGTATCACCCAAATCCATCAGAAAATCCGGATTTGCGGCAAGTATGTTTTGAAGAGTCAAAGCATAAGAAGCAGGATTTGAATTTGTATCAAGATGTGGGTCTGCTTCTATTGCAAACTTAAATGTTTCACCGGTTTTTCTTTGAGTATGGAAGCTATGACTGGCATGAGTGAAATATTCCTGTGTTACCACTTCACGGTATCTCATTCTGTAGAAATACTTTGTATTCGGTTCTAATTTCTCGATAACAAAAACAAAAGGTATGCTGTCGGGACATATTGCCACAGTTGTTTGAGCAGAATAATTTAGTGAGTCAGCTCCATATTCATAATAAACTTCTAATGTCTTATTGGCACTTGCATGGATAGTTATTGAATTGTCAGTTGGTCTTCCCAGTAGTTCATTGCAAATAAAAATTACAGGGTCTGATTCAATCTTTGATGTATTGCTGAATAAGATTAATGGCTGTAAAAACAACAGCAAAATTAATATTTTATATAATAATTTCATTTATTCCCCTGATAAGAATGATTTAATAAAACAGCTTTGTTGGTCATTACTGTCCGGTTAACTTTCAGCTGATAGAAAAGCAGTTCAGATGAGAATTGAAAATCACTCTCCTTATTTGAAATATTGTTCAAATTTAATCTTGCATTATATATTCCCGGTTGCTGATATTCATCCACAAGAGTTGCAACAGGATTACCAAGAATATTAAATACTTTGAGTTTTACATGACCAGCTTCGGTAATTGAATATTTAATTTCCGTACTCGAATTAAACGGATTTGGATAGTTCTGCTCTAAGTACATATCCAAAGAATTAGGGCTATCATAATTTGCAGAAGCTGGTTTTTCGTTGATTTTAAAAGAATAGCCAAGCATTCCGTTTTTCAATGAATCTGTTTCATCCTTAGGAAGATAGGATTTGACATAGTTCACATTAACTTCGGATTCAGATACATTAACTTTTATATACCCGGCACCATCCAGAGTTAGATCGGTATAAGCATCAGCATTAGCCAAATACCCGATTTCATAAGTCGAATCACAAGGAATGGGTACTTCCAAATAAACTAACCCATCAAGAATTTCTTTTGCAAATAAATGGTCATGACCCTGAAAAAAAACGTTAACTCCATTATCAACCATCAAGTTATGAATGGGTTTATCCCATCCGGGACGGTAATCGGAAAACTCCCATTTAGATTTTTTAGTATCTCTCCAGCCTCCCCATTCATTAAGCATTGCTGTGGAAACAGCACCACGGCCTTGACCAAGTGTATGATGAGCAAATACAAATTTATATTTAGCTTTGCTTGTTTCGAGCGTATTTTTAAACCAGAAATACTGTTTTTCTCCAATTGTCCAGTCCCAACCTTTAGGTTTCTCATTTGCTGTATAATAACGATAAACATCCATTACAACAAAAAGTGCATCACCCCATTCCCATGCATAATAATTCTCGGGTTTACCTATGCCATAAGGTTCTTCGTCGTTATTCCCGGTGTAAAATCCATCAGGATAAGGATTCGGATAATACTTTTGTCTCCATTTTGTTTCGTAAACAGCTAAATTATTCGGCGGTGTTTGAAGCAGATAATAACCGCTTTCACCTTCATGATTTCCAAGACATAGAAAAAGCGATGATGAATGACACAACATTCCGAAAAAAGGCAGATAATTCAAATGCAATTGTTTCACTTCTTGGTCAGTGATAGTAAAAGGATTATGGTCATCTCCGAATGTATCGCCTAAATCAAGAAGGAAATCAGCACTATCCTTTGCTTGGTTTTCCATCGAAACTTTCATTAATCCACTACTGCCTTTCTTGTCATAAAGATGCGGGTCAGCCTGAACCGTAAAATTGAAACTGCTTCCTTTGGCTCTCTGAGTCTGGAAGAAGTAATCGTTACTTTGAGAAAATGATTGAGCCTGATTTTCCCGATATTGAAGTCTATAATAATATCTTTTATTCGGCTCTAAATTATTAATGACAAATTCTGCAGGTTCAGGAAATTGTGAAGAATAATTTAAAGTTTTTAAAGTGTAATTTCCTTTTACAATACCATATTCAACAAAAAATTCGATGTAGTTTTTTGCAAGAACATTCATCGTTATAGAATTGGAGCTCGGTCTGCCCAATATTATTGTTCCCTTTTCAAGGAAATCAGCCTTCAGCGACATACTAAAAAGTATGAAAAATATGAAGATCGCATATATCTTTTTCATATAATATTTTCCATTTTTAAATTAATAATACTATTTATCTGACATTTTAATATCAATCTCTCCTCGGCTTGTCCTTGTCGGGTCTTGGCGGACGTCTATCCTCTCCGGTCGGCTGATTGCCCTTTCGCCTGGATTGATTATCAGGTCTGAAATAATCTCTTATTTCTTTTACAAGTCCTACAAATTTTTCTAATTGCTCAGGAGTACAAATATTTTTAAATCGTTTGGCTTGCTCGAATCTTAATAATTCAATTTCATATTCAGTTTCTGAAATTCTTCTTGCAAGAACTTTGACAAATTCCTCATTTGTTGATTTATTAAACATGATTGAGTTCATTGAATCCCTGGCACTTCGAATTGTTCTTGAGAGTTCCTTTTCTATATCAAAATATTCTGAACGAAGTTTTTTTATTTGTTCTACCTGACGTGAGTTCAAATTTAATTCAGTCTCGAGCACTTTTGAAACATCCCGTGGATTTTCGGAACGATTTTCTTGAATGGACACTGGTTTCTGAAGTGTGTCCTGATGTTTGTGATTTCCATTGAGCATCATAAAACCGATTGATGACAAATTCAGAACAGCAAGCACAATGATTGTGATGATTAAAAATTTCTTTTGTGTTAAAATATCCATTTTTCTAACTTCTAATTGTTAATTGAAATTGGATTAACTAATAATTCGTTCGAAATTATCTTTAGTTCGCTTTTTCTGTCAAAAGAATTATGATTGCCGGTATTTAAAACATTTAGAATAAAACCGAAGTTTAAAATGACAAAAAATAATATCAAAATTGTAAATTTTGTATTGGGCAATCCAGCCCTCGAATGTCTTTTTGTTTTATTCAGTCTTAATGTAAATGAATTATTCCAATCCGAGGAAAACTGAATCTCATCAATTTCCTCAAATTCACTTAGTCTTTCAAAAACCCTACTATTTAATTCTAATTCGTTCATTTTATTTTCCTTCAAATCTTTTGACGATTTTTTTTTTTTATTCTGGCACTATAGATCAATATTTTTTAAAATATTTTTAAGTTCTTCGCTTATTTTCTTTTTCCCACGATAAATAAGAGACTCGACAGCAATGATAGTTGTGTTCATAATCTCTGCAATTTCCTGATTAGAAAAGCCTTCAATCTTGCTTAATGTGAAAGCGAGCTTCTGATTCTCAGGCAATCTATTTAATGCAAGGTCAACCTCTTTCATTTTCTCTTTTTCATTTAGTAATTTGTCAGCAGTTGTCCCACCTGAAATCCAATGAGCAACATCATCCAAATGCAAAATTTTTCCAATTGATGATATACGTTTTTTTCTGTTTCGTTTTTTAATTTCATCCAGGCTCTTAGTGGCGGCAATCCTGTAAATCCATGTTGAAAGTTTTGATTCCCCCCTGAATGACTTGATTGATTGGAATACTTCAATAAATACTTCCTGTGAAATATCTTCCGCGTCTTGTTTGTCCAATAGGAATCTATAACAAGTGTTAAGTACTTTATTTCCATAGAGCAAAACTAACTCATTAACCGCAGTTCTATCTCCTGCTTTAAGTCTTTTTAAAAAGTTCAAATCATCCATTTAAAAATTTTCAATCAATAATTCCGTTTTTTGTATGAACCATAAATGTATTAGACAAAAAAAATCGAAAAAAGTTTATTTTATTGTCTAATTCCCATTCTCAAATTCCCCAAAATTAATAGCGATACTCGTTTTTTACTGGTATATGTTATCAGAATAATATGATAGCATTGATTTTATTGTCGGTGATAACGAAACATAAAATTGAAATTTCATCACAAAATTTAAAAGTTAGGGGGCTTAAATGCCCCCTAACTTTTCCTTATGAATTATCTCCTTATGCTGTCTAAGACAATGAAACAAATTATGTTCAGACACTTCATGGTCTTTTTGCAATAATCTCTTTTAAAACATAAAGAAGCATATTCACATTTCATAAAACAAGGATACAGCTCCCGACAATAATGCAACTGAACGGGCGATAAAAAATGCAAAAGTGAAGTAAAAAAGTCTCAGGTCAATTTAAAACCGGACAACAAGATTT
This sequence comes from uncultured Hyphomicrobiales bacterium, assembly GCA_964606895.1. GTDB lineage: Bacteria > Bacteroidota > Ignavibacteria > Kapaibacteriales > UBA2268 > CAZSHX01. The sequence continues at coordinate 33,869 of CAZSHX010000044.1, forward strand.
TTGTGTTTTACGTTCCGTTATTGATACATGCAACCAAAGAATTTTTGATATAATGGATTCTCTTTCTACTATTGCCAATTTTATTACGGCTTAGTAGTTGCGAATATTTAAAGATTTCATCAAAACTTATATAACTTACAAAAAATAATTCAAACACAAACAAGAAATATATTTCTTTTTCTGAAACTTTATCGCTAATTTTGAGTCTTACTTATTTGCCGATAAAGTGCTGTTTTATTTTTCAATTATTTTGGAGTATATTTATGTTGGAAATTCTCAAAAAAGCAACTCTGATTCTTGTTTTGTTCATTGTTTCCCAAGCAGTGGGTTTGTCGCAGGACAAACTGATTGAGCTTTTGAACAGCGAACTGAAACGCGAAACTTCCGGACTGCAAAAGCAGGAAGTACCTCCCTATTACATCTCATACCGCATTTCAGATATTAAATCGCTCGGTGCCGAAGCGTCTTTCGGTAATTTAACCGATGTTACCGATGCCCGCCACCGCTATCTGACCGTAAACGTCCGTGTCGGTTCTTACGATATGGATAACACACGCGAAATCCGCGGCGACCAGTTCGATTTTCTGAGCGGAATGCCTTCGGCTATTCCCCTTTCGCTGGACGACAATCCAGATGCAATCCGCCAGACACTCTGGAACGCAACCAACAAGGAGTATCTTCAGGCATCGGACAAATTTGCCAAAGTGAAGGCAAATGTTGCCGTTAAGGTTACAAGCGAGGACACTTCAGCCGACTTTTCGAAAAATCCGAAATTTGTAGAATATTTCGAAAATCCGGTTAATCCTGCCGATTATAAATTTGATGTCAATTTATGGAAAGAAAAAGTAAAAAAATATTCAGAAGTATTTCTCAAAGATAAAAACATTTATCAGGGCAGTGCTTCCGTAAGATTTTACATTCATAGGAAATACTTTGTTTCCACCGAAGGAGCAAAAATAGCCGAAAATTATGTCGGTGCCAGATTATTTATTAATGCCGTAATAAAATCGGACGACGGTATGGAACTCCCGCTTTACAAATCTTACTTTGCCTATAAACCCGAAAATCTCCCGGGCGATGTTCAGATTCTCGCCGATGCCGAGGAAATGGTTAAAAAGCTGACAAAATTGAGAACTGCACCTGTGGTTGACCCGTATCAAGGTCCTGCAATTCTTTCGGGGCGTTCCTCAAGCGTCTTTTTCCATGAAATTTTCGGACACAGAGTGGAAGGCCATCGCCAAAAAAGCGAAAATGAAGGTCAGACTTTCAAGAAAAAAATCGGTGAGTATATTTTGCCCGAAGCAATTTCTGTTTATTGCGACCCTTCGGTCAAAAATTTAGGCGGTTTCGATTTGAACGGTTATTATAAATATGACGATGAAGGAGTTGAGGGTGGCAAGGTGACAATAGTTGACAAAGGCAAAATGAAAGATTTCCTTATGTCCAGAAGTCCTATTTCCAATTTCTATCCGTCTAACGGGCACGGCAGAGCTCAGGAAGGCTATCAGCCCGTTTCCCGTCAGTCCAATCTTATTATCTCAACTACAAATCCTTTAACTAAGGAACAACTCAGAAAGAAACTGATTGATGAGTGCAAAAAGCAAAACAAAGAATACGGCTATTATTTCGAAGATATAACCGGCGGTTTCACCATGACAGGACGCACAATCCCGAATGCTTTCAACGTTATGCCGACTGAAGTTTACCGTGTGTTTGTTGACGGCAGACCTGACGAATTGGTTCGGGGCGTTGATTTGGTGGGAACTCCGCTTGCAATGTTTTCAAATATCTCCGATGCCGGGGATGAGTACGGAGTTTTCAACGGAACATGCGGAGCCGAATCCGGAGGAGTGCCGGTAAGCGGCGTTTCGCCAGCACTATTCGTGAAGCAGGTGGAAGTTCAGAAAAAATCGAAATCGCAGGAAAAACCTCCACTGCTTTCCAGACCTGATGCAGAAAAAGGAACACCATAATTGTCCGGTTTCAGAATTAATTCAAGAAATTCTTTGATAAATATTAAAATTAGGAGATATTAGAAAATGAAAAATATTAAAATTATATTGTTGCTGATTTGCATGTTTGCCGCCTCGGCTTTTGCTCAGAATTCCACAGGCGATATAATCAAAAAAGCCATGAAGGACGAGATGAAACGCAGTATTGACAAGCTTACTCTCGAAAATCTGAAAAAACCGTTTTTTATAAGTTATACAATTGTTGATGCCAAAAGACTGAACGTCAAAGCCGCACTGGGTGCAATCATCAATTCAATCGAAGAGCCTGCGAGAAATCAAATAGTTAAGGTACTCGTGGGTGACTACAATCTGAATAATGAAAATTTTATGGATATGGGTTCCGGCGGTAGTTTCATGAGTTCCTTCGGCGGACACGATGCAATGCCGCTGGACGATGATTATTTCGGTATTCGCCGTTCTCTCTGGCTTTCAACCGACGATAAGTATAAAGCCGCCGCTGAATCATTCGAAGCAAAGCTTTCTGCCATGAAACAGCAGACTCTATCTTCCGAGGATTCATTGCCCGATATGTGCAAAGTCAAACCCGCAGTTCTCTATGTTCCATCAAAAAGAAAATTTGTTTTCAATAAAGCCGAATGGGAAAACCGTGCAAAGGCTCTGACCGAAATATTCAAGGATTACAAAGAGATATTTTCGTCGTCGGTTACGGTTAATCTGCTTAATGCGAACATTTATTTTATTAATTCAGAAGGAACTGAAATCGTTCAGCCTATGACTATTGCCGCTGTCCAGATTAATGCAAACACACTTGCTCCCGACGGCGAACCGCTTAACGACCATGTTTTGTATTACGAATTAAATCCCGAGGATTTGCCTTCGCCCGAAACCATGAAAAAAGACATTAAAGCTATGGCTGAAAATCTTCTGGCTTTGCGGAATGCTCCGGCTATTGAAGAATCCTACACGGGACCTGTACTTTTTGAAGAGCAGGCATCGGCTGAGGTTTTCTCGCAAAAGCTGATGAGTGCAAACGGCGGGCTGGTTTCAAAAAGAAAAGGAATTTATTCGAATCCGCAGATGCTTATGTTCATGAGTCAGACACAGGATAAATCTATGGATGACAAGCTCGATAAAAAGGTTGTCAATTCAAATCTTACCGTTAAAGCTACTCCAAAATTGACTCAGATGAACGGCAAAAACCTGATTGGAAGCTACGAATCCGATGCCGAAGGTGTTATTCCCGAAAATGAAGTGGTTTTGATTGACAAAGGCATTCTGAAAACCATGCTGAACGGAAGAACTCCGAACCAGAACGTCAGACAAACCAACGGACATTGCGGCTATAACATTGCGGGAGGTATGATTATGACCGGAGAAGGTCCATCGGTTATTAACGTATCTGCCGGAGAAACCATCGGCAAAGAGGCACTCAGGAAAAAGCTGATTGAAAAAGCAAAAGAGGAAGACCTAAAATATGCGTATATAATTAAAAAGGTGAAATGCTCAAATTCAGGCTCCAGCGAAGGTTTCAGCATTTCGTCAATTATGTCCATGGCAGGCGATATGCAGAAAAAAGGCGGTCTCAGCAAACCTATCGCAATTTACAGAATCAATATTGCCACCGGCAAGGAAGAACTCGTCAGGGGTTGCGATATTGCAGGGCTTACGGTTTCGTCCCTGAAAAAACTTATGGGTGTTTCGGACAAGCAGTATATTTATAACACCTTGCAGAGCGACAAAGGCGGAGGCATCAGCAGTATATTTTCATTTGCTTTTGAATTCAGCGACGGTTCATCGTCGGGAGTAAACGGCAAATCGGCAACGTACATCGTTCCCGATGCAATTCTGCTCGAAGAACTCGAAATTCAAAAAGAAAAACGTGCAATTACTTCAAAACTTCCCGTGGTCGAAAACCCAATTGGGAAGTAAGAAATTGAGCAATTGAACAGTTTTGGAGACTGTCTTTAGAAAATGTGTTATTTTAGGATTGTCATTCTGAGCGTAGCGAAGAATCCTGTGGTGGTGCAATGTATAGATTCTTCCACTGCACTTCGTTACGTGTCAGAATGACAACTTCCGTTTAAGTTATTCCCTTCGGCTTCATTTATAGAATGCTATATGAACACTTAAGCGGAACCGAAAAGTCCGAGCCGTCTGAATCGCGGATTAAACGGATTTCCGGGATTCGGCTAAAGCCAATTTTCCCTCGACTTGAAAGTCGTGACAATTCAAAGAGTTAGTGCGCTTATATTCTTTTAAATGCGGTATGTTCCCATCACCGGATGGCAAGGAAGATTAATGAAGAGGCCTATCGCAATAAATTCCTAACCATTAATATAATTTTGATTTTACGATTTAATTGCTTATTTTTGTAATTCAAACATCGCGGGGTGGAGCAATTGGCAGCTCGTCGGGCTCATAACCCGAAGGCTCTAGGTTCAAGTCCTAGCCCCGCTACAAGTTTATAACTCAAAAGCCTTGCAAACACAAGGCTTTTTTGTTTATGAGTGACCAAAAAGTAACAAAATATGACAATTTTTGCATTACAGCGGAAGTTCCACCGTTAAAAACACATAAATAGTTATATAGTAATAATTTAGCCAA
>CAZSHX010000045.1:0-37742 GCA_964606895.1 uncultured Hyphomicrobiales bacterium
CAAGGTTGGTTACTCGCTAAGGGGCAATCCTCCAAATTTTATGCTACAGGATAAGATTCTTGGAGAGGGAGGTAAAAATTGCATCTTTTGCATCTTTTTGCATTGAAAGATACAATGGAAACTCGACAAAGCTGGAAAAAAAATCATAAAAATCACAAGTCAAGACTTTTGCTGATTATTCACAGAAACGAATTCTTTGATGGTTATCTTTGTAGTCGCTTTTTTGTCGGTTAGAATATTTATAAGTATCAATAAATTAAATAATCATTCGTCAAAAAATATTGTAAGTAATTTGATTATTGGATTTGAATATGCCAATAATTTATGAATATTTGGGAATAGTAATCTTTTTCTATTCAAATGAGCATGAGTCGATTCATGTCCATGAAAATATGGAGAGTATGAAAGCAAAGCAGAATTCTATATTGTTGACGGCAAAATTGAAGAGATTCTGATTAAACAAGTCAAAGGATTAAAACCGCTGACAGGGTCTAAGCTTAATGATTTTGAAGAGTTATTAGAAATTTATGAGGAAAATATAGTGAAAAAGTGGGTAGATTACTTTATTTATCATAAAAATGTCGAATTTGAAAAAATTAACAGACTCAAAAAATGAAAATTACGGAGCAATATGAAAAATCTGATTTTGAACTGATTTCTGTTAAATCTGCAAAATATAACGGGAATTTTACAATCAATATTGACTTCGATAACGGATTCAGTCGTTCAGTAGACTTCAAGCCTTTTTTGGAGAGCTCCTCTCATCCTGCAATAAAAAAATATCTTGATGAGAAGACATTTTTAAAATTCAAGATATTAGATGGCAATTTAAACTGGAACGATTACGATTTGTGCTTTCCTGTTTGGGATTTGTCTTCAGCACAAATATGAATTTATTTACAGATTGAACGCCTTCCGGAAACTGCATCAATTTCATTCCAATGATGCAAAAAATTTAATGGTTCAATATTCGTTATTTGAAATAATATCAATGGGATATGCGAATAATCTTTGCATCTTTTACATTGTTTTTTTTGAGGATGCAATGCAAATTGGATAGTGAAAAATATTCCAATTTCGCGTTTCGAAAAAAGCCTTTGACTTTCTATCGCTTAATGATAGAATTTAAAACGAAAATGGTTGTCTTTTTTATTTAACCCCTATGTGGTTAAAAAATCTTGGGGGGTTCGATGTGTTACAAATAATCATTCCATACGGGAATCAGAAGAATGAAAAACAACCCAAAAATACATCAGTTGCATTCCAAAAATGCTAAAGATGCAACTATTTTGGTAAATCAAGTTGAAATTCTGTATTGTTTGGGGAGCAAACCTTAGTAGCTCACGGTTAACCCTATGAACCAAACCTTATTACATAATTAAGCAGGGTTTAATAATGTAAGAGCTGGAAGTCTTGGGTATCTTGGGCTACTAAGGTCAAAGACTTCGGAAAAATAAGGTTTTAAGAATCTTAATCCCATAAATCCCTAAAATCCCAGTTCAAGACTTTTGCCGATTATTCGCCAAAGAGCACATTATTTTCTATTCAGACTAAGTATTAATTTTACAAATTAAACAAAAGTCAAATTCTCTCGTCATTGAAAATATATGCTTTTTTACTTACTTACATATTTGTAATTAGCTTGATTGAGGAATTAGATGATATTATTTACTCGAATTAATTTTGGAATTTATAGAATGAAAATGGCAATGGGTTGTAAATTGTTTTTCAATAAAAAGTTTTACTTTGGTTTTGTATATTTGATTTTGGTTGGTTTAACAGGATGTGCCAGTGAAGATCCTGCTTTGGTCAGTCCCGAACCGTCAAGTAAAACTGTTCATTTCAGACTGCTGAATTATTGCAGTAGTCCGGCTTCGCTGGTACTTGGCGAAACTGTAGAATCGCAGTCAACACCCCAGAATACGATGTCACAAAGCATTCGTCCTCCATTGGGCGACTCAATGACACTGGCAGTGAAGCAAAATGGAAGTGTTGTTTATAAAATGCCAATCAAATTCAGGCTAATCAGGGATACAAAATATTCCATGATTGCATTGCCAAAACCTGAGAATATTGACCCCGAAGGCAGATACGACTCACTTATCTATCTTTCGACTTCTTTAAGCCTGATGCTGAACGAGAATAAATCCTATCTGACAATAGTGAATGCTTTTCCTGATTCATCAGTTTTTTTCAGTGCAACTGTTGGCTGTCCGAACGGAGAAGTATTAGCACTTAACTCAAGTTATAAGTCAATTAGTGCACAAACTGAAATTATTTTCGGAAAAACATCCATTTCCCTTTCAAAAAGTCAGCATGGAGTTACCGAACTTGTTAATCTTTACGATTTTGATTTCGTTTCAAAAGGGGAGTATGCTCTGATTATTCGTCCGGATGACAATAAAAAACCGGAACTTTGGCTTTTGGATATGAACAATCCGGAAGTATCATCCCTTCAGAAAGCGACTGTTAATGTTGACCGTGCTACATTCATCAGAACACTTAATTTTTCTGATAATTCAGTAAAATTAAATATCAATAACAGCTTACTGGGAGATTTTCAGAATAACAGTATAAGTGATTATGTCAAATATACATCATGCCAATCAACAACTCAGGATATTGTTTCGGCACTAACCGGCTCTGACACATCAAGTATGGCATTTGCTACATTGGAAGTCAATAAAAAATATTCAATCCTGGTATTTGACTCAGCCCAGAAAAAATCCGGATTGACGATTATTGCTAATCCGATTAAATTATTAGCTCCTTTGGGAAATAATTGTGCTATTCGTGTGGTTCATGCGGCATATCTGAATGGAAGTCTGACACTCTCGATGGGTGCGAGAAAGGACAACTCAAGCATTGGCTATCGTTCCGGAGAAGTTCTATCATCAAATGTTACTTACGGCAATATTTCTAAACCTGCAATCGTACCGGCAGGCAGAGCCCCGATTACCCTTTTCACTTCTGATCAGCCGCCTCAGCTGTTGCTTCCTGCATTACCTGATTATTACCTTCAACCCGGGAAGAGTTATCTGTTAATTATCACTAATGACGATAAGGGGTTCTGCAAGATGACACTAATAGAAGAAGAAGTTGCAAATACACCTTTAAATGAAAGTTATCAGCTTAAGACCGGAATATTCACTCAGATTATACATGCAAATTCAGGGGAAGGAACCCTAAGCTTTGGTATTGCAGATATAACATCAGCAAAAGTTTATTATAAAGGATTTCTGGCAACTGTTTTACCCGTCGGTGATAATAACATAACCATAAACAACGGTTTGCCTCTAACATTTAAAATTGCCGATACAAAAGAGCGTGGATTAATTATTATTGGCAAGAACAATCAGTTATTTAATAAAAGCACCAAACCAATCGGATTTGGGAATGGTTCGTGGAGAATCAGGTTTATAAATATTTCAGATGCACCAGTCAACTGTCAGATAGAGACTTTCAATTATCAGGAAACACTGGATGCCGGAGCAAGTTCTACTACGCCTTATGAATATAATTTGCCGGGCAAAGTAAGTATTAATTTTGCTGATACAGTTACAAAGAGATCTCTTTACAGATTAGATGGTCTTGAGTTTTCATTCGGATTGAACTATTCATTGATTTTCACTGGGAATTCTGCGATTCAGAAGTCGGAGTATTAGTTTCATTAAGTCTGAAAATAGAGTATTGTCCGAATTCTCTCACGATTGAAAAATTTGATCGGATATAATTATCAAGTAGAAATACTCTGCTTGAAACTCCGCTTAGATTCGGTTCCGGAATATATCTCTCAGAGTAAAGAACTATGTAGTTCACTTTGTTCAACTTGATATCTTCAATTATTCTTTTCTGGACACGGGCTGTAGTGGCAACACCGGGATGAAGCTCATGGTATTTTGTACAGCTTTGGCGTTCACTTAAAAAATAGAAAGTCGCATTGTTTATTTTAAGTCTGTCGTGGCGGGCATTTCCTACAAATATTTTATCATTTTTTGAGGTTACTTTCTGAATATAATTGACAGCCAATTCGGTATTGGTTTTCCATTCAGATGAAGCTGTGATTCCAAATGCCCTGCTAATCTTAACATAGCCGGTGTCAGGATTACAGGCATTTTTAGTGGTTTGGTATTTTTTATAGATAGGCAAAGAAAAGACTAATGCAATCACAAGAAAACCAATGCAATAAATCTTTCTACCTTTAAAATCAGACAAGAAAATCATAAGTACAACCGAAGAAAAGATAATAGTCGGGATTACATGTTCAATATCAGACCGAACAGATGCCTGTCCGTAAAGCATTAATCCGCAAACAGAAAGAAAGAGAAGTGCTATTGATTTGTTTATACCGAATGTTTGTTTTCTTAAAAATACTACCCCAATCCCAAAAATATAAATTAGAAATGGTGAGTAGAAGCAAAACGACTCCCAAAATGAAATTATCATTCTTGTAACTGAGATTACAGGTTCTATTTCCTTGAATGGAACAGGCAAGGGTAATGAGCGAAACAGCGGGAAAATATGTGTCGGGACATAATACAACTGCTCAATTAAATCATTCATTCGAACATTAATCAAGAAATAGCCCGAAACTAAGATTATCAAAGAAAGAAATGAGACTGAATATAATAAAATCAGCTTGTAGAATTTCAATTCTTTAATATTTGGAATCTGAGATTTTTCTTTAAATCGGATGAAAATAAAAGTCAATACTACAGAAACAAAAAGATAAATTCCAAAGTCGTATCTGAATAAAAAAACAAAACTATTAGACAAACCTGACAGTACAATCCATTTATTTTTTTTATTCTCAATAAATTTCAAAAAGAATAGAACACTAACTGCCATTAGTACTAATGTTGGGATGATTGCTCTGGCACTTTGAGCATTAGATCCATAGAACACAATCACGACGGAGAAAGGGATTAATGACAATCTTGTAGTCGAATAATTTTTGGCAATTAAATAACAAAAATATGCAAGAATATAGACCATAACAAGAGTAAGAATTCTGCCAGTTATTATTGACCAGCCAAAAACTGTTGATACTCCCGCTATCAGATAGAATAAACCGGGTGAGTAAATAGTCCAGAAATCGCGGTATGGGATATCGCCGCTTGCAATTCTTTCGGCACCGTAAAGACCGATACCTTCATCATACATATTGAAATCATAATTGAAACCCACAATCAAGAATGCCGCACCAAGCGAAAGTATCGCTATTTTAATCATTCTATCATATTGTGCAGAATTTGTCATTCTTGTTGCTTAATTGGTTCAAATAGAGTTCAGGTTAGTAACGTATTGCAAATCAAGGGGCTGTCTGAAAAGCATTAAAAGTTGTCATTATTACATGAAACGTAGTGGAGTGGATGAATCAACATTGCCTTCATCGGCAGGATTCTTCGCTACGCTCATAATGACAATCCCATCATTTACTTTTAAGACAGCCCCTTAATAAATTTAAGAAATTAATAATTATTTCTTCTTGATAGTCATTTCGACTTTTTGAACAGGAGATGAACCTTGAGGTCCTTCTTTTGGTACATTTACGATTTTATCGGCAATGTCCATACCTTCAATAACTTTACCGAAAATTGAATACTGTCCGTCAAGATGAGGAACATCAGCTACGCAGATAAAGAACTGTGAAGATGCACTGTTCGGATCTTGGGAACGTGCGGCAGAGATAATGCCTCTTTTATGGTTGAGCTTGCTGAATTCAGCAGGAACTTTCGTTTGTGATGGGTCGCCGTAGCCCCATTTATCCTTGGGAAGACTCTTGGAATTAGGATCGCCGCCCTGAATCATGAAATTCGGGATACATCTGTGGAACGCAGTTCCATCAAAGAAATTGATTGCGACAAGACTGTCAAAATTGTGCACATGTTTTGGTGCAACGTCGGCAAATAGTTCGATTGTAATATTACCAAGCACTTCAGTTCCGTGTTTAACTGATATTACATACTGTGGATTTTTGGTATTTTCCATTTTGGCTTTTTCCTTGTTTTGTGAATTTGAATTGCAATTTGCTGTTAATAATGCAATAACGATTATTGCGACCGATTTGATAAGGTTTTTCATATTAAGAAATCTCCTGATTATTTATAAAAATCATTCATTAATTGTTGTTATTGTTACCGATAAAAGTTTTATAGGTTTTTTAGGACTGCCGTCGTTTTGTTCAAAAGGTCCAGGTGTTATCTCAACTTCGGAAATTTTTTGAACAACATCTAAGCCTTCAAAAACTCTACCAAAAATTGTACTTGTCTTTTTTAGCTTTTTTGCTTCATTCAAACAAATAAAAAACTGGCTTGTGTTTGAATTGGGTCCGCGATTTGCCATAGCTAAAGTGCCGTTTAAATAGCCTGCTTTGTAGCTTGGTGTGTGGACATCAAGTTCATCGGCAAATTCTTCGCCAGATAAACTTTTGCCGCCTTTGCCCCATTCTGCCTTTTTTGAAATATATTTAGTATTTCCATCGCCCGTCTGAATTAGAAAATTTTTTGCAACCCTATGGAATAGAATTCCGTTGAAATAGCCCTTTTTGGCTAATCCTACAAAATTTTCAACTGCCAGCGGTGCATCTTTTCCATATAATCCGATTTTAATTTTCCCCATTGTTGTGTTTAAAAGAGCTATATGAGAAATGACAGAAGTATCAGAAACAAAACGCAACTCATTTCTCCCGACATCCCTTTTCGCTTTTTTTTGTTTGCTTTTCAGGATGGCAGTAGAATCAGTTGATGATACTGTCGGCTTCAGTTGCGGTTTTTTACAACCGAAAAAACTTAGCCCTAATGTACCGACTAAAATTACTATTATTATTTTCTTGAAAATTCTCATTAAAAAAGTTATAAGTCTATTTTAAACAAACTACTAAAATAACATATTATTTCGAATTTGAACATTTCTTATTGTAATTCATTACTCTATTTCAATTTATAAATTATAATATTTCCTTCGCTGTTCGGATAGATTGTCGAACTGATTTTATATTCCTCGGTATAAAGTGTTCTGTAATATTTCGTACTTATGGCTTCCTTAATCCTGTCAGTCAGGTCGGAATTAACTAATTCATTAATGACAATCAAATCGGCTTTACCGTTCATAACCGCATCAATAATGCTGCGATTATAAAGTCTGTCGGCTTCCAACCCTTTCGGTGCTTTAATTTCAGCATATTGATTCAGCAATACTTTCGGAAAGAGATAATACTGAACAATTATTGGGTTTTCGGCAATGATGAAAGAATTTAATCCTGCATTTTCTTTGAGTAAAACTGATGCTTTTTTCATATTGGGATAGGAATCTTCGAGCATTCTAACTTTATAAAATGACAAAAACATCACAGCAAAAAGCACAACAATAACCGTCATTTTGGTAGTGCCGTGTCGTTGGAGATAGTCCTTCAGAACAATTCCTGTCAGAGGTGAAAGGAATAATACGGCAAATGTTATGTTTCTTCCGATTGTAGAGTAATCCCCAATTATTAGCTGTGCAACAATCATTAACACTGCAAGTCCAAAAAATGTATAATATTTTTTATTCGTAATTGGATACCTGTATCTATCAGAAAACATTGCCGTTAGAAAGATCAATGGGATAATTATGTATTGCAATAATGAAGTAACTTGTCTGATAAATGGAACCATCGGTTTAGGGTCGGTAAATATTCCATAAAATTTTGTAAATGCCGATGGGAATGCTATAATACAACCAATGATTAAAACTGTAAAAATAATCAATGGCGTATAAAAACTTTTTCTTCTACTTGAAATCAAAACCCCGAGAACAAAGAACAGTACAAACACAAACAAGAGGTAATTAGTCGAAACCGCAAGGAATAGAAAGACAGAAAGAAGTATATCGTCTTTATAATTTGATTGAGTGAACTCAAGTCTTCTTTGTGCAAAATTAAGAAATACGACAAAAAAGGTTAAGCTTATGATCTCAAAAGAAGCAGTTTTGCCGATAAATAAAAACGATGAAGCAGAAACAAAAACTATTGTCGAAAAGAAAGCAGAAGTTACGTCCTTGAGTAAATGATGAGCAAACTTATAAAAAAACAGGGCAGTTATTAATGAAAACAATACCGCAATAATCCTTGCACCTGTTATCCCAAGCAATGCATCGCCGATGCCAAGTATCATTGGAGCCAAAGGTGAAGCAGGGATTAGGGAGTGTTTCGAAAATCCCATTCCGGTAAAAATCAATTTACCTGAAAGCAGAGTTTGTGCTTCAATTACAGAAACGGAATTGTAGCAGACAGATGCTAAAGAATATAATGCAATTGCAATCAATGCCAAAACCCAGGGGTTTTCTTTAACTAATATTTTCAAATCACTAAAAGTCGTGTTTCTCATTTTTTTACCTTATTTTTTTTACTTGTTAGAAAATAGATTCCTGTTAAAACGATAATCAAGCCTGTCCACCTTGCTATTGAAATGCTTTCTTTAAGCCAAAGCCACGAAAAAAGAAAAATCAGAACAATCCCGATGCTTTGAATCGGGTAAGCGTAGCTCAGAGGCAGCCCTTTCAGAGCATAAAGCCATATAAACATTGCGATTGCATAGCAAAGTAAACCTAAAATCACATAAAGATTCAAAAAATTACTTGAAATCAAATTCAAATCTAATGGCGATGTACCCGAAAATTGAGATAATCCCCATTTCATGGAAAGCTGTCCGAAGACGGCAATAACAATTGAAATCACTGCAACAATTTCATATTTAATTATTGATTTCATTTTATGAATTATAAATTATAATAATTCCCAAGGAGATTAGAGCAATCCCAAACCACCTTCTAAGAGGAATATCTTCGTTGAAAATAATTTTTGAACTAATCATGACGATCACATAACTCAAACTCATCAAAGGATTTGCTATGCTTAGCTCTATTCCCGATAAAGCAAAAATCCAGAAAACCGTTGACAAAATCTGAGCAATGACTGACAAAAGAAAGTTATAAGTTAAAACCGAATACAGACGATGATCCTTAGGCAAATTAACAAATGGTTCAGACTGTGTTGCTTTTTTTTGCAGGACTTGTCCGACAGAGATAAGAACTATTGATAATATCAGAAAAAATATATGCATCAGACTAAATTTTGTATTTCTTAGGATAATCGAAAAACAGCATTTTTCCGTTGTCTTCGCTTATTTCAGCCCAGCTGTCTGTATTGAATTCAATGCAGACATTTCCACATGTTGGGATATTATCTATGAAATTACCCGTCAGCTGATTAGCAAGATAGGTTATATCAGGATTATGCCCGAAGAGAAAAACACAACCAAGTTTATTATCGAAATTTTTTATTAATTTAATTATTTCTTTGTAGCTACCATTATAGATTATTGACTCTTTGACAATTAAATCCTCATCTAAACCGAAAGTTGTTGCATAAGTTCCTGCTGTTGTTAAAGCTCGATTTGCAGGACTTGAAACCATTAAGTCAGGGATTAATCCTGTTTTTTGAATATGAACAGCCATAAATGGGGCATCTTCTTTTCCCCTTCTGTTCAGCGGTCGTTCGAAATCTGAAACTCCGTCATCCCATGATGATTTTGCATGTCTTACGAGAAGTAAAGTTTTCATCCAATTGCCTTTTAGCTTTCTTTCTTATGAAATAATGATTTTTCTGCATCTATAATTTCCTGAACCCGTGTTGCTTTATCGAATTGCTTCTTTTTAATATATGCAGATTTAAGCAAAATACAAAACTGCTCACGAATTGAATCTCTTTCTTTCTTGTTCTCCACCTGCAACCAAGCGTGCTGGTCAAAATAAGTTGAAAGGTTTTTGATTACATTGTTAGGTCGTTTTGCCGTATCCTGAGATGAACTTCTTAGCAAACTCCAAAGAATTTTTGAAACATTGGTAACGGCTTTGATTGTATCCATTCCACGTTCGGCATTAAATCTTTCAATTTTCTGCCTTAAGCTTTTAATTGTGGATTCACTTGTAAAATCATATACTTTGAATTGATTTCCCATTGGAGGTCTGACTCTGTTGGAAATATCATCGGGTGATTTTGGGAATCCATGTGCTTTGAGTTTTGCAATAATATCTTTTAGGATTGCTGTGTTGAGGTTAGTTTCTACTAATGCCAATCCGCCGCGAATCATGATTTCGCCCAAAACTCCATCGAATTTACTGAATTGCTTCAGAAACATCTGGCGAATAAACTGCCCTTGATTATAGCATCTTTGAAAATCGTCTCCGCCGAGTCCGGTTCGGGAACGAAGAACCTGTAAAGTTGATTTTGAATCTTTGAAACCAAGAAATTCTATTAATCCCATAACCTGCGAAAAACTTGCTTCGGCATAATAATGTATTTTATCAAGTCCTGCAATCGTTGCAAGTTCTTTGTGGTAAGCTTCCCTGCCCTTTGCTGAACGAACAATAGTAAGTTTGTTCTGACCTGATGTATCAGGCATTCCTGCATCAGCAGGAGTATCTCTGGGTATTGATGTAATTTCAATCAAGCCGCTGTCAATAAGTATAGACATAACGTGATTTGCATCAGCATGATTTGAACGCGTACCGATTCTGTTGTCAAGACCGGTAATTGCGATATTAATTCTTCTGCCTGTAAAAACTCTTTTTATGCTTTTGCCGGCTTTGTTGTCGATTCCGTAAGGTACATTCAGATTAGCAGTATCGCTGACGCGAATAATTGTAAAGTTAGAATCATCCTTGCTTGTTGATGCTTTCAGCAAATCAGCCTGATATTTTTCGTCAGCTTTTGCTTTTTTCAAAGAATCTTCAGTAGTAAACTGATTGTTTAAAGGTTCAACAGCCTTTTCATTGAAGAACATTGTGTAAACAATGACTGCAAGAACTATAAAAGATACAAAATATATAAAAAAAAGCAAACCTCTTGCTTTCTTATCCTTCTCTTCCTTTTTGCTCATAACTATATACTAAATTTCAACAATAATAAAAACAACAAAATTAAGAAAAAAATCTTTGATTTTGATTAGTTCTTGATATATCATTCAAAATATTTATAAAATTCATTCTTTTGTTTACTTTTATTTTTGAGAATCTTACCCGAATAAAAATGTTCTTTGTTAGTTTGCTTGCAGGTGATTAAATTTGCAACTTATATTTAGTTACCAAAAGAAAAAAGATGTTATATTTTCTTGCTGAATGGATTGAATACATGTTTCACCCGCCGGGATTCGGCGTTTTCCAGTATATAACTTTCCGTGCGGCGGCGGCGGCTATAACTGCTTTGCTGATAGCCTTCATCGCCGGACCCAGAATTATAGCCATTCTAAAACGCAACCAGATTGGGGAACAAGCTAAGCATGAACTTGCTGAAGTAGGCCACCATGCCGGCAAAGCAGGAACTCCCACGATGGGCGGCTTAATTGTTCTATTGGCACTTTTATTGCCGACGTTGCTTTGGGCAAACATGAAAAATGCCTATGTTATCATGATATTGCTTGTAACCGCTTTCCTTGGCGGAGTAGGTTTTTTGGATGATTATCTTAAAGTTATAAAAAAGCTCAAAAAAGGATTAATCGGAAGGTATAAACTTGTAGGGCAAATTACCATCGGGCTTATTCTCGGCTCAGTAATTTATTTTTACCCGGGTCTTTTTTCTGATTCTTTCCACTATTTCAACACATTGACTACTGTTCCCTTTGCTAAAAATTTCAACTTCGACTTTGGTCTTCTGTATATTCCTATAACAGTTTTTATTCTGACGGCTACTTCAAATGCAGTCAACCTGACAGACGGACTGGACGGACTTGCCATTGGGACAGTTGGTGTTGTTGCTTTGACGCTTGCTCTTATAACATACTTTACCGGCAATGCTTTTTATGCAAAATATTTAGGAATTATACATCTTCAAGGCTCAGGAGAACTTACTATATTTTGTGCGGCTCTTGTTGGAGCGGCTTTGGGTTTTTCTTGGTATAACTCATATCCTGCCCAGATATTTATGGGTGATACCGGCTCGCTTGCACTGGGAGGTGCAATTGGTGGTTTGTGCATTTTAATAAAAAAAGAATTTTTATTGCCTATCCTCGGCGGAGTATTTTTTGCCGAAACACTATCAGTCATCATACAGGTTTCTTACTTCAAATACACAAAAAAGAAATATGGAGAAGGCAGGCGGATATTCCGAATCGCACCATTGCATCACCATTTCGAGAAATCTGGACTTCATGAATCAAAGATTGTTGTTCGCTTTTACATTATTGCAGTTATGCTTGCAATTATAGCTATGGCTACGTTTAAAATCAGATAGTTATAACAGTGGAATGTGGCACATTTTTCGCTAGATAAACAATTGATACGTTCATTTAGGAAAAAGCAGTATGGAAGAAGCTTATAACATTGATAATTTACATATATTGGTTATTGATGATGACCAGTGGGTTCGCAGGATATTGACTCGTCATCTCAATCTTTGGGGTTTCAAGGTCATTTCTGCTCTTGATCCTTATACTGCTGTCAAAGAATCATTGAAAATTGAGTATTCTGTGATTTTACTTGACTTCTATCTGCCTGATATTAACGGAGATATTCTTCTCAAACTTTTCCGAAAACTTGATAATACTTTCGAAACGCCAATTATCATTATGTCTGCCAATATGGATAAGAATATCCTTGCCAGTACTTACCGCAATGGTGCGAATGGTTTTATTTCCAAACCGATTACCCTACATACTTTATCCAAAAAAATTCAGGAGTTCATGCCTATTAAGATATTCAGGGAATTAACTGAAAAATACAAGGATTTGAGAGATGCACTTATAGAGCCAGACAATTGATATATTGATGTTAATTTTTTGATAATCTTACTCCTGAACATTCTCCAGAATGATTTCGGCTATGTCCTTAACTGCGATTTCGTCCACTTTGTCCTTGGCTTTTACTCCGTCGGTGAGCATTGTCATGCAGAAAGGACAGTTTGAAACAAGGGTACTGCTTCCAGTGGCAAGAAGTTCTTCGGTACGCTCGATGTTCACACGCTTTCCTTCGGTTTCTTCCATGAACATCTGGGCTCCGCCTGCTCCACAGCAAAAACCTTTATCCGCAGTTCTTTTGGGTTCTTTGACGAGTCCTATTTGGTTGAGAATTTTTCTCGGCTCGTCGTAAATATTATTATATCTTCCAAGATAGCATGAATCGTGGTAAGCAAAGTTCAATGCATCTTTTTTCAGTCTGATTTTCCCTGATTCAATCAATTGCATTAAAAATTGAGTGTGGTGAATCACTTCATAGTTTCCGCCAAAATCAGGATATTCATTTTTCATTGTATTGAAGCAATGCGGACAGATTGTCACAATTTTTTTAACGTTATACCTGTTTAATGTTTCGATGTTCCCTTTAACCAGCATATCGGCAAGGTACTCATTTCCTGCACGTCGTGCAATATCGCCGTTGCATTGTTCTTCTGTTCCGAGAATCGAGAAATTAACTCCTGCAATCTGCATCAGCTTTGCAAAAGCAACTGAAATTTTCTTTGCTCTGTCGTCGAAACTTCCTGCACATCCAACCCAGAAAAGGACATCGAAATCCGGGTTATCGGAAGCGGTTTTCACTCCTGTTCCCTCTGCCCAATCGGCTCTTTCGGATGGAGAAAACGCCCAAGGGGTAGAATTTGTTTCAAGATTGCTGAACGCATTTTGTAAAAGTGCAGGGAAGTTTGCATCCATCATGACAAGCGAGCGGCGCATATTAATAATAGCAGGAACATGCTCGATTGTTACGGGACATTCCTTCATGCAGGCTCCGCAAGTGGTGCATTGCCACAGAGCTTCAACATTCTGATATTCACCGATGAATTTCTTGTCAAAAAGGCTTTGGTCAGTTTCTGAAAGTGCTATCGGTTCGTATTCCTTGCCTTGATTAGCGGCAAGGTTTTTGGCTGTTATTTCGGTGATAAGTAATGGTGCTTTGTCCTGAGTTCTGGAACGTATGCTAATAATTATGTGGCGTGGGCTGAGTATTTTGCCCGTAGTATTTGCAGGGCAAACGCTGTCGCACCTTCCGCAATGAGTACATGAATAACCATCGAATAAGGTTTTCCAGCCAAAATCTTCAACATCAACAACGCCGAATTTTTCTATACCTTCTTTTTCGAAATCAATTTTCTCTACCTTGTTCGGAAAACTTAAGGGCGAGAAAAATACATTCAGAACGGCTGTGTAAACATGGAAATGTTTCGAAAAGGGGAGATAATTCATAAATGCGAATATCGCAAGAATATGCACCCACCAGGAAATATTATGAACTATAGTTGCTGTTTCAATACTGAAAAGACTTCCTAAAGCGGCAGACAAAGGCTGACCTGCAAAAATGGAAAGAGGAGAAAGAACGGATAATGCCGCATTTTCAAATAACAGCGACGTTACAATAATGAAAATTGACGAAAGTACGATGATTGCATCTTTTTTCTCTTCGGCATCGCCCTGAAGTCGTTTAACTTTTAAAATGAACCTTCTGGTTAATGCCCAAAAAATAGCAAGGATTACAATGCCGCAAAAAATATCGGTAGTAAATGTTATCACTACATAAACAGGACCAAGAAACGACCAGCTGAAATCACTGTAAAATCCCTGGAATACTGCTTCGGATGCAGAAAGCATAAAGACATTGAACCCCCAGAAGATGGCAATATGAATGAATCCTGCAGTCTTATCCCTTAAGATGATTGTCTGGAAAAAGGCAACTTTCAGGGTGTGCTTGATTCTTTCAATCGGCTTATCCCAGCGTACTTCGGGCTGAGCAATTTTAAGATAAGAATACAGCTTTTTAAGATTTTTAAAAAGTAAGCCAAAAGCGGCAACAACAATGATACCAAAAATTATAGGTTTAAGATTCATAATAGTAATTTATTTTTGTGAATAATGATTCAAAGTCTGCAAATTACAAAAACTCAAAATTAACAAGAAAATTACTTAAAACAATGGATTAATAGATTGTCCTTCTAAAATCGGAATCAATTATTTTTCTTAGTAATCAATTGTTTATTGGGTTCACGCAAAATATTTTGCACATAAAAATTTCTATTGTGTTGATTCGTGTAGCAAAATTGTGTTTAACGAATAAAAAATAAAGATGCTCAACCATTTTTTCTTTCTATTGATTTGCTTCATTTCCTTTTCTCAGAATATTTTTTCTCAGGATTCAGTTAGCAATTCCAAAGACAATAATTTCTATATTCATGTGCCTTATGATGCAATTCTTATCCCCGGAATAGGCATTGGTGCATTTCAAGCTGATGGAAAAAAAATCATTCATAACTTTTCTTTGAATCTTCTTGTCGGCAACTCTGCAAAGCTTTCGGGACTTGAATTTGGCGGATTAATGAATTACAACAGTGAAAATGTTCTCGGTGTTCAAGTAGCAGGGATTTCAAATATCGCTGGGGGTGAACTGAATGGAATCCAGATAGCAGGGATTTTCAACAAAGCCAAAAAAGTGAAAAAGGGAATTCAAATCGGGCTTGTAAATATCTCCGAAGAAAATGAAGGAGTTCCATTAGGACTATTTTCTTATGTCCAAAAGGTTGGTATTGATTTTGATTTGTGGGTTGATGAGCAGGGTTTTCTTTATCTGGGTGCTAAATCAGGTACCGAGAGCTTCTATAATACTCCGTTTATCGGCATCAGAGGCGGAAGAAAAACAATGGCTACTTACGGCGGAATGTACGGATGGCGGAAAGAATTGTTCGAATCATTTTATTTGAACATAGACATTTCTTCTCAGGGAATAATAAACCGATTCGATAAATTTTCTACTATGCTGAACATGATGTCAAAATTGAGAATTATCAGTGAAATTTTCCTTTGGAAAAGTGGAAAACTCGGAGTATCCATATTTGGAGGTCCTGTATTTAATGCCTATTTATCAGCCGAAGATTCTGAAGATTTCATATATCCTCTACTGATTTACAAATACGACAGCCCCTGCGATTGCGGCACAATCTTTCGGCAAAGGTATTGGCTCGGATTTGTTCTTGGCATCAGGCTGTATTAATATCAATCAACCATTTCCATGATTTTCTGTTCCTGAGCTTCATAACAAAAGATCTTCGATGCTTCCGAACATGCTTCTTTATAATTTTCCTTTTTTCCTGCAAGCTGTTTTAATGCAACTGCCAATTCCTGCGGACAAGCATTATGTGGGACAAGTTTCCCTATATGGTATTCTTCAACAATTTTCGATATTGCAGGTAAATCACTTGCAAGGCTTGGAATTCCTGCCATGCAGTATTCAAAAAGTTTATTTGGCAGTGCAAGGTTGTAGGAAAGTGAAATCGGCTGAATAAAAACAAGTCCGATATCTGCCGAGCATGTTATTTCATGAAGTTCGTCATAAGGTGCAACTCCCGCAAAATGAACTCTGCGGTGAACATTAAGCAAATTCGCTTCCTCCGCGATATCCTGCTTAAAGTAACCTTCACCATAAAGTACCAGAACAGCATTTTCAAAAAATGGCAATGCCCGGACTATTGCGAGTATTCCTCTGCCCGGAAGAAGCATTCCCTGATAAAGTAAAACTGTTTTTTCGTCAGTTATACTAAATTTTTTTCTGATATAATCTGATTTCAATGGTTCCCGAAAGGGCGGAAGATTCATAAATACATGATAAGGAACTTTCACTTTGAAATATGTCTTGAGATATTCGGCATCAAGTTCTCCTGAAACAATTATTTCGGAAGTATGCTTCACAAGGATTTTTTCCAAAAACGAAAGAATTCTTTGCTTGATTTTATTTTCTGCCAAAGGACCAAGAGCTGAGTAAATTTCTCTTGAATCATATATCAACTTTCCTTTGTGCAATTTCGAAAGTTGTCGTGCAACAAAAAGTGAATACAGATCCATACCGAAATATTGTTTTGCCTTTGCTTCTTCTCTGTATTGATAAGAGTTACCGAAATAAGCCATCCATTTTGCCCAGAACTTTTTATTGTCGGGCTTTTTAACGGGAAATAGTTTAATGTTTTCAGCAGAAAACTTTTGGACATCTTTTTCATTCCCGATAGCTACAACACAAACAGATTTGCCGTTTTTAACAAGAGTACGTGCAAAGTTCAGCGTTCGGGCATCTGTTGCAAGTTCCGTAAAAAAAACAAAGCAAACATCGAAAGTTTTACCTTCATTGTTCATGATAATATTTTAATCTCTGAATTTATAATGATAAGTACTTCTTAATATTCCTTTCGCGTCGAATCTTTCTTTAAAGTAAATAAGATTCAAAGAGGGTGTCATCGGGTCTTCGGCTTTCGTATCCTGAGAAACCCCGATATCAACCCAGCGGTAACCGTTTTCGTGTGCCCAGCGAACAGTTTCGTACATGATTAGGTAAATCGGTTTCAAATGCTCGTATTCGTAAAGCAGCATATTGTAGAAGCACAACACAACCTGATTATTGCAAAGGAAAAGCCAGGAACCTGCAATCGCCTTGCCTTCGTATTCAACCATCAACAGCTTAACGCTTTCCGGCATAAGATGTTGAATTTTCAGCATGTCTTCAAGTGTATGAGTAGGCTTAACGTCGTGTCTTGCTTTGTTTTGCAGAAGAATATCGTTGAAAGACTCGTAATCCATGCTGTCCGAAATTTTTAGATTACCTTCACGTAGAATTTTATGGATTGATTTTCTTGCGGTTTTGTCGAAATGACTCAGAAAATCTTTTCCGTGCTTTAGTTCAATCGCATGGGAAATATAATGCAGTTCAAAATCAAATTTGCGGAAAAGCATAGCATACTCAATATGCTGAGAAATATTCCCGGAGTAAACAATAGGCGGCGGAATCAGAAATATTTCCTTGAAATTTTTGGTGTCGAAATATTCCATCATCGCATCTACCATTCTCAGGCACGTTTCAAAAGGCAAATCAGCTGTTACTATTGAACCGTAACTTGCTCCTGTTGGTGACCAGAAAACTCTGCCTTCTTCCTTCAATCCACCTGGCAACACTCCAATTAGTTTGTTATTTTCTCGGAACATCAAATGATAGAAATTAAATCTTCCGGTCTGATGGTAATCAAGAAACGCCATTTTGTGGAACATAGTTCCGTTGTTTGATTTATCAACGAAGTCTTCCCATTCCTGACGGAATTTCGGTTCATATTCGTGGATTGTTATATTGTTCATTTTTATATGCTTTATCGAAACTGTATTTTTTTGACTATTTTTTAATTGCGGAGCTAACTTCAGTAATATCCAAAACTTGCTTTATTGCTTCGGGTTTCATTTCAAGTATAAAACCCTGCTTGCCGCCATTAATATAAATTTTTTCTAAAAGAAAAATTGTTTTCTCAGCAAAAACAGGTAATTCGGTTCTTGTCCCGAACGGGCTTGTTCCTCCGAATTGATAACCTGTAAGTTTCAAAGCTTTTTGCTGATTGCAGGGAGAAATTGTTTTCACTCCGAGCTCTCTGGCAAGTTCTTTTGTTGAAACTTCCAAATCTCCGTGCATAAGGACAATCAGTCCATCACCTGTTTCATCTTCGAAGACAAGGGTTTTGATTACGTTGTGTTCCGGCACATCCAGCTCTAATGCTGTATGACGGGTGCCTCCCTTTTCTTCGTATTTAAACTGGTGCGGAATAAATTCAATTTTCTTTTCTCTTAGAAAACGAATTGCCTGAGTGACGGGAATATCTTTGCCCGACAAAATTTTCTCCGAATGTTAGTTTTAAAAAAGCAAAATTAACATAATAACTTAATACGAAAAAATCATTTCATCTAATTATAAAAATCAACGAGATTTTTTATGTTTATCTGCTTAATTTTGTAATTTATTGATAAAGCAAATATTAATCGGATTAAATATGAATATTACAAATCAATTTGATTTCCAAAAAGTAGCTATTATTATGGCTGGCGGTATGGGTGCACGTCTTTGGCCCAGAAGCACCGAAAAACAATCCAAGCAGTTTATTCATCTGATTGGCGATGGGACCATGATTCAAAATACTGTTGCCCGTCTTCAGCCTTGTTTTTCCCCCGAAGAGATTTACATTGTTGCCGCCGAAAGCTACTCGGAACTGATTTACGACCAAATTCCGCTACTTCCCAAAGAGAACATTATCCTTGAACCATACGGAAAAAATACTGCCCCGTGTCTTGCTTTGAGTCTTACGCAAATCAGTGAAAAAATTTCTCCTGAAACTGTTGTCTATGCTCTGCCCGCTGACCATGTGATTTATAACGTAAGGGAGTATCACAACAGTTTGAATGTTGCAGGCAAACTTGCACTGGACAGAAAGTGCATTGCGACAATCGGAATCCACCCCACACGCCCCGAAACGGGTTTTGGCTATGTTCAGGTGGATGATGAACCCGGAGACCTTGGCGAAGCCTTTGAATTCGGAATCCGCCATACCAAAACATTTGCAGAAAAGCCCGACGAAGATACTGCTCAAAGATTCATTGATTCGGGGGATTTCCTCTGGAACAGCGGTATTTTCACATGGAGAGCGGATACTTTCTGGGAGGCTTTCGAAAAATATCTGCCCGAGCACGACCAGTTGTTTAAAGTATTGAGAAAATTTGTCGGTAAGGAAATGTATTCGGAGGCTGTTCAGGATGTTTACAGACAAATACTTTCCGAATCTGTTGACTATGCAATTCTCGAAAAAGCAAAAAATGTTTATGTGGTTGAGGGTTCATTCGGTTGGAGTGATGTCGGCAATTGGGATGAACTGTACCGCCTGACAATGAAGGACGGCAGAAACAATGTTATCGAAGGGGACGTTATTGCGATAGATACTTCAAACTGCTTCATCAGTTCTTATGATAAAACAATCGGAACCGTAGGAGTGGAAAATCTTATCATTGTTGACAGCGAAGATGCTTTGCTGATTTGCAGAAAAGGTAATTCTTCTGCCGCTAAAGAGATAGTGGACTTTATGAAAAGAAAGCACATAAGCAAGTATTAATCGGGCGATTTTGGATAAACCTGACGAAAAGCGTATTTTAGCAGAATATATTATACAATAAAAAGAAAATTAGTTTAAGGTTACATAACATGAAGAGAACATTAGTTACATCGGCACTGCCCTATGCAAACGGCTATCTGCATCTTGGTCATTGTGCCGGAGCATATCTCCCCGGCGATATTTACTCCAGGTTTTTAAGACTTTCCGGTGAAGAAGTGCTCTGGGTTTGCGGCTCCGACGAGCATGGGGTTGCAATTATGATTTCAGCCGACAAAGAGAAAACAACACCCGAACATATCATAGATAAATATCATTATGCCAATAAAGAAGCTTTTGAAAAATTCGGAATGACTTTCGATATTTACTCAAGAACCTCGAACCCGATTCATCATAATACAGCAAAAGAATTTTTTGCTGATTTCCTTAAAAAAGGCTTGCTGAACGAAAAAGAAGAAGAGCAGTTTTTCGACCCCAAGGCGAATATGTTTCTGCCCGACAGATACGTTGAAGGTATTTGCCCGAACTGCGGACACGACCATGCACGCGGCGACCAGTGCGACAGTTGCGGAGCTTACTATAACCAACTCGACCTGAAAAGTCCCAAAAGTCTTGTTTCCGGCGAAACTCCAATCGTCAAGAAGACAATTCACTGGTATATGCGGTTCGATTTGTTCCAGAAGTTTTTGGAAGAGTATATCGAAAGCCACAGCGGCGACTGGAAAGATAATGTTCTTCAGCAAACCAGAAGCTGGCTGAAACAGGGTTTGAACGAAAGAGCAATTACCCGCGATATGTCGTGGGGCGTTAAAATTGACGATATTCCCGGAATACCAAAGGAAAAATCCACAGGGAAAGCACTCTACGTATGGTTTGAAGCTGTATTGGGATATATCTCCAATACTAAAATCTGGGCTTTACAGCAGGAACACAAAAAGCTCGGCAAGGAAGACGATTGGAAAAAATGGTGGCAGGATGATGAAACTAAATACATTGCTTTCATCGGGAAAGATAACATTGTGTTTCATACATTGATTTTCCCTGCTCTTTTGCACGCAAAAGGCGAAAACTACATTTTACCTTCAAACGTACCTGCTAATGAATTTTTGAATCTTGAAGGACAAAAATTTTCGAAATCCCGCAACTGGAGTATTGACCTTCGGGATTTTATTTCGGATTTACCTGAACCATGGGCTGTTGATGCACTAAGATACACTTTAGCGATGAATTTCCCCGAAAGCAAGGATTCCGATTTTGCATGGAAAGATTTCCAAGCAAGAAACAATAATGAACTTGCATCAATTTTGGGCAATTTCGTGAACAGGACTCTGCTTTTCATCCAGAAAAATTTCAACAATGAAATGCCCACTCTCCCTGATAATTACAAGAATATCATACCTGAGTGGAAGCGAATGGCAGAATTTTTCGAGAATAACAAAAATTCCTATTCAAGTGATTTTGTTACTGATGTCTTTTCCGAAAATGACAAAGCCATGCTTTTTGCTTTGATAAACGGAAGAAGTAAAATATCCGAGCTTTACTCTAAATTCAGATTCCGCGATGCTATCACCGAGACAATGAATGTTGCCCGTGCCGCAAATAAATATTTCAATGATGAAGAGCCATGGAAAACAATCAAATCCGACCCTGAAAGAGCCGCTAAATCACTTTATATCTGCACTCAGACGGCAGGTTCGCTGTCGGTTCTGTTTGCTCCGGTTATACCATTTTCATGCAAGAAAATCAGAAAGTTCCTTTCACTTCCCGATGATGCAGGTGAACCGAACCACGCAACAAAAAGATTAGATTTTTGGAAAAACTGCATTTATCCGCTTTTGCCCGAAGGATTGCAAATTGGCGAAACAAGCATCTTATTCCCGAGAATCGAAGATGAAACAATTGCAATTCAGATTGCCAAGCTTGGCGATAAAAACGATGAAAACAAGGCTCTGCCTGCTGAAGATTTGATTACTATTGACTATTTTTCAAAAATCAAATTGAAAACAGCAGTCATTTTGCAAGCTGAAAATGTTAAAAAATCCAAGAAATTAATAAAGCTTCAGGTTGACCTGGGCGGCGAGAAAAAACAAATTCTTGCCGGAATTGCCGAACATTACAAGGCTGAAGAATTAATCGGGAAAACTATTGTCATTGTTGCTAATCTCCAACCGGCTAAACTTATGGGAGAAGAATCTCAGGGTATGCTTTTAGCTGCAAATTCGGAAGACGGAAGATTAGTCATAGTTGTGCCCGAAAAAGATGACATCGGCATTGGGGCTACGGTAAGGTAATCAGAGAAACATCAGTTATATGACAGGTATTTACTTACATATCCCGTTCTGCGTCAGAAAATGTTTCTATTGCGACTTCTATTCTGAAACTAATCTTGCCGGACTAAATTCGTTCACGGAATTGATTTGCCGCGAAATTAAAATCCGTTCCGATGCATTTCCCGAAAAGAAAGAAATTGATACGGTATTTTTCGGCGGCGGTACTCCCTCATTGCTTTCAGAAGCGAATCTCGGGAAAATATTCGAATCTTTGCACAAAGCATTCACTATCAAAATGGATGCTGAGATTACTCTTGAATGCAATCCCGGAACAGCTATCAAAGAGCGTCTGATTCAATACAGGAATCTTGGAGTTAACCGCTTGAGCATTGGAGTGCAATCGTTTGTTGATGATGAATTAAAATTTCTGCAAAGAATACATGATTCCAGCGAAGCCATCGAAACATTCCATAATGCACGTGAAGCGGGTTTCAAAAATATCAGCCTTGACCTCATTTTTGCAATACCGATGCAAACCATGGATTCTTTAAAGTATTCCATTGATAAGGCAATTCGGCTTGCACCTGAAAATATTTCCTATTACAGCCTGATTTACGAACCAGATACACCGCTCTACAAAGAATATCTTTTTGGGATAATCCGAAAAATTGACGAGGAAGTTGATGCTAATCAATACGAATTAATAATTGATTCACTCAAAAAAGCAGGCTACGGACAATACGAAGTTTCGAACTTTGCAAAGCCCGGAAAAGAATGCCTTCACAACCTGATTTACTGGCATGGTCATGAATATTTCGGATTTGGTCCTTCGGCACATGGATATCTGGATAATGTAAGATATTGGAATGTTAAAAACTTCCGAAAATACTACAATCATCTTAAAATAAATACACTTCCCGGTACCGGTAGTGAGACTCTGACAGCGAAGAACCGTTTCGAGGAACAAATCTATTTGGGTTTGCGTGCCGATGGGATTGATTTGGACAGGTTACAAAATGATTTCGGCGGGAATACCAAAGAAAAGCTGGAAACTGAATTAAAGCAATTTATTGAGGAAGGTTTAGTAACGTCCAAAAAGAGCAAATATTCATTAACCAAAAGAGGTTATATGGTTTGCGATTATCTTGCGATTAAATTATTGAAAAATATTGACGATATTGAGTTTATCACTGAATAATATTTTCGGGAAAAAATATGAAAAAATCAATTGGAAAAAAAACGATTATTTTACCTCATCCGGTTATGATTATTGCAACCTACGATGCTCACGACAAACCGAATATGATGTCGGTGTCCTGGGGAGGGATTTGTTGCAGTGAGCCTCCGTGCATAGCCATTTCAGTAAGGAAACAGCGTTACACCTACGACTGCCTTATGAAAAACATGGCTTTTTCGGTTAATACACCCTCGACCGACTATATCGCAGAAGCCGATTTGGCAGGAGTTATTTCAGGAAGGGAGAAGGATAAGTTTTTTGAAACGGGACTGACAGCAGTTCGCAGTGAGATTGTTAATGCACCGTACATCAAAGAATTTCCGATGTCAATGCTCTGCAAAGTAATCAGAATCGTGGAAATCGGCATTCACACACAATTTATCGGCGAAATAATGGATGTGCTGGTTGACGAAGATGCTTTGAACGAGAAGGGATTGCCCGATATTAACAAAGTAAAACCATTTACCTATAATTCTGCCGACAGAGGCTACTATGCCATTGGTGAACGCCTGGCAAGCGGTTATACGGTGCTGAAAATCAAAAAATCGTAAATATCTTGAAAAAAAATTATCAATTAAACCTTTTAATTAATTATTATTTTCATAATTTTGTATTCTGTATAAATAGAAAGATATAAAAAAGTATATTTGGAGAAATTATGGATACTGATAAAGTTCAAAGAACTATCTTGCTTGTTGATGACGATTTAGATTTACTGAATCAACTCGAACTGCAGTTTCAGGCTGTTGGCTACAATGTTATTACTGCCGACTCGCAGGAAGCCGCCGAGAAGATTTTGAAAACAACCAGACCTGACGTTGTCGTTTCCGATTTGATGATGGAAAACCTCGACGGCGGATTTTCACTTTCTTACCACATTAAGAAAAAAGACCCGCTCATCCCTGTTATCATCATTACCGGCGTTACGAGCGAACTCGGGTTCAGCTTCTATACCGACACAGAGGAAGAACGCCGCTGGATTAAAGCCGATGCGGTTTTGAACAAACCAATCCGTTTCGAACAGTTAATGCACGAAATTCAAAAGCACTTACCACTGTAGAAAAAAGTAGATTATGTACGAACTGAAGGTTCTTGCCGTTGACGATGAAGCCGGCATGAGAAGCGGCATTCAGCGTAGTTTGGAGAAATTCAGACTAAAACTCGATGATATCGAAGAAGAGATTTGTTTCATTGTTGATACTGCCGAAGATGGTGCTACGGCTATCGCAAAAGTGAATGCAAACCGCCCCGACATCATTCTGCTGGACTATAAGTTGCCCGATATTAACGGCTTGGACATCTTAGAGCAGATTTCGCCCAATCTTGAGGACTCCCTTGCAATTATGGTTACGGCTTATGCCGCTTTGGACACAGCCGTAAGTGCCATAAAGTCTGGAGCTTTCGATTTTCTTGCAAAGCCTTTCACTCCGCAGGAACTCAGGGCAACTTTGAGCAAAGCCGCTCAGAGCTTGATTTTAGCCCGCCACGTCAAAAAGCTGAATGCTGAAAAACGACAGGTTCGTTTTCAGTTTATTTCTGTTTTGGGGCACGAGCTGAAAGCTCCTCTCGGAGCCATCGAAGGCTATCTTTACATGCTTCAGGACAAAACCCTCGGCACCGAACTTTCCACCTACGACGATTCGGTTAACCGCTGTCTGGTACGCATTGACCAGATGAGAAAGCTGATTGCCGATTTGCTGGAAATGACAAAAATTGAATCAGGAAACCGTCAGCGTGATTTGAAAGAAGTTGATTTGTTTGATATTGCCAAATCGTCCATCGAAACCATGCTTCCCGATTCCCAAAAACGCGGTATCACAGTAAGGCTTAATGCAGAATCTCCTTTCATGTTCTTTTCGGACAAACAGGAAATGGAAATTATCTTCAACAATTTGGTTTCCAACGGAGTGAAATACAATCGCGACGGCGGAGATTTGGACATCAATTTTTCCCGCAACACTGATTCAGTGGAATTGGAGTTCAAGGATACGGGCATCGGTATGTCGCCGGACGAAACCGAAAAGCTATTCAAAGAATTTGTCCGCATCAAGAATCAAAAGACCAAACACATACTTGGCAGTGGTCTGGGACTTTCGACCGTTAAGAAGATTGCCCAAATATACAACGGCGACTGCACTGTGCAGAGTCAACCCGACATCGGCACAACTTTCAAAGTAACAATGAAATCCGGACAGTAAGAAAAAGAATAGAGCTTTGCAACGAACATCAATTTCATTGATAAACTGTAGAGAATTTTGTATCTTTGATTTTTATTTTGAAGCACTACTTTAAAAATTAAAGAACTTCGGAGTTCGGAGACATAGCGAAATGAAAAGAAGAATATATCTTACCTTGATTTTATTATTCCTTGTATCAGGTAACGTGCTATCTGAGAAGAAAATAAAATATCAAGAAATTGATTCAATAATCATTTACTTTACGGACTTAGAGACTGAAACTTTTTCTAGCATTTATTGTGAAGATACAAATTCATATACTGATTTTAAGAAAGTATTTAAAGCCTCTAATTCATTAAATATGAGAGCATTAACACATAAACAAAGTTTTAAAAAGTTAATTGAACTAATTAATGAGGCTGAATACCAACAACCCAGAACACCAAATATTAGAATTAAAGTAGAATTTTTTAAAAAAAAGAGAATAAAGCATACCTTCTGTTTGAATACAAGAAGTATGTTCTTTGACGGCAAAACTATAAAATTTTCAGATGACATTTTCAATGAAGTATTAAGGTTATGCGAATATAAAAAGTATTGTCCTGGAAAACCAAAGCCAAGAAGATGACTAAAGAGATTTATTTTTCTTCTCCTGTAAGATAAACTACATTGTATATTATTACCTCATTCCTATAGCAATAAATAATCATTCCATTCGTTTATTCCTTTTGAAGTCGTTCTTTGAAAGTTAGTCAACCTCACCCTAACCCTCTTCATTCATTGAGAGGGCGGTAAAAAATTGCATCTTTGCATCTTTTTGCATTCAAAGATGCAATTGGAAAAAATTCGTTATTTGAAATAATATCAATAGGTTAAGCGATTATTGCATTGCATTTTTTACATCATTATTTTGATGATGCAATGCAAATTTGAAGATGAAAAATCCGATTTCGCGTAGCGAAATAATATTTGTAACAGCGAAATACCCCCTATGCTTTTCTATCACGTAGTGAAAGCATATAAAACGAAAAATTGTCGTCTTTTTATATTTAACCCCGCTGGGGTTAATGAATCTTGGGTGGTATTATGTGTTACAAATATTCATTCCCTCCGGGAATTAGAAGAATGAAAAACTTCCAAAAATTGCATCTTTGCATCTTTTTGCATTCAAAGATGCAATTGGGAAAAATTCGTTATTTGAAATAATATCAATTGGTTAGATAAATAATAATTGCATCTTCTGCATAATTTATTTTGAGGATGCAATGCAATTTTGAAGAAGAAATATCCAATTTCGCGTAGGGATTACATAAAAGAATGAATATACGAATTGCTACTAAAGAAGAATAAAACCGCTAACGCGGTAATAGAATCTTTCGGGATGTGATGTGTTATCGTTATTTATTCCGGATGGGGTATGACTTTTTTTCAGTACCCGATGCCTCAGCAATAATAATATCTGCAAATAGTTCTGACAATTTGACCTAAATCATTAAATCAACAGACCAAGGCGAAAATTAGAACTACTATCCAAGAAAAACTGACCTTTTTGGCAACCTTTTTTTAAAGATTCATTAATCGGATTCTCGCCTGTAAGATATAAAGTTGAACCAATGACAAGACCTGACCGTGGTATAACTGGGGAAAAGAAACTTGATGCTCTGCCGATTGATTATGCTTATGGATTTAACTGACTATTTTATTGATAAGAGTTTACCATCCAAGAATGTAACTTATTCGGTTCCTCAATTTATAAATAAAACATTTTAGAATCAATCAGTAAATGCAATTTTTGATTCAAATCTTCCAAATAAATTATTTTGCAGATTGTTAAAGAATGTCATCAGCCGGAATGAAGATTTATTTCTCGAACTGGAAGCATCATTTAACTCAGAAGTTCAAATCAGTATCTTGAATTCATTAGGTCAAATTCTGAGTTCGGATAATCTTGAGTTTTACAATGAAGGAAAGTACAAACTTAAATTAGAATCAAATAATCTTAATTCAGGAATGTACTTTATATTTGTTACAATGAATGGACAGAATCAAATGCTTAAATTGATTGTGCAGTAAACTATGAGAAAAATAATTTACGCCAAATACATCTACTGGTATGAATATTTCAAGTTTTGAGTTTTAATTATGGTTCACGCTCTAAGTCTTTTATTTGATTTGGTATTTCATTAAATAAATCATAATTTTGAATCTGAGTATTTTGTTTAATTAAATATGGAAATGAAATGATTAGATTTTTAGCTGTTATTCTGTTTGCAAGCGTATTGTTTATTTCTTGTGGGAAGAAATCCGGCGACACTCCAAAAGCTGTTGCCGAGAATAAAGTGCTGACGGTGGAAGATTTGGGCAAAGAGGATTTTGTTTACAAATCGGGCAATGTTACTGTGCAGGGTTTGTGCATTCATGTTTGTGCTCATAGCGGTAAAAAGATGTTCATCGTCGGAAAAAGTCAAAGCGACAAATTCCAGATATTTACATCGGATAAAATACCTGCTTTTGACAAAAAACTCGAAGGAAACAACGTAAAAGTAACAGGCACTCTGGAAGAAGAACGTATTGATATGGCTTACGTTGCGACAATGGAAGAGGATATTGCAAAAGAAAAAAAATCAGGAGCAAAAACCTGTGGAATAGAAGACGGGATGAAAGAAGTTAATGATTTGAAAGCAAAGATTTCAAAAAGTAAAAAAGGTTATGTCTCTTTTTATTCTATGACTTGCACTGAAGTTAAGGCAATATAAAACTTGATTTATTATTAATCTTAACGGCGATTGTTTCTTTTTGTTCAATCGCCGTTATTTTAGTTATTCACAAACCTAATATTTATGACAATATACAGATTAAACCGAGTTCTTCACCGCGATTTAGGCTATTTTTTCATTGGTATGACACTAATTTATGCCATATCAGGCATTGCAATCAACCACAGAAAAGATTGGAATCCCAATTATTCAATAAAAAATCATGAATTTTCACTCAGTAGAACTTTTGAAAAAAAAGATATTAATCAACAGCAAATTGAGAAGATTTTGGAAATTGCCGGCGAGGAAGGTCACTATAAGAATCATTACTTTCCAAATGACAGCACTATGAGGATTTTCGTCAACTGGGGTAGTGTTTCGGTTGACCTGAAAACAGGTGAATCGAGTTTGGAAACAATTAAACCAAGACCGATATTGAAAGAAGTGAACTTCCTTCACTACAACCCCGGTGAGCTATGGACTTGGTTTTCTGATATTTTTTGTGTGGCTCTCACTTTTCTCGCAATTTCTGGATTATTCATAGTCAAAGGGAAAAGCGGATTAAAATGGCGGGGTACAATTCTAACCGCGTTGGGCTTAATTGTTCCCCTGATATTTTTGTTTTTGTATCTATGATAAATTATTAATATGAGAATACTTCAGTTATTAGTATATTTAAAAACTGAAATTATGTAAATTTTGAATAAAATTATTAACTGATTACCTATGGAAATAAACCAATTTAAAAAACATGCTCACGAGCTTGTTGACCTTATAGCTGATTACTACACCGAAATTGAAAAATATCCGGTTCTGGCACAAACAAAGCCGGGTGAAATATTTTCGCAATTTTCTGATGTACCCCCTGATAATCCTATCCCATTTGAAAAAACCATCGAAGAATTCAACCAAAAAGTCATGCCCGGAATAACTCATTGGCAACATCCTTCTTTTTTTGGCTATTTTCCGGCGAGTACAAGTTTCCCTTCAATTTTAGGTGAAATGCTGACCTCTGCTTTGGGTGCTCAATGTATGATTTGGCAGACATCCCCCGCCGCGGCTGAACTTGAAGAAAAAACAATGAACTGGCTGAAACTTATGCTCGGTTTGCCTGAAGAGTTTGCGGGTGTTATTCAGGATACTGCATCAACTGCGACCTTATGTTCAATCCTTACAGCCAGAGAAAAATATTCATTATATTCAATAAATGAAAACGGCTACGAATCGCAGATGTTTACTGTCTATTGCTCGTCGGAGGCTCATTCTTCAATTGAAAAAGCTGTTAAAATTGCCGGCATCGGGAAAAATTATCTGCGAAAAATTCCGGTTGATGAAAACTGCTCAATGCTCACTGATGAGCTTGAAATTCAAATTGAGACAGATATTATTAACGGCTTCACTCCTTTGGCTGTAATCGCCGCTCTCGGAACAACAGGTTCTACGGGAATAGATAATCTGAAAACAATCGGTGAAATTGCTCAGAGATATGGTGTCTGGTTCCATGTGGATGCCGCTTTTGCCGGAACTGCACTTCTGCTGGAGGAGTACAGGTGGATGATTGAAGGAATTGAATTTGTTGATACTTTTGTTTTCAACCCTCATAAATGGATGCTCACAAATTTCGATTGCACTGCTTATTTTGTTCGGGACAAAGAAGCACTAATAAGAACTTTCGAGATTATGCCCGAATATCTTAAAACCGGCGTTGACGACCATGTTAATAACTACCGCGACTGGGGGATTCCGCTCGGCAGAAGATTCAGAGCTTTGAAACTTTGGTTCGTGATTCAAAGTTACGGAGTAGAAGGATTAAAAAATAAAGTCCGGCATCATTTGGAACTTACCAATTACTTTGTGTCGTTACTTGACAAAAGAAATGATATAGAGCTTCTTGTTCCGGTTAATCTAAATGTTGTATGTTTCCGATTCAACCCCGGCAAACTTGATGAAGAAAAGTTGAATATAATAAATGAACAACTTCTCAAAAATCTGAATAAATCCGGTAAACTCTTCATGACTCATACAAAGCTGAAAGGGAAATATACCTTGCGTTTTGTTATTGCTCAAAATCTTGTTGAGAAACGGCATATAGATAGTGCATGGGAAGAAATTACAAAAACAATGATGAAACAATAACTTTTTCATACCACGAAACAGAGCTAACTGTTTTTGATAAAGTAGAAATTGAATATTTTTCAAAATATAAAAAATATTTCCAAAATCAATTGCTGAAAAAACCCTATACTTCAGTGTAGGAACACGGATAAAGGATTAAACCTACATAATCAGCAGACTATCACAAGCACAACAACACGAATTTAACAGATACTAAATATATTTGTATTTAATAAATTATTTTTTGTATTTAATAAATTATTTTTTGTATTTAATAAATTATTTTTTGTATTTAATAAATTATTTTTTGTATTTTGCATTTGTAAAAATGCTGTTGCTGAAATAACGATTTGAAAAAATAATTTCAAACAAAAACAGGAGAAAATTGCCTATGAAACTTTGGTGAATGTCGGATTTGAAAAATTCAATCTGACTGCAACACAATTGCATCACGGGGCATAATAAATAGCACAGCCGGAAAGCAGGCCCTCCGGCTGAACAGGTAATAAACCACATAACTAATTCACTGAATTGTGGTTTATCGAATGCAAAAATACTATTAAATAAATAAATTAAACTAAATTTATTTTAGGAGAACAAAATGAAAAAGATTTATCTTCCGTTTGCTATAATTTTTTGTCTTGCTATTTTTTATTCTTCTCTTAATGCACAATGCCCACTAGGTTGGCAATCAGAATCAAGAAATTTCACTATACCTTACGATGGTACTGAATGCAATTTCACTGTATATTTCTGTTGGATGTTAGATCCATTGGGAATTTATCATACACTGATTACTGGTTGTTATATAGAACAAGAATGCGGCACCACTATCATTCAAACTTTTCCAAATGTTTTTCATGAAGCTGAACTTGAAGCAATTAGAAAATGGTTTGCTGATCATTATATGCTTCCACCTTGTAATGGAGGGCAAGGAGGGCCTGCATATTTCACAATAATGGTAACAACTTCTATCTGTGTGGCAATTCAAAACTTTGGGCAGACGCATTCAGGAATGATGATTCAATGTCCTAATAAAGATGGAATATGTATTGCAGAATATAGAGTTTGTGCACACTATGAGTTTCATCCACCTAAGCCGGATAAATATTTAGTTTCATATACTTCATCGGGTAACTCTGAATGTCCTGTATCGGTTCCCATTCCACCAGCCGGATATACATTTGATGATAATTGGACGAGTGAGTGTTTCCTTCAAGCATGCCCATAAGAACAAGAGCTAGAATTGAATAGAATAATTTTAATATTGCTACTAAATTTTTCATTAGTCTGGGGCACTACTGATTTAAAATACGAATCAATGATGTCAGATTTCTACGGAATTACATCAAGTGTTTCGTGTATAATTTGCTATGGAACGAACGGTATTTTACTTCGTTCCTCTGACTTAGGAAATACCTGGGAGCAATTGCCATTTTCGCATGATACTGTCACTGTCTTAAAAATAATAAATATTAATGGTGAGTTCTGGGGTATAACTAATAACGGAAATATCATTCATTCTTTGGCTGAAGGGAAGTATTGGTCGCTAACTGGTACTTCCCATAATTTATACGATTTTCAGTTTTATAAAGACCAAATGTATGCCTTGTCAGATAGTATGATTATTTGTTATGATAAAAATGCTACAGAAGTTGAAAAAATTGAATTTAAATTAAAAATTAAACCAACGGAATTAGGAATTTTCAATGGTTATTTCATTTTACCGGCAGATACAGGATTAGTCTATGTTCAAAATATAAAAGATAAAAGTGACAAGTCGTATATGGATTTCAAAAATAGTGGACAATGTGAGAACTGTAAAATTCCTAATAATTTTCAATGCGGAAATTCCGCTTTTTTTGTATCTTCAGGGGATAACATACTTGAGTCTTCAAGCAATATTAGACAATGGGTTATAATGGCAAAGAATTTCGGTCTTTTCAGAGTTAATAATAATTCAATATTCACTTTGGCTCAAAAAATATTTTACCCACAGTATATGTTGACAACACCAAGTCTATCAAAATATGAAAATGGCGGTTATACAACTATAACATCCGATATTGTGAGAAGGTATGTAATAAATCAACCATTTAGTGATTTTAAATTTATTAATGATAGTTTAATTGTTGCTGTCGGTTCAAATAAGACGATATACAAAAGTTCAAATAAAGGCATATCGTGGGAATTAATATCCAACAAAAGTAGTACTTTTCTAACTTCATGGTATAACAAGGATTTCGGAGTAACATTCAAAGAAAAAGGATTGGTTTTTACAACAAGAAACGGTGGAATAACATGGGTACCTCAAAAATTTACTGATACTACCATTCAAAAATTCCAGTATGGGAATTATGCCTATGCCGGAAGCGATGGAAGATGTATGATATATTATCCCGATGTTAATGTAATGAATCATAAAAATATCATGATTTCAAAAAATTACGGTGAAACTTTTGTTCAGTTGTTTAATGATAGTTTGTATTCCAACTGGAATCCTGTTGATGACATCACAACTGATAATGGCAATGTTCATATATATTACTCTTATGGCGATGAATATTATCAATTAAGCCAGGTAATTGTTTTAGACAGTAATTTTCAATTCATAAAAAGGCAATTAATGTTCGATTCATTAGTAATTTTACCTAATACTATTAAAAAGATTAATAATTATTATGAATCCTTTGCAGTGTATCACTACCCAAGTAAAAATCCTTACATTGATTCATGTGTACTCTATACGATTAAATCAGACGATTGTCTCAACTGGAATAAGGAACATCTGTGCAGGATACAGGGTAATGTGAGATATGTCCTTCGATTAAACGATTTTGAATATCTCTTAAGCTTTAGTAAAGATACTACTATTATTGATACTGTTACGAAATACGGATTGATAATAGGCAAATACTTTATAATTAATTATAATTCCAAAACTCATGAACAAGATACTCTTTTAAGTAGTTTCAGATATCCACTTCAAAAATTATTAAATTATAATGGTAAAATTTACAATTTCGGATGGAAAAGTGTATTCACTTCTGATTTCTCTAATCTTTCAAGATTTTCATGGGATTCAATAAACATTAAACCATATGAATCCATTTTTTTTCTAAAGCAATTTGACAATGTATTATACGGTGGTGCATCATTTGGTTCTAAGAAAAATATTATCAAATATATACTACCTACGCAACCGAATGGAATAATAGACCAGACTGAAATTCGCACTCAGGTCTATGCCTATCCGCCTTATCCTTTGCCGGCTTCAGATATTGTTCGATGCAAAATATATTGGGATTTAAGATATGATATAAAAAATTCAAAAATAACTGTTTACGACACATTCGGCAATATTATACCAACTTTTGATGAAATTTACATCAAACCAATTTTAGACTATTCGGGAGAAATTATTTGGGATTGCCACAACGTTCCTAATGGTATTTATTTGATAGTCTTCAATCATGGCGATGCTAAAAAGGCTATTTCTGTAGTTATTAGCAGATAAGCAACTAATCAAACCTAATTTTTTCCTATTTCTTAGTAGTGCCCCGTTTATGATTATAATACTATTTTAAAGAATATGCTTGAAACGTATTCATCTGCTCCCTAATTCAGCGTGGGGCATATTGAAAAAAGAAAAATTATGCCACATCAATAGATTCCTAAAAATAAATTTAGGCAAACCTAAAAATAATTGAAATTATTTTAAAATATTTTCAATTCCAAGTACGTTTAAATAAGTTGTTATTCTACGTATGTTTTGAATAAGTAAGTTTTTCGTAAAATAAATGAAATTTAGTATTTGTTTTTGTAACTATTTTAGGAGTAGCTGATGAAGAGTAAAATTCACATTAATTCAATTATTTATTCTGTGATTATTGGTCTGGTGATAATCTGCGGTTTTGCCTTTATAACAGGTGCAAAATTTGCTACAGCACTTTTTCCCGAAATGGCACTTCTTGCCGGTTTCATTATTACCGGCTTTATTGTCGGATATTCAAGCAAAGGTGTTACGATTATTGAGCCCGGTATCGGAGCAGTGATTGTTTCAGTCCTAACATATTTTTTAATTCCTTTGTTTGGAATTGAAACTTTTAAACACATCTGGCTAACTGACTGGATTTTACTTTACTTAAATGGGTTTGTTCTTTCTTTTGTCGGAGCATGGCTTGGAGAACTGCTTCAGCATGGTGATATAACCGAGCACCTCGAAGGTGATGCTATCCATTGGAATTGGGTTATTGCCGGTACAATTACGGGTATTACTGTAAGTATCTTTATAGTAAACCTTTTAACGATTATGTTCGGTCCGAATCCTGCTGAGTTTCTTGTGCCCTATTTCTTATCTTTACTAATTGCAGGACTTGTTATCGGCTGGAAATCGCCGGGTGTTACGATACGTGAGGCTGGAATATCGGGATTTCTTACTATAACTTTAGCTTTCGATATCGTCAGAATTACATTAATTACCGATGCGGAAATCGGTTGGGAATACATCGTTTTCGGTGGTATTCTTGGGACTGTTGTTTCGCTAATCGGTGCATGGATTGGCGAAAAAATTCAGGCAAGAGCTGAAAGCAAATAATCGGGTTTTGAAATATTTAGGTGAAGAATCTATAATTCTCTGAATCATAGATTCTTCACTTTTTTAATTTAATTATGACTCATATTCTGCATCAAGAAACTCTTCTGCATCATTGTACGGCTGTTTGCTTGTACCGAACAATCCAATGAGTTTACCCGAAATCAAACCGCCTGCAAACGCTATTATCACTGTAATTATAATTCCAGTCATCTGATAGGAAACATTAATTCCATTAACAATGAACAGTGCGGCAAAACCGCCAAGTAAGCCCGGGAATCCATGAAGATTCGAAACACCGCAGGTATCAACAAGTCTCAATGTCTTTTGCATTTTTGGCTGTGTTGCGGCAAATCCAAATGTCGAAATTGTTCCTGCAAGCAATCCGATAACGATGGCTGAAAACGGGCTTGAATGGTCGCAAGTTGACCCGATTGCAACACCGCCTGCCAATGAGGCATTTGCAATATCGGCAATACTGATTTTACCGCGTTTTACTGTAGAAATAATATAAGCGGCAATTGTTGAGCCGCAAAGTGCCAATATCACGTTAATTACAGTATCGGGAATCATTTCGGGGCGTACCAAAGCACTGCAGAAACTGGGCCAGAACACCCACAGAACCATACTTCCAAGCATTGAATATCTGTCGCTGGTAGCATCGGCTTCGATTGGAATATCCATTTGAGCAGAGCTGGTATTGAAATACGAAGCAGACAAGCCGAAAATTGCTCCGAAAGCGTGAATAACTATTGACCCGCCTGTATCGGCAAATCCTCCGACGGGGATAAGAATCGTTGCACCGTTAATAACAATAAACTCATTAGCCATGTACGAAATAACGAACAACACACCAAGAATCAGGTACTGGTGCATCTTCAGCCTTCCGAGCACGGCACCTGCAGTGATTAGCAAACTTGCCGCCGCAAATTCCGAGAATATTAATTTTTCAATCGGAACGGCAGAAATTCTCAGAATGCTCCATCCGCTCAAAATGTAGTAAGTCGGGATGGCGATACTGACAAGCAAAAAGGTAGCCGTCAGTGCCGAACGTCCGTATTTTTTAACGAAAACCATGAGAAATCCGAAACCGAGGATGAGCATCGCCATGATATGAATTGCCCGTTCATATTTCTGGACGTTCAAGACAGCCGACATAGTGTTGCTGTTCGTGGCTTCCTCAGCCAATAGCGACAATCCGAAAGGGACCAGAAGCAAAAAAGTAACCAGCCCAAATTTTTTCAAAAAAGACATGAATAAATCCTTCCTAACCTGTTAATAAAAGAACAAATTTTATAAGAGTCTGCCCTGTTTTGGCTGTTTGCGGGAACACACACACAGGAAACCGCAACCAAGTACTCTAAAAAACTTACAAAATTACGAAGAAAATAAGTGATTCACGTAGAAAATTTAGGTGATATGCGGAAAATTTCAGTAATTGTAATGCAGAAGGCAAAGAATGTTAGTGGTTTGTGGGTGGTTTGCTTTGGTTTTCGATTTAAGATTGGGAAGTTAATGGTATTTTTCCTTCCAAAAATATTTATTTGAGAAAAACTATTTTAAAAAAGCTTGAACGGTTAACCATTTCGGGTCCTTATTGATTTCATAACCAAAGCCACGAACAAGCCCTTCCTTGTCTATCTGAGTCTGTAAGTATTGATGAACTTTTTCAGGTTCATCCAGATACACATAAATATCAAGAAATGTATCATTAAATATATGTCCGATATAATGGGCAACTGCTATTTTTTGTATTTCAGCTAATAATTCATCTTCAAGCTTGTAAGCAATTGAAGATTCAATATCTTTAGGCAAATCATTTTCAAATAAATTTTCCAAATTAAGTGCTATCATAATTTTTAGACACCAAGGATATTCTGCTTTCTTGCTGAAATCTTTATAAGCTACATTGAATGTCCCAACAATTGGTTTATTATCTAAAATTGCATCTAAAATGACGAATTTCTCTTTTGGAAATACCTCAATTTTATCGGTTTTATTTCTATGAAAACAACCAAATAGTGATGAAATAAAAGTTAACATTATTATTATTATTACCTTTCTCATAATTTATAACTCATAATCCATAATTCCCAATCGCTTACCCCGGCACATCCAACCAAACCGTTATGCTGTTTAAGCTATTTCACGAAACCTTATGGTTCGTTCAACTATGCATTAGCAAAACACTTCTATTTGCTCTAAATTATCTATGCTTTCTATCGTTCTAAAATCCAAATATACCGTAAATATTCAAATATTCCTAAGTATTTCAGAAAGAAAAATAAAATATTATACTGCTTTTTCCCACATTCATTAACCTTATGTTTGGTATATTTGTCATTTTTAAAAATATTCAATAATTTTCAGTTATCTCGCTATTTCAATTGAATGAACCGTGATTGAGACAAGCTCATCACTCCCTGAAGCCTCATTCAGACATTTTTATCTTATAATATTTATTAGCAAATATTATCTTCGTATAGTATTTGTTTCATGTCCGCATGGGATACAAGATGTGTGCTGGTTATCTCCATATTCTTGTAATTAGATCTTTGAGGAAGCCTCAAAAGTTACTTTTGATTGTCATTAACTTAGAAAAGGGGAATGACAAGAATAGAATTGGGTCACAGAAAATAATTGGGGATTAAGAGTTAAATTTGTAGGATAAGAAT
>CAZSHX010000046.1:0-36313 GCA_964606895.1 uncultured Hyphomicrobiales bacterium
TTCAACTTTCTGAAAAAAAGGCAGGAAGTAACTCCAAATTATGAAAAATGTCTGAACTGGGATTTAAGGGATTTTGGGGATTAATGGGATAAGAAATTCAAAGTTTAGTTTGTGATAAATAGTTGAAAATTAAACAGAGTAAAAAGTATGGAATTCTGAAGATATTAAAAACAAGAAAATTCTAAGTAGAAAATACCCTTAATCCCATAAATCCCAATAATCCCTGTTCAGACAGTTAATTTTCCCTCCTACCACATCCAGCTTTCTGAAAAAATGGGCAGGAAGTAACTCCTGCCCAAAGATAATAAATTCAATTATCTGGTTAAAATCAGTTTCTCCTTAGTAGATTTTGCTAATGTTTCATAGAAGTTCTTGACAAAATCAAATTTTTTCTCACTTATCAAGGCTGTTCTAACTTCTTTTTCCTGTTCCAGATTAATTTCACCCGATTCCTTATCGAAAGCAATTGATTTGAAATACAATTCGGGTTCATTGAACATCAGATTGTTCGGCAAACTCTTTATTTTGAAA
Source organism: uncultured Hyphomicrobiales bacterium (assembly GCA_964606895.1). Lineage (GTDB taxonomy): Bacteria > Bacteroidota > Ignavibacteria > Kapaibacteriales > UBA2268 > CAZSHX01. The sequence continues at coordinate 532 of CAZSHX010000046.1, forward strand.
TTATTCTTTTTTAAATTCAATTTTACATGTACTTTTTCTGAATAGGGGAATTCATAAGCAATTGGATATTTTCTATCCTTCGAAGACAGCCAACCGATATTATAATCTTTGTCCAACGGATTAAAATCAACCAAATAGATGTCAGCCTGCCTTTGAATGCCGTTTTTAACTTTTACCCTGAAACCGAATTCAAAAGGTTCATTCAGTGAATCTAAATTGCTTTTATGGAAATTTTCGATTTCTGATTGAATATATTCCTTTTTTAGCATTTTTTTGCAGGTTTTACTAATTTCATCTGCTGTTTTGTCTTTAAAGAAATATCTGTAATATATATTCTCCTGCCCGATAAACTGAAAATTCAAATCATAAACTATTGTATTTTCATCAGGAATATCAACATTAATATTAACTTCCTCAGTATTTGAACTAAAGTTCAATGCCGGAGTTTTTTCGAGTCGCGAGGTTCCGTCATTATTAATTACAAGGACATGAATATCCCTGCAACTGGAATTCAATTCTCCTGCAACGGCATATTCAATTGTCGGATCCATCCAGACATCCTGCTTGTCGTTGGTATAAACATTTACAATCATGTGATTGAATTTCATAAGTGGAAAAACCGGGTCAATAACGCCTTGGTCTTTGGTAAGAACCAGAACCGGTTTTGCCTCGATATTCAAAGCCTTAAGAAAGCTTATTAAAAGTATTGCTTTGTCTTTGCAATCACCATAACCATTTTTCAACACTTCTTCGGGTTTATGTGGTCTTCTTCCGCCAATCCCAAGTTCTATAGCGACATAACGAATTTTTTGAACAAATTGAAATACTTTTTCAATTTTTTCCATATCAGTTTTGCAGTCAGAAGTCAACTTTTTTGCTTGTTCTTCTATATTGTTAGTAACAACTAACTGAGGAAGGAATAAGTCCTTGTAATAGTCTTTGGAAATATTATCCCATGAGTTTTTCCAGTAAGACGGTGCAAATTGTATGTAAGTCATGTAATTATCAGGATGTGGCATCTTTTGTTCGGGTTTGAAAGCAGGAATATTTTTGACTATCCATTCAGTATAGGAAAATTCACTGTTGTAATCAGAAAAATATGGTTTTGTCTCAAAATGAAAATTATAGGGCTTTGCAAGCCAGTTGATATCATTTTCCGAATAATAGTGTGCCGCGGCAATCAGAGTCTTAGAAACCCATAGCGTGAACTTATTAAAAATGGTTGGCATATAATGCTGGATATACCATCGGGTCGGGGAGAAAAAATCGTAAGATTAAGTTTCAATTTTATATTCTATTATCGAGCCTTTTTCAACATTAGGAAAAGTAAATTTCATGGTTTTCTCATCACTGACAAAAGCACTGTTATTGTCAGTTTCAGTCAGGTAAAAATCCTTTTTTCCGAGAACAATTTTCGAACCATCAGGTTTGTAGGTTTGAGCTTCAATCTGCAGAATTTTTTCATCCCATGATATTGGTATTGTCACATTTGTATATTCTTCAACATTTTTAAAAAGTTTTACAGCTTTGTGGATTGATTCCCTAACTTTGATTTGGTCCTTCCATTCCAAAATTGTATTATGTTTTTCCATGAGTATTATACCGTCATCTTCAGGATATTGTGCATAAGAAGGTATGCTGTCAACCCCGATTTCCTTTTTTAAATCCTGAACTGAAGAAGTGATAAATGATGAGCACGAAATGAGAAAGGAAAGCATGAAAGCAATGAAAAGTAAATTGATGACAAATCTGAAATTTTGATTCTGAACCATAAAATACTCCGATAATATTCATTTTTGAAAAATTATTAATTTCTAATGTATCAAAATTTAACATGAAATACAAAATAAATATATGATAAATCAATAATTCCTCAAACTTCGACAGTTACCTCCTCCCTATTTCAGCTTTCTGAATAAAAAAAGGGCAGGAAGTAACTCCTGCCCAAAATTGCTGTTACCTGATTATTTAGATTTAACTCCTAAAGTTTTTCGTCGAAGTTTTTATATTTATCCTCGAAATGTTCCAGGAACCACTTATCAAGAATTTTTCTGCTGAAACGCCATTCCTTCCCAAGCTTAGCCGCAGGGATTTTGCCGCTCTGTGCCCATGTATATATGGTTTGAGGCTTCAGTTTGAAATATAGGGCAACATCCTCAATTGTCAGAATTTCGTCATTACTTTCCATATAACTCTTGCTTTTTGTTATTCATATTATTTAACATACCAGGAAAGCGATTTTCGGGTACTTTTTCTTTTTGAGGATTGACAATTTTATCTAATGAGTATAAAATTGCAGTATAAAAATTACCATCATAATTTCGGAATATTTGAAATGATTCTGTCTTTTTACTCATAAACGGTCTGAGATTCCATCCCAGTTGCACACTTACAAACAAAAAAATAAAAATCCATAACCTGAAAATCACGACACCAGTCCTCGGGTAAATGTTGTCGTTTTCACAGTTGTATTTTAATGCTTCCACAATGAGCATCATTCCAAAAACGCTGGCAAAACCCATAATGGCAATGTGAAGTAATTGCATGAAGTAGTAATTACCACCGGTAATCATAAAAAATATGACAATTGGGATAAATGCAACCAATATCCATCCTGAGAGCAAGGCTCCGCTCAAAATAATTGACACCAGATTTTTTAGTTTGATTCTTGAACCGATTATTACCTGAATAACATAGAAAGTAGGAAAGCAGATAATGATACTAAGAACAAAGAGGACAATAAGCTTTATGCCGGAAGAAACCGACTGGTAAAATCCATGGTAACTTCCTATAACTGAACCATAGATAAATAAAAGCCCCATAATCATCAGGGATAATTCAGCGATATATTTCCAACTGAAATCGTCCCAGCTCAATTGCTTGATAAATTCATTCTTATCACGGTAGTAGTGAAAGACTTTGAAAATATTTGTTTTCATGTTTATCACCTTTTATTACTGTTTATTAATGTTTGTAATTAATTATTGCGAAAAATAAAGATATTTTCCGAATAATCCAAATAAAAATTTGTACGAGGAAAAAATCTTTTCATTCATGGATTTCATTTCTGCCGATTTCAGCTTTATGAATGAATATTTAAACAATCCAAGTGGTCAAGAGGCAACTCCCAACATAAAAAAATTATTATTACCTCATTTCAATAGCAATAAATGATTAATTATTTTGTCGTTCTTTGGATTTGTAATAAATTCAATCTTTGTGCTTAAACCATCCAATACAAGAACAGCCATCGGTGGTCGTTAATTGTTCTTTTTAAGGGAATAAAAAAAAATGAGTAAAAAACTACAAATACGAAAAAGTACTGTCGAAATTCTTGTGTTCTCAAAGCAAGCAGACGAAAATACTATTGAAGTACGCATTGATGACGAAACAGTGTGGATGTCGCAAAAGCTATTGGCTGTACTCTTTGAAGTAGAAGTCAATACCATCAATTTACCATATTAAAGAAATTTTCAAAAGTAAAGAACAAAACGAAACGGCAACTATTCGAAATTTTCGAATAGTTCAAACTGAAGGCAAAAGCCAGGTTGAACGTGATGTTGAATTTTATAATCTTGATATAATAATCTCTGTTGGCTATCGGGTAAATTCCGAAAAAGCTATGCAATTTAGGCAATGGGCAACCAATGTATTGCATGATTTTGCTATTCGTGGTTATGTTCTTGACAAAGAACGATTAAAAAATGGTGCTTTTTTCAGTAAAAAGTATTTCGACGATTTACTTGCTGAAATTCGTGAGATAAGGGCAAGTGAACGAATTTTTTATCAAAAAATTACTGATATCTATGCGACTGCGATGGATTACAGTAAAGATGCTGAAACAACAAAAACTTTTTTTGCTACTGTTCAAAACAAACTTCATTATGCCATTCACGGGCAAACAGCCGCCGAATTGATTTTTAGCCGTATAGATGCTGAAAAATCACATCTGGGTTTGAATACCTGGAAAAATGCTCCCGAAGGAAAAATCATCAAAACTGATGTATCAGTTGCGAAGAATTATTTGACTGAACATGAAATTAAATCACTTGACAGAATAGTTACGATGTACCTTGATTATGCTGAAGATCTTGAAGCTGTCCGTAGATATTCACCGCAGAAAATAGAAAAAGCCTTTAGCTTTCTTGCCGAAACAGACGAAAAGCTGAAATCTTCCTCCGTTGCCGGAGTGTTGCTTCTCCAGAAAATGTTAATCAACATCATGGAAAAGAAATTGAATTTTACTTGTTATTCTGAGCGAAGGGAAGAATCTAAATCAACTAAATGACTGCTATAATTTAGTTTAGCCTAAAATTTCTAATTTTTAAAAGCTTGCTAAAATATCTGATTAACTTGTAGATTATAGTTCCCTAACAGCAGAATCTCCTTCTAACCGTTTTAAGCTTTCTGTAAGGAAGTCAGGGGTCAACGACTAACCTCTTATATTAGTTGAATATTCATAAAGAAAGTTGAAGACGGCTGGAGGGAACTACTACCGTAGAGAAAAAGAAGGTATTTCCCCTAAAATATTACTTCCCATCTTTCACACAACGAACATTAACTCCATTTTCCTTTACGTGGAAGTTTCTGGAGATGGCGGATGTATAGTTTTGCAGGGAATAGTACCATGCGAATCCAGGACTTCCAGGAGTGCACCATGTAGAAGATCACTAAATGCCAGAGACTCTTGTGGTGCCGTAGTATGTTCCATATTCGTCACGACCTCCTCCGGGAAGGGCGGAAAAGCCGCTTTCGTTTGTTGCTTCTGTGTTTGGACTATTCCAGTGGCTAGTACCTTTTTCTTTCATCTTACCACCGACATTGTTTTCCCATCCAAAGTAGAATCCTATTTCCATCCATTCATCATTTCCTGGAATGTGCCAGCCTGTAGGTGCCAAACCTCTTGGGTCATTTACTGCATACCAGTTGTATATCTTACCATATATTTTACCAAGTGAATCAGAATTATTTTCATTGCACCAAGCACCTGTTTCCGTAAAATATAAATTCTGCCATATTGAATCATTTCTTACTTCCGGAATAGAATCTCCGTTACGATAATGGTCAACATTAAGGTTTTTAAGCATCCAAACCTGAGAGCCGATAGTTAAGGGTTGCCATTGGTCAATGTAAAAGATAAGGCTGTCAATTGAGCTTAGTAAGTATGGTTTGGGATATGAGAAGATGTAAACATTTAAAGAATCTTTTTCAAATTTGATACTTCCGATGATTTCAGTGGGATAGTATGCAATGAGAGTATCATCGTAATGAATTCTCATCACATAATTATTCTTTTTGTCAATAACACCCAAACTGTCAATCTCGCTGAGATTATATTGCTTTGTACTTCCATCATTCAGATAGAATTTGACCAAAGGCTCCGCCGAATACAGCGAAGCAAAGCAAAAGAAAATTGCTGAGAATAGTGCAAGGACGAAATTTTTGATATTCATGTTAACCTATCTGTAATTGAGATGATTTATATTTTTGTTCTCAAAATTTAACTTTAAAATTTGATTCCATTTTCTCTTAATTCCTCAATAAATTGGTTTAAAACTTCCCTGATATCCGTCACCCCATTTTTAAGAATTTCCCAATTCAGATTGTGACTATATCCATGGAAAAAATAATGTCTGAATCTTCTGTAATCTGTTATTTTTTCAATTAAATCATTGCTGATTTTAATTGGGAAATCAAAGTTAGAATCCTTTGAAAATCTGTCGAGCAACGTTATATGCCAATCTTCACCTTTGGGAAGGTCAATGTTGAGACTCTTATGAATCCTCTTGAAAATATTCTCAATTCCATTATAGAATTGTGCTGTAAACCCACCTAAAGCTGTTTTGTGAATATTTGTCGGAATGTTATTTGCGACTTCATTGAGAAGCAATTCAACATCAGATGTTATCAAAGTCATAGATTCAATTTCAATATTTATTTCATCAATTAACTGTTGATTCATATATAATTTTTCCTTGTTTTGTAATGTATTCGATGAATTTACTTGATGGTTGCATGGGTACCAAATCAACTTGTTTTTTTAACAATTTTTCTAATCCTGCTCCGAATCTGAAGAATCCTTTGTCATACAAACCATCGCAAGCAAAGTCAACATCATTGCAGTTATCAAACGATTCCAGGGAAGAGCCGAATTGAATTAACTTGGTTACATGGAACTGCTTTGCAAGTTCAATTATTTTTTTTAATACATCTTCATTCATACAGGTACCTTTTTAAAAAATCATACTTAACGTTCTTTACAAACTTACATATTTCAAAACATTTTATATCATTTATTTTCATCCCACAAACATTTAGAACATATTAGTTCCCGAGTTTATTATATTTACTTTTATTTCATTGATATTGTTTGCTTATTTGAATTGAAACCATAAAATTCTTTAAAAAAAGCTGTCCTTTTTGTGGACAGCTTTTTGCATTAATAAATTTCGAAATAATCTTATGTCAGTTTTTGCATTTTAAAAGAGACTGCAAAAGTTGGTTTAAGTTCTTTATGCATAATCGAATGATTTTGCCTGAATATAACTTTTAGGTTTTCCATATACCATGCTTTGAATATGAGCCAGAGTATCCCTTGAAAAAGTTTCCTCACTGCATTTTTTACAAATTTTCGCAGGTATATTATCCACTAAAATTATTTCACCATTTATGTTAAATACTTTACTGACTTTATCTTCAAGAAATTCGGATGAACCGCAAACTGTGCATTGAAACATATTATCTCCTTATAATATAATTGTCAAAAATACCTTCATCAGGTTCATAGACGGTAATTATTTTCAAATTCGTTACCAACATGAGGACTAATTGAAAATATTCAAAATTATTTTACTTAATGAATTTAATGTTTTCATAAAAATCATTTTTGTCAGGAAAATACTGATAATTTATTGTAATTTGTCTAATATCATCTTTTCTGACAATACCCTTGAAATCAGGATAAGTATTGCGGATAATTCTCTCATTTAAGTTGCTATAAACTGTATCTGTGAAACTTCCTATACCCCAGACATAAAATGGATTATCAAGATGAACACCTTTAACTAAAATCTCATGAGTTGTAGATCTGTTTACCCATCTGAGATAGCATGCCTTACCAGATTGATTTGTTCCTACCTTTTTGATATAAATACGAGTTTGATGAAATTCATCGGGTTCAGATGGGTATTCGAATATACCAATTTGTTGCTTCGGATGATCACCATCGAATAAACAATACCGATAAAGAATTGAACCATATCCCAAATTTAAATATTTATATACTCTAAAACCCATATTTGAACTTCTATTTAGAAATGAGACATCAATGCAATAATTGCTATCAGGTAAATCAATCTCATCTAATGGATTTTGAACAATATACTTTTTGTATTCCATTTCTCCAAAACTTTTTTCACGTTGAATCAGCTGATTCTCTTTTTGCAGATTCTTATCTCTACATGCAAATAAAGTTAGTAGAAGAATAAGCAGTATTAAGCCGATTTTATTCATAACTACCTTAAATAATTAATTTTGTACAAATTTTACCTCGCCCTACTTCTCCCCATTGCAATAGTCTTCTATCACCTGCTTGGCTTCGCGGCACCCCAACCCGTCGGCTTTTTTGAGGTCGGGACATGCCAATTCAATCTGATTCAGCTGAATACGGCACAACGCCCTCTGGAAAAATCCGTAGCCAAAATTCGGATTCATCGAAACAAGTTTATCGCATTGCTTAATCGAATTCTTGTAGTCTTTCAGGTTGTATTTTGCTACTGCCATTTCGTAAACCGCCATGAAGTTTCGCGGTTCGAGCTTCAGTGATATTTCGAGATCTTTCACTGCACCTTTGTAGTCTTCTGCTTCCACCTTCAGGTATGCCCTTTCGAAATATGCCTTATCATTTTTTTGATTAAGTTCTATACATTTGTCCAAGTTAATTCTGGCATTTTTGAAATCACCCAGTTTTTTTTGAATCATCGCTTTATCGTAGTATAACTGAGAATTCAAAGGACGTACAGAAATCGCACTGTCCAAATCAGCCAATGCACCTTTGAAGTCGCCTGCTTTTGCTTTTTCGTTAACCCTTGCTTCGGCATAGAAATTGGAATTCATGAATTTCTCAATAATTTTAATTTTCTGTTCGGGGCTGATGTTCAAAAACTCGGGAATATTTGCCGCCAGATTATCGGGACTCATGTATTCAAGGCAGACAGGGGGCGAGTCCATTCCGTTTTCATCAATATGAGTAAGATATAATTTCGTGTAGGCACCCTTGACTTTCGAACTGAACACAAGCCATTTCCCGTTCGGCGAAAAAGAGTGCCATGAATTCATGTAGTCTGTATTGCAATTCATGAGGCGTGGCAAACCGCCGTTTGCAGGCATTATATATAATTTGCTGTCGGGTTGCAAAAGCATGAAATTTTTGGATTGAGTGAAAACAACCCATTTGCCGTCAGGTGAAAATTTAGGGAAATAGTTGCTCATATCATTTCCCGATGCACCCGCAAAAGGCTCTGCCGTTCCGCCTTTTCCGCCGTTGAAAGGAATTCTGTAAATATCGTAAAAGAATCTGCGAGTTCCATCAATAAATTCTTTGGCAACCGATGTAGGCAAAATCGCTTTTCCTGATTTTTCTGCTTCCATGTTGGTAAAAGCCTTTGTTCTGCAGATATAAAGATATTTCCCGTCGGGCGACCAAATCGGATTGCTTTGAACCAATGAAGTATCGTCGGCTCCTTTCAGTGCAAAATACTTTTTCTCTTTTCTGTCATAAATCGCAATTATTCCCTTAATCGGAAAAAAAAGCTGTGAGTACATAAGGTCATCCAATGAAACGAAAATCGAACGGTCTTTGACGGTACTTGCAACATATCGTCCATCAGGAGAGACACTCGAAAGCAGACCGTAGGTTTTTTTTCCGTCTTCTTGTTTGAAATCACTCCAACTTATAATTTTATCAATGGTTAAATGAATTTCATCGGAAATATCCGAAATGGCATAAGAACCTTTGTCGTTAGCATAATCAACATCCATTCCGATTACTTTGCCATCACTCGAAAATGAATGACAATTTGCACAAACAGGAAGTTTTTCAATCAATATATTAGCTCGTGAAGATGAAGATACCTTCCCAAGCCGCCACGAGATTGTTTCAAGATTATTAATTGCATATTTAAATGGGAGAGTTACTGTTCGGAAAAAAATTGGAGCCCCGACGGAATCCTTTGATGTGCGGAATAAAATTTGGGCTGAAGTAAGAATTTTATTCGGTTCGGATTTATTGAAGCCGATAATTAGTAATTTCGCATTTTTTTCAATTGACAAATTCTTTATTTTCTCCCATTGTTCCTTTTCGGGTAACCATTTTGAATCGCTCAGCACAGGAGATGTTTCTTTCAAATCATCATTAACCAAAAAATAGGCAATCCACAAATCTGCACCGGTGGAGTCGTTCCAGTAAATGGTCGGGGGTGCAATTTCGGGCGGAAAGATTGTATTATTCGCAGGATACATTATGTCAATGCCGGAAGGAGCAATTCCTTTTTTCCAATCAGTAAAGAGTTTTTCCGGCTGGCTTTGCTGGAAACTGCTCGCAAAAAAAAGAATCAAAGCAAGGCATGCAAAAACGGTGGCAAACTTCTGAATTTTACTGTAATTTTTAACTATGATTAATCTCATCGAATTCATCCAAAATATTAAACAATACAATTTTGAAAATATGTAAAGAATCAACTGAAAAATACGAATTATTTGTGTGAGAAAAAAAATATTTAATATTTTAAAAAATAGTTGTAACTTTTTTGGTGGAGGTTAAATTAATCAAAAAGGCAGTTCGCACAAAATACGGACTGCCTTTTTTTTATTGATTGTCATGAGTTTTCACCTGATTGCAAAGAAAAAACAACTATGAACAATCGCAGAAGTAATATTTGTGAATGTATCCTTTATATGAGTGAACGAATCCGCTTTAGGAGTGGACGTTTCCGCTTTAGGAGTGGGCATTTCCGTTATAAGAATGAACGTTTCCGCTTTAGGAGTGAACATTTCCATCGTACGGGTGAACGTTTCTATTATGCGGGTGGTCATTTCCGCATGGAAATATTAACCCGCATAAGTATTTTAATTACCTGCATAGATATTTTGATTACCCGCATAAGTATTTCAATTACCCGCATAAAGGGAATAATCATCCGCATACATATTTACACAATAATTATGTCGGAAACGAAAAGAATTTATTCTGAAATGTAAAAACAGGCGAGAGATTTATAAAACAAAAGTCCCGCATCGTTCAAACGCAGGACTTCAATAATCATAATTATGAAAGATTCAAACAGACATTTACTTATCTTTGACACAACGAACTGAATAGCCAAATTTCTTATAGTAGAGGCTCCTGTAGATTCCTAAATGATAATAGTCCAAGTACCTAAGCCATGGATTTGTTGTATTGTCCTCCGTAGAAGACCACCAAAAGCCATCGTACCTTATGGATGTGAATGAACCATTGCTGCCGCCACGATCGCCTCCAGGAAGGGCTGAAAAGCCACTGAAATCTGTCGCTCCGCTGTTGGGATTAGACCAATGACTAGTACCTGTTTCTTTTAGCTTGCCTCCTTCATCTGTCCCTCGCCATTCGCCTCCTTTATCGACCTCGTCTTGTGTCATTCCCAAACCAATCTCAAGTGTTTTCCATTCTGAATCACTCGGTACATGCCAGCCTACAGGTGCTAACCCCCGAGAATCATCTACGGCAAACCAGTTGAATAACTTTCCGTATATTTTTCCAATCGAATCAGAATTATCATAATAACACCATGCACCAGTTCCTAGAAGTCCCCAATAAACACTATCCCTTACTTCAGGAATTGAATCTCCATTTCGGTAATGGTCAACATTAAGGTTTTTGAGCATCCAAACCTGCGAGCCAATTGTAAGGGGTTGCCATTGGTCAATGTAAAAGATAATGCTGTCAATACTGCTTATTTTATATGGTTTGGGATAGGAGAAGATGTAAACATTTAAAATATCTCTTTGAATATCATCTTTTTCAAATTTAATACTTCCGATGATTTCAGTCGGGTAATATGCAATAAGCGTATCATCGTAATGAATTCTCATAACATAATTATTCTTTTTGTCAATAACATTTAAGCTGTCAATTTCATTTAGTTTATATTCCTTTGTGCTTCCGTCCTGAAGATAGAATTTCACCAGCGGCTCCGCCGAATACAGCGAAGCAAAGCAAAAGAAAATTGCGATGTAAAGAAATGAGTTTTTCATGTTAACCTAAAAAGATTAAATAAACTTTTTCAAAACACAACTTACGAAAATAAACTAACAAAAAAAAGCTAACTTTCGGGGAGTAGAAACATTGAACAACCTCAATGGAGGTTACAAGGTATATCTTCAGGATAAAAATACTGGCAAAGTTGTAGAAAAATTTGTTACACTCAAAAGCAAACAAGAGCTAATCCTGAATACCTTAAATGTAGTGTATAACACATAGGGTAAAGTTAGGTTATTACTATAATGAATTTCGTACAATATTAATTTTCTATTCTTGTCTTATTTTGTACATTTAATCGTTAAATCAATGAAGAATATTAGACAATTAAATGATAAATTTAAGAGAAATATTTAAAACAAGAATTTAATGAAACAAAGAATTTACATAGATACTTCAGTTTTTGGTGGATACTTTGATTTTGAATTTGAAGAATTTATCAAACCCCTCTTTCAAATGATAAGGAATGAAGAGTTTAGAGTTATTTATTCGGTATAACAGAAAAGGAACTTATAGATGCTCCAGTACAGGTAAAACAATTGATTCGAAGTTTACCTTTGGCTAATATTGATTTTGTTGAGGTTACAGCTGAAGCTGTTGAACTTGCATTGACTTACATAAATGAAAATGTTGTGGGCAAATCAAGTTATGATGATTGTTTGCACATTGCTTTGGCTACTATTCACAAGGCAGATTATCTTGAAAGCTGGAATTTCAAACATATAGTTAATGTTAATCGAATAAGAGGATATAATTCTGTAAATTTGAAACTTGGATTATCAACATTAGACATTCGTTCACCAAGGGAATTTTTGAAATATGAAGACTAAATCGGAAAAAAAGAAAGAATTTGATGCAGTATTATTTATGCGTCAGGTACGTGATAAAATCAGTTCTGAAATTGCTGATTTATCTAAAGAACAAATAATTGATTATTTCAACAAGAACAAACCCAAAGAAAGAATTTTGCCAATTGCTTAGCGGCAATTTTTTGTTTTTGAAAAATCATGGTTTTTCAAAAACAAACAATTAAATGAAATATCATTATCTGTTTTGATTCAGCCCTCTTTTATTAGACCCTAAAAAAAAATATTCAATGCTTGTATCCTATTCCCAAATTTATCTCTCATACTATTTTTAAATCATGTAAAGAATTTGGAAAAACAATTTGACAAAACAGGAAAAATTCATGGAGGACTTTCAGCCTCTTTACGGGAAGTTGTGGAAATTCATTTTATCCAGAACACGGAACAGGGAAACAGCAAAAGACATCCTTTCCGAAACTGTTTTGATTGCTTATGAAAAATTCGAATCTCTGAAAAACGAACAAGCTTTCCTGAGTTTTTTATTCACTATTGCAAGCCGAGTTGGTACTGCTTTGCTGAAAAAGAACAATGGCATTGAACACTTAGAAAATTTCGAACTTGATGACTTCAGAGGGAATTATATTTCTCCGGAAGATGAAACAGATATTCAGTTATTATACAAATTTCTTGATGAATTACCCGAAAAACAAAAAGAGGCTATTATCCTTTTTGATATATTCGGTTTCAGCCGGAGTGAAATCGCAGAAATACAGAATTCAAATATCACAAATGTAAAAATCCGGCTTTACCGCGGCAGGAGACACCTTGAAAAACTTATGAAAGAAAATAATATATGAAAAAAGATATACAAATATTATTTAATAAAGTGAAAAAACTTGAAGCCACTAATTTGCCGCTTTCTGATGAAGAAATCCGGAACTTGATTGAAACCGGCAAATCTTCAGTGCTTCAGGATAAATCCAACAATATATTCAGTAAAAAATGGAGAAAGAAAATGATAGCTATTGGGTCAATTCTTGCAGGAGCATCTATTTCATTGATGCTTCTTTTCAGTCAACATGGAAGCACCGGAGCAAATTCCGACAGAATAAAATCAGCAGTGAACCCGGGTTCTACACAAACTTTAGCCTCAATATCAGCAAATAATTTCAATGATACAGCATTACCCGATTCATCCGTAGATTCTAAAAAATCAGTAGAAACGGATAAAGATAAAGAATTCATCCTTAAGTCATTTGATGAAGTTCCACCAGATTATATCATGAAAAAATCACCTGATTTTAAATGGAATGAAATTGAATACGACCAACTCTCAACCGAGTTTATCGGCAAGCAGGTTTTCAGTATTATTAATAAAGAAAAAGAATTGAAAGGAGCCAAGCATTACAGTACAAAAATCGAATTTGAAGACCTAATCAGAGTTTATAATGAAATTAGCGGAGATATGTCCGAATTTGAGTACTTCGGCATAAAGGACATAGGACAATTGTCTGATAAAGAATTTTATGCAAAGTTGGAAAATACGCTTGCTGAAATTATACAAAAGAAAAAAATTTCGGATGAAGTCTATAGAAAATTTGAACTTTATGCAATGATTTCTCACAAACTTGCTAATAATTTTTCGGGAGTAAACTTCTTGTCGTTAAATACTGAAGAACTTGAAAAAATCGGCATAAAAATGAATGATTCAAGTTATTACTATCAGTCTGAAACTATATTCGAAAAAATACCTGAATGGTTAGATAAAGAAATGATGAAACATAGCTTTCCTGAGGAGCGAAATAAACCTGTTTTAATTAAGTACAATAAATATGTTTTTTGGTGGTGCAGAAATGACGTTAGCAATAATAAAATTCAGTTCGTGGATGGATTCAATGAACCGGATTTCTCGACAATCTCCGAAAAGAATGACACGACAAGGGTTTTTGCCTGTATGGCACAATACATGAAGGATTACTCAGGTTGGAAGTTTGAAGATTATAATCCTTTAAGTCCTGTCTTTTCAGGAATTGATTTTAATACCGGTCTAAGTATTTCACCTCTGTTGTATTATGGTACAGGAGGCTTGAAGAATTATTACGATTTGCACAAACAATTCAGGGAAATTAATGCAAGCTGGCGAAAAGATGGAGTTGACAAGCAAACAAAAGATTCATTGCAAAAGCTTGAATTGAGAATTTTCAAGGATACCAGAAGACTACTGCAAAATCTTCAGGCAAATACTCTTCTTCCTGTTAAATTGCTTGTTCCTGACACAACAAATCCTAAATATAAAGGATTTCCGGCACAAACTGTATATTTTCTATTTGTTCCAAACGATGCTTTCCTGAATGCATTACCAAATAGATACAGTGTTTCATTGAGAAAAGAAATTGATGCAATTAAAAAGATTGAGAGCGGTGAATTACCATATTATGAAGCCTGCAAGGGTCTTTCGTTTCAGGAAACTTTCTTTGATGTGTGCAAAATTGAATCTGAGAATATTAAAGATGTGAAAACCTATCCCAATCCTGCGAAAGGTATGACAAAACTTGATTTTACTTTATTGCAGGACAGGTTTGTCAATATTTCAATGTATGATTTGAATGGGAAATTTATCCGCGAAATCAAAAACTGGCAAAAGTTTTCATCAAAAAGAATTACTGTGGACATAGACCTGAAGGATATCAGACAGGGTATGTATCTGATAACTGTATCAACCGATAAGGGTGAAAAAGTTGTTCAAAGATTAGTTGTGGAATGATTTTAATTTTTTTTGATTAATGGCATTCTTCTGGTAATAAATCAAACAAAACTGTAAAGCTGAAGTGAACTCACCCTTTTACTTCAGCTTTATAGTTGTTATACAGGTTCTGCTGTCATTTCTTGTGGCGATTATTTCTTCTCCTGAAAGAGAATTGTAAGACATTTGAAGTTTGATGTTCTTATTGCGTGGAAGCCAGATTTCAAAGAAACCGTGTTTTAATGTGGTGATATTCCCATCAAAATATATACTGCCTGTTTCATCTTTTGCTGTTAATCTGATTGTTTTTTCAGCTAATTCGCCTGAACAACTCGAGGGATAGTGCAATTGGCACTGGTGAGTGGTTGTGACATAAGGTGCAACTGCAATGTACATGGCACTGTCGGGCAGGGCTTTCTTAACGATTCTACCGTCGGGAAAGTCAATAATAACTTCCTGAGGAGTAATGTGAGTTGTAATTTTGGGGGACGAATCTCTCCATTCGTTTCCTAAGGCTATCGCCTGTTTAGCATCGGCATTCGAAAGCGATTCGTAGTTTTTGTCATAAGCAGGGTCGGTTGAATTGGAACATGATATGACTAATGAACCAAGAACCAATAATAGCAAAAATGATGATTTCATAAAATTTCCGTAATTAATATTTTTCATTTGCTTCTGTAAAGACAGCATTTAGGCAGTTTATTATAGGTTGCATCTTCGGCGGTGAATTTATCATTATCATGACCTACGGCGGCTAACGACTTCTGAATTGCAGTTATATCAGGCAAAACATCTTTGTAATAAATCGCAAGCATTTTGGTTTCCGAATCCCATTCCGAGCCTTCAACATTTTTGGATTCGTTAGCAACCCCTTCAATTCTGCTTTTGCACATATCGCAATTTCCCGATACTTTAATCTTGGCAGACAATAGATTTTCATATTGATTACCTGAATTTTCTTTTAGATTAACTGAGGCAATCTCGCTACCTGAAAAATTAAAGCTCTTTGAAAGCCCTGCCTGAATTGAATATTTATTTGTTAATTGTTCGCCATTAACATTTTTGAAAAATGGGAAGTTGAACTGTGCAGAAATCCCCCACTCCTTAGCAAAATTATAGTTAAGCTGAGGAGATAGATATGCAATCAGTCCTCCTGTTGCATTAATATATGAGTATTGATTCGGTTGATTTTTTGAACCATTGAGTGCTTTATCACGGATTTCGCAACGAACCTGCAGTCTTGCTGAAAGTTCGTCCATTATTTGGTAGGAACCCAACAACGAAAGATTATACAAATTTCCATATTTATACTTCGAAGTGGAAGTTTCGATGAACTGAGCCAATTCAACTGAATTAATTGAATAGAGTGAGAAACCGCTGTTTCCGAATCTGTTCGAAAGCATGATTCCCAAATTCAATTTGTAATTTCCTGATGACGGCTGTAAATCTATAGGTAATTCGATACCGTCGAACACCTGATTGAATTTTCCGACAGGAAGAGTTACTTTAGCGGTCTGACTGAAATTAAATTCCTTATTGTCGCTTTGGTAAGTATCATAGCTTAATCCAAGATTTAAATCGCCCAAACCTTCAGCATATCGCTTGTAATCCTGATTAACAAAATTCTGCGATTTATTGAAAAAATAACCGATGTCACCCAAAATTCTCAACTTATTTGTCAAACCGTAAGCAAGTGAAATATAGGAAAAATTGAATTCTGTTTCGATATATTTTTTATCAAGTTTTTCGGTGCCATTGAAATAGGTATTGGAAATTGAGTAAATATGTGAATACGAAATACCAAGAACATTTTTCCCGTTTTCCGAAATTGAGCAATTGGAACTGACGGGATTCCCTGCGGCACAGCACTGAGCAAAAGATTCGCTACTGAATGTAATCAGTAAAAGTGCTGAAAAAAGTAAAAATAATGATTTCATTTTAATAGGTTGTAATTTATACCGAACTGTTTGCTGTTCGGTTTAAAAAAAATAGTTCATAAATATACCAATCCTTGATTGACATGATTATTCAATTCAAATAATTTCTGAAATTTCAAAACAAACAAGTACTATTTAACAGTAACCTGAAATGTTTTTGAATAATTTCCTTTTTCGTTTGTGACTATGCATTTAATGTTTTTGGTACCAATACACTTTTCGGTTGCCGAGTATGTGATTTTGGAATTGTCAGTCGGGTTTACGCTAATATCTCCGCAATCTGCTTCCCAAGCATATTTAAGATTACCGCCTATTGCATAGCAAACTAAATTTGCTTTGTCGCCGCCGCCTGACTGAATTTCGGTTTTATCGGATTCAATTGTTATAATTTCAGGAGCAGTAATAGTTTCCAAAATTGTTATCGTAATGCTTTTTGATACAGTTCCCTTGCTGTTTGAAACGGTGCAGGTAATAATCTTGTCTCCTACACAGCAAGCCGCACCTGTAAAACTTACTTTGGAACGGTCTTTGTTCACAGGGACTAAATCGCCCAAATCCACTTGCCAAACGTAAGTCAGATTTCCTCCTGTTGCATCGCACGATAGAACGGCCTTGTCGTTTCCGCCATAAAGGATTTTAGTTTTGTCTGCTGTAACGTTATTTATCACAGGAGCAGTTACGGGCTCATTGCTTGCAACGGGACTACTGCTTTTTGAACATCCTGCAAACAATAAAGCAAATGCTAATAACTGCAGGAATAGGAATTTGTATTTTGTTTTCATAATTTAAAATTTATTTATCGTGTTATATAAAATCTTTTTGAAACAGGCTGTCCGTTGAATTCAGCTAAAACGAAATAAAGTCCTGAAGATAAGTCACTAATGTCTAAATTAAATTCATTAGATGAATAGGATATATTTTTGCACATATTCCCATTCAAATCCAGAACTTTGAAATTTTTAAGATTTGAATCCTTTAGTCTAACCGAAAGATTGACATTGTCGGTATTTTCGATAGAAAACAGATTGTCGGGACTATCGTTAACGCCTGAAATCAGCATTAAGAAGAAGTATTCTCCCTTGTATAATTCAGGAGCAGTAACGACCACACTGTCACCATCCAAAGAATGAACCAAATGACCTGGCCAGCAACCACCCGAACCCTGAGAACCCAATGCATCAATTTCAAATGTATTGCCGCAATTGTTGCACCTAAGTTTTGTACCGCTTTGAGAGTAACCCTTATGTGAGGGATAGCAAACATCACAGGCATTGAAAGTTGATTTGATATCTCCGTTGGATGCTCTGACTAAGATGTACTCAATCATTTTGTACTGCGATTCGGAGATTTTGTATTTATAGGAATAGTGCTTGGCAGTAGTGGTTACTTCCGATTGCGGATGCTTAACCATTTGTGCTGTTGTGCTTTGAAATTGACCTATAGCAAACAAGAACAGAAGAATTAATATAACTCTGGTGATTTTGCTTAGTTTTAAATTCCATTTTTGATTTCTTTGAATCATATTGTCGTGATTTTCTATTGTATTTTCCATTATATTCTCGAAATAATATTATAAAATAAAGTATATATGTTATGCAAATTAAATAATTTTGTTTAATAATCCAAAATTATATATTAGCTGTAATTAAATGTGTTCATTTTCAATTCAATTTTTGCTTTGCGATTGCATCTTCACGGTTTTTACTTTAGAAAATGCAATTTTTTTTTTACGAATATTTCACTTTTTTCTCATTCATTCTCCCAATCATAACTGTTTATTAAATACGAGATAATAGAGTTTATGTCATTTTGGGTTAAATGATATTCCCAAGACGGCATACAAAGCGGTGGAGTGTAGCTGTTTGGATCTGCTTTCTGAACAACAGGAGCACCATCACGTATTTTTAACGTAATCGAACAATACTGAGCATAGAATCTGTTGAAACTCGGGAATGGAGGATCGTCAATCAACTTTTCAAGGTCTGCCCCATTTTCAAGTAATTTAATCAGAATATCTGCTTCTTCCTTTGATGAGATTTTCAGTTTATTTGCCAATGTACTGAGTGTTGGAATAAATTTCAGTGCATAGTTGGGATTATTAACTCCACCCTTTCCATTCTGACCATGGCACATAAAACAACCCTTATCGTTAAACAGCAATTTGCCATTATTAACGAATGAACTTGTCAATTCTACCTTTGCAGTATTATTTATGCAACACGTTGGGCGGATAGTATCCTGACTAAGTTTTTTTACAAGTTCAGGATTATTAAATTCTGCTTTGTCAAGAATTACAAAATTTCCACGCATAAAGTTGTGGCAGTGACCGCAAACGGAAGTGCAGTAATAAGTAAACTTGCCAGTTATTTTAGGAGTATATGAAACATCATAGAAATGACCTGCTTCAATAACAATCGGACCTAAACCTGCTTCAGGGACATAAAAAGTGTGCGTAACATCAACGCTTGTAAATCTGAATACAACTTTTTCACCTTTGACAAGAACGATGATTGCTCTTTTGAAATTTTTATTCCAGTAGTTAGTGCCGTTAACAACATCTTCCGTAAAGATTCCTTGAGCCGCAACGGCAGTTATATTTATCATTCTTGTATTGCTTTTGTTCTTCCATGGCGAATTACTGCTGATTGCCCAGGGAGTTCCGACAAGAATCATCAGAACTACTACAGCGGCTAAGATTTCAATGATATTTTTTTTCATATTCTCAACCTATAAAAAATATTATAAATGCAATAGTTACCAAGGTTGCAAAAGCGGCTATCGGCAACAGACCAAATATTGATGCTTTCTGCGTCTTGTATATACTAAGTCCGACAGTAAATCCTCTATTGATAGCTAATCCTAAACCTGTAAGTAATAGTACAAGCTGAACGTAACCCAAATATTCAGGTAATAGAGGCTGCCATTTGAAACCGGCAGTCCCGAACAAATCCCATCCCCAGCCAAAAGGATCTGAAATAACGGATATAATATATGAACCATTAACAAATATAAGCGGAAAACTGAAAGCAATCCATGCGAGAAGTCCCAATGGAACTAAGATGTAGGAATATGCCTTGAATATTTCCTTAACTGAAAGAGTTAAATCACCCGAAAATCTTTTTGAAAGATAAGAAAATCCATAAAACAATCCGGGTAATACAACAAGTGAGGATGACCATAATATTCCGGCATACAACAAAAAACCAAACCAGTTTCCCGATTCAGGAGCATTTGCCCAGTCCTTAACAGTTCCGTTAGTACCGAGAAGTATTACCGAATAAGCCATAGCAAGAGAAAGCATGATAAAGCCTTTCCAGGATTCATCATAGCCTTTGATTTTTGTTTCAGTTGCAAAAGGACGAATGTTCAAGGCAATATTATCATTCGGGCAAGTTTTAACGCATTCCATGCACAAACCGCAATAGTTGTTTCTTTCCATTTTTCCCATATATTCTCCCCATTGACAGCCATAACCATTTTCATTGCCTTTATAGCACCCTTTATCCTTGCATTTCAGACATTCGTTATTATCCTTCCTCCGTAGTTCCATTGTTGATGTCATGGAATAAAGACTTAGAAACCCGCTTACAGGACAAACATAACTGCAGAATGTTCTTAGTTGCCAAATCATAGCCATAACAGTCCCCAAAAGAAGCAATAAACCAAGAACAATTGACGTAACAATAGGTCTTGTTACAAGGACTGCACTAAATGTACAAAGCGTTAAAAAGCCAAGATTTTGAATCCAGATATTTGAAAGGAATTTGGGCCATTTCTTATTTAAACCGAACATTTTATTTCTAAGATAGCCTGTTTTACCCATTCTAACCTTGAAAAATGACATTCGTTGGAATAAATCCCCGAAAAATGGTAGCGGGCAGATTGTACACCATATTCTGGATGCAAAAGGTACCATAAAGGCTATCAGCAGAAACCACCACAGTATCCAGATGACTACAATAGCTATATTTCTGTTTCCAACGGGAGTGCCGATAAACCCTGCAAGTATTATAACATAAAAAACAAACAGATTCGGAAGTATTAATAATACCTGAAATGACCTCGCTTTTACAATTCGTTTCAGCAAAGGTATTTTCTCAAATAAATCCAATCTTTGTTTTTTAGGAATTAAAACCTCAGATGGTTTTTTGAGTTGTTCAGAAACTGAAATAGATTCAATTTTTATTTCTTCTTTGAACATTCTAATTTTCCTCTTGAGATTTAACTTTTCGATAAATCATCAGCACCAATCCAATCACAAAACCAATGATGCCTCCAATACCTGCATGAAGAAGATTATTCGGGCTGACTATCATTTCTCCCTGCATAAAAGGATGCATCGTTCCGCAAGTATGAGAGCAACGGTACCTGAATTTTCCTGTTTTATTTACTATCAGAAATATTTCGGTTGTGTCTTTCCAATTGAAACCTTGCGAAGGATGCCTGACTTTAAAAGTTTTCAGATTTGCTTGAATTTCTGCATCAACATCGTATCCCTCAAGATAAAAACCATGAGAGACATCAAGCGAAACAAGCCTAATATGCAATGTGTCTCCTTTATTAACCTCAAGATGTTCGGGGTCATAGGAATACTGGCGTGCTTTAACAATAATATTTCTGCTGATTGGTTTCTGACTTCCTGAGAATATTAACCAACCAAAGAAACAACCCAAAATTGTCAATGAAATTGGGATTAATATCAATTTATTTTTCATAGTTAAAATATTTCATTTTTTGATACATTTTTCATCTTTCAATTTGTCATTGCGAACCAATTTTTTAATATTAGTTCGCAATAACTAAATATCGGACATTACAACATCATTTTGCAAGCTTAAATGAAGCTTCTGTTTTACCACTTCCCTTAACGGTAATTTCCTGTGGATTGGATTTTAATTTCTCATTCCACACTTTAAGCGTATATTTACCTGCAGGTACATTTTTGATGGTGAAGTTACCATCTTTATCTGATACACCGAAATATGGATTTTGCAATACAATCACATAAGCTTCCATATCGGGATGAACATTACATAACAGAACTGAATTGCATCCTGCTTTATCATATTTATGAGTACGAACCTCACCTTTTTTCCAAGAACCCAGATTGAATTTTCCAGCACATCCGTCAGGGGAAAAAACATTATGTAGTACATCGTCATTATTTTGAAAATTAACTGTTGTACCCACAATAATAGGCAGAACCTTAGGAATAAACATGAGATTTTTTTGATTCATCTCGGGATTCTTTGCCGGTGGTTTAAAATTTCCGTCTGCTTTTTCGATATAAATGACAGAATTTGCCTTGTATTTTGTTTTGTTTGCTTCTGTCTCGATTTTACCTTGAATATCCCCTGCAAAAGAACTCAATGACAAGAACAAGGATAATCCCATCACTATTCCGACTTTCAAAATTATTTTCATTTTCATCTTTAATATTATTTAACAAAAATCATAAAATCTTTCATCATCATTTCACCATGATGATTGTAATTAAAAGTAATCTTGCAACTGTCGGATTTAGTAAAAGTAGTAGTTCCCATAAACATTCCTGTTCCTGTTTTAGTCATTGTCATAGCGTTTAAATTGTTCATTCCCTGCATCATACCGCAGGTAACATCTGTTACATCAACTGCTACCATATTTTCCATAACAGAAAAGTTAAAGGTAGTTGGTGTGCTTACCGTTGCAGGATTTGGAGAATAAGTCATGGTGACAGTAGCATCCATAGTGGGTTCAGTTGCTTTTTTGCCGCATGATGTTAATAATACTGAAGCAAAAATGACGATAGCGAATGTGACGGTTATGTATATTGATTTTTTCATTACATTTTCCTTTATTTGAAATTTTAAAATTATTTTAATTAAAATGCGAAATCCAATCCCAAGAAGAAATTGTAATTCTTCATTTTATCGGGATTTAATCTTGTTTCAGCTTTAACCTTAACATTGGCTACGATTAAAGAACTGAAATGAACAACAAACTGCTTGAATGAGTCGAGTGTTTCAGGGTTAGCCTGCTCATATCTCAAGACACCAACGAGCCAGGGATAAATCATATATTGAGCTTCGCTAAAGTAAAGTGAATATTTCATATAATCCTTTACTCCATTTGAACCCAAAATATAACCACCGACAATGCTAAGCTTTTTGAACTGGAAATTAATATCTGTTCCTGCCCGATAGAAATCAAAATCTATCAGCCCTGAACCGGTACCAATTCCTCTGTAACCGAATGCTCCAATTGTGAAGGAAGTCTCTCCAATATTATTTATGCTGTCCTGAGTGGTAGCTCCTTCATTAGCATTTCCATCAAACCCTAAACCGCCGATTTTATAGGCAAGTCTTCCATAAAAATCCTTGCTTGAATTATTATCAGCGGCAACTCCGTTTCCGTTTACCATGCCGAGTACATATCTCAAACTACCATTAATAATTCCGCTTGCCTCAATGCCCAATTGGAATTTTTCAATGCCAAATGGTCCTGCTCCGTGAACATGACCTGCAACGAATGCCCTACCCATTGAAGGATCATAAGTATTAAAAGCATAGGCAGATTCGGTTAGTCCTCTGTGATTTGTAGCAAACGGAACGAGCTCGGGAATGAATTGTCCTACTTTAAGATATAAGAATTTTTCAGGTACATATTCATTCAGTAAATTATCGAACTTAACGAAGAAGTTATCTATACTTCCAGGTACATTATTTTCAAAAAGATGAGCACCAACCCAGATTGTTATATCTTTACCCAAAACACCTGCACCATAAAACTGAAGTGCCGGCATTCCGAATTCAGATGTGGTTGAACCTAAAGTATCTGTTGTTACAGCAAACCCTGTTCTGCCCCTCAATGAAAAAGGGGATGAACCCGGCATAAAATTGGGCCAAATAGCATCGAGCCAGACTCGTTTATAAGATTCAGAGCCTAATTGAACCAGCTTTTCTTTTGTCTGTTCCTCGTCGTCCTTTGGGAATTGGTATCCATTCATTCGGAATGATTCTCCAAAAGCATTTAATTGAGGATAGACTGTATGACATGTATTGCAGGTTGTCTGGTATTTTCTTGCAAAAGCAGGAATTGCCTTCGCAGAATTATTGCCAAATAAAACCACAACCACACAAAACATTACTATTAACAATAGTTTTTTCATGTTATTTTCTTATTTGTTTAAACTTAAATATTGATTTGGTAATCCAATTGCATCAAAAATAATATCCAAATCATTGGGTATGATTACCTAATGAATCCATGATATATCATTTTTGGAAGAAGTTTAAAAAATCAGGAGTGCTAAATGTTTAGCACAAGAAGAAGTCGGGAACTGAATCATCCCCCGAAGCAGATGTAAAATGAATGAACGATATGATACAACATATCGGTTCTTTTAATGGAAATTGAATGTCTTTAAAGGACAATTTATCTATATTAGTTGGATCAAGAGTCAATTTTTGATATGAATTACTGGCAGAAACAGGTAAATCGAATATTTTATCACTGCTTTCCAATGCTGAATATTCAAAAGTAAATGCATAAGAAATATTTGTATTCGAACAGCATTGACTATTGATGGAACCAAAACCAAAATCGCTCTCTTCAGCTTGACTTTGTTCGGATTTTGTTCCCTCTGTTAATACTTTGTTGTCATCGGTTGAATTTGCAATGGAACAGCAAGAGTTCGAACAATTCTCTTCATTATCTACAGATTCAGAATCAATAATTTGTTTATCATTGTTTTCTTCTGTGCCGCAACATGAACTTTCTGTTTCATTTCCTGAACTCTTCTCCTCGTTAGAAGGACAGCTACAGCTTGAACATTCGGTGTTCTTGGAAGAATTAAAAAAGGAGAGATGAGTCGACCCATCGGTTTTACACTTATGAATGGAAACACTAAACCCTATTGAAGATATTAGGAACATCATCAACAAGAAAATTGTTGCAATATATTTGAGTTTTCTAATCATAATTATACTCAGTACAAAATTACGAAAAAATCAATAACTTATTTCAACACATATAGACTTTGTTGTCACTTTGTAAAATTTTAGTTGTTCCTAAATTCTATTTATTAGAACTGAAACATTCCTTAGAGTATGTTGATTTATTAGTAAATTTCATTTATGTTCTGTTATGAAAGGTATTTTGAATAATATTATCTGCAATAATAAAATACATATAATTGCAGAATAATCATTATGTGCAATTATGATAATGTTAATTCATTGGAAAATATCCCCAATATTTCAGAAATACTCTTAATCTACCGATTGTCCTTTGTCGTTGATTAGTTCTGAAATTTTATCGGCAATCCTCAGAGCTTCTGCCGCTTCTTCGGCACTTACTGCAATTGGTGTATTATTCAATATCGAATCAATGAAGGAATTCTGTTCTTCGGCAATTGCATTTATTTGGGGTACAATCGGTTTTTCGAACAATATCTTTTGATTCTGAATGCCCAAATCAATCGAACCAAGCATGGTGGCAGGAACAGCACCGTTTAATTCTTCATTGCCATTGTCCAATCGGAAAACTTCGACATCCTGTTTACCGAAATCAATCGAAATATAGGCATTTTTTTGAAATATTCTCATTTTCCGCATAGGTCGGGCAGTGATTCTAGATGCTGTCAGATTAGCAACAGCACCATTTTGGAAAGTGATTCTTGCATTTGCAATGTCAGGAGTTTCAGTCAGAACAGCCACCCCGTTTGCATCAATTTTCGAGACGGGAGAATCAATCAGCCAAAGAATTATATCAATATCATGTATCATCAAATCGTGAACCACCGAAACATCAATTGCTCTTGGTTTGAACTGACTTAGCCTGTGGCTTTCGATGAACAGGGGATTGAGGTCATAGCCTTTCAGTGCGGCAATGGCAGGATTGAATCTTTCCACATGTCCAACCTGAATTTCCACTCCTTTTTCTTTAGCACGGCTAATAAGTTCGACAGCTTGTTCATAAGTGGAAGCAATCGGTTTTTCGATGAAACAATGAACCCCGTTATCAATACATTTCATTGCAAGTTCGAAATGAAGAGAAGTGGGAGTTGCAATTGTTACTGCATCGGAATGTTTTAAAAGCTCTTCAAAAGAAGCAAAAGCTTTACAGCCTACTTCTTCGGAAACAACTTTTCTTCTTTCTTCGGAAATATCGAAAATGCCTGTAAAATTAATATTCGGGTTATTTTGCCACAATTTGGTATGTATGGTTCCAAGATGACCTGTACCAACAACTGAAACTTTTAATTTACTCATAATTTGTATAATTCAATTAATAAAAGAAACAAAATTACGTAATTTAAAAGAAAATTTATGCCTTTGGATGTGCTTTTTTGTAGGATTCCTTAAGTCTTTCCACGGAAACATGCGTGTAAACTTGTGTAGAGGAAAGCGAAGAATGTCCGAGCATTTCGCTGACAGCCTGAATATCAGCACCGTTGTCCATCAGATGAGTTGCAAAACTATGCCGCAGAATATGCGGACTTTTCTGGGAAGCTTCTGTAACGTTCTGCATTGCTTTGTGGATAACGCTGTAAGCATCATAAGGTGTCATTCTGCCGCCTTTTTTTGAAAGGAAAAGAGCTTTCTGGCGAAAGTCCTGAACGAGCAATGGTCTTTTTTTGAGATACAAATCCAAAGCAGTCAAAGCCTTATCTCCCACGGGAACTACTCTTTCTTTATTTCCTTTTCCAATTACGCGGACTGTTTGCTGAGAAATGTTAATCTCGGCTATGTTCAGATTCAGAGCTTCGCTAACCCGCAAACCCGAACTATAAAGGAGTTCAGCCAAAGCAAGATTGCGAACCTGCAAAGGGTCTTCAATATCGAAAGTTTCAAACATTTCAACTACTTCATTCTCAAGTAAAAAGGAAGGTAAATGCTTCTCAGCTTTTGGAGATAAAATAAGCGAAGCGGGATTCTTTTCGATATATTTCTTTTTGAAGCAAAATTTAAAAAAAGATTTAACTGCTGAAATTTTCATTCGAAGTGATGCTTTTTTGTAGTCTTTGTCGTGAAGCCAACCCAGAAAAGGACGAATATCATTAACTCGAATATCCTCAAGATTCATGTCGTCGCCAATTTCTTCGGACAGGAAATCATAGAACTGTCCAAGAGCTATTGAATATGCCTGAATGGTGTGGTCAGAGAAATTCTTTTCGCCTGAACAGTAGTTTACAAACAATTTTATGGCTTCCGAAAATTTCATTCTTTTGAAACTCGCTATCAATGTTATATTTTTGCAATTGGTTAAAGTTCAAATTTAAGGAAAAGAATGTTTTCTTCAGTTAAAAAAATTCATTTTGTAGGTATTGGCGGCATCGGGATGAGCGGAATTGCCGAAATCCTGCTAAATCAAAAGTTTGAAGTGTCGGGTTCGGATTTGTCTTTATCCGAAAATACTGAGCATCTTGCTTCTCTCGGTGCTAAAATTTTTGTCGGACATATCGCAGAAAATATAGTTGATGCAGAAGTGGTTGTTTATTCAAGTGCTGTAAATCCGGAAACTAATCCTGAAACGGTTGAAGCGGCTAAAAGAAATATTCCCGTTCTCCGGAGAGCAGAAATGCTTGCCGAGGTCACAAGATTGAATTACTGTCTTGCAATATCGGGGACACACGGCAAAACCACTACCACTTCGATGGCAGGGCTATCACTTATCAAAGGTGGATTTGACCCCACAGTGATAGTCGGAGGAAGATTGAGAAGTTTCGGCGGAACCAATGCACGCCTCGGTCATGGCGATTGGACAGTGGTGGAAGCCGACGAATACGACCGTTCATTTCTTCAGCTTCAGCCGACAATTGCAATTATTAATAATATTGAAGCCGAACATCTTGATATTTATAAAGATTTTGATGATTTAAAAACAACGTTTCTTGAATTTGCAAATAAAGTTCCGTTTTATGGATTTGTAGCTGTCTGCCTTGATGATTCAGGAATAAAAGATATTCTTACTTCCATCAAAAAGAAAGTAATAACTTACGGTCTTTCCAGACATTGCGACGTCAGAGCAGAGGACATCAGGCACGATGAACGTTCATCAACATGCACAGTTGTCTATAAAGGACAAAAACTCGGCACTCTGAAAGTTAATATTCCCGGAGTACATAACATAAGAAATGCCCTTGCCGCCACTACAGTGAATCTTGAAATGGGAGTGAGTTTTGAAACAATCAAGCAAGCATTGGAAGAATTTTCGGGAGTGAACCGCAGATTTGAAATTAAAGGCGAAAGAAAAGGCGTTTTGATAGTTGATGATTATGCACACCACCCAACCGAGATTCAGGCAACTCTTCAAGCCGCCCGTTCAGGCTGGGACAGAAGAATTGTTGCAGTATTCCAGCCGCATACATTTTCGCGGACTCAGGCATTTTATAAAGATTTTGCCCGTTCATTTGATGATGCCGATGTGCTATTTATAACTGATGTTTATCCTGCCCGCGAGGAACCAATAGAAGGCATTAACGGAAAAATAATTGCAGATGCGGCAATTCATTTCGGGCATAAGAATGTACATTATATACCGGATTTGAACGACGTTTATGCCGAACTTGTTAAAGTTATCAAAGAAGGCGATATTGCCATAACACTTGGAGCAGGTGATATATGGAAACTATCAAAAAAATTGATGGAATTTTAAAAATACTTTTTCTCGAATAACGTAAATAACTATTTGTAAGTGCAAACTTTATCAAACATTTTTTTTTTAATAAATCTTTTAAATTAACGACATAATTTTCCGAGGGAATTACTATGAATAAGAGCTATGGCACAATTTCGATTTTTATTTTTACAATGTTTCTTGTCCTTTTCATAAATCAGGCAGACGGACAGCAAAAAACCAAGAAGAAAGCAACAGGTAAGAAGGATTCTCCGCAGGAGACCGTGATTGCTTCGGTTGGCAATGAAAAGATTACTTACCATGATTTGGAAAAAGCATTCAAGAAAAATATGAATCGTAAAGATGCAAACTTTTTTGATATTTCAAAGGATAGTATAGACGAATTCTTGCATCTTTTTGTTAATTACAGACTTAAAGTAAATGATGCAATCGGCAGAGGATTCGACAAAGATTCAAATGTTTTAAATGACATTAATCAAAACAGAAGAGTTCTTGCAGAATCTTTTTACTACGAGAAAAAACTTGTTGACTCCAAAGTTGACGAAATGTTAAAGCTTCGCGACAGAGAGTTGCAATTTGCATTCATTCTCCTCAAATTTCCGGGAATGCCAAAAACTGACACAACCCAAACTTACAAAAAAGCAATGGCTTGTTTGAATTTGATAAAAGGCGGAAAAGATTTCGCACGTATCTCTACTGATTCATCTGAAGATAAAGAAACTGCTTCTAAAGGCGGAGTAGTTGCAAATTTCGTTACTGCAGGTAAAATCCAGAGACCAATTGAAAGAGCATTATATTCTATTAAAGCGGGCGAGGTTTATCCGGATTTAGTTCGTTTCCGCGATGGTTATTTAATTTTGAAACTTCTCCGTTCCGAACCGAGATTGAAAGTTAAAACAAGTCACATACTCCTCTCAGAAGGATTGGATAAGGATTCTGCGAAAGTAATTAAAAAAGCAGACGATTTATTAGCTCTGCTTAAAAAAGGTGCCGATTTTAAAAAGATAGCCGAAGAAAATTCTGACGACCCTTCGAGTGCAGTCCGTGGTGGCGAACTTGGCGGCTGGTATTCACGTTCTTCAGGTTTTGAAGGTAGTGGTAAATCCTTGCTTCCTCCATTTGAAGATGCAATGTTCAAACTCAAAGACGGGCAAATTTCCGACAAGGTTTGGTCTGATTATGGTTTACACATTATTAAAAGAGATTCTACCCAGCCATTTGATCAGGCTCTTGAAATGGAAGACATCAGAAAACTTTACAAAAGAATTTATTATGAAGGTGACAAAAGAGAATTCCTTGACTCACTTCAGAAAGCATTCGGATTTGCTTTAAACAGAGAAAACTTAAGAACATTCTTATCAAGTGTTGACACGAATAAAACAAATCTGGATACAGCTTGGACAAAGAAAATTCCTGATGAAATTAAATCCAAAGGTTTATATAATTTCAATAAAAAACAAACTTCAATCGGAGATTTTATTACTTCGATGAATAAGAAGACTGAACTTCGCGGCACAAGTTTGAACGAAGACGGCATCAAAAAAGCAATCAACAAATTGATTGACCCCGAAACTTTCGACCTTGCAACCAGAACTCTCGAAAACGATTATCCTGAATTTGCCGCATTAATGAGAGAATTCAGAGATGGAATTCTTCTTTTCAAGGTGGAAGCTCAGGAAGTATGGGACAAATTGAAATTTGATTCTACTTTAGCAAGAGCTTTCTGGGATACAACAAAATCGAAATATATGACTGTTCCGATGTATGATTTTTCTGAAATCTACGTTATGTCAGATTCATTAGCTCAGGATATTTACAAAAAAGCCAAAAACGGCGATAAATTTGACATCCTTGCCGAAAACTTCACACAGAGAGCAAATTTCCGCGAGAAAAAAGGACTTTGGGGAAGAATGGGCGTTAAAGATAACGAACTTGCTAAAATTTGCAACGAGAAGAAAGCAAAAACAGGAACTATACTTGAGCCTTTTGCATTCGAAAAAGGGTTCTCGATAATAAAAGTAAATAATTTTGAACCTCCAAGACAAAAGATGTTCGAAGAAGCAATATCAGACTTTGCTCCTGAGTTTCAGGAATTGATGCAAAAGACTCTTATCGAGAAATGGCTTAATAATGTCCGCGTTAAATATCCTGTTGAAATTTTCAATAGCGATTTGGAACAACTGATTTCTGAATTTAAAAAATCTTCACAAAAAAAGAATAAATAATGAAAATGAATTTTGATAATTTTATTTCAGGCAAAAGAGCATTCACTATGCTCTTTTTGCTTTTATTTGTTTCAGTTTGCAGTAGTTTAACTGCACAATTGAAAGAAGGCGATGTTGTTGACAAAATTGCCGCAGTTGTTGGGAACGAAGTAATCATGCTGTCTGACCTGACTTCTCAGATTGCTATGCTTGCCCAGCAGGACCCAACTGTAAACGTGGCAGATACATCCATTCGTAGCCGCGTTCTTAATTCAATGATAAACGAAAAGCTTGTAGTAGCAAAAGCTATCGAAGATTCTGTAGTTGTTTCCGACGATGAAATCAAACAGCGTTGGGAATATCAACTAAACAGATTTATCCAGTATTACGGTTCCGAAAAGAGAATTGAAGATATTTACGGTATGTCTATTGCACGTTTGCAATACGAATATAAAGACGATATCCGCAAACAGCTTCTTTCCGAAAAACTGAGAGCACAAAAATTTCAGGAAGTTAAAGTTACTCCAAGAGAAGTTGAAGATTTTTATAAAGCCTTCAAAGACACTCTGCCGTCTGTTCCTGCTCAGGTAGAACTTTACCATATTGTAAAAAATGTTGAAGCCGATTCAAAGGCTAAAGACCAGGTACTTGAACTCGCTAAAAAAGTACGCGACAGCTTGATGAAAGGCGGCGATTTCGCCGATTTCGCTAAAAGATATAGTCAGGACCCGGGAACTGCTGCATCAGGCGGTGACCTCGGCTGGTTCGAAAAAGGGAAGCTTTTTCCTGAATTCGAAAAATCCGCTTTCGCTTTGCAGGTGAGCCAGTTTTCTGTACCTGTGGAGACTCCTTTCGGTTTCCATATTATACAAACATTAGACAAAAATAAAGACTCCGTTCTGACCAGACATATACTTTTCAAAGTCGGTCAATCCACAACTGATGTGGATAGTATCAAATCCTTTTTGAATTCAATCAAACAAAGAGTTGAGAAAGGTGAGAGTTTCGAAGAGCTTGCCAAAAAGTACTCAGACGAAAAAGAAACTCAAGGTTTTGGGGGTGCTTTGGGCAAATTCCCGATTGCACAAATTCCTGCTACAATCAAAGAAACTATTGACAAACTGCAGGACGGACAAGTGAGCGAACCATATCCTTACAGTTCCGAACCGAAAGTATCTTTCCATATAATGTACCGGAAAAAAACATCTCAGGAGCACAAACCGACTATTGAGCATGATTACAAGGAAATTGAGCAGGTAGCCACTAATTACAAGCAGAACAAACTCTATCAGGAGTGGGTTGAGCAACTGCGTAAGCAGATGTATTGGGAAATTAAGCTTTAGTTTAAATAGATTTTAATAATTCGTAATGGAGGTTGTATGATTCGATTCGGTTTCATCCCTTTTGTATTATTTCTATTGGTAATTGGCTGTAAAAACACCAATTCAGACAATCCTGTCAATCCGGCTAAAACCGGTTATCCTGTTCCCGATTCGAATGGCAATATTTCGGCAAGGCTCGGAGATACCATTGAAATAAAAATT
Organism: uncultured Hyphomicrobiales bacterium; assembly: GCA_964606895.1. Taxonomy (GTDB): domain Bacteria; phylum Bacteroidota; class Ignavibacteria; order Kapaibacteriales; family UBA2268; genus CAZSHX01. The sequence goes on from CAZSHX010000046.1 coordinate 32,681, forward strand.
CTAAACAGTTCCTATGATGGCGGATATTCGTGGAACATTAGTACAAATTTTGATTCAACAATAGCAAGATTTATATCTTATAAAACAGTATATACTGGTGATCCCGGAATGGAAGGTGCCCCAACTTACGAAATATGGCATTATTTTGCTGTTAAAAAAGGCAGTTCCACATTACAAATGAAATCGTTCAGAGTTTTTGAACCTGCAAGCATTATTGGAAATAAATCTTATTTCCTAACGGTAGCAGGTTAGATAAATGGTTGATTTCGGGTTGAATGATTGTTTGCTCATTAAATACAGTAACGAAGAAAATTATTAAAAGTATTGTGGTTGTGAGATAGTTGAAATAACTTTCGATAAACATCGAAATAAAATAGGAATAAATATCTTTCGTTAATTTAATATATTTTTAGATATTAAAAGGTGACAAATGATGCAAACTTTTCAGACAAAGTTTAAACAAGGAAAGATTCTGTTAAATAAAGAAATGAGAATTCCCGAAAATACTACTTTATTTGTGAGTTTTAAGGATAATTCTTCTGATGATTTATTCTTGAAAGCTTCGGAGTCTTCCCTTGATAACATCTGGAATAACAACGAGGATGATATTTATGAGCAGTTACTTAAAAAATGAAATTGTTCTAATAAAATATCCATTTTCAGATCTGTCTTCATTCAAGGTTAGACCTGCAATAGTCATTAGTCTTGAATATCCTTCGAATGATATCATAATCGTACCTTTAACCAGTCGAAATGGTAATTTACTCCCCGGAGAATTTAACTTATCAATGTGGAGAGAGTCGGGTTTAAATGTACAATCTACTGTTAAAAGAGGTATATTTACTATTGATGAAAAATTAATTCTGCAACTAATTGGTAAGTTACATCAAGTTGATATAATAAGATTAGAAAGTTCGATTCTTAGCTGGTTAGGTTTTAACAAGTAAGATATAAAAATTTCGGTTTTGAATAATAGTATTAAGAAAATCACAAAATCACCATTTTCATAAAAAAAACCCCGTTTTCTGCGAGGGTTTTTTGTAAAATATTCAAAAAGAGAATATTACCACAATTTCTGCCACCATAATTTTACGAAAATTATAGGACTTCCGGACAAGTACCCTAATTAACGGCATCATTACGAAGACTTATAGTTATTCCCCAATCAATCCGAATAAATTATTGAAAATATCATCAAGCATAGATACTACCACTTATTCTTACAATCAGAATGGGGCTCTTTCGTTAAGAATTGACAGCCGTGACGGAATGATTACAGGTAAAGAGGAGTTTTCCTATACTATGGGTGGTTTACTTAAAAAGTTTGTCAAATACGACACATCGGGCGACAGTGTGACATCATGCAATACGGTGACTAACGACACCAACCGCTGGGACTGGCGTTACCGCTACTCTCCGCTGGGCGGAAGAGAGCAGAAACGGCTGTACTACTCGCCCAATGGGGATTCCTGCGGCAGAGCTCACCTTTGGGAATACTATCTGCGTGGAGCTTACGGCGAACAGCTTGCGGTTTACAAAGGGAGGCAGACAGCCGGTTCGACTTCCTGCCAAACAGGCAGGCGGGTTATTTTCACTCCGCAGTCCTACATCACCAACGGCGGAGAGCTGGTTACGAGGGCGGACGGAATGAAAGAATATGCCGTTGCAGACCATCTCGGCTCCACAAGGGCAATAATTGACCAAAGTGGAAGGATTCAGCATTTCAACTATAAACCTTTTGGCGATTCACTAAATTCTGGTTCGACCGCGAGAATTGGTTTTATTGGGAATCAAAGAGATGATGAAAGCAGATACTTTTCCCTCGGTGCAAGGATGTACGACCCCGAAATCGGTCGCTTTCTTTCGCCCGACCCATTGCTCGAGATGTTCCCCCAGCATTCATCCTACCACTATGCCTATAACTCTCCCTTGATTTGGAAAGACCCAAGCGGACTGAAAGGGGAAAAAGAGAAGGGAGGAGATAGGATGCAAGAGACTGTCACCGAGCTTTTGGTAGATGCTTGGGGAATGTGGTGGGTTACTTACGAAATTGTTGAAGATGCAACACCGCTTCAGCCAAACAGCCGAAAAGAAGTTGAGCGTTGGGGTCATTACTTTAGTTGTGGCGGCGGAGTAACAGGCTCCAGTCCTGATATTGGCGGCTCTAGAACAGGCGGCGGAGCAAGTGGAGGTTATGGAAAAGCAAAAATTGATGGATTACAAGATTTCTGCAATACTAATGATGGTAAGCCAGATTCTAAATTAAATCCTGGCACTTCTGTTCTAATGAATAACATTCAACAAAAAATGATTACTGATAGTTATTTCCAGATACAAGGTCCTATCAAAAACCTTTATGATCAAGTGAAATCTAAATTTAATGGCAATGATCCTAATAATATTTTTTATTATATTCGTAAAGCTAATTTTACCAGTTTAGATCATAGTTCTGATAAACAATTTGCAAATATGGTTTTTACCTTCAAAATATTTCAATTGACCGGACCAAGTTTAGTGTACCATGTGGCACATGAGCTTTTTCATTTGTATCAATTTGAGTTCAAGATTGACCATCATCAATGGTTTGAACAGGGTGATGGCTATTCAGATATTCCTTTACATGAGTTAGAAGCCGTTCAGTTTGGCAATTTAAGTTTGTTTTATTACTATTCAAAATCTGGAGAAATGGATCCTTACGATAAAAATACTTATTTAAATTATTATTTAGACGGAGAGTCAAAAAGATACTATATTCAACCCAAGTTTTTATTTCCAAATACTTTTTTTCCATTAAGTTTATTCATTCGAAAGATTAAATGAAAGGTAAACAGTTATGACTAGAAAGTTAAAAATATTTTTTCTATTTATGTTTATTGTTTTGAATTATGGCTATTATAACGCTATTTCTAATGAAAATATAACCAAAAAAGAAAAATTAAAACATTTATGGGAGAAAATTAATGTGGAAGTTTATAAAGTCCCTTTAGCTTTTATTGACACTCTCCATGAATTCAAAAATTTGGAAAGATATTATTCCAAGTTTGCTACTAAATATAAATATTTAGGTTTGATAATTAATTTCCCCCGTAACGGGCTCATGAACCAAAAGCAAAAAAATGAATTGGACAATAATAATACCAAATTAATTATAGAATATTGTCTTTTTTTTACAAACGACAATCAAACATTTAGGTTTTGTTGGATAAAACAGAATAAAATCAGAGAAAAAATTTTTCAAGTTAATAATCAAGAAATAACCAAAGTTTTAATTAAATTTTTCAAAAAACAAAGAATAGAAACATCTAAGGGTTATTGTACAGGAAGTGATGTCGAAATTTATGGCTATGATTGGGAGTATTTAAACAGGTTATTTCTAAGTGAATTTTGGTGTTTTCCAAACAAAAGTATAAAAATCACTCCAAAATATTATGGAAATTTAGACCATAGAGGAATCTATGAACTAATACTCAAATTAAATAAATTGGGAATATTTACTAAAACTTTCGGGTTTAAACAAGAAGAATATAAATTTGACAAGTAATTTTGAATAAAATACAAATTATATGGCAGACTGCCGTTTCGACTTCCTGCCAAACAGGCAGACGGGTTATTTTCACTCCGCAGTCCTACATC
>CAZSHX010000047.1:0-35983 GCA_964606895.1 uncultured Hyphomicrobiales bacterium
AGAAAGGGACAGGGGTATTTCGCAGTTACAAACATTATTTCGCTACGCGAAATTGTTTTTTTCATTCTATCTCCAAATTTGCATTGCATCTTCAAAATAATTATGCAGAAAATGCGATGCAAATATCGCATAACCTATTGATAATATTTCAAATAACGAGATTTGAGCCGTTGCATCTTTGTGCTGAAAAAGATGCAAAGATGCAATTTGGTGATGATTTGGCAGAGTTTTCAAAGTACGATTTGTTTGGAAATTTTGCTATTCATTTTCAGATAGCAGAACAACTCCAAAAATCTATGACGATATTAGACACTATTTATTACAATGATTACAGGGTATAATTAATAACAATTTTCATCTCTCACCTCACTATCTCAAATTTTTGAGAATATTTTTCAGTGCCTGCATTTACATTGCAAATGTATATTCCAGACGGTAAATCAACATCTAAGATAATTTTATTATCATTAAAAATTGAACTTATATTTTCTGTAAAAACAGTTTTACCTTGAAGGTTATTAATTGAAACATTTATAGTTGAAACAAGCATATTATTATTTATTGTTATTACAACTTTTCCGTTCTCAATAAATACATGAATTTTGTCATTGTTATTTGCCAGTTCTTTAATTTCAGTAGCTATCATCTTAAGTAACCTGTTAGTGTCTCCATAAATAAAAATTACTGATTCTCCATTTTGATTTTTACAAGATTCAATAATGCTTGAAAGAATATTTTTATATGATTTTGTCAAAGAATTATTAGCTATTTCATATTTCTCTGTGCCGTCTAAACCGAAAGCAGCTAAAAAATGTAGCGAATCAGGAAGAAAATCCAAATTTTTACATGCTCTTCCGTCCGTCGTTCGTACAAGTTTCTTTGTATTTAAATCAAAAATATCCGGACCATCAAAGTCTAATCTAATGTCACCCAAATATTTATCGTCAGGCGAAAATTTTATAATTCTATAGCCGTAAACTCCGGTAGTAATTTCAATGTCTTGAAGAGTGGCAACCTGTTTAAAGGTCTCTGTTTCCCATAGAATTAGTTGGTTGTAATCTTTCTTTGTGATATTATCCTCATACCAAGAACCGGTTACAAAATATTTTCCGTTATGACTAAATACAATTTGACTTACATTAATTTTACTTCTGTGGGTTGAATCTAATTTATTATTAATTAAATCAAAAATAATAAATCCACCTCCAAATCTTCCAATTAATAGGGTTTGCTCGTCAACAGACATAGCCGCACAAGTTACATATTCCCCGGCATCAATTTTTTTTACTCTTTTTTCAGTTCGAGTGTCCCAAACTAATGCTGAACCATTTCCGTTAGTAGATAAAAGAAAATTTCCAGAGTTTGAAATCTCCATATTTTCAAACCAATAAAGTGATAATGAATCCTCATTATAAAATTTCGAGTTAAATTCTCCGGTTTTTGCATCCATCTTCTGAATTGTGTTTCCGATTGAACAATAAATAAAATTCCCGTCTTTTGAAAATTTTGCTGCATTAATTCTCTCGCCTGCCGGTTTTTCCCAAACTACTTGCAGGTCAAGTTGAGCGGGCAAACTTTGCCACATTCCTCCAAACACCACCAAAACCAAAAGAAATTTCATCAAAATGTTCCGCCCTCCGATTAAAGATTGAACACCAGCCCGAGCCGGCACTTTAAAAAGTGAATTAAGAGTCGAAGGATATAAGTGATGTTTCATATTAAAGTCAATCCGAAATTATAAATTTGTTTACTGCATCGAACCGTTCTAAAAATTACGAATTATCCATCAAATTTCCAATTTTTCTTTTGCTGAATTATCAAATCCGCTAAAATGTAAAAATCACCGTCATTAACTAAACGAACAATGAAAACAACAAGAAAATGAAAAGTATCAGAAATATAAAAGTATTAATCAATTATACCGACGAAAGCACCGGAGAGATAATCGAGAAGTATCTCGAGGAATTTCCCGATATTGAAGTCGCAGAAAGAACCACAAACCTGAAAAATGCTTTCGAGTTTGTCAGAACTTCAAAGCCGGATGTGATGATTGTTGGCGTTGAACCTCCCTGCATGCGTGAAATGGAGTTCATCAAAATCACATCTCTTCAGTACAAACTCCCGATTCTGGTTGTTACTGCTTCTTCGAACAAAGGAAGACTTATCGCACTTCAGGCATTGGATGCAGGAGCTTTGGATTTCACCGTTAAGCCGACAACGAACAATATTCTTCTGGGTTTGGGCGATATGACGACTGAGCTTGCAGAAAAAATCAGAATTGCCTCTCATGCAAATATGAATTCACTAAACAATCATATTTTTCAGGATTCGAACCCTGCGAATTTTTCATTTGCCGAACCCGATATTCGGCAAGAAACACACGAGGGTGAAACCAATAAAAAGATTGTGGCAATTGCAGGTGGAATGGGAAGCATCTCAGCTTTTAAACAAGTTTTGAACGGCATTAAATCTAAATTTCCGGCAATTATTTTTCTGGGCAATCTGCCATCGGGTTTCACCAAAACATTAGCCGACACTTTGAATCAGATTTATCCTTTTCAGGTGCAGGAAGCCGGAACCGGAATTGAGCTTGCGGGGAATACTGTTTATATCGCTCCCGGGGATTTACACACCAAGCTCGTAATTCAAGACGAAATTCCAAAAATTGTTTGTTATCATGGAGAAAAATTGAACAACAGCAGACCTTCTGCCGATATTTTAATGCAATCTTTAGCAGAAACAATGGGTGAAAATGGTATGGGAATAATCCTTACCGGCGAAGGGAAGGACGGAGCTTACGGTATGAAAGCATTGAAATCCTCAGGCGGAATTCTGATAACTCAGGACAAGGAATCGTCTCTGCTGTTCGAGATGCCCGACTCAGTCGGCGATACATTCACCGAAAGCCGAAAAGCGGGATTGAGACAGATTGCGGAAGAGATTGGGAAATTTTTATGAGGATTCTAATTGTTGATGACGAACACAATCTTGCTCTTTTGCTTCAAAAACTTCTGAAAGAATACAGTACCTGCGATATAGTCAATTCGGGAAGCTCAGCAATCGAAAGTTTCCAGAAATCACTGCTTTACAAAGAAAAATACGATATGATTTTTCTTGATATGATGATGCCAGTAATTGACGGTCACGAAGTTCTGAAATCAATCCGCTCGATTGAAAAAACCAGCGGAATCATCGAACCCGACTCAGTGAAAATCATCGTCACATCTTCGACCGATACTTATTTCAGCATTTACAATGCCTTCAAGAATGAGTGCAATGAATATATAATCAAACCATTAAGCCAATCAGATATTGACCGGGTAATTTTCAAATATTTCAAGAGATAAGAGCTTCAAGAGTTGAGTTGTTTAGGTGCTTAGGCGGTGAGGTGTTGGAAGAGTTTAAGATAAGAAATCCCCATAAAACGCTTTTCAAAGGACAATAGCACCTGAATAGTGATAATAAGAAATAATTTATTATGTCTGTAATGGAATCATTATGTAAAATAATGAAAGGAGAAAAAATGACATTGAACTATTCATTACAATTGACAGAGCAAATAAAAGAGCTCATGCGTAATGATCTAAGCGGAGTATTGAAACCATACTTTCCTGAGGAGAAAATAATAAAATTCAATAAGAACCCAAAAAAAAGGGACAGGATATATAATGATGAAACAACGCTGATGACGATGATCGTGACAGCAGTACAGGAAGACAGGAGCATACAGAATGCCGTAAATTTATATGCTGAAGTGCATAATAGAAATATATCAAGAATTGAAAGACGGATAGAAGAAGCAAATGAAACAGAGCGTAAAAAGGATAGGTTAATAGAAAAGATGCGAGGGAGACCAAAGACATATAAACCAAGAACAATAAAGAGCAAACTAAAAGAAATATCAACAAATACAGGAAGTTATACAACAGCAAAGCAAAGGCTTGATATTGACCTGGTCAAAATGGTATATGAAGAATCAGCAGACTTTTCAAATATGAGAACTAACAACAAATGGAAAGATATGGAAGTAGTCATAACAGATGGGACATACATCCAAATGCAGGACAGTGCGGAATTGCGTGAATTATACGAAATAAAAAGTGAATCAGAAACATACAAATCGGGCTACCCTCAAGGTTTACTGCAAGTACTTATAAAGCAGGGAAGCGGAGCAATAAAACAATTTGAATTAGGCAATCGGCATGTATCTGAATTGGAATTAAAAACAAGAATGTTGCCGAAAATATCAAAAGGAACATTGATATTAGCTGATGATCTATATAATAGTTTTGCAATCTTCAGTCTGATAAAAAAAAAATGGATTGGAAATCATAGTCCCTGGGAAAAGAGTACGAAATTACAAAGTAATTCAAAAGTTAAGTCAGGGAGATGAAATAGTAGAGCTTAAAAAAAATGAGCATCCGAAATGGTTAACAAAAGAAGAAAAACTACCAACACAGATATTGATGAGACGATTAGTATTTGAAGACCCGTTAAATCCTGATAAAGAATACATTATATACACATCCTTACTTGATGACAAGATAAATAAAACAGATATAGTAGCAAAGTACTTTACGAGATGGGATATTGAAATCAGTATAAGAGAAATAAAAACCTTAATGGGAATCAACGTAGTACGAAGTAAAAAGCCGGATTTGGTAATGAAAGAGGTCTTGACAATATTCATAGCCTACAATTTAGTTAGAAAAATACTTGCAGGAACCACAGAAAAAAGTGGCTTTTCCCCCCAGAGAGATATCATTCAAAAATACCTTGAGACTGGTAAGACAATACTTATGGACAAGAAAGGAAGAATATACAACAGATGGTCTTCTGGACGAAACGCAAGCATTAGAGGAAAAGATTAGGAAACTCATTATTTTAAAGAGACCATGCAGATATTATGAACGAAGAACAAAGAAAGGGAAATACAGGAAATATAAATGATTCACTATTCAAGTACCATTACTTTTCCAAAAGGGGAAAAGTAAAATTCCTATCATTGAGGAGTGTTAGGCGGAGCCTGACGGGGTGGATTCTTTCAAGTTCATTTCCCTGATAGTTCCATAACCCTTTTCTGAATAGCAAAATTAACAATTTAAATCACATCTTCAATGCTTATTTTTACTAAAATGTTGGCAATATGAATAATTTCGAGACCGAGTGATCTCAAATAAGCTTCACGTTGCATATTATACTCAGGTTTTAAATCATGGCTGTATCCGTCAATCTCAAACACCAAACCAAGTTTCTGAATGAAAAAATCAACGATATAGTTTCCGATTATATCTGTCTGTCAATATCCAATCCCAATTGTTCTTTATTTTTGAATGCCTTCCAAAAAATCACTTCGGATAAATTTCCGGCTTTCCTCAATTCTCTTGCCCATGCAATCAGGTTATTATTTTTAGTAAGTTCGTAAAAATTAAACAGTATTTTGTCATGGGCAATCATTTTCTCCACCCCGTCACTTCGTGCCACCCCTCATGCCCGATTTATCAATGCTACCTGCATGGGTTTACTTTGTGAGAGTGGGTGAAAAAGTGATGATGTTTTTGAAGATATAGAAAATTTTCGGAGGTCAGAAGAAATTCAATAAAGAGTCAAGGCTAACCTCGGACATAACTTGCTTGAAATAGAGAATTCCCTTTGGGGTAAGTCTCGACCATGAGCATTTGTCCGAATCGAAAATAGTTCCTCGGACTATTCCCTTTTCTATCAATTTCCGAATGCAACGGTGAACTTCCTGCTCGGAATACTTGCGGATAACAATGTTTTGTCCGTCGGCTGTCATCATAACCAAGCGGACAAGTTCCTCGGCAGATTTTTCTTCTGGAGGCATATCGTGGTAAAAAGTTTCATCGAAATACAAATTAAATTTCATCATTTCACATCCTTAACAAAAACTAAAATTACGTCAATTCTCCGTATTTTTCGTCAAAAAGTAATGAACAAAAACTCCACAGTATCAACAACTGCAAAGATAAACGAATCAGCGAAATTTGGTGACGCTCTTCATTACGACAAGGAAAGAAATGTTCTCGGGAGAGTAAAGAAGTTCACTATGAAAAAGGATTTAATACTGGCTAAGTGAAAAAATAAAAAGATGCAATTTGAAAATTCTTAGATTTTATATCAACGATTGTCTGAAGAATTCAAACGAAAGCCACCAGTCAACTTCTTTGGCGAGAGATTTGTTGCCGGAATAATAGCCTTGAACAAGGGTTTGAATCTTTTTGTAATTGTATTCCGGATATTCTTTTACGGCTGAGGAATTGGAAATCTCAAGAATCATATCTTTGAATCTGTCAAGGAAGATTTCAGAAGATTTGTCTTTAAAGTTCATTCCGAGTTTCTTTTTCCCTTTTGCAATAACTTTCTGGAAAAAAGTCGGATAGCCGAAAGGTATTAGTACATCTCCTTTAACTAAAGGAATTGCAATCAATTCAGGGGTGAAAGTGTTGATAATTTTATTGAATAATTTTGCATTTTTCTTGTATTCCAAATCCAGAGAGAAAACCATATTGAGAATTCGCGGCTGAGAAAACGGATTGAAATTGAAGCAAAAATTATCAGTTCTTGCCTGTTCAAGACTACAGTAATTAATCAGCTTGGTTCGAATCGAAAGCAAATCAAGCCAATTTTCCGTTCCAAAAGTTTTTGAATCAGGCATTTCGTCAAATAGCTTTTCAAAATGAGAAACGGTTGATTTTTCAAAAATAAGACTTATGTCAACGTTGAATATGTCAGCTCGCTTCATACAAATCAGATGGCTCACGAATTCAGCATTTTTGTCCTGAATCTGATTCGATGCCTTGTAAAGCAGTTTGTTGAAAAGACCTCGTCTGAGAATTTCACCAAAACCGCCGTCAATAACTACTTCGTCGGGAAATGAAGTTTCGAAATATAACTTCTGAAAGTACTCGCTCAATGGGGATGTAGCCTGATTCATCGAAGTAAAGCTGAGAAGTTTGCTGTAAATATCATCGTCAATATTTGGTTGTGTATCGAAACTTTTGTGCTCTGTATTGTAAATATTTGCGATTTTGGTCGCAATCAAAGAATCGGGATGATTTCTATTGCCAAATGTAAAAGTTGAAAAAATATCGGATTGCAGGTTTTTATTTTGTAAAATAGAGAATAGAACTCGCGAATCAAGTCCTCCGGAAAGCCCGAGAGTTAATTTTTCATGATTTTGAATGGGGAAGAGGGTAAATTTTGTAAGTTCTTCAATTACATCGTTTTCGGAAAGTTTATTAATGATAGTAGGTGCCCAAAGTTTTTCGACGATTTTAATATCAGGCAACTTATTTTCAGAAAAAGTAAATTCGATTGAAGAACCTGCAGTCAGCCTTCTGATTTTCTTAATAACGGAATCGGTTGATATTCGATTTTCGAGTAACCAACCGGAAGAAAATGCAGAATAATCAATTTCGTTGAATCCGGTGAATTTGGAAATCAGGTCGAGTCTTGTGCTGACAAAAAACAAATCATCTTTTTGTGCAAAAAATAGTTCACGAATCCCGAGTGTATCATTAAAAAAAACAGCTTTTTCGGAATTTATTTTTCCACAAGCAAAATGACCGTTGAGCGATTTCAAATCTCTCTTCTCATACTGTAAAAAAATTTCCCATTCGGCTTTGTTCATGAATCTGTAAGAAGAAGAATTCTGGGCAATACCCTGACCGACAGCCGTCCAACAAGTCTTTTGTTTGTCTGTTAGGTATTCTCCGCTAAAACAGGTGCGGTTGTGACCGCCGGATAAGAAAAGATATTTGCCGTGTTCAATGGTACAAATACCTGACTCGGGTAACAAAGTTTTTGCTTTTGCTACATCATTTTCGTTGAAATTTCCGATAATTGAGAACAGCCAACTCATAGTTGATTTTAAATAATTTGTTAGTTCGTGATAAATTCATTTATTTTGTTTTTTTAATAGTTGCTAAAATAGTTATTATAATTGAAAATCGTGCAAAAAAGCTAAATATATGTTGGGTAAAAAGAAAAAGAAACCGGAAAAAGATATTGAACTTTCCGATGAAAATAACGAAAATTCCAGCGAACAGCCGGAAATGGGATTTTTTGACCATTTGGAAGAACTGAGAAAGAGAATTATTTTTGCAGTTTTGTTCTTGATTGGCGGATGCATCGTATCAGGTATATTTATCAATCAACTGCTCGAATATGTTCTGCTTAAGCCTGCGGTTGCAGTTAATTTGAATCTTCAGAATTTGAAACCGTTTGGTCAGCCGTTTTTGTACTTTAAAGTGGTATTGATAGCCGGTGTTGTGATTGCTTTTCCGTTCATGCTCTATCAGTTATGGAAATTCATTGCACCGGGACTATATATGAAGGAAAGAAAGTGGGCAAGCGTTATAACCTTGCTAACATCTTTGTGTTTTCTTGTAGGAGTGTTCTTTGCATATTTTGTGATGATACCCGTAATGTTGAAATTTGCGGCAACCTTCGGTTCTGATAAAATCAAGAATATTATTGACGTAAATGAATATTTTGGTTTCATCAGTATGATGGTTCTGGCTTCGGGAATAATATTCGAAATGCCGATGATATCGTTTATACTTGCAAAAGTGGGAATACTTACTCCCTCTTTTTTAAGAAAATACAGACGGCATGCAATTATTGTTTTGCTTATTGTTGCGGCTGTTCTAACACCTACACCCGACCCGATAAATCAATTAATTTTTGCAACTCCTTTGCTTATTTTGTATGAAATCAGTATATTGGTTGCTAAATTTGGACAAAAGAAAGTTAAGTAGGTTAAAAAAATGGAATTTCGAATAATTATCAGAATGAAAGAATTTTCTACTAACTCGGATTTAAATGACAATTAACGACATTATTAAGCCGGTTGAGGCACATTTGAAAGAATTTGATTCGTTTTTCAAAAAATCAATGAAATCAAATGTTTCTATGCTTGACCTGATTATCAAGTATATGACAAGAAAAAAAGGCAAACAGGTTCGACCCTCAATAGTCTTTTTAACTGCCGAAATGTGCGGTGGAATTAATCAAAGAAGCTTTACTGCGGCGGCTATGGTTGAACTTCTTCATACTGCTACTTTGGTGCACGACGATGTTGTTGACGAAGCCAAAGAGAGAAGAGGAATAGCTTCGATTAATGCTTCCTGGAGCAATAAAATTGCCGTTCTTGTAGGGGATTTTCTTTTGGCAAAAGGTCTTCTTTCAGCAATTGACAATGAAGAATTCGGATTTTTAAAGGCTTTGGCTGATGCTGTTAAAAGAATGAGCGAAGGTGAACTTCTTCAGATTCAAAAAAGCAAAGAAACAGATGTTACGGAGGAAACATATTTCAGAATTATTCAGGACAAAACTGCCTCATTAATTGCTACCTGCTGTTCAGTAGGAGCTTTGAGTGCTACGAATGATGAAAAAGTTATTTCTAAAATGAAGATGTACGGTGAATATCTTGGAATTGCATTTCAAATTCGGGATGATATCTTCGATTTAACAGGACAGTCTGCAAAAATAGGGAAACCCGTAGGAAACGATTTGAAGGAAAAGAAGATGACTTTGCCTTTACTTTACTCCTTACGACAAGTTCCCAAAAAAGAATCCAAAGAAATAATCAAATTGGTTAAGAACAAAAATATTTCTAAAAAAGAGATTGAGCAAGTGATGAAATTTGTCGAAGTAAATGGCGGAATTGAGTTTTCCGAAGGTAAAGCTATGGAATATAGCAACAAAGCCTTGGAAATGCTTGCAGATTTTCCTGCTTCAGTAGCAAAAGACTCCCTTGTGAATCTTGCAAGATTTGTTGTCGAAAGAGACAATTAGAATTTTTCGAAACAAATGAGTTGGAAAGCTCTTAATTAAACCTAAATAGATGCCAGACAGAAATTATTATAAACAACTTATCCAAGACTTGAAAGTCTGTGTAATTGTTCCTACTTATAATAATTCGACTACTATTAGCGGTATTATTACCCAAATCCTTGAATGGACCAATAATATCATAATTGTTAATGATGGTTCAACCGATAATACAACTTCGATAATTAGTTCTTTCAAAGAAATCAATTTAGTTGATTATCCCGAGAATAAGGGAAAAGGTAATGCTTTGAAACAAGGCTTCAAAAAAGCTCTTGAACTTGGTTTTAAATATGCTGTTACGATTGATTCTGACGGTCAGCATTTGGTAGAAGACCTTGCAGTTTTCCTGGATAAAATTATCGAAGAACCCAATGCTATCATTGTTGGGGCACGGAATATGGATCAGGAGGGTATCCCTCGTAAAAGTAGTTTCGGACACAAATTTTCGAATTTTTGGTTCAAATTTGAAACGGGAATAAATTTACCCGACACTCAGTCAGGATATAGGCTTTATCCTCTCGAAAGAATTAGGGGTATTAATCTGTTCACGAATAAATATGAGTTAGAAATTGAAGTGCTTGTCCGAGCCGCATGGAAAGGTATTAATGTGATTTCTGTTCCTGTTCACGTCATATATCAGCCGAAAGAAACACGCATTTCGCATTTCCGACCAATTACTGATTTCTCGAGAGTAAGTGTTCTGAATACTGTTCTGGTTATTTTAGCTGTTTTCATCTATAAACCAATCAGATTTGCCAAAAAATTAAATAAACAGGATATAAAGGCTTTTATCATTGATAATGTGATTAACAGCAAAGAATCTAATTCAAAAATTGCTGTTTCTGTTGCATTCGGAATTTTATGGGGAATTTTGCCAGTTTGGGGATGGCAGTTGGCATTTGCTATTGCTCTTGCCTATCTTTTTAAACTTAATAAAATCATAGTTATAACAACAGCAAATATAAGTATTCCTCCTATGATTCCGCTTGTTTTATATTTGAGTTACAAAACTGGGGGCTTGGTTCTTGGGTTGAGTACATCAGATTTGCAATACAGTTCGAAAATATCATTTGAGTATATTAGAACGAATATTTATATGTATGCATTAGGAAGCATTGTTTTTGCATTTGCCGCTTCAATTTCACTTGGCATAATTTCGTTTATTCTACTCTCGATTTTCAGGAAAAGAAGAATCAGTAGTTGATGCTCCAACATTCGGTAGGTTATCCCAATCTGTTGTAAAGGATTGAGTCCGAAGTTCGGCTCTTGTTTTCCAACCTCTGCTGATACCTGTTGCGGCATAAAAAATTGTTCCTGTTCCAATCTCAGCATTGATTAAATCCATAACTTCGGTTACTTTTGAAGACCTTAATCTATCTTCAGTATCAAATAACGGCAATTGATTTCGGTTGTAAGGAATTAATCCTGCAAGCATAATACCAACTTTATAGTATTGAAAGCCTTCTCGGAATATTTGGTCAACTCCTTTCATTGCATACCTGATAAGTTCAGCGGTGGAGTCTGTGGGTATTGAAAGTTTAACAAGACATCCGTTATGATATTGAGGCGATTTTTTAAAAGGATTTGTTCTTAGGAAAACAGTAAGCAAGGAAGCCGCAGATTTTTGATGTCTCATTTTTTCAGCGGCTCTTGTTGTGAAAAACGAAATAGCTTCCTTAATTTCATTTTTTTCAGTAACTGTTCTGCCGAAAGACCTTGATGAAATTATGGCTTTCTTGGGAGCAGGGGAATAATCGAAGTTAATACACGGAATACCTCTTAATTCAAAAACTGTTCGGAGACCCATAACGGTCATTTTTTTTCTTATCCATTCGTCATTTGCATTTTTTAGGTCAAAAGCCGTGAAAATGTTTTGAAGATTCAGAAGTTTCGAATATTGTCTGCCAACTCCCCAGATATCTTCAACCGCAACTTTTTTCAAATAACTTTCCAAATCAGGATGACCAATAAGGTTTAAAACACCGTTTTTCGATTTATCCTTTTTTGCTAATCTGTTAGCTAATTTTGCAAGTGTTTTAGTTTCAGCTATTCCAATTGAAACAGGGATACCGGTACATTGCTTAACTGTTTTCTTGATTTCCCTGCTATATTCGGTCAGGTCTTTTCTGCTGAAACCATCTAAACTTATGAATGCTTCATCAATAGAATAAATCTCGACATTAGGTGAAAACTGCTCCAATATGGTCATAACCCTATGGGACATATCTCCATAAAGACTATAATTAGAGGAAAAAATATGAACACCGTTCTTTTGTGCAATTTCCTTGATTTTAAAAAGCGGCTCTCCCATTGGAATTCCAAGTGCTTTTGCTTCATCGGAACGTGCAATTATCATTCCGTCATTATTTGACAGAACAACAATGGGTTTGGCGTTTAATTTCGGATTGAAAACTCTTTCGCATGAAGCATAAAAATTATTGCAGTCCACTATGGCTATGGGAATAGCCATAATTAATACCCAAGAACAGGAGCAAGAATTTTTTCAGCTTTGACAGCACTTATACCTTTTCTCTTTGCATAATCCAGTACTTGTTCTTTCGAAATTTTTCCAACAGGAAAATATCTTGCTTCGGGATGGGCAAAATAAAGACCTGAAACCGATGCGGCAGGCATCATCATATTGCTTTCAGTCAGAGAAATACCCGCATGTTCTTCTACCTTCAGCAAATCAAAAAGAATGGTTTTTTCGTCGTGGTCAGGAAGAGAAGGATATCCGTGAGCAGGACGAATTCCTCTGTATTTTTCTTTGAGCAATTCTTCCAAGTCCGAGGTAACTATTTCTTCATATCCCCAGAATTGTTCTCTGACTTTTTCATGTATTACCTCTGCAAATGCTTCAGCCAACCGGTCTGCAAGAATTTTTACAAGAATTTTGTTGTAATCGTCATTATCTTCTTCGAATTTTTCAACTAATGCATCCACACCAATGCCTGCAGTAACTGCAAAACATCCGATATAATCAGCTATACCTGAATCCTTTGGAGCTATAAAATCGGAAAGAGAAAAGTTCGGGATGCCGTCTGATTTTAAAGATTGTTGCCTTAAACAATGAAAAACTGTTGCTAATGATGTTCTACCCTCGTTTACATAAACTTCAATATCATCTCCGTTTGAATTCGCAGGATAAATAGCACAAATGCCATTTGCAGAAATCAGATTCTCGGAAATAATTTTATCAAGTAGAATGTTGGCATCATCGAATAATTTCTTTGCCTCAATTCCCATTTTAGGGTCATTGAAAATCGCAGGATATCTTCCTTTCAATTCCCATGCAAGGAAAAATTCAGTCCAATGAATATATTCCCTTAGTTCCGAAAGAGGGAAATTATCTAATGCTACATATCCTGATTTAGGCTTTACAATTTTTGCAGATTTTTCATCAAATTTGAATCTGTTTTTTCTTGCATCTGATAATGACAAAAGATTCTTCTCTGCCTGTGAAGATAAATAATTAAATCTAAGTTCTTTATATTCTTTAAAATGTTTTTCAATATATGCAGTTCTTGTTTCCTCTTTTAATAAATTGCTGACCACAGAAACACTTTTCGAGGCATCAAGGACATGAATAACAGGTTCGCTGTAGGAAGATGCAATTTTTACGGCAGTGTGAATTCTTGAAGTAGTGGCTCCGCCAATCAGAAGTGGGATTTTCAAGCCATTCTTTTCCATTTCGGAAGCAACATGAATCATTTCGTCGAGGGATGGAGTAATCAATCCGCTCAAACCAATTATATCAACTTTCTGATTTATAGCTTCTTCAATAATTCTTGCCGCAGGAACCATGATTCCCAAGTCAATAATTTCAAAATTATTGCAGGCAAGAACAACTCCGACAATGTTTTTTCCAATGTCGTGAACATCACCTTTAACAGTTGCAAGAAGGATTTTCCCTGCATTTCCTCTGCCACTGCCCGACAGCAATGATTTTTCGATATAAGGTAATAAAATTGAAACTGCTTTTTTCATGACTCTTGCAGATTTTACTACCTGAGGAAGAAACATCTTTCCTGCTCCGAATAAATCACCGACTTTGTTCATGCCTTCCATCAAAGGACCTTCGATTATTTTTAGCGGTTCATCGTAGCTTTGGATTGCTTCGTTGATGTCATCATCCAGGAATTCAACAATTCCTTTAACCAGACAATAAGTTAGTCTGTCATTTAATTCAAATGTCCTCCATTCAATTTCTTTTGTTTCCTGAGTACTTTTTGATGATTTAAGTGTTTCTGCAATTTGGATAAGCCTTTCTGTCGCGTCTTCCCGACGATTGAAATAAACATCCTCAATAGCATCAATCAATTCAGATTCAAGATTTCCATAAATAGCCAACTGCTCAGAATTTACAATGCCCATATCCATTCCTGCCGATATTCCATGATACAGAAAAACTGAATGCATAGCTTCACGGATTACATCATTACCTCTGAATGAGAATGAAACATTAGACACACCACCCGAAATACTTGCGAACGGGAGATTTTGCTTTATCCATTTTGTTGCTTCGAAGTAGTTCAGTACATATTCATTATGTTCTTCGATTCCTGTTGCTACCGTTAGGATATTTGGGTCAATAATAATATCGTAAGGTTTGAAACCAACTTCGTTAACGAGTATATCGTAAGCTCTTTGGGCAACTCGAATTCTTTTTTGAAAAGTTGTTGCCTGACCTTCTTCATCGAATAACATTACAACAACTGAGGCACCATATTTCAGTACAGTTCGGGCATGTTGTTTAAATATTTCTTCGCCTTCTTTTAAAGAAATTGAATTAACGATACCCTTTCCCTGAATACATTTAAGTCCTGCTTCAATTACAGAAAATTTTGAAGAGTCAATCATTATAGGAACTTTCGAAATATCAGGTTCTGAAGCAATCAAGTTTAAAAATTCAGTCATAATTTTTTCGGAGTCAAGCATCCCCTCGTCAGTATTTATATCAATTATCTGAGCTCCGTTTTCAACCTGTGCACCTGCGATTTGCAGTGCTTCTTCCAGTTTACCTTCAGTAATGAGTCGTGCAAACTTTCTGGAACCTGCAACATTAGTTCTTTCGCCAATATTAATAAAATTTGATTCGGGTCGTACAACCAAAACCTCAAGCCCTGAAAGTCTGAGATAGGAAGGTATAACAGGGATTTTTCTTGGATTGCTGTATTTTTCTGCTAACTGAGACAGATACTTGATATGGTCAGGAGTAGTTCCACAACATCCGCCAATTATATTAACATGACCTGATTTAATATATTCAGCAACAACATCTGCCATACTTCCGGGAGTTTCATCATAACCGCCGAATTCATTTGGTAATCCTGCATTTGGATAAACGGAAGTGAAACAGTCTGCGATTGAAGATAGCTCTTCAACATAAGGTTTTAATTGTTTTGCTCCAAGGGCACAATTAAGTCCGACAGACAATAAATTCGGAGTATGAGAAACAGAAGTCCAGAAAGCTTCAAGTGTTTGACCTGAAAGAGTTCTTCCACTCATATCAACAATAGTACCCGAAATCATTACAGGAAGTTGGTTGCCTGTTTTTTCAAAATAATCCGAAATGGCATAAATAGCCGCTTTGCAATTCAAGGTGTCAAATACTGTTTCAACAAGCAGAATGTCAGCACCACCTTCAACTAAGCCGCTAACTTGCTCATAATAAGATTTAACAAAATCATCGAATGTTGCCGCACGATACCCAGGATTATTTACATCAGGTGACATTGATGAGGTCTTATTCGTAGGACCGATTGCTCCTGCTACAAAACGAGGTTTGTCAGGATTCAATTTCGTATATTCATCTGTAGCTTCTTTTGCAATTTTAGCGGCTTGAAAATTTATTTCGTAAGCATGATTTTCAGTTAAATAATCTGACTGAGAAATTGATGTTCCGTTGAAAGTGTTAGTTTCAATAATGTCAGAACCTGCTTCAAGATATTGCCGGTGAATTTCTTTGATGATATGAGGTTGAGTTAGAACAAGAATATCATTATTACCTTTTAAATCTTTAGGATGATTTGAGAAAAGGTTGCCCCGATAATCAGAGTCATTAAGTTTATACCTTTGAATCATTGTGCCCATTGCACCATCGAGAACAAGAATCCTTTTGGCAAGGATATTTTTAAGGATTTCGAATTTATTATTGTTAGTGGTTTCCATGTTCTGCTTATAATGTAATTTAAAAATGCAACGACGATATTTTTTTGTCAATATTTAGATAAATCTAAAATTTCAAAGAGAAATTAGGTAGTTAGTTAAAATTATTTTAAAAAAATAAAAACAATTCTTTGAAAAATAAGAAAAATTGCTTAAAATTGAATAACTGACAAATGTTTTTTTAGGGGGGGATTTCGGAAAGCAGCATAGAAGTCCAAATATTGTCGAGTGTCAGTACATAAATGATTAAAAATAATATTTCTAACTTATTGGGAATATTATTGTTTATGTTTTTATTCAAAGCTTCTGTAATTATGCTTTCTGAATTCTTGTATTTTGTAATCTTGTTTTTATAGAAATAATTATGGTTAAGCAAAGAATTAACATCAAAAAATTGCTTGCTCCAACAGACAGCATTTCGATTGTTGTTATTATTGTTGGATTGATAATCGCTATTGCACTTTCGGAGTTAGCAATCCGCCTGATAGGTGTCTCTGTGGCAATTTTGGGTTCTGTTGCCCTTTTTCTGCAAATTTCTTCAAGAATGAATGAATTTGTAGGTTCAAAATACAAACCTTCTACTCCGCCGCCAAATTTCAAGGTAACGGATATCAAAGATAAAAGTGCCCGAAGACAGGTTATCGAAGATTTTAATTCTACTTTTGGACCCGAAGATGATGCCGTTAAAGAAAAAATTCCCGAACCAATAAAAGAACTCACCCAATCAATACATGAAAGTGGGGAAGAGCTTGAATTCAGAATTGTCGGCAAAGCTTCACCAACGGATATTAATGAATCAGGAACAGAAAGAATGGAGTTCAAACCAAAAATTGATGAGTCTTCTGTTAAGTTCAATATTCCAACAGGTGATGATTTCTCGGAAATGAGGATTATTGGTAAAGTTTCTGCAGAACCTCTACAACCAATAGCTGTCGAAAACAAAACACATGTTAATCTCGAAGCTCAATCAAAGGTTGAAGATTTAAGACAAAGGTATGAAGATGACGAAGTTGAAATCCACGAAGAGAAACCTTCAGACAATTTATCTTTTGATGATACTGATGAAGAAATTCCAAAAATTCCTGATTCTTCACCTAAATCAGAACCTCTTGCTGAAAAAGTGGCAGAGCGATTGGAGCATACTAAGGAAAATCTACCTGAACTATTTCCACTGAAAGGGGTTATACCTCAAAGCAGAATTACTAAAGATTTCAAAGAAAAACAACTCGATGTTCCATTGAATACTTTGATGGACGATGTTCAATTAACTGGTCAGGAACCCAAGAAGGAATTTGAGTATTTCCTGAATAGAGTTCTCATTCTAATCCGTTCTGTGACATCCACAAAAACAGCCGCCTTTTTCCTTGTCAATATGGAAAAAAGAGAATTGATTCTCGAATCGTTTGTTACTGATGTGCCTGATGCCATAACAACTAAACAGAAACTACCACTAAGAAATGATGTCGTCAGTCAGATTGTTATGAATGTGAAGCCAGAAATTCTTTCTGAGATTAATCCATCTGCTGAAACTGATTTAATCCCATATTATACCAGAGCTGTCGGAACTGCATCTTTCATTGGTGTCCCCGTCTTTTACAACAATTCCGTGATTGGTATTCTTACTGCGGACTCCGCAATTGTTGATGCTTACGATATGCTAACTGTGGGTTTCCTTGGTCATTTCACAAAACTTATTGGTGCATTGGTTCAATCATATACTGAAAAGTATGAACTGATGCAGGCTTCACGTACTTTAAATGCAATAAATTCATTCAGAAAAATAGGCAATTCCAAAAATCTGAGCATTAATTCAATTTCAGATTCTTTTGTTGAAGCCGCAAGTAAGATATTTGATTATTCAATACTTGGTCTTGTTTGCTTTGATGATAAAATGAATTCATGGAAAATCTTTTCAATACTTGCAAAAGTTAAAGAACCTGCAACTAATTTGAAAAACTACAAAATTGATTTACAAAGCTCTCTGATTGGCAAAGCAATATCAACAGGGAAAACCGTATTCGCGGCTCCTGTTAAGGACAGTCAGGTACGAGTTCACATCCGAGAATTGAAAATGAAGGGTGGTTACTTTGTGGCTGTTCCCATGAAATCATCCAATAATACTTACGGAGCAATTTTTGTTGAAGGAAAAAGCACTGCAGGAATTACTCAAAATGATATTCAAATTTTGGAAACTCTTGCCGAAAATGCAGGAACAAGCATTGAGCATCTTCTTTTCCTCGATATGTTCCAAAATAGTGCAATGATTGATTCGGCAACAGGTATGCTCAATCCTGCGGCATTTTTCGCCAGACTTGAAGAAGAAATCAGCAAATCAATTGATTTCAAAAATCACTTATCGCTCTGTCTATTCCAAATTGATAACTATGCCGCCTTAGACCCGGTACAGTATCGCGAAAGGAACGAGAAAGTCTATTACCATGTTTTATCAATTATTAAGAACAGACTCAAAGCATATCACATCGTAGGCAGAGCAGACGATAGTATTTTCGGAATTATATTTGCAGGGATGAGTCTTGTGGATTCTCACAGACTTATTGAAAGAATACGTCAGGAAGTAGCTCGTTCATTTGTTGAAATCAATAAGAAGAGGTACAATGTAACTGCTTCGTTCGGTATAGCAGAATTGAGCCATAACGACAATCTTGAATCATTCGTCACAAATGCTCAAAGAGTACTGGATATTTCCATCCAAAAAACAAACAGTGTTACAGCTTATGAATAGGAAATGATAGATAGAGATTTGCAGAATTATTTGAACGTTCTAAGTTAAAAAAAGGAAATTCCATTTTTTATTAAAAAAAATGTTTGGGTTTAAGTCAATTGAAGACAGTGGATGTCTATTTTTGTTACTAATTGTTCTTCAATCATATATTAGATTTTGTAAATCAGATTGAAGTTTTGGTAAATGTTTTTTTATTATCCCAAATACTTTTCTTCATCTACACCAAAATAATCATGAGCAATAATATTTCTGAAGGCATATATTTTTCGCCATTCAATATTATCATGATCATCCCGAAATTGCTCACTGATTTTGCTGACAGTTTCACCAATAGCCACAAAGTTCATTAAAGTAGCATCAAAAGTTTTATGATCTGAGACAAAATCATCAGGACTTTTGAAAATTTGGGTATATTCAAAAATCCGTTCAATGCTTTGCAGTATTTGATTTATTAATATTTTGTCAATATCAAACATAGATGGCATCTTTTAAAATTATTTCACGAAACAGAGGATTTATGGCACATTCCCTACATATATCAATTTCTCTATGGAAATGATTTTTAAGTAATTCTTTCAATTGTAGTTTTTTCTCAAATATATCTTCTGTTCCACGTGGCATTTCTATGATTATATCAATATCGCTATTTTCAGTTTGTTCATTTCTTGAAAAGGAACCGAATATACCAATTTTAATAACATTGAACTGATTGTAAAATAATTCCTTGTTATTCTTTAAAAAAGTAATTATATCATTTTGTTGAGTCATCTTATACATCCAATTATCTAAATTATAATTGTTTATTATTTTAATAAATTGCAACCAATACAAAAATAATAATTTTTCTCAATTAAAATACTCAATCTCAAATATTCTAATATCTATTTGTCTTCATATTCCTCAATCTCTTACACATCTTACCGAAAAGCCGTACCGTTTGGTATAGTTGTTCCTGTTGATGCTTGGGGCATCATAGCCGATACTTACACTACTCCCGTTTGAAATATCGCTCTCGGTGGATGTCCACCAATAACCTAAACTGCCCATTAAAAAATGTCCCCCGGTATAATAACTGTAACCTCCCGGAAGTGTAGTAAATAATCTTTCGTCTGTGGCACCGGTGTTCGGACTTACCCAATGAACTGTTCCGGTTTCTTTCAGTTTACTACCCGCAAGATTGATACCTCCGAGATATTCAATCATTGTTGACCATTCTGCATCGCTTGCTACGTGCCAGCCGGCAGTTGCCAAACCTCGTGGGTCATTAACGGCATACCAATTGTATAGCTTACCATAGGTTCTTCCGTTTGCTGTATTATTATTATAATAACACCAAGCACCTGTTTTTAATTTGCCCATTCGGAACTGTCGGTTACTTCAGGTATCGGGTTACCATTGCTGTAAGTTTCAACGTCAAATATTTATTTTTCTTTTATGCACCTTATGCTAAATCCTGCATTTTTGTCCCAAGCCGCACTACGTTGCATGCTACTATAATCAAATCCTAATCCGTAACCATAAGGATTACCTTTGTAAGATTCATCTTCACAAATAGTAGATGTCCACCATCCGCAATACTGGTTCAATCCGAAAAAACCGCCGTGAGAATCTCGGAATCCGGCTGGTAACGCTGTAAACCCTGTTTCATTTGTTCCATATATTAAAATTCCCCATTTAGGCTCTATGTATTTCACCCAATGTGCATAGCCCGCCTCTTTAAGCTTTGTGCCAATATCAACACCCACTCCCGGGGCGTATAACAATTGGAAAAGAGAATCTACATCATCTGTGCTTGGGACCTTCCAGCCTGTCGGTACGAGCCCACGAGGGTCTTCTATTGCAAACCAATTATATAATTTACCATAAACATCGCCTTCAGATACTCTGTTTTCGGGATAGCACCATGCACCTGTTGTAATTGTGTCCCAAATTGCTTTATCTCTAACTTCCTGTATGGAATCCCCATTATTATAATGAGAAACATTCAGATTCCTCGTGGTCCAAATTTGGTTGCCAATCTGAATTTCATTAAAATCATCAATCAATAGTAGGCTGATACTGTCCAAATCATTTAAATAATAGGAGAATTTAATTCCGGTGGGATAAATTGATAAACTATCGAGTAGTACAGATAAACTGTCTAAAGATGAAGTAGGGTAATAGGCTATAGCTTTACCCTTATAAAACAATCTCATCATAGAACCGGTAGAAGCTTTTTGGAATTTCATATCCTGTATATCAGAAATTTTAAATATCTTAGATTTTCCGTCCTTTAGATAAAATTTTAAATGCGTAAGTTCTTGCTGTGCAAAAAGCGAAACCCAGCAAAAGAAAATTGTCCAAAAGAGTATAACTTTTCTCATAATATTTCCACAGAATCTACTCAAAATAAAAGTTGAATCCCCCTTTTTTTCAGGAAGGAGGATTCATCTTTAAAAAAGCCTCAATCTTTCACACATCGGACTGAAAAACCTACTTTTTGATCGCAATTGTTTACGGTTATATTGTCGTTCATACCATTCAAGCTCCTGCTCAAAGCAAAATTCGCGGATTCGGTAGAAGACCACCAATAGCCAATGTAGCTTAATGCACCGAAAGCACCATTGGATTGGCAACAGCCACCCGGAAGAGCTGAAAAACCACTTTCATTAGTTGGATTTAAATAATGAATTTTCCAATGCAAGTATTCCGGTTCTTTCAATTTACGACCGGCAATACTATCACCACCCAAGAAGTTTGCCAGAATAGTCCATTCCTTATCACTTGGTACATGCCATCCTTCTGGTGCCAAACCGCGAGGGTCATTGACGGCATACCAATTATATAACTTCCCATATATTTTTCCGAGAGAATCTGAATTATTGTAATAGCACCAAGCTCCTGTTTTTGAATTTACCCATGTGGCACTGTCCCTTACTTCCGGAATAGAATCTCCGTTTCTGTAATGGTCAACATTAAGATTTTTGTTCATCCACATTTGAATGCCGATAGTTACAAACAAATCTTGAGTTGTGGGATTTGTAGGATTATCCTTTTCACAGCTAAACAAAAAGGACAAACCAATAAAAGTTAATAGCAAGATTTTGGTTTTCATATTTTTTCATTCTACCTGCAAACAAAAATCTATTTTGCCAGATTTTTAATAAATGGAGTTAATAAATCTATCGGAATCGGGAAAATTGTTGTCGAATTATTTTCTGATGCAATATCCTGCAAAGTTTGCAGATATCTCAGTTGCAATGCAATTGGTGTATCCTGAATCAGAAGAGCGGCATCGCGAAGTTTTGCGGCGGCTTGGAATTCACCGTCGGC
The DNA here is from genome assembly GCA_964606895.1 of uncultured Hyphomicrobiales bacterium. Lineage (GTDB taxonomy): Bacteria > Bacteroidota > Ignavibacteria > Kapaibacteriales > UBA2268 > CAZSHX01. The sequence continues at coordinate 22,079 of CAZSHX010000047.1, forward strand.
ATTAATAACTTTGGAGCGTCGTTCTCTTTCGGCTTCTGCCTGACGTGCCATTGCTCTTTGCATTTCGAGGGGTAAATCAATTTGTTTAACTTCCACTGCACTAACCTTAATTCCCCAGGGTTCAGTATGGTCGTCAATTATTTCTTGGAGTCTTTTGTTGATATGGTCTCTTTCCGACAGGAGTTCATCAAGGTCTGATTGTCCCAGGATGCTCCTGAGGGTAGTCTGTGCAATCTGATTTGTTGCAAAAAGGTAATTTTCCACTTCGTTGATTGCCCTGTTTGGTTCAACAACCCTGAAATACAGCACGGCATTAACTTTGATTGAAACATTGTCTTTGGTGATAACATCCTGCGGTGCAACGTCCAATGCAATAGTACGAAGACTAACGCGAACCATGCGGTCAACAAAAGGAATCAGAATAATCATTCCGGGACCTTTGATTGCGATGATTCTTCCCAAGCGAAAGATTACTGCTCTTTCGTATTCATTCATAATTTTAACTGAAGAAAAAACGATTAAAACGACGAATGCCAGAATTAGAATAATTTCAAGAGGCATAACGGCTCCTTATTTTGGTTTAACAATGAGAGTTAGAAGTTTGATTTCAACAATAACGACTTTTTTCCCAGCATGAACAGGGATTTCAGATTCTGCTTTCCAGATTTCTCCGCGAATTTTAACTTTGCCGGTTTCGCCAGGGATAATATCCGTAACTGCAACTCCAATCTCTTCTGCAAGGATTTGGTTGCCTCCGAATATTTTACGTTTGTGAGCTTTGTATGCCTTTGTGATGGCAATATACAAGAAAATGCTTATCAGGAGTGCACTCGTGATTATGATTCCATAGGTTGTATCCATAATTGCTTTTTGATTAATTAAACAATTTGATTTGACAATATAACAAATGTATTTTAAAAATAAATGCAATAATTATTTTTATTTTAAATATTTTTTTGATAAATTATAAGTTCGTTCTGAAACTATTGATTCAAATGAATTTACAATTAAACAAATAACCATTTATCCGATGACAGAAAAAGCAATATTTTTTGCTCTAAATGCAGATGAAATGCTGAGGAAAGGAAAAAACCGCAAAGCCGCAAAACTTTGTAGAAAGGGTTTGAAAAAATTTCCTGAGTATCAGACTGCCTATGTCATCCTTGCAAATGCCGAACTTTTGCGAAAAAGAAAAAGCAGAGCGATCAAATATTTGAAGAAAGGTCTTCAAATTTTTCCCGAATCCAAAGCACTCAAAAATCAATTCGAAATTGCCAGAAATTCAAAAAGCAGTTTTTACGTTTCATATCTTAAGCCTGCTTTAATAAGTTTTTCAGGAATACTTGTTGCTCTTCTTGCAGGAATTTTCATTGTTCCGACTGTTTTTCCCGATTTTTCATCTGGTTTTGCCGAGCAACTCAGAAGTTATGTCAGCCCTCAGTTCGTGGCTAAGCTTGAAGAAGTTTCTTTCGAAGCTCAGGATTATTACAACAATATGAAATACAACCTTGGGGACAAACAGCAAATTGAATTCAGCGATGCAAGTATAAAGAAGAAGATTGTTGTTGCTAAACAGGATGATTCTTCCAAACATCAAAATCCGAGCACACTAAATCAGTCAAAACTTGATTCCTCAAATGCTCAAAATTCCCAAACAAAAAAGGATTCTTCGGAGAATAAAATAAATATTCAAAAAATTGGCTTTTCTTCAAACGAGTGGAATGAATATCTGACTTTCAATGATGAAACTCTTTTATACAATAGAAAGACAAATCCCGACCAGTCAAAACCTTATTGTCAGGTATTTTTCGTAAAAATCAGACTTGACAAAATCAATCTTCACCTTGCTCAAAAAGGTAAAATTCCAGAGTCCCAACAAAACGACAGACTGATTGCCGCATTCAACGGCGGATTCCGTCATGTCCACGGAGGATACGGAATAAAAATCAACGGTGAAGAAATTTATGAGCCAAAAAACAATATCGGTACACTTGTGATCTACAAGTCAGGAAAAATTGATGTGGTCAGATGGGATAGCCAATTCAAGACAGATTCGAATATTATTTCCTTCCGTCAGAACTGCCCATTAATAGTTGAAAAAGGCGAAGTCACCCACGACATTTCAAAAAGCCCAACTGTCTGGGGTTTTACGGTAGATAATAAAACTGTTACATGGCGTTCAGGAATTGGTATAACTCCCGATAAAAAATATTTAATTTATGGTTTCGGAAAAAGTCTTACGGTTTCAACCTTGGCAAGTGCATTTAAACAAATCGGAGTTGAAAATGCCATGCAGTTGGATATAAACTGGGGTTGGACTAAATTTGTACTCTACAGCAAAGAAGATGATATTCATGCAAGGGGGATAATAGGAAGTACCAGCGTAAGGAAATTCGAGTACCTCAAACCCAGAGAAAACAGCTCAGTCGGCAGAGACTTCTTCTATCTGACCTACAAAAAGTGAAATCAATGCTTTTTTCAGTTGAATTAATTTTCTATTTTTGTTATTTTTAAACCAAAAGATTAATTATTTTGTCAAATATAAATATTAACAATAAATTCTCGGAGAAAACATGAAATTTTTTAAGACTGTTTTAATATCATTTCTACTTATGATGGGAATGTACCAGTTAAGTAATTCTGCATATATAAATAGTATCGGGGCGGCTTCTACTGATGAAAGTACCGATATAGCCATAGATTTCGAAGGAAATTATATCATTACCGGCTCTTTTGAGGGTACTGTAGATTTTGACCCGGGAACGGCAGTTCACAATTTGGTTTCAAATGGGCAATCTGATATTTTTGTTGCAAAATACGATTATGAAGGCAATTATTTATGGGCTTTCGCAATCGGTGGTGCACAAAATGATAAAGGAAATTCGGTTAGTGTTGACTATCTGGGAGATATTTTCATTACAGGATATTTTAACGGCATAGTAGATTTTGACCCTTCAACAGGCAGAACGCTAAGTTCCCCAAAAGGCGGCAAAGATATTTTTGTTGCAAAATATACAACTGACGGCACTTTTCAGTGGGTAAACTGTTATGGCTCAACTGCTGATGACGAAGGCATTGACATTAATTTGGATTTCATGGGCTATCCTTTCATAACGGGATATTTCAATCAGACAATTAATTTAAATCCGATTACTCCCGTTGACCCCACAACTGTTTTCACAAGTAGAGGAAGCACCGATATTTTTATTCTCTGCCTTAGTGACAGCGGATTTTATCAGTTTGGATTTTCGGCAGGCGGAGCAGGTGCAGACTGCGGTAATGCAGTAAAACCTCTTGGTGACGGTGGTTTTGCTGTCGGTGGTTACTTTGCTCAAACAGCCAATTTCGGTGTAAGTGAAACGGCAAATTTGGTTGCCAATGGTACTTCAGATGCATTTTTAGTTAAATATGATTTTTTCCAATCGGTCGTTTACACTTATAGATTCGGTGATACCGGAGCAGACCGGATTCGACCGGGAGCTATTGCTATTGATGATGAAGATAATCTCTATTTCGGTGGTGAGTTTTCCGGGACAATATCAATAAATCCGCATGGCACACAAAAATTGACCAGCAATGGGCAAAATGATGCTTTCTTTGCAAAATTCGATAAGGACAGCAATTATGTTTGGGCGGTATCTTTAGGTGCTGAACTGAATGATGGTTTGAATTCCATTTCTCTGGACTCAAACCGAAATGTATATGTTTCGGGTTATTATTGTAATAAACCGGATTTTGACCCTGATGCGTCTAAAACATTTTATTTGCCGATTGTTACCAAAAGCGGACTACCTAACGGATTTCTTGCAAAATACGACCACGACGGCAAATTTTTATGGGCAGGTGGTTTCGGTAATACCGGAAATACGGGATTCAGCGGTTCTATTCCCGTTTCTGCAGTTGTTGAACCCGGTGGAACTACTATCTTCACAGGTCCATATCTTGACAAATCTTACTTCAATTTTCAGAGTGAGACTGATTCACTGACAAGTGCAGGAAGTTCGGATATATTTACATTACTTGTCGGTTATGACGGAAAATTCCTAAAAACAAACGGACCTAAAATTCCTAAGCTTACTTTGAATTCACCTAACGGAGGCGAGGTTTGGGATGTTGGCAGTAAATATAGTATCTCATGGACATCGGAAAATATTTCTCAGATTAAAATCAGTTACCAGACTTCTGCTCTATCAGGCTGGAAAAACGTCAATACTCTTGTGTCGGCTTCTTTGGGTTCTTATCAATGGACAATTCCAAATTCACCCTCGAATAAATGTCTGGTTAAAATTACAAGTGTTGACGACAATACTACTTCCGATACTTCTGCCGCATTTTTTACAATTCGTGAAGTTCCAAAGATTAATTTAACCGCTCCAATGGGAGGCGAAACTTATGTTGTCGGTCAAAAATATAATATTACCTGGACTGCTCAGGCTGTTGCTCAGGTAAAAATCAGTTACAGAACTTCCTCATCATCAGGCTGGACAATTATCAATCCGGCTATACAAGCATCTGATGGAATTTTCGAATGGACTGTACCAAACACAACATCAACTACATGCCTTGTGAAGATTACAAGTCTTGATGACAACGTTACAGCAGACAGTTCTTTGACTTTCTTTACTATCAAAGATGCATCAGGACTTGCTCTGATTGCACCAAAAGGTGGTGAGAAATATATTGTTGATTCAACAGTTGATATAAAATGGCAATTCAGCGGTTCAGATAATTTTAATTTGAATATTTATTACAGAACAGACAATACTAATCCTTGGGTACAAATTGCATCAGCCCAAAGTGTCCAGGCAAAGAAATTCGCTTGGAAGATTCCCGCAACCCCTTCCACAAAATGCAAAGTTAAAATTGCAGATGCCGCAACCAACGGCAATCAATATGCTGACTCATCAAACGAATATTTTACAATTCAGGACGAGGAAACTGTTGATGAATCAATTGAAGGTTTCAAAATTAACTATTCAGAAATTGTAAGCGAAAAATTAAATATTCTCTATTCAATCGAACAGAATGCTAATCTTCAGATTGCAATAATAAGCATGACAGGTTCATACGAAGGAACTTTATTGAACCTGAACAATATCAGCGGCGAAAACAGTTTATCATATCCTGTTGATTATTTGGGGGATGGTATATATTTCCTGAAAGTAACATTTAATAACAAAACATTTTTCAAAAAATTTATAATATTAAAATAACAAAAAATTGAAAAATATTTTGTAAATTTATTCTTGACCTTTTGTAAATTTCTTATAGTATTTATAAGTTGAGGTTTAGATGAAAAAATATCTTGTAGTATTATTGCTAACCGTGTGTTCGGTTGCACTATTTGCACAAACACCTCGCGGGGTTTTTCCTGTGAGGAATAGTCTTGAACCAATCCACAAAAAATTTAATGGAATAAACAATTCTGAAAGCAAAACTAATCATCCTGTTTTCAAGAAGGAAAATTTGATTGAAGGTGATGTTTTTCTTATTGATAGTGTTATTGAATATCGCTCATGGGATAATGAATATCATTACTCTGATTTCAATTATGATTCTGAGGGTAATTTGCTTTCTTACTTTTCAAAAATGTTGCAGTATGAACAATTAGAAGATTATGCACGTTTCACTTATACATATAACTCAAAACGAAAAATTCTTTCTTATTTAGAAGAAAGAAAATTGACTTTTGATTGGTGTGAAAAAGAAAGTCACGGATTCAGATATGACTCAACCGGTAATCTATTGCATGAGTGGTATTATTGGGGTGATGACTATGGAGAAACGTCTATTGCCACTCACACTTCTTATACCTATGACTCAAATGGGAATAAATTGACAGAATATTCCGAAAAACAAGATCCTGATAGCCTTATGTATAAACCCATTGAACGAAACAGTTTCACCTATGACTCGTATGGTAAATGTTCAATAAGCTTTCATGAAGAAGTTCAAAATGGAAAATGGGTGAATATTTCTCAATACGAATATACTTACCATAGCGATGGTAATATACATATTCGATTATTGAAATTATGGAAGGATGGAGCATGGGTAATTAGCGGTCGAGTAACCAATGAATATGACTCAAATACTAATTTGCTTTCTGTTGTATCAGAATCATGGATAAATGGACAATGGAATAATACTTCACGAAAATCATATGCCTACGACTCAAATACTAATTTGCTTTCTGTTGTTTCAGAATCTTGGACAAATGGACAATGGAATAATTCTTCACGAATATCATATTCCTACGACTCAAACGCAAATAGATTGTCAGAGTTATATGAAAATTATAAAGATAACAAGTGGATTAATCAGCAAAAATACAGTTATACCTACAACATAGAAGGAAACAAAGTAACCGATTTAGAAGAGACATGGATAATCGATAAATGGGAAAATCGTTTCAGATTAATCTATGTTTATGACTCAAATGGAAATTTAATAACTTGGTTATCAAATTCTTGGCAAAACGAACAATGGGTAGAAGAAATTGAGGATTTATCTTTTAAAGATGCGAGTGGAAATAATTATAATTTCAAAGGTTATAAAGTTGAAATAAAATGGAAATTAGTTAATTCGGTATTTGATAATAAGTCACTTTCTTCATTTTCAGTTTATCCTAATCCATTGTCAAATTCAGCAACAATTAAATATTCTATATCAGAGTCGTCTTCGGTCAGCATAAATATCTATAATGCATTAGGAACGAGATTATTTACAGATATTAATGAACTTCAGGAAAAAGGAGAGCATCAGACTTTTTTCAATGCTGGAAATTATCCTTCAGGAGTTTATTATTATACTATACAAATCGGAAAGACAACTGAATGCGGGAAATTAATTTTGGTCAAATAGTAATAGATAAAACCTCTCACTTATTCTTCTGTGCTTGGGTGTTGAGGATTAGAAAAGGAAATAATTGTTTAATAATCTTTGAGTTGTTTGATGAAAAAATACCTTATTTTTTTGCTTTTAATATTCAGCATTGTTTCAGTTTTTGCACAAAAGCCAGCAATGAAATTCTATCTGATTGATGGCAGTTCGAAGCAATATAATCTTGAAGATATCGGGAACATCGTAAAAATTAAAAACCAAAATAATTATTTGATGAGCATTTTCTATCTGCACACCAAAACTGATGATTATCAATTCTCCATAATAGATTCACTCAAGTTTGAAACGGATATAAATAAAAACAATAATTTTATTGTCTTTTCCAAAGGAACTCTTCAAACCTATAAAGCTATTGATATTGACAGCATTGTCTTTTCTCAGATTGCCCCAAAAATAGAGTCAATAAATCCGCAATCAGCAAGAATAGGAGATTTAATCTCCATATCGGGAACATATTTTTCAACGTCACAGGTTTCAAACTTTGTTACCTTCAACGGAATAAAAGCAACTAATTATTCAGGCTGGAGCGATTCATTAATCATTTTAAAAGTTCCTGTCGGCGTAAGTGCCGGGAATTTATTTATTACCGTGAATGGAATAAAAAGTAATGAAGTTGCATTCTCAATAGTTCCATATATTTCACAAATTAATCCTGTGAATATTTCAATCGGAGATACGATAAGAATCTCAGGAAACGGATTTGGAGAAATCAGAGGTTCGGGTTTTGTGAAATTCAATAGCTTAAATGCTGCCGAATATATTAGCTGGAATGATACTGAAATAAAAGCAAAAATGCCTGCAGGTGCAACAAACGGGAAGCTCTATGTTTCTGTAAATTCCATTAAAAGCAATGAAGTTGATTTTACAGTAAAAGTGATTACAAATCCTAAAATCATTTCAATCAATCCCAATTCTGCAAAAATCGGGGATTATATCACAATTTCGGGAAAAGATTTCGGAGATACTAAAGGTACAAATTTTGTTTCCTTTAATGATATAAAAGCTACAAAATATACGACATGGAGCGACAACGAAATTCTCGTGAAGGTTCCTGCAAACGCTTTAACCGGAAAAGTATCCGTTACTGTGAGCGGTACAAAAAGCAACGAACGCGATTTTACTGTTATTCCTCAAATTGGAAGCATAGTTCCGACTTCCGCAAAAATCGGAGATGAAGTGTATGTTTCGGGTTCTGGATTCGGAACAACACAGGGAACAAGTTTTGTAACGTTTGGAACTTTAAATGCTGTTGATTATACAAGTTGGAACGATTCGGAGATAAAAGTTAAAGTTCCCGCCGGAGCAGTTAACGGGAAATTATCGGTTACAGTAAATGGATTAAAAAGCAATGAAACAGATTATAAAATAATTCCGCAAATAACTAATATATCACCAACATCCGGCAAAGTCGGTGACGAGGTTGTTATTTCAGGTATGAGCTTTGGAAAAACGAGGGGAACAAGTATAGTTTCTTTCGGCAATGCTAATGTCACAAGCTTTACAACATGGACAGACACTGAAATCAGAGTTTTAGTACCGTCAGGAGTAATTGATTGCAAACTATCAGTAACAGTCAATGGACAAAAAAGCAATGAAATTAATTTCTTTCTTCTGCCAATCATTGCAAGCATAGAACCGAATGCACCTTTAATAGGAGAAATTGTTACAATATCCGGTTCAGGATTCAGGGGCTCCAGAGGCTCAAGCTATGTTACTTTCAATTTAACCGAAGGAACAGAATATGCGAACTGGGCGGATAATGAGATTAAAGTAAGAGTACCTATCGGAACTACGGGTGGAAAGCTTTCGGTTACTGTGAACTCTCTAAAAAGCAATGAAGTGCATTTCACTATTACCCCACCCCCTATTTTTGATACAATTGTTATTGGCACTCAGGTATGGATGTCAAAAAATTTGAATTTAAGTATCTATCGTAACGGAGATGCAATCCCTCAGGTTACCGACCCTTCTCAGTGGGCAGGTCTAACAACAGGTGCTTGGTGTTATTATAACAATAATTCAGCAAACGGAACAACCTACGGTAAGCTTTACAATTGGTTTGCGGTTAATGACCCACGCGGTTTGGCACCTGCCGGCTGGCACATAGCAAGCGATGCAGAATGGTCAACAATTATTGCATATCTCGGAGGTATCAATATTGCTGGTGGTAAACTGAAAGAAACCGGAACAGTTCATTGGGTAAGTCCGAACACCGGTGCCACAGACGAAAGATTATTTACTACACTTCCGGGAGGTTACAGTTATTATACCGGGGGACATTTTTTAATGGGCAGTTTAGGTTATTGGTGGACATCCACCGAGAGCGATATTTCAAACGGGAGTAGTGTAAGTATCGGCTATGATGCCCCAAGCATCAACAGGAACAACTATACCAAACGGTACGGCTTTTCGGTAAGATGTGTAAGAGATTGAGTTTGCCAGGAAACAAGATAAAACACTTTCGTTTTATTTTATAGTTGTTACTGAAATGGTGAACTGCAATCAAAAAAATGAGAAGTATGAACTAAGGGTAAGACTGCAAAGAACAATTGAACAGTATTTGCTGATCCACCCGTAAAAGAATTTCAGAGTATAGTATTTTAGAAATGAACAACCGACAAGGACTGATGTGAGTATCTGTCAAATCGCCCAACGGTGCTTTATTCCAAGGAATGATGTGCTAAACGGTATAAGGAAAAAGAAAATAGAGTTTTATTAGATGAGTGTGAAAGAGTTGAACGGATGTGAAATGTCGATTAAACCTCCATCAAAAAAAAGGGGGATTCAACTTCTTTTGAGTGAATTAGGAGGAAAATATTATGAGAAAAAATTACTCTTTTTGGCAATTTTCTTTTTTCGGATTGCAGTCATCAGTCTTTCATTTGAAAGTCTAAATCAGAAGATTCTGAGTTAAATATCTTCGACTTTACACTTTCGACTTTCTAACTTTCTGACTCTTCTGGCATTGAATTTGTTATAGCGTTCATATAGATAGATTTATCAAATAATTTTTGAATAATGATTAAACATAAAGTATTATACCTGATATGTACTCTGATTTTGCTTTCTTGCGGGAGAATTCCGCAAAGCATCATTATGCCTGAATGGGATACGGATTTGAATCTTCCTTTGACTAATCGAGAGTACTTTCTCAAAGATTTAATCAAAGAAGATAAATATATCAAAATTGATTCAACCAATGGGAATATTCTCTATCGGCTTGTTTCAGACACAATCACGAGCAATACTTCAGTCGAGGAATTCATTGCTAATCAGTTGAACACTACCGAGACAAAAGTAAATGTAATAATCAAAAATGCTGAGGGCGAGGGCCTTCTGGAATTTTCGAACGGTGCATCCATTGATTCTGCATTTATCAAAGACGGAATTATTAATATCGAAGTTGCCAATAACGGAACAACAGATATGAATTTTGATTTGACTATGCCCGGTCTTTTCGATAAATCCGGAAATGCTTACACTTTATCCGGAGTAGCAAAAGCAGGCAATAAATATGTTAAGGACGTTAATCTGTCAGGTTTTGCTTTTTCTAACAGACTGCAATCTGAAAAGAATAAAATAAAAGTTCATTGCAAGGTAACGGGTACAGATCAGTCTGCTAGCGGTACAGTAAAGTTAAAAATTGATAATTCCAAATTGAAATATGTTGCCGGAGTTCTGCCTACGAAACTTCTTCAATCGCTGAATCGTTCGCTTGCACTGCCTGTTAAGGAAGATATAAAAATCTTCCGCGACAAAGTTAAATTGAGCGACACAAGACTTGTGCTTTCTGCCAACTATATTTCACCTCATAATTCACCATTCGAAGTTCTGCTGAAAAATGTGAAAATTGTTGGTTTCAGACTTGACGGAACAAAAGTTAACCTCAAAGAAAACGGTAGTGACAATCTGAGTGATGTATATATTACAAACGGAAAACTTTATAAGGAATTCACTTCTCAAAACAGCAATATTTCCGAAATTATTGCTTTTCTGCCCGATTCTCTTCAAATTTTCGGTGATATTCTGATGAATCCTAACATGAAGCAAGGTATTGCAACCGATAGAGATACAATTTCGGTTAAAGTTTATTTCATGGCAACGAGTTCCCTCAGTTTTGACTACATCAGCTACTCGGATACTCTCGATTATAATTTTGATGAAACAAACAGAGCCCGAATAAGAAATGCAAAATCTGCAAGACTGATTTACGAAATAACAAATTCATTGCCGTTGAATGCCGATTTGACAATTAATTTTACTGATGCAAAATTGATTAGATATTTTGGTAAGAGTATGTCCATAGCCGGTGCAACTCTTGTCGGAACTTCCGGCGAATCAAATCCGACTTTCACAAAATCTGAGTTTGTTCTCGATTCTACTGAAATTTTCCAACTTTCCGAATCTGAAAAAATTGTTCTGGATATTAAGGTAAAAACCACAGATGCAAATAAATATGTGATTCTCAAACCTGATTTATGGCTGAAAATTCTGTCCTTTTGCGAGCTGAATTATCACTTAAAGACTCCTAAGTGATAACACAATGAAAAAAGCCGTACTCATTTTTTTTATTCTTACGAATAGTCTTCTAATTTCCCAATCGGGTTCTTTCGGAATTGGCGATGCAAAAAGTCTTGGTATGGGAAATACACGCAATTCTTCAAGTCTCGGGTTAACCGGTTTAGCTTCAAATCCTGCAATGCTTGATTTACGGAAAGGCAAACATCGCCTTGAAATTCTTCTTCCGTCTGCTTCTATCCTCGGTTATTCGAATTCCTTATCGCTCGAAGACATTAATTTTTATTTCGGCGGTGTGGACGGCAGAGGCAGAATCCTTACCGAAAATGACAAGAACAGCTTACTAAATGCTTTCAAAAATGACGGAACTGTATTTCTGAATATCGTTCCAATTCAGCTTGGTATAAGCCGGCAGTTGGGCGACAGACTCGGAACTCTTGGTTTTGCAGTTAATGAATCTTTTTCGGGAAATCTTACATTCCCAAAAGAATTAGCCGATTTAGCACTCAATGGCAATGAAGTGGGGATGACCTACAACTTCAACAAACTGAATTTTCAGGCTTGGCACGTTCGCAGTTACGACCTTAGTTATGCCCTGAAATTAACCGAAAGCCAAAAAATTAAATTATACGGCGGCCTGACTTTGAAATATCTTTCCGGTTTAGGCTGGTCAAAGCTCGAAAAGGTTGAATCAAGTTTTACTACTTCGGATAAACATGCCCTGACCGGGAATTTTTCTGCAACCGTCCAAACTTCGCTTTCGGGAAACTATAAAGTCAGGTACGATTTTGATTCTCTGGGGACAAATCCTTCAGGTACTGTTTTTGCACCTGCACCTGTGGGTAGCGGATTCGGTGCTTCTTTCGGTTTTTTGGCAATGATTGATTCAAATTTGAAAATCGGAGTTTCGCTAACAAATTTGGGTAGTATCAAATGGACAAAATATAATGCCGAATACAGTTATTGGGCGAATGTGAAAGTTGATGATTTGCTGGACAGAAAGCAACTCGATTCACTTTTTTCTTCGATGCATTCCACAGGGAAATTCATCGGTGAAATTAACACGGCTTTGCCCCTTGCATTGAGGTTCGGATTGTCTTACACTACTCCGCAAAAAATCAGCATTCTGCCCGGATTAACGTCGTTTGCTTTGGATTTCAATCAGGGACTCAATGATTCTCCTTCAAATTCCACAAAACCACAATTCTCTTTTGGAGTGGCTCAGGAACTTGGGGAATACCTTCCGGATGTTCTAACGGGCTTTTACAATGATATTTCCGGGAACTGGCATTTGTCGTTGGGTATGGGCTATTCACTTTCCTTCGTCGAAGTTTACCTTTCTACAGGCGATATTCTCTCCCTAACCGGAATAAGCAAAACAAACACCTTGTCAGGCGGATTCACTATGGTTTGGAAATTGTTTTAAATAAAATTTATTTTCAATTCCCACTTCTATTCCAAAATTTCATCTTTAATTTCTTACTTAAGAAGATGTCGTAAATAAACCGCATAACATATTGATATTATTTCAAATAACTAGTCTTAAGCCGTTGCATCTTCGAATGCAAAAAGATGCAAAGATGCAATTTGGTGAATATTCGGCAGAGTTTTCAAGGAACATTTTTGAGTGTAAAATTGGAATTCAATCCTTAATACACCTTACCGAAAAACCATGTCCTTTGTAATTACCATATTTTCCTAAAGCGGCTGTGCCGGAGCCAACGAATCGGTACCATGCAAAAGTTTGATAGTAATCCGTTGCAGACCACCAAGTGCCGTTAGTTCCGCCCTCGTTGAAGTTTCCTGTGTAACCGTCACGCCAGCCGGACGGAAGACCCGAAAAACCACTTTCATTCGTTGCTCTTGTGTTCGGACTCTGCCAATGATTTGTACCTGATTCTTTCATCTTTCCTCCTGCAATAGCCTCACCACCCAAGAAATTTTCAAGCACCGTCCATTCGGAATCAGAAGGGATATTCCAACCTGCGGGTGATAATCCTCTTGGGTCGTTTATGGCATACCAATTATAAAGCTTTCCGTATATCTTGCCGTTTGCCGGATCATTGTTGTAATAGCACCATGCACCTGTTGTAAGCTTAATCCATTGGATAGAATCAGTTACCTGAGGAATCTTTTCTCCATTGCGGTATTCAGTAACTTCGAGATTATTGGACATCCAAACCTGAGAATTAATAGTAACCGGTACTGCTTTATTTGAAGAGTCGTCAGTTGAATTTTCATTGCAACTGCACAACCAGAAAGACATTACTATGGTTGTCATTAACAAAATTCTGTTGTTCATAATTTTTCTCAATTTATTTTTTAAAATATTTTTTCAATTTCATTGCATCCTCAAAATAATTATGCAGAAAATGCAATTACTTTTTGCCTAACCTATTGATTATATTTCATATAACGATTTTTGAATAATTGCATCTTTGTGCTAAAAAAGATGCAAAGATGCAATTTTTAATGTATTTTCAA
>CAZSHX010000048.1:0-34934 GCA_964606895.1 uncultured Hyphomicrobiales bacterium
ATTCTTATCCTACAAATTTAACTCTTAATCCCCAATTATTTTCTGTGACCCAATTTATATAGCAAAAAAGAATAAAATTCCTGAAAATCCACCATCATTAAATGAAATGATAATATTGGTAGCAACATTGGGAGGTTATTTAAATAGGAAAAGTGATAATACACCAGGTGTCAAAGTTTTTTGGAAAGGATTGGTGAAATTAGCTGACTATGCCTATATGTATGGACAAATGAAAGAACGAAAAAATGTGTATAATTGAAAGTTTTTCAAAGGGGGAAAGGAAGATGCTTATCCAATTTTCAATCAATAATCCATAATCCATAATTTCCCGACATTCCTTTGAAAAATGGGGAAAGGAATAGAAGATTTTCTTTTCTTTCTCTCTTCAAACAACTAACCGCCTAAACAACTCAATAACTAAACCCTTTCAAAAGCTTACGAATCCGACTTTCTTATAGACTTTGCTCAGGGTTTTGAAGGCAACTCTATTTGCTTTTTCGGCACCCAAAGTAAGTATTTCCTTCAATAGCTTTTCGTTTGAACGAATTTCTATATACTTTTCCCTGATAGGTTTTAAATACTTGGCGACAGCATCTCCTGTTGCAATCTTGAAATCACCATAACCTTTTCCTGCAAATTCTGTTTCTATTTCAGCAAAAGTATAACCTGTGGCAATGTGGTACAGCGTCATCAGATTTGCAACTCCCGACCTTTTCTCGTCATATTTAATTTCAGAACCCGAATCCGTAACTGCACGTTTAATCTTGTTTTTGATTACGTCGTCAGTATCAGTCAGGTAGATTGTGGATTTTTCATTTTCATCAGATTTCGACATCTTTTTGTCGGGTTCCTGCAAACTCATAATCCTTGCCCCGATAGGTGCGATGTACGGTTCGGGAATTTTAAAAGTATCAGAATAATGAAAATTGAATCTCTGGGCTAAATTTCTTGTAAGTTCAAGATGCTGTTTCTGGTCTTCGCCGACAGGAACCAAATCTGCCTGATAGAGTAAAATATCTGCCGCCATCAGAACAGGATAGGTAAACAAACCCGAATTGATGTTATCGGCATGTTGCTGGGATTTTTCTTTGAATTGAGTCATTCTGCTCAGCTCGCCCATCCCTGTCAAACAGTTCAGAACCCATGCAAGCTGAACGTGTGCCGGAACATGGGACTGAATGAATAGAGTGCTTTTTTCGGGGTCAATACCCGATGCAATGTAGATAGCCGCCAAATCGAGAGTCCATTTCCTTAGGTCGCCGGCAACTTGTTTCACCGTAATAGCATGCTGGTTCACGATTGTAAAAAAACATTCGTATTGGTCCTGGAGTGCTACCCAATTCTTAATAGCTCCGGTAAGGTGCCCGATGTGCAATCCGCCTGATGGTTGAATTCCGCTTAGAATTACGGGTTTTTGAATCTTTATCTCATTTTCCATAAGTGTAATAGCCAATCAAAAAAAATCATTCAATGTATAACTTGCAAAGATGCAAAAATACGAAATTGAATGATTTCTTTAGGGTAGTTTCTTTTCGAACCGGATATTAATTTTTGAACTCTATTCCGCCAAACATAACAAAATATCTGACTGTCAGAACAGGGTCATCGTCCGAGTAAGTATTCCGTTTGGTTTTATTCTCGAAACCGGCGAAAATGGGTGCACCCGAAGAAATGATTTTCCAGTTTTCGGGGATGAATATGGTTGCACCGCCAAAACTGACATTGATGTCAATAACAGCACCATTTGGGGACATGGTTGACCTTCTCAAATCAATTTCAGTTCCGCCGAATATGGTTACAATTTCAGCACCCTGAAAATCGGACGATTCAACACGATGCTTCGAGGCACTGAATGCAGTATTGAATTTCGGAAAATTCTGAGTATTTACATCTCTTTTCATATGAAAATTCTTTCTGCCGAATATCAGCCAGAAACCGAATGCAACAAGAATGAGTGGCCAGAACGCACTCCAGAAACCTCCCGCTAGCAAGTCCATCTGATTTCCCAACAGGAGAAGTCCGACAACAATAATAATAACACCCGGGAAAATTGAGCCTTTGCTTTTCGAGATGTTAATCACTCCCAGAATAACAATTGCAATAGGCCACCAGATTGAAAGCAGGTAACCGAAATTCCAAAAATTCATCTGCTCGAGGAATAGTCCGATTCCTATCAAAATAATCATGATAGCTATGAAAAGGCGGTTTATCATAATTCATCCTTTAATATTATTAAAAATTAATTTTCTATAAAAAGGTAACGCTGATTTTTCAATTGTGTAAGTAAAATCTTTCTTGCTCTGAAAAGATGAGCCTTCACGGTTCCCAAAGGAATATCCAGTTCCTTCGAGATTTCCGAATAATCCATTTCTTCTTCGTGCCTGAGTCTTATTATATTTCTGTAATTTTCGGGTAATGCTTCGATTGCAAGCATAAGAGCTTTTCGCCTTTCGTCTGCAACAAAATTGATGTCGGGATTGTAAGTATTATCCTCAATTTCCATGAAATGGTCTTCGTCCTGCGAAATCGGCTGGTCAAGCGAAACGGTTTGGAATCTTTTCTTCCGCATGAAATCAATGCAGGTATTCGAGGCAATTTTATAGAGCCATGAGGAAAAAGTATAACCGAACTGAAACTTATCGAGTGCATTGTAAGCCTTGATAAAAGTTTCCTGGACTAAATCCTCAGCATCATCCTCGTTTCTGATCATTTTTCGGATGAGAATAACGATGATTCTTTTATATTTTTTCTCAAGAAATTTAAAAGAATTAGTGTCGCCATTCAAAATAGCTTTGATGACTTCGAAGTCCTCTTCTTTATTTTTCTCAGATTTTATGTCCGGTGCTTTGTAGCTCATAAACGTTTACGTTTTGGCAAAATTCAAAAATCTAAATTTGATAATAAAATAATTAATGACCAAATTAAATCTTAAAGTTTTAGAAAATAATCCGGTTTTTTTGTAAATTGTGCTGTCCAATTAACAAATATAGAATTTTTTTTATGAATAAAGTGTTATTTCTGCTTCTTGTTCTTGCAGTAGTTTTCCAATCTGTTTCATCTTTTTGCAAAGATGATGTTATTGTTGATTCCGATATGACTTTTAAAGAGGCAATCAGAGGCACAAAAGCCACGCAAAAAGTAATAGATTCTCTCTGCCTTATCAATGTTCAATACTATTCTTTTGACGGGAAAATCCACAAGGGACAGCTCGTAATAAACAAAATCGTGAAAAAGGATGTTGAAGAAATTTTCGAATTGATTCTAAAGGAAAAATTCCCGGTAGCAAAAGTAATTCCAATTGTCAAATACAACTGGTCGGACTCCGAATCCATGAAGGACAACAATACTTCATCATTTAACTATCGTTTTGTTGCAGGAACTACGCGGCTATCAAACCATGCAACGGGCAGAGCAGTGGATATTAATCCGTTCTTCAATCCTGTTGTTTATCCCGACGGAAAGGTTTCTCCCGAGGGTGCAAAATACCAGCCCTCAAAACGCGGAAGATTCAGCGATGAAAACATAGTCGTTAAAGAATTTTTGAAAAAAGGATGGAGATGGGGAGCCAAATTTTCCAAGTATGCCGACAATCATCATTTTGATAAATAATTTTTTTATTTAATCAATATGCACTATAATTCTTCTTCAGTTTCATATTTTTGCACTCCATGATTTTTACCAATTTATAAAGAAAATTACATGCTCGATTTGAATAATATTTTAGCGTCAGAACTTAAACTGCAATTGTGGCAGGTTGAAAATACTCTTACTTTAAGAAAAGAAGGCGGCACGGTTCCTTTTATTGCCCGTTACCGTAAGGAAAGAACAGGCGAACTCAACGAGAATGTTATTCTCGAAATGTTCGACCGTTTCGATTATCTGACTGAACTCGAAGAAAGAAAGACTACAATTCTGAAATCCATCGAAGAGCAGGGGAAACTGACCAATGAGCTGAAGGACAAAATCGAAAAGTGCATGAAAAAGACCGAACTCGAAGATTTGTATCTGCCTTTCAAACCAAAAAAACGCACAAGGGCAACAATTGCAAAAGAAAAGGGGCTGGAACCTTTGGCTGAATTTATCAAGCTGAATAATGTTCCCGATTCTCCTAAAGTAGATTTGAATGACGAAGCAATTAAATTTATTTCTGAGGAAAAAGGTGTCAATTCTACTTCCGATGCTCTGAACGGTGCGGCTGATATTATTGCCGAGGAAGTTTCTGAAATTGCAGAACTGAGAGCATGGGTCAGGGATTATTTCCTGAAAGAAGCCATTTTCACCTCAAAAATTAAAGATGAATTTCCCGAAGGTTCCACCAAATACGAAATTTACAGAAATTTTGAAATGCCCGTCAAAAGCATTTCTGCACATGCCATGCTTGCATTAAGGAGAGGCGAGAACGAAGATGTTTTGAGCCTTGATATTAAATTCGACGAGAGCTATATCCTCAACTATTTTAATTGGAAACTGATTCTGACAAAAGAGCCGAATATCGAAGATTTCTTCAAAAATTTAATTAAGGATTCATTCAACAGATTAATAAAGGCTTCAATTTCGGGTGAAGTACGGCTTGCCAAAAAAATTGATTCAGACGAAGCATCAATCAGAGTTTTCGAATCTAACTTACGTCAACTCCTTCTTTCTGCTCCTGCGGGTATGCTTCCGACCTTAGGCATAGACCCCGGATTTCGCACAGGCTGTAAAATTGCAGTTTTGGACACAACAGGTAAATTTCTTGAATATCAGACAATTTTTCCTTTTCAGTCGGCTTACGAAAAAGAGCAGGCAAAAACAATAGTCAACGAAATCATAAGAAATTACGGAATTAAACTCATCGCTATCGGTAACGGCACAGCAGGCAGAGAAACCGACGAATTTGTTTCCGCAATTCTTGCCCAATCAGAAATCAAGCCGTTGAAAGTAATTGTCAACGAATCGGGTGCTTCCATTTATTCAGCAAGCAAAGTTGCAAATGAGGAGTTTCCCGAACTCGATTTGACAATTCGCGGTGCCATCAGCATCGGCAGAAGACTTCAGGACCCGCTTGCCGAACTTGTGAAAATTGACCCCAAATCCATCGGTGTCGGGCAGTACCAGCACGACGTTGACCAAAAGCTGCTCAAGAAAAAGCTTGAGGAAACGATTGTCAGTTGTGTAAACTTCGTAGGTGTGAACGTCAATACTGCCTCGAAGGAGCTTTTAACTTATGTTTCGGGCATCAATGCCACATTGGCAAAAAACATTGTCGAATTCAGAAATAACAAAGGTGCATTCAAAAGCAGAAAAGAAATTATGGAAGTGCCGAAATTCGGAGCTAAGACTTTCGAGCTTGCGGCTGGCTTCCTGAGAATCAGAAATGGACTGAACGAACTCGACAATACTGCCGTTCACCCCGAATCCTACAAAATCGTTCAGAAAATTGCAAAAGATATTGACACACCGTTAAGTCAGGTGACCAAAGTTCCCGAAAAGCTATTGAATCTCAATTTAAGCAATTATGTAACGGATGAAGTCGGTTTGCCTACCCTGAAAGATATTATTGCCGAGCTACAGAAACCGGGCAGAGACCCGAGGGAAGAATTCAAGTATGCCAGTTTTGCCGAAGGTATCAAGGAAATTAAGGATTTGAGAGAAGGTATGGAACTCGAGGGAGTAATTACGAATATTACAAATTTCGGTGCTTTTGTTGATATTGGTGTGCATCAGGACGGTTTAATCCATATTTCGAACCTTGCTGACCGCTTTGTTAAGGATCCTGCAGACGTTGTCAAAGTCGGGCAGATTGTGAAGGTTAGAGTGACCGAAGTAAACGAGAAGCTCAAAAGAATCGGACTTTCGATGAAAGGGCAGGCAAAACCAAAACCTGCCAGGGATGAACCATCAGGATTCAACCTGAGCGACTTGAAGAATAAGTTTAATTGAGATTTTTACTTAAGAAAATACATTAAGCAAATCGCATAACTTATTGATATTATTTTAAATAACGAAATTTTTCCCTTTGCATCTTTGTGCTGAAAAAGATGCAAAGATGCAATTTTGGGGGAAGAATGAAAAAATGTGGAAATGAATTGAAATGTTGGGGAGAAAGCAGAAAATCACTGAGAAAATTACACACTAAAAATTCATTCAACAATATTTTCGTGTCATTTCAATATTCCCGGATTTGTGTGTCTAACTCTGTCCATTATTGTTTTTAAGGGCTTTATAGAACTCTTAAATGACAATAAAAAGACTACATTTCATGTATGCATTTAATGTAGTTTAGTATCGTTTTCCTGAAGGACTCGAGCCCTTGACATCGTCTTAAGTGTCAGATGCTCTACCATTGAGCTAAAGAAAAAAATTCTTTTCCATAATATTTTTGAAACCTTAAATAATTTTTCTGATACTCATATTGTCTCTTCTTAAAATCGAATTTTTGTTTCAATTCGGAATAAGATATCATAGAAAATTCACGATATAGAATAGCTTCAGTACGAAGTCGTTGGTTAATTTTTGATTTATATTCTACTAAAATTCCAATTTCGACTATTTTCAAACAGTTTTTTTTATTATGGTTATCTGTAGTAACTTTCAGAAGAATATTACGTATATAAATAACTGACATTACTTCATTATTTTTCAGTAGATATTCTGAATATCGGATATAAATATTTATAGAAAAATGAAGATTTATTGTTATTTTTGTTTTTTATTTCAAAAAATTGAGTAAAGATATGATTTCTTGGGAAAAACAACCGAACTATTTTAGACTTTTTATAACCGGTCTTTCCGTTTTGTTTTTGTTTTTTATTGTCTTTAACTTCATCAGAAATGCGTCGGTTGTTTCTGACGAGAATTACTTTACCCGAACTCCTGCTAATATTTACTTTAATACAAATATTAATTCTAACCCTGTCAACACAAAAAATATCAATCTTTCTTCAAATTTAGACGAGACCGGCAATCTCCTTCTTCAGGTAAATGAAAAAAATGTGACTACAGTCAAAGAAGTCCTTAATATTATCAAAAATTCTAATGATTCTGTCACATTTAAGTTATATAATACTCAGAAAAAAATCGAATATAGTGTAAGAGTTTTTCCCAAAGACCTGCCGGATGATTATTTATCGGAAATAAAATTCGGTGCGTTAATTACTCAGATAATCAAGGAAGGAGCTTCGGACAGAGCCGGCTTGAAGGAAGGGGATATTATCATATCCATTAACGATAAAACCTTTCAGAATATTTTCGAAGCTGACAGATATATGCGTTCCTATTCAGTAGGAAGCTCCATTAAATATACAATTCTGAGAAACGGATACCTATTGGATTTTTCAATCCAACTTGCAAAGTTCGGGGTACCGTTTCGTTATTTGCTCATGTTTGTTTATGGTGTGATTGTCTTGTTTTTGGGATTGTTGCTCGGATTCATTCGTCCAAGACTAAAACCCGCAAGACTTTTATCAATAATGATGATACTTCTCGGATTTATTCTTAATGACAGTATCTTTAAACCTTCCACCGATATCTTTGAAATTACAAGAGTACTCCTTAGCAATATTGCAGTATTTATGACTTTGCCTGTTGTTTTCCATGTATCATTGTATTTTCCTTATGAAAATAATAAACCGGATAAAAAACGATGGCTGATACTTTGCCCATATATTATAAGTATGTTAATGATAGTTTTGGTTTGTATCCAAATATTTATCGGGTACAATACCGGAAACGTTTATTTCTTGTTGTATGTTATCTTCATGATTTTCTATTACATGATATTTTTAGGTATTTACGACCACACCGGGGAAAATCAAAAAACTTCAGCCAAATTATTGATTCATATTGCTAATGCTTTGCTTATGCTGATTTTCCTGATCGGAACTTTGCGAACAATAGTTTTTGAAAATTTCATAAGTATAGCCGGCATTTTTGATGTTGTTGATTACGTCAGGGGTTTGCTTGTAATTGTTATTCCTATCATTTACTTCTTCGTAATCAGTAATTATCATTTGCTTGATATTCGTTTTCGCATCAAAAGGAACATACAGTATTATATGGTAAACTCTCTTTGGCAGTTTTCAATTTTTGCTTTGATGGTGCTATCACTATGGTTTTTAACTCAACTGAGTTTCATTTTCCCGAATCTGCATATAACAGGAACAGGCATTGAAGTTTTGGATACTCCAATGACAGCAGATTTACAAATGCATTATGAAAAACTGTTTCTGGTTTTTATCTCAATCGGGTTAACTTTCCTTTTGGTTTCATTCAGAAAGAGAATCAAAGCCGGATTAAATGTTAAGTTCCATCGTTCCGATTTTGATTATAGAAAAGCTTCTACTGAATTGACTGAAATACTCACTCAAAATATGTCTGTGGACAATCTGGCAAAGAGTATTATTAATGAGCTTGTACAGCTGATTCATTTGAAACGAATCGGAATGATTATCTTCAAAAATGAGGAGAGAGTTTTTGAGTTAGAATTCTCCGGTTTTAAATGTGACGACCTCAAGGAAATTTGTCGTGCAACAGGATTCAAGTTTGTAGAATCATTGAGGGATTTCAAGTCTGAATTCCGTGTGGAATATCTTCCCGAGCCATTAAAAAGCGTGTTGAAGGAATTTGAATTTGCTTATGTTGTCCCAATAAAATCCAAAGAAAAAATTGTTGGTGTTTTGCTCCTTGGTGAAAAGATGTCAGAAGTTGCCTATACATTTCAGGATTTCGAGTTTCTTTCTTCAATCACGGGACAAATTGCAGTTTCAGTTGAAAACTCTTTTCTTGTTGGCGAACTTGCTCATCAGGAAAGAATTAAGCACGAACTTGAAATCGCCCGACGGATTCAGCTTGCATCCTTGCCCCAGACAATTCCCCATATTGAAGGACTGGACGTTTCGGGCATATCTTTGCCTGCTCTCGAAGTAGGAGGGGATTTTTATGACTATCTCGAAGGTGGTCCTTCGGCATTAACAATCATCATCGGGGATGTTAGCGGCAAAGGGACTTCTGCGGCACTTTACATGTCGAAAATTCAGGGGATTATCCGTACACTTCATGAATTCGACCTGCACCCGCGGAAGCTTCTGATTAGTGCAAATCAGCTTTTGCACAAATACCTCGAAAGAAGCTATTTCATAACAGCTATAGGTGCTCATTTCAATTCCAAAAATCATTCAGTTCAGCTTGCAAGAGCGGGACACTTGCCACTTTATTATTTCAATAACAAATCAAAAAGCATTGAAATAATTACTTCAAAAGGCATGGCACTTGGTTTTACCAAAGATAGTCTGTTCGATAGAAACCTTGAAGAAATTAATATTAACTTTGAATCGGGTGATGTTTTTGTTTTTGTAACTGATGGAGTAATTGAAGCCAGAAATCCGATGAACATAGAATATGGCGATGAAAAGCTTATTAAAATCATTCAGAATAAATCGGAACAATCGTCAGAAGAAATCCGCGATTCAATTATTGAATCAGTCAGAACCTATGCCGGCGATGCTGACCAGTACGACGATTTGACAGTAGTGATTGTCAAGATTCAATAAAGGATAGCTTACAATATTTAATCTAAGAAAGGTCATTTCCGTGCAAACTGGAATTTAATCTTGACTGCGTACTTTGGAATCCTGCTTCAGAGGGAATGACAAGAAAGTTGGATTTTTTGGATCTTCCTTTATTTACAATTATGATCTCGTTCCAAAGCTACCGTGGTATGTGCAATAAGCTCAATTTTATCTGACAATTTGTTAATTTGGCAAATTCATAATCCATAACTCACAATCTCTTCCCCACCTTTTCCTCCAAAAATTTCATATCGGTTTCCTTGATATTGATTCCTCTGGCTTGGAGGAGTTTAGCCAGATGATAGGCTTTATCGTAATCGGGTTCTTTTTGGAAATAATAAACAAAAAGATTGTTCAAAGCTTTGTAATGTGATGAATCAATCGCAACAGCTTTATTTAACAAATCAACTGCAGTTTGATTCTCGTCTGATTTCATATAGAGCAATGCCTTGCTGTTGTAAACATCAGCTAAAAGCTGTTGGCTGAAACCAGAGGATTTCAATTTTTGAGCAATTTTATCGGCTTGAGGAATTTTATCTTTTACCAAATCAATTTTCATCATATAATAATTCAGGTTATTATCGTTTGGAGATTTGCTTAACCCTTTCAAACAATATTCTTCAGCCATTGCGTATTCTGTTTTTTCTATTGCCAGATTGACAATCAAACCGTAATAAACAGCACCATTACTATCCAGCAATAATGCCTTTTTAGCAATGCTGATTGCTTCATTAATTCGATTGTGAGTATAATAAAATGTTGCAAGGCTGTAAGTATAAAATCCATATTTCGGATTTGCATTGATGGCATCCTTAAGCTGAACTTCTGCTAAATCATATTTCTGATTTTTAGCATAAACTTTAGCAAGTACCAAATGGAAGCGGGCTTTGTCGGGATTATCCTTTACAGCTTTTTCATAATATGATTCGGCATCCTTGTAATTTGAAGTATTTACATAAGAAACCGCACCGAACAGGATTAAAACTGTAAACAAAAATGTATAAATCCGCTTTTTCGGAATATTGAGTTCTGAAATTCCGAATAATTCGAGTATAACCAATAAGATTCCAATCATCGAGAAATATGCACGGCATTCAAGATACTCATTCCAGTCGTTTGAATCGGGATTTTTCGCAAGCAGACTCGGGATAGTAAAGAGCAGAAACCAAGTCAAACCAAACCAAATCACTGGTCGTACATTCTTTTGAGTTTTAAAAATCAGAAAAATCAAACCTGCTAAGGCAATAAGCCCAAGCACAGTATTTAACATGCTATAAGTTGCAAGTACTTCAATTTTCAATGGAAAAATGAATTTGGCAATAAATTCCGGGATTGTTCTGATGTTTTCGAACAGGAAAAAACCTTTAACATAAGCAGGACTGCCGAGAGACGAAATACTTCTGAAAAAGAAATACACTGCAATCGGAAGTAATAGAACAACAGCTAATTTCAAATACTTTTTGCTGATGATTTCTTTTCTGTTGTTGATTAAAATATGTGTCAGAACCAAGAACGGAAACACCAGTGCGGTTTCTTTCGAGAGCAAAGCCAAAAGGAAAGAAACTGAAAAACCGAACAAATAGCGGTTCCCGCTTTTTTCTGAAATTTCATCGTATTTCAGATAAAAAATGAAGGACAAAAGCAAAAATATACTGAAAATCAAGTCATTCCTGCCGACAATCCATGCAACAGAATTTACCATCAAAGGATGAACAGCATAGAAAAGCGAACCCGCGATTGAACTGAATTTGTCAAACTTCATTTCCCGCAGAAACAGGTACAAAACCCAGCAGAACGTAAAATGAATCAATACATTCGATAAATGGTAAATCATCGGATTCTGTCCGCCTATTGCGGCATTGACGACGAAGCTCGCATTAATCAGAGGTCTGTAATAATCTGTGGTCATATAACCACGGAAAAACTCGCCGAAAATATTCCCTATATTTTGAATCCGGCTGAAAAGCGTCAGGATTATTTCGTGGTCATCGCAATAAACCAAATCGAAGCCAAGAGTTCTGCCGTAAATTATCAGAATCAAGCCTGCCAGAATCAAAATGAAATGACTTTCTTTCAACTCAAACTCAATAGGTTTAATCCGTTTTTCTGTCTTTCTGTTCTTACTCATTATTTAAAATTTATTTTGAAAAAAATAATCTTTAAAGATAAGGAAAAAACCATAAAAATGAAAACTAATTTCCATTTTCATGATTGAAATCAATATTAGTGTTTGTTATTTCTCAATTTATTCGTAATTTTCGTTTTTTCAATCGAATTTGAGAAATAACACGATGAAAACACTAAAATTTCTAATATTACTATTTCTGTTTCTTACTTCCAAAGTTCTGGCTGAAGAACCTGCATGGGAATTGGTTTCTATGAATCCTCCAAGAGGAAATGCCTCATATTTCGCAAATGGTGCTAATGGCAATATATATATAGCAGGGTACCACGGAGGAATTTTTTATTCTCCCAATTATGGTGAAAGTTGGACAAGAATAGCAGACAACAATAAACATGGAATAACATGTATTAATAATTCTATTTTCACAAAAGGTGATGAAACTGCTGAAAGCAAACAAAAATTTTGTGTTTACAAATCAACAGATAATGGGAATAATTGGATAAATATTAATGGAAATTGGGATGATAGTTCACCATATTCCAACTTAGTCAAGGATAGCATTAAATTATTTATTACTATTCAAGATAGTAATCACAATTATTTAGTATATTGTTCTACTGATGAAGGTAACTCATGGCAAAATATTTTTAAATTTAATTATAATGGCAGTTCATCACTCAGAGACCTTTATTCAAATCATAATATTTTAATATGTATAGAATCCTTGATGAAAAATATGGGTGATTCTTTGTTTGTATCAATAGATACAGGAAAAACATGGAAAGCATCCTATTTTAAAAATTTCGTTTACAAGCTCATAATTACTGATAACAATGATATTTTTGTTTCAACCGATACAGGAATTTGGTCATCAAAAGATTATGGTAATACATGGGAACAGAAATGGTTGTCGGATAATAGGATAAATACTTTTTTCATTTCTGATGATGCAAAAAGTATTTATGCTAATGTCATGTCAAGTCCCGATGAAACTTTTGGGTTAAAATACTCTTCGGATGGTGGAGTTAATTGGGAATATATAGGTGGTTTTGAAAATTTGAACAATTTACAAAGAGCAATAACAAATATAAATTTTAAGGATAATTATCTTTTTGCTACACCTCAATATTTAGGCGTATATAGATCAGAAGACAACGGTAAAACGTGGCAGGAAAAGAATATCGGATATTCTGATATTCCACCCAGTGATTTTGTATTTGCAGATTCAAGTATATATATGTCTTCTTGGGGAATATTCAAATCAACAAATCAGGGAAAATCTTTTGATTATCTCGGATTGCAAGCTAATAACCTTAGTACAATCGGAGTTAACAGCAAGGGGGATGTTTTTGTAGGCGATGGAGGTAGTGGTAATACTCAAAAAGGTATTTTCCGTTCAACTGATGGCGGTAAGATATGGGAAAATAAGCAGAGTTTTTTTACAGTTTTGGGTATTGTTATAAATTCAAAAGACATGCTCTTTATTGCTCCCGGATACGGTTCCAAAGACAATGGAGAGACATGGTCAGATTTAGGGATTGAAGCAGATTACATAGGAATTAATGATGAAGACCACATCTTCGGTTTCACTTCTGGAATCATCTATCGTTCCACCGATGATGGATTAACTTGGGAAATGAAAGCAAAAACACAGATCGACCCAACCCACACAGAATGGGGGTGTAAAATAATCTTTAATAACAAAACAAAGACCGCCGCATATTATGGACTGATTACTACAGATAATGGACGAACATGGTTCCAGCAGGATTCAATGGGTTACAGGTTCGGGCAAACAGAATCAAGACATTTCACAGTAGATTCGACGTATAATTGGATTTATGCCGGAGATAATTATATTGTTCGTTCAACAGACAACGGCAAGATTTGGAAGAGAATGGACACAACAGGTTTGAAAACCAAAGAATTTCAAACAATCGGCTGTAGTCCGGATGGACACATCTATGTTTTTGGCTCAACCGGAGGACTTTATCGGTCAAGAGACAGATTTGTATCGGTGAAGGAAAACAAAAACATAAACGAAGAAATAATTTGTAATCCAAATCCTGTACATGATTTTCTGGAAATAGCCAAACCTTCCGAAGGTTCTTCAAACGCTGTTAGAATTTTCAATGTTTTTGGTGAAATCGTAAAGAACCCCACCCCGATCCTCCCCGAAGGAGAGGGTGTAAGAATTGACGTTTCGGGCTTGCCGTCGGGAGTTTATTTTGTTAGAGTGGGAGAAAAAGTTGGGAAATTTGTGAAGATTTAGATGTGAATTGGGATGAAGGATTAGGGACTGGGGGCAAGGGTAAAAGAAGAAATTGTGATTTGAGAATTGGTCAAGAATCTTCATTTCCCCCTTGGAAAAAGTAGGGGGATTTTCTTACTCTTCAACACCTAAACACTTAAGCAACTAAGTATCTCAACTCTTTGGAAAATCGAACGAGGAATTTCGAATTTAGAAGTGAAGAAATCACGAGCAATTCTTTCGTTTCAAACATCTTCTCTTCCCTCTATCAAAAACTAAACACCAAAACATTTCAACTCTTGCAATAGCATCTGTCAAAGTAACACATTATAACAGAATATTGATAATTGCAAATCAATCCATACTCGATTCATCTTCTTCTTTGTTATATCGGTTAAGTTCCGTAATTTTACCGTTTTATATGATTTCAGAAAGAAAAAGTATTTTTGTATGAGTGACACAATTTTAATTACAGGCGGAGCCGGATTCATTGGAAGTAATTTCATTAAGTATCTTCTTAAAAATGAAGATGTTAAAATAATCAATCTTGATGCTCTCACATATTGCGGCAACCTTGAGAATCTCAGGGACGTGGACAAACACCCGAATTATCGCTTTGTTTACGGTTCGATTAATGATGATGATTTAGTAAAAAAGACATGCATAGAACATAAGATTACCGGAATGGTTAATTTTGCTGCTGAATCTCATGTTGACCGCTCAATTTTAAAAGCTAAACCATTTGTTGATACTAATATTTCCGGAACTTTGACTTTACTCGAAATTTGCCGCGAACTTGGTATTGGCAGATATTTACAGATTTCGACCGATGAAGTTTACGGTTCACTTGGAAAAGAAGGTCTATTTACAGAATCAACTCCTCTTTCTCCAAATTCACCATATTCGGCATCGAAAACATCAGCAGATTTGCTTGTTCAGGCTTTTGTTCATACATATAATTTCCCGGGATTAATTACAAGATGTTCGAATAACTATGGTCCGTACCAGTTTCCCGAGAAATTAATTCCGTTGATGATTCTGAATGCACTCGAGGACAAGCCACTGCCTGTTTACGGCGATGGGATGAACGTCAGGGACTGGATATATGTCAATGACCATTGCTCTGCAATATGGTCGGTTTTCAGCAAAGGAAAGATCGGTCAGGTTTATAACGTGGGTGGGAATTGCGAAATGGCAAATATTGAGATTGTGAAATTACTTCTCGATATGCTAAACAAACCGCACTCACTGATTACTTATGTTAAGGACAGACCAGGGCACGACAAAAGATATGCGATTGACAGCACCAAAATAGAAACAGAATTGGGCTGGCATCGAGAAATGACTTTTGAATCCGGAATTGAAAATACCGTAAAATGGTACCTTGACAACTCAAACTGGAGCGACAATGTCAGAAGCGGTGCCTATCTGGATTATTACAAAAAGCAGTACGGAAACTGATATTAAATTTAAAATTATGAATAACAACAAGAAAAAAATAATCTCTGTGGTTGGTGCAAGACCAAATTTCATGAAGGTGGCACCCATTCACCGTGCTTTTCTTAAATACGCAGACAGTGTTGAACATCTGATTGTTCACACAGGACAGCATTACGATGCAAAAATGTCTGATGTGTTTTTCCAAGATTTGGAAATGCCACAGCCCAATTTCTTTCTGGGAATTGGTTCAGGAAGCCATGCCGAGCAAACAGCCAGAGTAATTATAGAATTTGAAAAAGTTCTTTTGCAGACCAAACCAGATTTGGTTATTGTTGTCGGCGATGTTAATTCAACTATAGCCTGCTCTTTGACCGCAGTGAAAATGGGAATTAAAGTTGCACATATTGAGGGAGGCTTGAGAAGTTTCGACCGTACAATGCCCGAAGAAATTAACCGCATTGCTACAGATTCGATTTGCGACTATTGCTTCCTTACTGAAACAAGTGCTGTTGAAAATCTCATGAAAGAAGGTTTCCCTAAAGAAAGAATGTTTTTGGTGGGCAATACAATGATAGATTCTCAATATAATGCGCTTGAAAGAGCTTCGGAATCAAATATTTTGGCTAATCTGAATCTTTCACCAAAGGATTATGTGCTTGCTACAATTCACCGACCATCGAATGTTGATGAACCCGAGCAGTTGAAAAGCCTAATCGGAATTTTATCGGATTTATCGAAACAACGAAAGATTGTCTTTCCGGTTCACCCAAGAACAAAGAAGAACATTGAGAATTATGGATTACTCGGCGAAGGTGTAGATTCCTCCCGAATAATACTTACTGAACCTGTAGGGTATATTGATTTTCTTGCACTTATGGAAAATTCTGATTTTGTTCTAACAGATTCCGGCGGGATTCAGGAAGAAACAACAGTCCTCGGAGTTCCTTGCATAACAATACGACCCTCAACCGAAAGACCTGTTACCTGTGAACTTGGCACGAATGTTCTTGTCTATCCGTCTGAGGAAAATATCAGAAAAGCATTAGAAGAAATGCTTACTTTGCCAAGGAAATCAGGAACAATCCCGCCTCTATGGGATGGTCATACGGCAGAACGAATTGCTGATATAATAATAAATAAATGTTTGAATTAATTAGAATTAAGGAAAATTAATGTTTAACAAAAGAATAATCATAATAATCCTCATATTGTTTGCTTGTTCTCAAGTTCTCTCAGCCCAATCCAAGGGCTTTTCATCGTTTGACCCCGATAAACTCTTTCAGGATGATATGTCGAATAAATTCAGCAGAGAAATACTTTCCAAATCCGATATACTTCCGGTTGGGAATATCGTTAATTCCGAGTATTATTATGTTGGTCCCGGAGATGCAATTTCTATTCAAAATCTAAGTGCATCCCTTATGCAGGATGTTGTTCTTGTAACTCCTGAAACATCAATTCTGCTTTCACGTATTGGTGAAATTTCTCTGAAAGGAAAAACCCTTGCTCAGGCAAAACAAATTATAAGCGATACAATGAAAAGCAGAAATCCGAATTCTATAATCTCAGTTTCACTTTATCAGCCGAGAAGTGTATTAGTGAATTTAAGAGGAGATGTAGGCAAACCCGGTGCTTATTCATTACCGGCAAGCTATCGTGTTTCAACTGCTATTAAAGTTGCAAATTTCCTGCAGAATCAAAACATGTCTCAGCCAATTCAATCGGCTCCTACACTTGTTTTAAAAGAAAAAAAGAGACAACAGGAAAAAGTATTTTCAAAAGCAGGGCTACCTGACCTTCCGGCTTATTCATCAAGAAATATATCAGTTGTTCATATTGATGGAACCGCAGAAAATGCTGACGTTGAGAAAGCATTAGCACTTTCAAATCCTTACTATGACCCATATATCCGCGAAGGGGACGATATTTTTGTTCCTTTCAATAAAGAGTCTTATCCTACCATTTCGATTTCGGGAGCCATCCTGCGTCCGGTAAGTATACCTTTTAAAAAAGGAGACATGGCTTCACTTCTCCTCAAACTTGGTGGTGGATTCACCTCTGAAGCTGACAAAGAAAACATTTACCTTTTCAATCCTGAAAATAACCAAAAAGTCAGATTAACAACCGATTCAATGCTTACATTGATAGGCAGTGATATTGAACTTTCGCCCGGCAGCTCAATTTTAATATCAGAAAAATCTCCCGATGCTTCTTACATTTATGGAACTGTTGCCGTAACCGGTGAAATTAAAAATCCCGGAACATATTCTATTAAAAATGATGAAACAAAATTAAAGGATATTATTGAAAAAGCAGGTGGATTCAAAGTTGATGCTTATCTGCCGTTGGCTTATATTATGAGACATATTGACCAGAATCTTACATCAGCTAATCCCGGTGGAGAATATTACGAGCAGTTCATGAGGAGCGATTTGACAATGGAGGATACTGCACGTTTTGCTATTGACCTGAATTTCCGCAAACCATTTGTATCCTGTGATTTCGAAGCACTTTTTGAACAAAACGCTGAAAAATGTAACGTCAGTTTAAAAAATGGCGATGTAATTGTTATTCCCCAGAATCCAAAATCTGTATTTGTTTATGGTCAAGTGAATAATCCGGGTTTTATTCCTTATGAAAAAGGTAAATCTATGGAATGGTATGTGGAAAAAGCAGGTGGTTATGCAATCGGTGCTGAAAAAGTAAGAGCAAGAGTGATACGAGCCAAAAATAGAGTATGGATGAAACCGGACGAGAATTCAAAGGTATATGCAGGGGATGAAATATATGTTCCTAAACCCAAAGATATGCCTGCAGGTGCAGAACTTCAGACCTATTTCCTGCTTGCTACAGCCGTCGGAACAATCATTCAGATGACTTATTTGATTTTAACTTTACTGAAGAAGAATTAGAGTAATGAATAGTTACTTCAAATATTTTTTTATTTTTCTTTTTGTTTCTTGCTTTGCATATGCTCAGATGGAACATGTTACTGTTGCAAATCCGGTATATTCTTTTTTGAGCAGAGCTCAAATCAAGGGGATTCTACCTCATGGTTCGCTATCTTATCTCCCGTTGCAAAGACTGCAAATAGCTGATTATCTTAGATTAATCCGTAAAGAAGAGGCAAACCTTTCCGGTGCGGAGCTAAAAACACTTGA
Source organism: uncultured Hyphomicrobiales bacterium (assembly GCA_964606895.1). GTDB lineage: Bacteria > Bacteroidota > Ignavibacteria > Kapaibacteriales > UBA2268 > CAZSHX01. The sequence continues at coordinate 18,526 of CAZSHX010000048.1, forward strand.
ACAATTTGAAATTGAGTTTGAAGTGAAACCAAGAGAAAATACTGTATTGATTTACAGTCAAAATGATACTAACCAGATTTTTTTTGATGGACTCTTCACAAATAAAGAAAAGTTCATTTATCATTACAAAGATTCATTGCATACTGTCAATCTTTTACCATTAGTAAATATTGAAGAAATATTTCAAAAAAGAAATGATGAAAACAGGAATGTCTCACTTGCTAATCTTGGTTTCAGATTCCACGGAACCCTTTCCAACTTAGTCGGTTATAATCTTCAAGTTACAAACGGAGTAAAAATTTCTGGCGATAGAGAGCTTGCCCTCGAGGAAAAGAAGCTGAAACAGAATATTAAATTTGCTGTTTTAAAGTCTGATTTTGACTTTGTTGAATCTCATGTTCGAATTCAGTACGACTGGTTTTATGCAATAATTGGGCGGGAAACCCGGCTTGTCGGTTCAGGTGCCATGCAAAATCTTTACCTTAGCGATAATGCTCCTCCTATGGATGGGATAAGTATGGGTGCACGATTTTCAAACTTTGAATACCGTTTCGACCATTTTAGTATGATAGCATATCCTGATTCAAATTTTCAAAATGTAGGTTTTACTGCAAAAATCCCTCCCAAGTATATTTCAATGCACACTTTTAGCTACAGACCATCATGGGGAGAGATTTCCTATATCCAAAGTATTGTTTATTCAGGCAGACCTGCCGAATTGGCATACTTAACTCCCCTGAGTTTTTCAAAATCACTCGAACATTCTCTTCACGATCGTGATAAAACGATGATGGGCCTTTTTGGGAATATCAGACCTTTGAAGGGTTTGCAGATTAGCGGCAGTTGGATGCTCGAAGACATTATTATCTCAAGAATAGGCACAGGATATTGGAGTAATAAAACTGCTTGGAATTTAGGTGTCACTGCTGCTTTGCCGCATAATCTTGATATTGGTACTGAATACAGCAGAATTGAGCCTTATATTTTCACACATTTCAATCCTCAGAATAACCGGACAAACGATGGGATGCTAATCGGAACTGAGCTTTTACCCAATTCAGATGAGACAGTCATTCTTTTTAGATGGTTTTGGGGACAACGATATCCACTTACTATGAAAATCGGTTATCTTAGACATGGTGAAAATATTTCAGATAAGGATGGAAATATAATAAAAAATGTAGGCGGTGACCCCAGATATTGTCTTTTGTTACCCAGAGATAGTGAAACAGTTGTTTTCCTTGACGGTAACAGAAAAGATTATTTTTTTTTACAGATGAGAGCAGGAGTTGAACTAATAAGAGGTTTTAACCTTCAAGGGGCTTATCTGCTGAGATCTTTACCAAATAATATATCTCATGGATTTCAGCTAACATTCTCTTTTGATGAGTTTTAGGAATTAAACCTGTTCTTTATAAATTATTAAAAATTAAGTTCAAAATAAATCAGTCGGTATATGTTTTGTTAAAAATTGCAAAAAATAATGGAACTCAGGAAATTAGATATGCCGGCAGGCTGGGAACTTTATTGAATCCAACAGCTCTTCAGCTTATTAGCGATATTCTTGCAATTATTGTAAGTTACATTGTTTATTATTATTTCAGATTCGAAACAAAAATTTTTGCAGGTTTTACTAACCCGGATGTAACCCTTGTAATTACAACCGGCTTAGTGATGGCACTTTACTGGTTACTTGTACTTTGGTTTTCAGGGATGTATAAAAACTGGTACATCCGTTCCCCATTCGATGAGATGTTTGCATCAATTAAAGCAATATTTCTTGGGAGTTTCATCTTATTCTTCTTTATTTTTCTTGATAGCACCAAATCTCCCAGAATGCTTTTCCTTGTATATTTTGTACTGCTAAATATTTCTATTATTATCAGCAGATTGATATCAAGGAACATTCAAAAGAAACTGCGTTCCAGACGTATAATCGTTATTCCTTCAATTCTGATTGGGAACTATTCAAACATTGTGGAATTGAACCATAAGATTACAAATTCACCTGCTTGGGGTTATAAAAGTATTGGATTTGTTTTGCTTGGTGATGAAGGGATTATCAATAAAAAAGAAAATGAAAACAATTCATTACTTGGTTCCATAGATAATTTCGATATAATCTTAGATGAACACAAACCCAAAGAAGTACTTATAGCAACCGAGACGGCTGAAAGAAACCTGCTTTTGAAAATTGTTTCTAAATGTGCCGAAAGGAATATCCTTGTCAAAATTGTTCCTGACATGTATGATATTTTTACTGGTCAGGCAAGAACTTTGCCATTATATGGTATTCCACTTATTGAGATAAACACACAACTTCTCAGACCTTGGGAAGAATTCATTAAACGTGCTATTGATATTGTATTCAGTTTATGTGTAATAATAATTGGGTTGCCGGTTTGGATTTTAGTTGCTTTGATTCAAAAAATCGAATCAAGTGGTCCGGTCTTTTACAAACAAGAAAGAGTTGGAAAAGACGGAAAAAGTTTCATGATTTTCAAATTCCGGTCAATGGTGCCGGATGCTGAAAAAGCAGGACCACAGTGGGCAAGTGTAAATGACCCGCGGGTTACAAGGTTTGGCAAATTTCTCAGAAGCTCCCATTTAGACGAAGTCCCCCAGTTCTGGAATGTGCTGAAAGGTGAGATGAGTCTTGTCGGTCCACGACCTGAAAGGCCGGTGTTTGTTGATAAGTTCAGCAAACTTACACCATATTATAAAAGAAGACTTGTTGTGCGTCCAGGAATCACCGGATGGTGGCAGGTAAATTATACTACTTACGTTGAATCAATAGAAGAGATAGAAAATCGTTTAAAAGATGATTTCTATTACATAGAAAATATGTCTCTTAAACTTGATATTGAAATTATTATCCGGACTGTGTTTTTGGTTATAAAAGGACATGGGCAAACATGAAAGAATTATTTCAAAATAAATTATTTGGTATATGAAAGCTATAGTTATTATTCCGACATACAACGAAATCGAGAATATCGAAAGACTTGTGAATGTAATTTTTGATATTCAACCCGATTTGAATATTCTTGTTGTTGATGATAATTCACCGGACGGAACTGCAAAAGCAATTGAAGATCGAATGGCGGCAGATTCAAGGCTCCATTTATTGAAAAGACCGGGGAAAATGGGACTTGGAACGGCATATTGCGATGGTTTTCGGTATGCTTTGGAAAGAAATTTCGAAGCTATTTTCGAAATGGATGCTGATTTTTCTCATAATCCGGAAGATATTCCAAGGTTTTTAGAAGAAATAAAGGATTATGATTTAGTCATTGGTTCCAGATATAAAGTTGGTGTTAATGTTGTCAACTGGCCACTCAGGCGACTTATTTTAAGTTATGGAGCCAATCTATACACAAGAATAATCACCGGCATGCCGATAAAAGATGCAACAGGCGGTTATAAGTGCTTTCGTGCCGAGGCTCTTAGAAAGATTGACCTTTCTACAATCAGGACTAACGGCTACGGATTCCAGATTGAAATGAATTACAGGATGTGGAAATCCGGAGCAAAAATTAAAGAAATGCCGATTATTTTCATTGACAGAAGAAGCGGTATTTCGAAAATGAATAAAAAGATTATTTATGAAGCAATATTTCTTGTCTGGAAATTAATACTGCAAGGCAGTAAATCAGGTTTAAAATAAGTGATAAAAAACGTTGACATATCGGTTGTCATTGTTAATTACAATGTCAAGGATTACCTTCTTCAATGTCTTCGTTCTATTGAAAAAGCAAAGTGCAATTATAATGTTGAAATAATCGTAGTGGATAATAATTCCGCCGACGGTTCTGTTACATTCCTTAAACCTCTTTTCCCTGATGTTCAATTTATTGAACTTGAACAAAATATTGGCTTTGGCAGAGCAAATAATATCGGCATCAAAAAATCATCGGGGAAATATATTTTAATTTTAAATCCCGATACTATTATTGATGATAACACTCTTCACGTCATGTATGCCTATATGGAGTCACATCAAGAGGTTGGAATATCGGGTTGTAAAGTGCTCAATCCTGACGGTTCATTCCAGTATGCATGCCGCAGAGGATTTCCAACGCCCTGGGCATCATTTTGCAAACTTTTTGGGTTGCAGTCTTTATTCCCCAAATCTGAAATATTCGCGAAATACAATCAAACATTTCGTAGCGTTGATGAAACATATTATATTGATTCTGTAATCGGAGCTTTTATGTTTGTTCGCAAGGAAGTGTTTGAACACATCAAGGGTTTTGATGCTGATTTCTTTATGTATGGCGAAGATTTGGATTTATGCTATCGGGCAAACAAAGTAGGGTGGAAAACTGCTTATGTCCACGAAACATCAATAATCCATTATAAAGGCGAAAGCACTAAAAGAAGTTCAATCAATGAAGTCAAGCATTTCTATGAAGCTATGGAGATTTTTGTTTCTAAGCACTATTCAGCTTCCACAATATTTCTCCTATTCCTGAAATTTGGAATTTTAATGAGGTCAGTATTAGCTTATTTTTTCAAAAATTTCCAGACTTTTTTATTTATTCTGATAGATATTATTCTAATTAACTCATCTCTTTTATTAGCTACTAAAATACGTTTCGGAGAATTTTTTAATTTTCCTGATTATGCTTATCCAACTGTTTTCTTGGTAATTACTTTTATTATGTTTGCTTCGATGATTTCTGTTGGTGAATATTTCGAGGGAAAACCTGCCATCAGAAAATCATTCTTTGGATTTATGATTTCATTTTTCATTCTTTCTTCCTTAACCTATTTTTTCAAGGAATATGCTTTCAGTAGAGGAATATTACTAATGACAATTGGGTTTACTATCATTTTGGCAAGCATTTCAAGAGGGTTGTTTTCGTTATTTGTCAGAATGAAGGGAAAAGAGTCAGGAAAAAGAATTGCAGTTTTGGGAACTAATATTCAAGCAGAAAATATTTGTAAGGAAATACAAAATTCTGAAGCAATGAATGCTGACATTGTTGGAATAATAAATTCCAAACCATTTCATGAGAATAAATTGTACGGCTTGCCTGTTATTGGCTCAATAGATTATTTACCAAAAATAATTGAAGAATATAAAATCCGGGAAATTATTATCACCGAGCCGGAAATATCACCTAATGCTCTAATCAAGCTAACGACCAATTCCTCATTTTCAAATGTTCGGTTTCATATTGCACAGGAATATGAAGAACTGATTGCGGCAAGACTGATTAATGATATAACAGGCATCGAACCGACAGTTCCCCAATACAATATAACAAAACTGAGATTCAAAATTTCGAAACGAATTGCTGATTTTCTCATTTCTATCGTTTCGCTTACAATAGGTTTACCATTCATTTTGTTGTTCTTAAATAATAAAAAGCTAATCATTAAAAAGCTTTGGCTTGTTCTTATTGGAAATTATTCTTATATTGGATTGTATTATATTGATAATTTAAAACCGGAAGTTGGAAAAGTGGGAGTGATTAGTCTGGCAGATGTAAGCAATCCAGATAGACTAACACCCCAAGCTGTTGAAAAACTGAATCAGTACTACAATAGACATTTCAATCTTTCGCTGGATTTAGATATTTTTTTCAAATATATTTTCAGGAAAAAAAGTGGCAACTAACTTTATATTAGAATTCGAGAAGCCAATTCTTGAACTCGAAAAGAAAATCGAGGAAATGAAGTCAATGAGTAATTACCTCGATATTCAATCGGAAGTGTTCACACTCGAAAAAAAAGTAGATGAACTCAGGAATTCGATTTACCGCAATCTTACTCGTTGGCAGAGAGTGCAGATTGCCCGTCATCCCGATAGACCTCAGACTTTGGATTATTTTGCAAATATATTTACTGACTTTCAGGAATTGCATGGCGATAGGAAATTCAAAGATGACCCTGCCATAATCGGTGGGTTTGCAAAATTTGGCGACCAATCTGTTATGCTGGTTGGACATCAGAAAGGCAGAGATACAAAATCGAATGTTTACAGAAATTTCGGCATGGCAAATCCCGAAGGTTATCGAAAAGCTGAAAGGTTATTTTTGCTTGCAGAAAAATTCGGAAAACCGATTATCAATTTTCTTGATACTCAGGGTGCTTTTCCGGGAATTGAAGCTGAAGAACGCGGACAGGCTGAAGCCATCGCTCATAATTTGTTGCTTATGAACAATCTCAAGGTTCCAATAATTGTGGTTATTATCGGTGAGGGTGCTTCGGGTGGAGCAATAGGTATAGGTGTTGGCGACCGAATTTTAATGCTTGAGAATGCATGGTATTCTGTAATTTCTCCTGAATCATGCTCAAGCATCCTTTGGAGAAGCTGGGACTACAAAGAGCAAGCGGCAGAAGCTTTGAAGCTTTCTGCGACTGATTTGCTTGAACAAAAAATTATTGACAGAGTTGTGCCTGAACCTGTTGGCGGTGCACATAAAAACCCATCTGATATGTTTGCAATTCTGGAGAATGTTTTCAAAGAAGAACTTGAACCATTACTAAGAATTAAATCCGATATTTTGGTTAAGCAAAGAAGAGAAAAGTACATGAAAATGGGTGTTTGGGAAGAAGAAGTATTATAATTTATATCAAATATTAAGAGGTTAATTTGAATTTTACGGAATCGTTAAGCTATCTCATTGATTTGTTCCTTCATTTGGACAAACATTTAGCTGTAATTGTTAGAGATTATAAAATCTGGACTTATGCAATATTGTTTTTAGTCGTTTTTTGCGAAACCGGTTTAGTTGTTACCCCATTTTTACCCGGAGATTCGCTTCTCTTTGCGGCGGGTTCGCTTGCCGGTACAATGGAAGGGTCAAATATTCTAAGCCCCCATGTGTTATTTCTGGTTTTAGTGATTGCCGCCATTATCGGAGACACAGTAAATTACTGGCTGGGACATTATTTAGGACCAAAAGTTTTCACACAGAATTCCAGATTTTTTAAAAAAGAATTTCTTGAAAGAACTCACAAATTCTATGAAAAACATGGTGGAAAAACTATTATTCTGGCTCGCTTTATTCCGATTATCAGAACATTTGCTCCTTTCGTTGCAGGAATAGGTGCAATGTCCTACGGTAAATTTATACTTTATAATATTGTCGGCGGTATTGCTTGGGTAGGTTTATTTGTTTATTCTGGCTACTTTTTTGGTTCATTGCCAATCGTAAAAAACAATTTCAGTTTAGTTATTATAGCAATAATAATTATTTCAGTAGTCCCTATTGTTATAGAGTTTTTGAAAAAAAGAAAAGCAAGTTAAAATGCCTTCTATTCTTTATGTTTGGAAAAGCCCTTATCCCTGGGATGTGAGAGTTGATAAAATCTGCACATCTTTGGCTGAATCGGGTTTTGACGTTACAATTCTTGCCCGATGGACTTTTGGACAAAAAAAAGAAGAAAAACATAAAAATTTTAGAATAGTTCGAGCAGGCTTTGAAATGCCATGGGAGTATTCTACTCCTGTTTCTTTTAATCCAGTTTGGAAAAATGCAATCAAGGCAACAGCGGTTACTTATAAAGTAGATTTAATAATTGTCAGAGAGATAATGCTGGCAACAGCATCAGCAAAAGTTGCTAAGGAACTCGGGATTCCTGTTATTATGGATATGGCTGAGCACTATCCTGCGGCAATGAAACTCTGGAACAAATACAAAAAGGGTTTTCTTAAAAAAGCATTTGTTCATTGGCTGGATATACCTGAAAGAGTAGAACAATTTTCTGTACCAAAGATGAATGGTATTATTACAGTTTGCAGAGAACAGAATCAAAGATTGCATGAAAAATATAGGGTTCCATTTGAGAAAATCAGAGTTGTACATAATACTCCTTTGATTTCTCAATTTATTAATGTTCGATTGGGTTCTGCCAGACCTCCAATTGTTTTTGGACATCATGGTTATATGACATCCGAAAAGAATCTGGATAATCTGGTGAAAGGATTTTTGATTGCCGCTGATGAATTTTCTGAAATTGAACTTTTCCTCGCAGGTTCGGGTGATTGTCTTGAAGGACTTAAAGATATTGTGAACAATTCAAAGCATGGAAAAAGAGTAAGCTTTTCCGGAAATTTTAATTACTCAGAAATGCCGGCAATACTTTCAAAAATTGATGTTGGAGTGATTCCGTACGAAATTAATGATTTTAATGAATTTACAATCCATAATAAAATTTTTGATTTCATGGCTTGTGGAAAACCTGTAATCGTAAATACTTCAAAGCCATATCAGCGAATTATCGAGGAAACAGGTTGCGGTTTGTCAGTTGATTGCAGTAATCCCGAAAATATTGCCGAAGCAATTCGTGTTATCAGGGAAATGGATGTTATCAACTTTACGATAAAGGGTCTGAAAGCATCATATCTCAAATATAACTGGTATTATGATGAACTTAACCTGATAAAATTCATCCATGGATTATTGGCAAAATAAAATGGATTTTTTTTGATAAATCTCGAAATTGTATTATAAATATATGAATGAAAAAGTTTCATCAATAGTTGTGACGTTCAACCGATTAGATTTTCTTAAAGAGATTCTTAATTCGATAAGGAATCAAAGCAGGAAACCTGATTCTATAATTGTTGTCAATAATTCAAGTACAGACGGAACAGTGGAGTGGCTTTCTGCTCAGAGTGATTTAATTGTTGTCCACCAGCCTAATGTTGGAAGTTCAGGAGGTCAATATGCAGGGATTAAAACTGCTTATGAAATGGGATTTGATTGGCTTTGGATTATGGATGATGATGTTGTACCGGATAACAAATGTCTTGAAAAATTACTGAAGAGTGATGACCTTCATCTGATTCGTACTCCTCTCCGATTCGCACCTTCAGGTATGCCTTATCTGAATGATTGTATTGAGTTTAATCTGACAAATCCTTTTAAAAGCTTTTGGACTCGCATAATTTCCCGAAATGACCTAAATCGGGAATATATTTTCGCTGATGGAATAACTTTCGAAGGTCCCGTGATGCATAGGTCAGTAGTGGAAAATACAGGTTTCCCCGAATTCGGATTTTTCATTTATGGGGACGATACAGACTATTTTATACGAACAAAAAAAGCCGGTTTTCAATGTGTAATTGTTCGGGATGCAAAAATGAACAGAAAGCTGGAAGTTGTTCCTGATGACCAAAGTTATACATGGAAACAGTATTACATTATGAGAAATATTTATGCTCTCGATGTAATGCATGGGAATTTTGCTGTAAGAATGATTAGACCTTTTGCATATTTTATTAAGTTTTTGTTAAAATGTAAAACCTTTGAACATTTGAAAATTACGCTTAAAGCTTTTAATGATGGATATTTTTATAAAAGTAAAAATAAAGAATTGAATAAAAGCTGAAAAACGAATTCTCTTTGTTATATTTGCATTTTATTGCTGATTTTAAATAGGAAATGTTAAAACATTTAGATATAAAAAATTTTGCTTTGATTGATGAACTTGAGCTTGATTTTGCTCCGGGACTAAATATTATTACCGGAGAAACAGGAGCAGGAAAGTCAATTATTGTTGATGCTCTGATGCTCGCTCTTGGCGACAGAGCTTCTTTCTCAATGATTAGAGAAGGCTCGCAGAAGGCGGTTATTGAGGCTACATTCTTATTAAATGAAACATCCCCTGTTTATAATTTACTTAATTCCAATGATTTGGATTTAGAAGGAGATGAGCTTCTACTTCGCAGGGAATTGATGGCAAAAGGTACAACCCGATGTTTTGTTAATGATTCGCCTGTTTCTCTTGCCATCATGAAACAAATCGGCGATTCTCTTGTTGATTTCCATGGACAACATGAACATCAAGCACTTCTGAGAAAAGAGCATCATATTGAAATACTCGACAAAATGGCTGATTTGAACAATTTGAAAATTGTTTATCTTGAAAAATATAATGTATTAAAACAGCAAATTGCCGAATTCGATGGTTTGATTCGAAAAGAGCAGAGTTTAAAAGAGAAATCAGAAGCCAATATATTTGAACTCAATCAGTTGAAAAAAATCGCACCACTACCCGGTGAATTTGAAACTCTTGAAACAGAAATAAATATTCTCGAAAATTCAGAGCAACTATTTAATCTGACTGATCAACTTTCACTTCTACTATCTGAATCTGATGCTGCGGCTTCAAATTCAGTAGTTTCAGCAAAAAAAGTATTAGAACAGTTACAGAAGATTGACCCAAATTTTGCAGAGTTTTATGATGAATGCAATTCTGTATCAATTTCAATTAATGCAATATCGTCATTTGCAAGAAATTACAATCTAAATATCGAATTTGATAATGCTCGGATTGAATCAATCAGAGAAAGGATTTCAATTCTTCATAGTTTACGAAAAAAATACGGCTCCCTTGAAAATGCGTTGGAAAGACAGTCTTTTCTTGAGAAAGAACTTAGCGGAGTACTTGATTATGACAATAAAAAGAAACAATTAATTGAATCAATTAATCTATTGAAATCGGAAATCAAAGAAATAGCTTTAGAAATTTCAACACAAAGAAAGCTTTTCGCAGAGCAATTAGAATCAGGTGTTATTCATCACCTCAAGGAACTTGGGATTCAAAACGGTACTTTTCTGGTGAAATTTTCTTCAGTTAGTCTAAATCAAAATTTGTTAAATGATTTATCAGTTAATATTCATTCTGTGCCAATCAGACTAAATTCTGATGGTATTGATATTGTTGAATTTATAATGTCAACTAACTCGGGAGAAACACCAAAACCATTAATAGATGTTGCTTCCGGCGGTGAAGTATCCAGAATCATGCTTAGCATCAAAAGTCTGCTTGCAGGAAGAGACGACATTCCGGTTATGATTTTTGATGAAATTGATACCGGAATAAGCGGTCGAATTGCCCAAAAAGTAGGTATTGCAATGAAAAAGCTTTCAATTCATCACCAGCTTATTGCAATAACTCATCTGGCACAGATTGCCGCACTTGGAGACAGCAATATTTCAGTGATAAAAAATGAATTTGCTGACAGAACAACCGTATCTGCAGATATTCTTGAAGGGGATGAGAAGATGAAAGAAATTGCTAAGCTTATTAGCGGCGAGCAAATTACTGAAGCTTCAATTAATAGCGTAATTGAACTTTCAAAAGTATTGGAATAATGAGATGGAAAACAACCTCTTTTTTTCGAAAGAAGAACTTGAGAATAGTTTACAATCAATTAATGATAGTGGACTGATTCTTAAAGTTCTTGGTGCTTACGACATGGCAGAAAGCATTTATCTGAATCGGAAACGCACCTTTGGTAATCCTCATTTCTATCATATTTCAAGAATATGCAAAATAATCATCAATGAACTGAAAATTCATGAAGTTGATATTATAATCGCTTCCATGTTACAGGATGTTCTTGTAATTTCATCAGAAGTTAACTCTGAAGTCATAGAATATAATTTCGGTTCTTATGTTTCTTTCCTTATTGACACCCTTACTGAAGAGTACAAAAGACAAAAGCAGATTGATTGCCGTATTGAACATATCCAGGAGTTGGGTGGTCCTGACGGATTAATCATACGTTTGGCAAAATGTCTTGACAATCTTCGTTATCTTGATTTTGATATTATCCAAAGTCCAATAAGCTATTTGAACTCAATAACATTTAAGTACTTCAGATTAGCTGAGGAATCAGAAAACAATTATATAATTCATCTTATGAATGAAATCAGGAAAGAAAGCAATAAGTTAATCGGCTAAACCGATTATTTTTCATACAACTCCCCAATCTATAAGAAATTGAAAAAATCATTAACAATAGAGCTTAAGCCGGAGCAAATCCACGATGATTTACTTATACGTAAGATTATTTCCAAATCATGCAATATCAATGAAAATGAGATTACCGGTATTGACTATCTGAAACGTTCTTTGGATGCCCGAAGCAAGAATCCTAAATATTTATTAAACTTGGAAGTATTTATTAACGAACACTTACCGGTTAGAAATCTAATAAAATCAAATTATAAGAACACAACCGGAGGAAAAAGAGTGTTAATAGTAGGTGCCGGTCCGGCAGGATATTTCGCGGCTCTCGAGTTATTGGAATTTGGAATCAAGCCTATTATTTTCGACCGTGGAAAAAACATTCGGGACCGAAGACCGGACCTTAGACAAATAATGCAGACAGGTGTTGTCAACCCGAATTCAAATTATTGCTTTGGTGAAGGTGGTGCCGGTGCATACTCCGATGGCAAACTATATACCCGTTCAGACAAACGGGGAAATACAAAAAAAATCCTTCAAATCCTTGTTGAGCATGGTGCTGACCCTGATATCCTTGTTGATGCTCATCCTCATATCGGGTCAAATAAACTTCCTCAAATTATATCAGCAATTAGGGATACCATTCTGGAATTTGGAGGCGAAGTATATTTCAATTCACAAGTTACGGATTTAATTTTAAGCAAAGAGAAATGTGAAGGTGTAATTGTAAATCAAAGCGATGAATATCTTGGAGATGCAGTAATATTGGCTACCGGTCATTCAGCACGGGATATTTATTATTTATTTCAGCGGAAAAATATTTTTATCGAATCAAAACCCTTTGCTGTTGGTTTTCGGGTTGAGCACTATCAGGAACATATTAATATTATCCAATACGGAAAAGGTTATAGTTCTGAACTTCCATCTGCAAGCTATAAGCTTGTTGCTCAGGTAAATGGAGCAGGAGTTTTTTCTTTCTGTATGTGCCCCGGAGGAATAGTTATGCCTTCTGCAACCGCTTCCTACGAACTTGTGGTGAATGGTATGTCTATGTCCAAAAGAAATTCCCGATTTGCAAATTCAGGCATTGTCACATCTGTGGATGAAAAGGATTTTAGTGAATTCAGTAAATTTGGAGCATTAGCCGGATTGAAATTTCAGGAAGAACTCGAATCGAGGTTTTATGCACCTGATTCTGAAAATTTGCTTAAAGCTCCTGCTCAAAGATTGATTGATTTTTTAGAAAAAAAGAAATCAAATTCTTTAAATGAATCATCCTACATTCCGGGACTTGTAAATTCTGAATTAAGCGGTTTATTCCCCAAAAATATATCTGATAACCTTAAATCCGGTTTTCAAACTTTCGGTCAAAAAATGAGAGGATTTTTGACGAATGAAGCAAACGCAATCGGACTGGAATCCCGAACAAGTTCACCAGTCAGAATAACCAGGAACAGAGAAACATACTCACATGTAGAGATAACCAATTTATACCCTTGCGGTGAAGGTTCAGGGTACGCAGGAGGCATTGTATCTTCTGCAGTTGACGGTCAAAATTCAGCAAGAGCTCTGGCAAATCACTTTAGGAAATAAAAAAGGGGTTCGAAAACCCCTTTATATAAAAATTATTCTTTCAGATTATTACTTGGCTTTAGTATCTGAAGATTTTACTTTAGTACTTGCATCTTTGCATTCACTTGCTTTGGCACCGGGACAGCAACCTTTTTTGGAAGCTTTAGCCGATTTGCTTGAGCATTTTTTACTGCAATCTTTCATGTCAGATTTATCCATACACTCTTTTGAGGATTTCTGGTCAACATTTTCTGTCTTTGCTTTGGCATCGGTAGTCTGTTTTTCTTTGGCGATTAAACCGGAATAAGAAAACATTAAACAACATACTAACGCTAAGGCTAATAGTTTGATTGAAGCTTTTTTAAACATCTTTTCTCCTATAATTATAAAAATACCAATTATATAAACGAATTGTCAATGAAAAAATTGAATTTGTTTAAATATTAATTATTTACCTTTAGAACTTTAAAATATTTTGTCTCTAATCCTGTGCTTATTCGTATAAAATAAATACCTGTTTGAAGATTTGAGAAATCCAAATTCATACTATTATCACCTGCTTCAAGTTGTTTATTTGAAAGCAAATAAACCGATTGTCCCAAATCATTAGTTACATTGATAGTGGTATTAGAGTTGCAGTAAAGATAAAACTTCAAAAAAAGCCTTTCTCGACAGGGATTTGGACTTATAACAATATCATTAAAGCTACCAAACAAATCATCAATTCCAAGCATTTTATCAGTAGTAAACTGCCAAACTTCCGACCATGAACCTTCCTTCTGCCCACCAATGGCTCTAACTCTCCAAAAATACTTTGTAAAACTGTTAAGCCATTCAATATCACTAATCTGATTAATGGAAACTGATTTATCTGTCCTCATGTAGAAACCTTCATCTCTGGCAAACTCCAAAAGATAATCAGTTGCACCATCAACTGTATTCCATTTGAATACAGTGTTCATTTTGACATTGATTGCAGTATTTTCGGGAAACAATAATCCCGGTGACTCAAGAACAGTAAAGAAAGAAGCGATATCTGACCACTCACTCTCGGATTTTGCACCAACAGCTTTAACCCTCCAAAAATATTGTTTGTTGTGGATCAAATCCATATAATCAATTGAAGTTTCCGTTAAGCCGGATAAGTCAATAATATTATCATGAAAATCGCTATAAATTGATAATTGAAAATTATATGAAACAGCACTTGGTGTTTGATTCCATTTTAGGCCCCCTTCTATCGGAATATTATATTCCAGAGAGGATGTGGTTTGCAAAATAGGCTTGTCAATAAAAAATTCCTGTCGAGTCTGAAATTCCCAAATATCCGACCAAGTACTAATTCCATTCGAAGTAGTAACCATAACCCGCCAATAATATCTTTTATCATATTGCAAATTAGATAATTTATAAGTTGTTCCAAGGTATTTCGGATTATCAATAAATGGTTGTTTGAATAATGAATCAGTTGCTACTTGTAGATAGTAGTATGAGGATGTAGGTATATTTTCCCATTTGATTTCGGTTGATATATTAATATTTCTTTCTTTATTTAATGGCAGTAATAAATCAGGAGGAGTTATTGCTGTGGAAAATTTTCTTATCACAGACCATTCGCCGGAAGAATATTCATTAGATCCTGAAACTTTCCAAAAATATTCTGTGTTGGAGGTCAAATTTTTCTCGGTAAAAAATGTATCTGCAATCGCCGGATGATCACCAACAATTTGAACAAAATCGCTGTCTTTAGCAATCTGAAGACGATAATTCATTGCTCCACCTACTTGATTCCATGAACAGAAAGAGGATTTTGGATTGAGACCTACAGCTTTATTTAATGGAAGAAATAAATGTGCTGTATCAAGTTTAGTACGAAAATTCCTTGTTGACGACCATTTGCTTTCATAATTACCATTAACTGCTTGGACTTTCCAAAAATACTCTTTATTGAACTGTAAATCTTTGTAATCAAAATCTATTTTAGAAGTAGTCGAAGAAATTTCTGATACAGTAAAGTTTGGAGTTTCTGATACAAAAATATTATAAGACAATGCACTACTAACTTTTTCCCAAGAAAATCTTCCATTTATATTTGCATTTTTAAGAGAATCAGTTGGAAATATCAATCCGGGTGCAGGTAAATCCGTAGTAAAAGACCAAGGATTTGACCAACCTGAGGTAAATCCATTTTTCAGAACATTTATGCGCCAATAGTATTTGGTATAATTAGCCAATTGAGGAGCAAAAAAAGATGTATCGGATAGACCTGCCTGATCATAAATTAGATAAGAAAATGAAGGATATGTTGAAATCTGAATTCTATATGCTACAGAATCTGAAAATTTATTCCAGCGAAATCTCAAAGAATTAGGTGATAACCCGCCAGAATTATTAGTGGGCCAAACCATAGATGGAGGTTCAATCTGTTTTGCCACCAAAATATATTCTCCAAAACCGACACATTTTGCTTCAAGCATTTTTGTTGTTGAATTGTAGTGAGTTACTAAAGAGTCGAAAGCACCAAGCCCTTCCTTAGCTCTATGAAGAACCATCAATAATTCAGGATTAGAAATAGCATCAATTGATTCAATATCAAATTTAATTATTCCTTTTAAATTACGAATAGTTTTTACTGTCATTACCCATCTTGCTGGGAAGACATAAGCGGGTTCGGGTATATCATTATAAGCAAGATTATGAGCTTCATAGTCATGAGCTTCAATGGTAGCATCACCTGAACCATCCAAACTATCAATCAAAAGAGTAATGTTAGTTTGATTATTGGATTCATTAAAATCATATGTGGAAAAACTATTTATGTTTTTTGTAACAGCGGCCATTTTGAAAACAAAACGGTATGCCCTATAGCTACTGTAATTTGTTCCACTAATTTCAAAAACTATATTAGATGCCGGATCAATTTCAGTAACCAATATATTCTGAAAATTCCCACCCCAACAAATAAGTGAATTACCATTAGACAATCTCTGTACACTTCCTTGGGAGAAGGACAAAACACTTGGTGTATGTCTATATTCCCATACTTTTGTAATAGTTTTAGAAAATTCATTAATTTCATATTCAACAGCTCTGGAGGAAGGATCTGCTTCGTTGAGTGATTT
>CAZSHX010000049.1:0-34828 GCA_964606895.1 uncultured Hyphomicrobiales bacterium
TCTCGCTGTGTGTGAGGATACCATTTCATATTTCTTTTTTACTTCTTCTTTTCTTTCCTTGCCGATATAAATCGTTTTTACTATCGGATCATTTATACCTGCCATTTGGCAGATTTTCTTGATTTTTTTATTATAGGTGCCTTTGGTTTTTGAAGGAAGTTTGAAATCAGGATATCTGTCCAATATTTCTTTGGTTTTGTTCAATAATGGGATGACCAGATTTTGTTTCGTTTTCTTTACGTTTAATGTTATTATTTCATCTTTCATGTTTATTTTTTCAGGTGTCAGCCTGCTTAAATCTGAAAATCTCAATCCTGTATAAATTTGTAATAGGAATAAATCTCTGATTTCACTGAAATCCTTATTGAAATCCAAATTCAAAGCACTAAGTTTTTCAATATCTCCTTCATCCAAAGCAATGGCGGTTGTTTCACTTTCCCAAACTTTCAAATCATTCTTAAAACTTGTGTTCGATGAAATGCCTGTTTTGAGGGCTTCATTCATAAAGACTTTCAATTCTTTAACAAGGTTCCCTACAGTGTTTCTCGCAAGATTATGCCTCTTGGTCAAATATGTTGTGAATGAATCGAAGAATTCGCTATCAATGGAATCAAAGGTCAAAATTTTATTTGAATACTTTTGGTACCCTTCCAAGTGCAACTTTGCATGGTTGTAGTTAGAAATCGATGATTCGCTAAAATCCTGACTATTTTGCCGTTTATTTATAAAATCTTCAAAACAAGCAATCAGTTGCTTTTGATCATTTGCAAGTAAAGTGGAGCCGGGGGACAGCATTTCTTTTATCTTCTTGGTCAAAAGTTCCTTTCTTTGTACCTTCGGGGAGTTGAGACATTCATTATAGAATTCTGTGACTTTGAGTTGAATTCTCTGTAGATAAGCATTGATTTCAGTACCTTTGGGAACTCGTTTTTTGACAGATTGGTTAGAACTGTCCCAGTTAATATTTCCTACGGTTAGACCTGTGCTGAATTTAATTCTGTTACCTTCAAAGGTCACAGACATCATTAAAACGGTTTTAGGTCTATCAGCTTTGTCAGGATAAAATTTGATATTCATAATGCTTCCGATTATTCTAAAAAAATGTCAATACAAAGATAAGAATAATTACTGACATAATGACGAACATCTTTTACTTTATCTAACTTGTTTGCGTTGTACAACCAAAACATCAAATATCCCCATAAACCATTGAATATTAACTATTATATACTATTTGAACATTCATCAAGGCAAATGTAAATATATATAATTTCCTCTCCTTCGGAGAGGGACGGGGAGAGGTTCTTCAGGATTTCCCCAAAAACATTGAAGATGCGGATGTCTGTGTTGGTGAAGGCATGTCTTGCCCCTACGGAGATTTCGATATAATCTTCTGCCGGATTTGGCGAAATAATAAGAAAATCTTTTGCTTCATTTTTATCTTCAACATTTGTATTTTTGGGTGACCAAGGAGCTGAATAAATATTTAAATTGGACTCATTAAGGCATAAAATATATAGAGAATCGTTTGAAGCTTCAAAGGAACGTTCACAAATTATTGAATCCTGAAATTCCTGATTTGAAATATTCTCGATTTCAGCAACACCAAAACGGTTCCTACGTTTATAATTATCATTTTCATAATATCCGATTATGGCAATATATTTTGAATCCGGAGAAATTAATGATTTTTGTGGGTTATTGATTGAGTCAAATTGGAAATTATTAAATTGAACTCTATTTTCAATATCATAAATGATTATCGCGTTACTTATACTACAAACACCATATTTTCCATTTAAAGAAATTTGATTAAATGGAAAAATACTTGCTGAGTCTGATTTCCAAATAATAGAATCATTATCAGAATTTCGAAGTTGATTTTGATGATTTTCATATAAAACATAATATCCTCCATCGGGAGCACCGCAAATCAAAGAAATATCATGATAATCATTAGTGTCACTGAAACTTAGCGGTTTAATTATCTCGTAAGTAGTAGGGTTGATAACGAGAACAGTATCATGCCAGTAAACATATTTCCATGGCGGGCTCTGATTAATAATTTTGGACTTGATAGTCCATAATGAAACAAGCAATTTATTTTTATCTTTAAGAGATACAATTTCTTTAACACCAATATGCCAGGGAAAAAGAGTATCACTATCAAAAAAAGTATGAAGAATTTCGCCTGAAATAACATTCCATAATATTAATGTTCTTTTTTGAAAATATTCGTTATCACTATCGCCTGAAGCAAGGATACTATCATTTAGCCAAGTTATTGAACCAATAAAAGAACCATGATGCCCCTTCAGCTCCATCAAAGAATCGCCATTTGATGAGTTGTAAATTATTATCTTAACATTAGTGTCAGAATTTGCACCCTCAAGTCCGGCGGCAATTTTCTTTCCATTTGGCGAAAACTTAGCATTAAAAAAAGCGAAATGAGCGGGACTCCCTTTAGAGTAAACCAAATCAATTCCTGCAAAAGACTCAAAACAAGAGAAAAAAAAGAACATCAGAATTAAAGCGGATAAGAACACTGACTTTTTCATGCAATTCAATCTGAAAAATAATTGACAAAGTAAATTTAGAAAAGAACAAATTACAAAAACTTTTTCGAAATTTGTCACTTCACATTATATAAGACACATTAAACGCAAAAATGTCTCACACTTTTTTGAAAATAATTGAAAAAAGTGAAAATAAACATTTTGAACATGTTTGATTTTAATGTGCCGTTAGGCACATAAGCTCGGTAAAAAGAGGATTAAGAAAAATCTCTCGACCCGTACGGGACGGAACTTTTTTTGGGGGGTACTTTTTTCTACCGACATTTTGTCACTACGTGACAATGAAAATTGCCTGATAATTCTATTTTTCCAGCTTCGAAATTCTTTCAAAGAGTGTAGATGTTTAGTTGCTTAGGCGTTTAGAAGTTGAAGAGTAAGAAAATCCCCCTAACCCCTTTTTCAAAGGGGGAAATGAAGATTCTTCCCCAAGTCCATCGTCCCAATTCACATCTAAATCTTCACAAATTTCCCAACTTTATCCCCCACCCTCACGAAATAAACCCCACTCGGCAAACCCGAAACGTCAATTCTTACGCCCTCTCCTTCGGGGAGGGTCGGGGTGGGGTTCTGCACGATTTCACCAAACACATTGAAGATTTTAACGACATTTGAAGAACCTTCCGAAGGTTTAGTTATTTCCAGATAATCATGTACAGGATTTGGATTACAAATTATTTCATCTGATGTTTGTCTTGACTTTTCTTCCTCCACCGATACAAATCTGTCTCTACTGCGGTAAAGTCCTCCCCAATATCCAAAAACATAAATATATCCGTCGGGACTTACAGCGATGGGTCCAAAGATTTTATTCCTAAACCCTGTTGTATCCATTAATTCCCATGTTTGTGCATTATCACATGAACGATAGATTCCGTAATCATTTCTTTTTGCTATCCAGCAACCTAAGGAATCTACTGCTACATCATAGCCTCCGTCGGGCCACCATTCATTATATGGCGGTCCGGATATATTGTTCTCAGGAACCCAATTCCTTCCATTATCTGTGGTTCGGAATATTCCTCGAAAAGTATAGTTATAATTTGATTTCGGTCCATACCATGCTGTTTTTGTTCTATTGTTAAAAACAGTTCTTCCCGGTATTCCCAACGTTTCGAGATCTGTTGCTAAGCCAAAGCCACCACCGCCTACCGAATCCCAACTTTTTCCATTATTTGTTGAGCGGGCCATAAAATCATTTTTTGTAGAATATTCATCCCAGCCAAGAGTAAATAAATCACCTTCGTCATTTGTTCCAATCTTTTCCTGTTTGTTTGGTGAATATTGCCACGTTTCACCATCATCAGTTGAAAAAGATGCAACATCTATTCCTGAACTTGTTAACAATATATCATGTTTACTGCATATTGTTGCATATGTGTACATAAAACCATTCTTAAAATTTAACCAGCTTTTTCCTTGGTCTGTTGAGCGGAATATTCCTAATGATTTATTATGAAATGTTAACAAATCAGTGGTAAATATATATCCTTTGCTGTTTACAGCAATAAGTCCTAAATTATATCCCTTTAAACCTAAAAAACGCCATTCTTTCAATTCATTGTCAGATTCGAATACACCCCTGTTTGATATTAATGCTTTCCCGTTGTTTTGGAATATTATGTCGTTAGCACCCAGAGCAGAAAAACCGTTGTTTTTTTCTTCCCAGGTTTGAGACATATCCTCTGAGATATAAATTCCATTATCTCCCGCAGATGTAAATATTCTTCCGTGCTTATCAATATCTATCGTCCATGCTACTTCTCTATCATACATTTTGGAGGTTACCATATCGGTCATTGCTGTTTGCCACGATATTCCTTTATTGTAGGAATAATATATTCTATCTAATGCTGAAGCTATTATTGTATCCTCGCCTTGCATTGAAATATGATATAACATAATTCCTGACAACCACTTCTTAACCCATGATTGTCCTTGGTCACTACTAAAATAAATCCCATCCGATGAAGCAAGGTAAAATTCGTTTTGTGACTTGAAATATAAATCCTTAAGATAAATTGGCTCCATCTGATATTTTTTCCAGCTTTTCCCAAAATCATTTGATATTTCTAAAAGACTTTTACTTTCATGGGGTTCTCCGAAAACACCTACCCCAAACTGAATTATTAAACTGTCTTTGAAAAAACATTCTGTAAAATAATTTATATAAAGAGTCCCATCTGCTTCAATTTCTCCGCATTTTTTCCATGTATCACCAAAGTTAGTAGAATTGTAATATTCATACTTAGATGAACAATAGATTCCCAATAATATATTATTTTTATCTCCTAATAATATATATGGATTCCGAAATGAGGAAAAAGAGTCTGGAATATTTTTCCAAAATTTCTCGATTTCTTCCCATGATTCTCCATTGTCAAAAGATCGTAATATCGTATAACTTCCATAATTAGAATCCCTATTAATTCCAAACGCTTGTCTCGCTAATAGTGTCCCGTTTTCACATACAACTACGGACATAACGGGTCTGCCAGGTAGAACCAATCTCCAAGAATCTCCATTATCTGTGGATTTGAAAACACCATTATAAGAGGAGGCAAAAATATCATTCGAATCATTAAATGCAAAGTTACGTACATGCCCCCATGGTGGACCAATTGAAACTAACTCCCAAAATGGCTTCTCGGCTTTTGATTTGGTAGCAAATAAAAGAAATATTATTATTAAGAATTTTAGTGTTTTCATTTGTGTTATTTCTCAAAATCAATTGAAAAAACGAAAATTACGAATAAAATGAGAAATAACAAACAATTAAAATTGAGAGTTCAAATTAACATCTAAAAATTTTTAAATCTACTTATCAATAAATTCTCTTATTCCGAAATACCTAATTTTAAAATCTTAACCGTCTTTGCTCTTAGGGCTGTTGCATTGACAGTAAAAGTAAGATTTCTGAAAAACACGGGTTCTTTTTCAATGAATTTTTTTCCTGCGATAAAGCCTATCATTGCGGCATTGTCCATGCAGTAATCCATATCGGGAAGAATACTTGCAATTTGATGCTTATTCGCCTCAATAGTTAATTTATCTCTTAGTCGTGAATTAGCAGAAACTCCTCCGGCAATTACAATTGTCCGGCAGTTATATTCTTTTGCCGCTTTAATACTCTTTTTAACCAATACGTCAACAATTGCCTCCTGCACCGAAGCACAAAAATCAGGAAGAGTATTTTCGGGAATACCATCGGGAAATTCTCTTTGTATATAATATTTTACTGAAGTTTTCAGTCCGCTGAAGCTGAAATTATAATCATTGCTCGAAATCATCGAGCGTGGAAAGTTGAAAGCCGCCGGATTGCCGTTTTTGCCTATTTTATCTATCAAGGGTCCACCCGGATAGGTCAAACCGATAAGTTTAGCTGTTTTGTCGAAAGCCTCGCCGGCGGCATCGTCCAGTGTTAATCCGAGAATTTCATATTCATTGAATGATTTTACATAAAATAAAGCAGTATGCCCTCCGCTGACTACCAGTGCAATTAACGGAAATGCGGCTGAACTGTCCTGAAGACAGCCGGAATACAAATGCCCTTCGATATGGTTAACGGGGATAATGGGAATGTTATATTTCAGAGAAAGTCCTTTAGCAAAATTTGCTCCGACAATCAATGAGCCGATAAGCCCGGGCTGAGTGGTTACGGCAATAGCGGAAATTTCTTCAATAGAGGTGTTAGCTTTGTTCAGCGATTCAGATAAAATTGAAGAAATATTTTGGATATGAGCCCTCGAAGCGAGTTCGGGAATTACTCCGCCATATTTGGAATGAAATAGCTGAGAAGAAATAACATTGCTCAGTACGGTTGAACCGTTGACAACAGCTATCGAAGTTTCATCACAGGAAGATTCAATTGCAAGAATTTTCATCAGTCCCGCTCCGATAGAATTTTGTAAAACATGTTCATTGCAGTGCCGACAGCTCTTTCTCTGTTGATTTTTCGATCCACGCCGAAATTGAATAATTTTGACTCAACTCCATCAGCAGATGCAATTCCAATCCAAACAGTACCGACAGGCTTTTCGGGTGTGCCTCCGGTTGGTCCTGCAATTCCGGTGATGCTGATTCCGTAGTCTGTTCCGAATTTTTTCTGAACCTTCATTGCCATAGCCTCGCATGTTTGCTGACTTACCGCTCCAAAATCAATTAACAATCGGTTGTCTATTCCAAGAATTTCAAGTTTTGCATTATTGCTGTAGGATATTACTCCACCCATAAAATATTCGGAACTGCCGGAAAGTTCCGTGAATTCAGAACCAAGCATTCCACCAGTGCAGGATTCGGCAACTGCAACGGTTTCCTTGCTTTTCAGCAAAATCTCTGCAACTTTTTTTGTGAGTGTATCATTCCCGGTTCCATAGATAAATTTTTCTGCTCTCGACCTGATATGTTTTTCAATAGTTGCAATCTTACTTTCGGCGATTTGCAGATTTGGTGCCGATACTCCGATTCTCAATCTTACACCTTTGTAGGAAGGCAGGAAAGCAAGAGAATTGTCACCGAGAAATTCCGAAGGTTCACCAATCAAATCCGCAAGCTTAGATTCCGGAATCCCGCTTGTAAGAATATTCTTGTAAAGAACAATACCGTCAATTTTTTCTGAAATTAGTTTTTTCAGCAATGGCAAAACATGCTCTGTCATTATATAAATCATTTCCCTTGGTACACCCGGCAGAGAAACTATATATTTGCCGTCTTTTTCGAAAAGCATACCCGGGGCTGTACCAACCGAGTTCCAAAGAGGAGTGCATTTGGAGGGCAGGTAAGCTTGTGAATTGTTCCTTTCGGAAAGCACTATATTCCATAACTTGAAACGCCTTTCAAGTTCTGCGGCAACTTCTTCATTATAGATATATTCATCATTAAAATATTCCAGAAGTGTAGGTTTTGTTATGTCGTCGTGAGTAGGTCCAAGACCTCCTGTGAGAATCAGAAAATCTGAAAACCCCAAAAGCCTGTCGAGTTCGGAAATAATTATTTTTTTATCATCCTTTATTGAAGAATGAGTAAGAACTTCGGCTCCGAGCTTAGTACATTCTTCGGCAATCCAAACAGCGTTTGTATTAACAATCTGTCCAATACATATTTCATCACCAATAGTTAAAATTGATACTTTTTGCATTCACTATCCCTAAAATAAAAACAGCAGGCTAAAATTTGCCTGCTGTCTGTAACGATTGTTTTATTTATTTATTATCAATTATTCTGCTTTTGGCTCTTCTGTTGCCGGTTCTTCGGTAACAGGTTCAACTGTTTCGACTGCTTCTGCACCGGGTTCGGCTGTCGGTGCCGGCTCTTCAACAACTGCAACTTCTGCTACGGGTGTTGGTTCTTCGGCAATTACTTCGACTGCAACAGGAGCAGGCACTTCAGCAACTGCTTCTACTAAGGGTTCAACTACCGGTGAAGGGGTTTCAACAACTGCAACAGGAGCAGGTGCTTCAGCTTTAACGGTTAATAAAGGTTCTGTTCTCTTTGGTTTCGAATAGTCGTGCTTTTCGTTTCCTAATTTAATATCTTTGTGGTCAACACCAGCTGAGGCATAAATAATCTCTTCGAAGTTAGCAACTTCTTCCTGATAATTCAGCTGAGGTGGTTCGGCACTGTATTTGTCAGCATTTGGAACAGGGTGCTGAGCGTTATATTCGTCAACAATTGCCTGATCTTTGCCTCTCATATATTCGACAACCGAAAGAACTATTTTCTTTGATTCTTTGTCGAATTCAACTACTTTCAATGGAAGTAAATCTCCTGTTTTGAAAAAGTCGCTGATATTTTTAACAGGTGCAAATGAAAGCTGAGAAACAGGAACAAAACCATCAACTCCTTCAGGAAGTTCAACGATAACGCCTTTTTCGATAATTCTTTCAATTCTTGCTTCTGTTTGGGAAGTGATTCTATATCTTTCTTCGAAATAATCCCAAGGATTATCTTTAATTTGTTTGTGTCCAAGTGCGATTCTTCTTTGCTGTGGGTCAATACTCAAAACAGTAACGTCGAGTTCTTCGCCTTTTTTGACAAATTCGCCGGGGTGACGGATTTTCTTTGTCCACGAAAGGTCGCTGATGTGAACCAAGCCATCTACGCCGGGTTCGAGTTCGACGAACACTCCGAAGTTGGTCAGATTTCTTACGATTCCTTTGTGTTTGGAATTGACAGGGTATTTAACCATCAAATCCTGCCAAGGATCCGGGTCAAGCTGTTTCATACCCAAAGCGAGTTTCTTGTCGTCTTTGTCAATATTCAGAACGATAGCATCCACAATCTGTCCCATGGAGACAATCTGTGAAGGATGTTTAACGTGCTGTGTCCATGACATTTCGCTGATATGGATAAGACCTTCGATACCTTTTTCGATTTCGATAAATGCACCGTAATCTGTCAAGCTGACAACTTTACCGCGAACTTTTGAAGTTTTTTCGTATTTTTCGCCGATTGTATCCCATGGGTGGGAAGTAAGTTGTTTCATGCCGAGAGATATTCTCTTTTTATCTGAATCAAAGTCAAGAATAACAACTTTAACAATCTGGTCAAGTTCAACGATTTCGCTTGGATGAGCAACTCTGCCCCATGAAAGGTCAGTGATGTGAACAAGTCCATCTACGCCGCCCAAATCAACGAATACACCAAAGTCGGAAATAGCTTTGACGGTTCCTTCGAGGACCAAGCCTTTTTCGAGTTTGGAAATAATAAGAGTACGCTGTTCGGATAGTTGTTCTTCGAGAAGAACTTTATGGCTGACGACAACGTTTTCGCTGGGATGATTAACTTTAACAACTTTAACGTCAATTGTTTTGGTAACCCAAACGTCGAAATCGCGAACCGGACGAACGTCAATTTGCGAACCGGGAAGGAATGCTTCGATTCCTAAGAGGTCCACAACCATACCGCCCTTGATTCTTCTGAGAATTCTGACAGGAATAATTTCCTGTTTGTCATGCAATTTGAGAATGTCGTCCCAAATACGCATAAAGTCAGCACGACGGCGGGAAAGCAGAAGTTTGCCGTCAGCATCTTCAATTTTTTCGATATAAACGTCAATCGAATCGCCGATTTTTAGAGTTTCAGCATTTAAGAGTTCCGCTCTGGGAACTATACCAACCGATTTGAAACCGATATCAACATGAACCTCGTCTTTGGTCATGTGGACAATTGAACCGCGAACAAGTTCGTCTTCCTTGATGGTTGTGACGGTTTGCTCAAACATACTTTTAAATGTAGAATCATCCATTTCGAGATTTTCAAATCCGAAATCAATTAAATGAGCGATTGTTGGTAAGTTTTTAGGTCTTTGGTCGTTTAATTCGAAACCGATATTTAGTTTGGTTTCAGTTGTTTCCTGAACAGGAGTTTCATCGGAAACGTGAATTGTGTCTTCTGACATAATAATAATTCCTTTTAATAACGGTGTTTTCTGCCGCCGTCAGCATCTATTAGTTAATAAAAATATACTTTCCTGCTTTTTACAACAGGAAAGATTTACAATTTAAATAAAATTATTTAAAAAAGCAAGAAATTGTGGAGAAAAAATAGAGTGTGCAAGAAAATATAATATCACTTCAAAAAATAGCCCAGTTTATCTGAAAATGTTTCATGCGAATTTTTCTCATCTGAATCATCCCTTGAAGAGGCTGAAGTTTTTAAATTTTGAAGAGATGAGATAACAGCAAAAGAAAAATTGGAAAATAGAAAGATAATTCGTAATTTTTAGAACGGTTCGATGCAGTAAACAAATTTATAATTTCGGATTGACTTTATCATGAAAAAGTATTTAGTTTTGGTGATGATTTTTATATGTCTTTGGCAAACACCCAAAGCTGGCGACAGCACAGATATTGTATGGCAGAAGTATATTTGGCCAAGTGCGTGCGGAGGTGCTAAGTTCTCTCCTGATGGGAAATTCATTTATGCGGCAATTGATTCCGGCATTGTTAAATTAAATGCTCTAACAGGGGATTCAATTAGCACATTTGAAGGTAAACACAGCGGACTTGACGGTTTCAAAATGGACATTTCAGCT
The DNA here is from genome assembly GCA_964606895.1 of uncultured Hyphomicrobiales bacterium. Classification (GTDB taxonomy): domain Bacteria; phylum Bacteroidota; class Ignavibacteria; order Kapaibacteriales; family UBA2268; genus CAZSHX01. The sequence continues at coordinate 10,609 of CAZSHX010000049.1, forward strand.
TTAGGGAACTATATTGTAACAGAGAGTTATGAAAGTAAAGCAATTATTTGGGATTGCAAAAATGAAAAAATATTCAATATTTTATCTGAAACTCTCGGCATGCCTATTTCTTGTATCTGCATTGACCCTTTAGAACGTTATGTGTTATTTGGTTCAGGGGATTACTTCGCAGTTTATGATATTCAAACACTTAAAAAAGTAACATCTTTTCGCTGTACAGGAATAAGTATGTCATGGTCAGGGCAGGTTAAATTTTCTCATGACGGCACTAAATTTGCAATTGTTTCATGGTATGAGGAAAATTTTACAAAAACAATCAAGACTTCTGTAACTCTTTGGGAAACGTTAACTTGGAAAAAGATTACAGAACTGTACAACCAAGAAGGAAGACAGAGTTCCTCTAATGGGGAATTGGAGTTCTCCTATAATGATCTTTTATTGGGCTTTGTAAGTAACTCACAATGGAAAGCATTTGTATTCAATTTGAATTCAAACAAATTGATAAACATCTCAGATACCACCTTACCGAATAATTATTGTTATAATATTGATTTTTTAAATGATAATATTCATTGGTTTTATTCCTATGGTGATCTAAATGGTAAAGTCTCTTATGATCTATATAATTTCAATAAAGATTTAGTTGAGAAGAAATATGACATTAGAGCAAGGAATAATGATTACAACATAAATTCTAATCAATTAATTTTAAATGGTCGAGATTGGCTGACGTTATTCAAACCACCATTTACTGACGTTTCAAATTCTGACATTTTGAATGAAAATTTATTAATATATTTTCAAGACAATAAGATAATTTTAGAGCTATCAACAATTCAAAACGGCAATTCACAACTTTTTATCAGTGACCTTAATGGGAAAAATCTTTATCATCAAGATTTAGGTTATGTTGTTCAGGAAAATACCAAATATTTTATAGATATTGTCCTTCCAACAGGAATTTATCTTTGCAAGGTAATTGTCGGGCCAAAAGTATATTCTAAAAAATTTGAGATAGTGAGGTGAACCATGAAATCTCAATCATTAAAGTTTTTAATATTTTTACATTTTGTTTCTTTGGTCAAGCTGTTACTTTTGTCTCTCCAAGCTTTATAGATAGGAATTCCGGAAAAGCAATAAACATATATTTGAAAATTATAGATGATATATTATGAAAATAACTACAATCAATCCTTCAAATGAGGAAATCCTCGATGAATATGAATCATATTCAATTGAGAAAATAAATGCTTGCCTTGGAAATTCGGAGCTGGCTTTCTTCGAATGGCGGAAGACTTCGTTTTCCCATCGTTCAGGTTTGATGATAAAGGCGGCAGAAATCCTACTTGAACGAAAATTTGAGCTTGCAAAACTTATGGCACTCGAAATGGGAAAACCTTTTCTGCAGGGAGTTGCAGAAGCGGAAAAATGTGCTTGGGTATGCCGTTATTATGCCGAAAATGCAGAAGCCTTTTTGAAGGATGAAATCATTCAAACCGAGATGACGAAAAGTTATATTTCGTATCAGCCTATTGGTCCTGTGCTTGCCATAATGCCGTGGAATTTTCCTTTTTGGCAGGTTTTTCGTTTTGCGGCTCCGGCTCTTATGGCAGGAAATACCGGAGTTTTAAAACATTCGCGGAATACAATGGGTTGTGCCGTCGAAATTGAGAATATTTTCCTTTCGGCAGGCTTTCCTGACGGCGTTTTCACAAATCTTGCTATCGGCTCAGATGAAATTCCCGAAATAATCGCAAGCAGACACATCAAGGCTGTCACACTCACCGGAAGTACTCCTGTCGGCAAGGAAGTTGCCGCATTTACCGGAAAAGCTCTGAAAAAATGCGTTCTCGAACTTGGAGGCAGTGACCCATATATTGTACTGGAAGATGCCGATTTGGAAAAAACCGTGGAAGCTTGCGTAACTGCAAGGCTTATTAACAGCGGACAGAGCTGTATTGCGGCAAAGCGGTTTATAGTGAATAGAAAGATAATCAAGGAATTCGAGAGTCTGTTTGTCGAAAAAATGGCAATAAAAATCATGGGAAATCCTTTGGACGAGAAGGTAAATGTCGGTCCTCAGGCTCGAAAAGACCTTCAGCTCGATTTGCAGAAACAAGTGGAACAAAGTATTTCAAAAGGTGCAAAACTTCTTTTGGGCGGACAATTACCCGACACAAAAGGCTTTTTCTATCCTCCTACAGTTTTGACAGAGGTTAAAAAAGGTATGCCGGCTTATGATGAAGAACTTTTCGGACCCGTTGCGGCGATTATTCCGGTTGAGAGTGATGAGGAAGCAATTTCAGTTGCTAATGATACAGTTTTCGGACTTGGGGCGGCGATTTTCAGTTCCGACATTGAAAAAGGCGAAAGAATGGCAAAAGAAGAAATTCAAGCCGGATGCTGTTTTGTGAATGATTTTGTAAAATCCGACCCGCGTCTCCCATTTGGCGGAATCAAAGAATCAGGCTTTGGAAGAGAGCTTTCGTATCATGGGATCAGGGAATTTATGAATATAAAAAGTGTGGCGGTTAAATAAATAGCAAGGTTTCATAGAGTTTTCTTTCTCAAACTATATATGGACGGCATAAATTTTAACTTTTTTTCTTTTTGTGCGTTACTTTTTGTATATTTTCGTGTTATAGAAATATGCATATTTACAAATTTTGAAAAACTATTATTTTGAGAGGCTATAAAGTGAAGAAAACCGTATTTTACGTCGCATTGATTCTGATGGCAAGTCAGCTGTTTTCGCAGGGACTTTACCATCCCTATAATTTAGATTTTGAAGATGGAGAAAAGGGCAAACTGCCCCGTGGCTGGGCAATACCCGGCTATGCAGTTGGTGCCGGTTACTCTGCTGGATTGACAGATTTGCAACCCAACGGTGGTAAACTTTCTTTCGAACTTCGAAAAGAGAAAGTTGATCAAAACGAAGGAATTTACGGGTCGGTTTTGCAAACGCTGGATGCAAAACCTTACAGAGGCAAAGTGGTGAAATTCAGAGCCGCCGTCCGTGCAGAAATATCAAGTTCCAAAGGCTCAGCACACCTTTGGTTACGGGAAAGATTCGAAGACGGAGCCGGTGGACTTTTCGAGATGATGGAAGACAATCCGATAGTAATTAATAATTGGAAATTTTACGAAATCACCGGAAGAATCGGCGATGAAGTTAGTGTTATCAATTATGGACTTTTGCTGAAAGGTTCCGGCAAAGCATGGATTGACGACTGCTCTTTTGAAGTTATTGAAGAACGGGCTGAGAATTACACTCCCCCAAAAGCCCTATCAAAAAAAGCGATTGAAAATTTCCTGGCGTTCGCAAGGCTCTACGGTGTTGTTCGCTATTTTTCACCGAGTAATGAAAGTCAGATTTGTGATTGGGACAGATTTGCACTCGCAGGAGTTGAGGCTGTGGAAAATGCCGAATCTAACGATAAATTAACCGAAATCCTCAAAAATCTTTTTGTCCCTTTGGTTCCCGAACTTGAGGTTTTTCCGATTAGTGAAAATAAAAAGAAAGAATTTTCTCAGATACTTCCCGATAATGCCATGAAAAGTATTGCTCTTGGCTGGAAGCATGTTGGTCCCCCAAACGTTAATGACAACAAAGTATTCATTAGCAAGGTTGAGAATATTTATAAATCCCAGCGGGAAAGAGAAGGTTCTGTCTTTCAGCTTATGGATGCAGTACCATTGCAGGGAAAGGAAATTAAATTTAAAGCATCAGTCAGAACTTATCTGATTCCTCCCACAGGTCAAGCACAACTTGTTATGCGCATGGACAAAGAAGAGGATAAGCCGGTGCTGACAAAAACTATGGACGACAATCCAATTAGCAATAAATTTTGGACTGATTATTCGATAACAGCTATCGTACCGGCAAATGCAAAAATTTTAAGAATCGGATTCATGTTGATTGGTGAAGGTTCTGCCGCTTTTGACGATGCAAAACTATTTTCTATTGAAAATGGGAAAGAAATTCCAATTGAGGTGAAAAATCCCGGATTTGAAGATAGCGATATCGGTGTTGTGGCAAGAGGCTGGTTCTTTAGTCCTGCAAGTCAAACGGCGGGTTATACGGGATTAGTTACCGGAAAAGAAGCAAACTCCGGTGCCAAATGTGTCACTATAACTTCAAACCCAAGGGACAGAGTTTTATTCCCTGAACTTAGAGAAGCGTTTTCGACAACTTTGAATGACGATTTGATGTTCAGAATGCCATTAAATATGTTTGTTGATTCTCTCCATACTTTACCATACCCTCCTAAAAACATTAAACCGATTACATCATCAAAACCTGAAAAATTTGAGTTAACCTCCAAAGACAGAACATCACGCCTTGCGATAGTTACTATGCTCTGGAATATTTATACTCATTTCAATTTATTTAATGACAACGAAGGTATATGGGAAAAAGCCCTCAAAGAAGCATTAACAAAAGCTTCTACTGACAGAGATGAAAAAGAGTTTTTAGCTACTTTGCAGATTATGACTTCATATCTGAATGATGCTAACGCAAGGGCTTGGTTTGGTGATGAAAAATTACGTTATACTTTGCCTTTCATTTGGAAATGGATTGAAGGAAATTTGATTATTACAGAAGTCTTTCCCGGTTTCAAGGATATTAAACCCGGAGATGTTGTTACTGAAATTGAAGGCAAACCGGCAAAAGATTATATTGCAAAATTTGAAAAGAAAATTTCAGCTTCCAATGACGGCTGGCGAAAACTTCGTGCTCTTGCAGAAATTCGTGCAGGAAAAGAAAACTCAACTTTGAGGATTAAAGTCCAAAGTCCGGATAATACTATTTCAGAAAAGGAAATTTTGCGTTATGTTACTTTGAGCCAGTTAACCGAAAAAAAACCACCTGAGATTTCAACCTTGAATAACAGCATTTATTATATTGATTTTACAAGAATCAACGACCAGATTTTAAAATCTATTCTTGATACTTTAAAAAATGCGAATGGAATTATTATTGATATGCGCGGTTTATCGCTTGTTTCGGAACATGCTTTGGGACTTTTCAGCGGTGTACCCATGAAATCAATTGAATGGCAAATTCCTATTTTTACGAAACCTTTTCAAAGTGTTCTTTCCTTTAAATATTTGACATCAGAAATTAAAGCTAAAAAGAAACTTCAAAATGTTAAAGCTATTTTCCTTGTTGATGAAAGAACGATTGGGTTTGGCGAAGGTATGGTTTCGATTATAAAGAATTATAAATTGGGTGAAGTCGTAGGCAGAAGAACCGCCGGTACCTGCGGAGAAGTTGCAGGATTCAGGATGCCGGGGAATTTCAACTTTGCCTGGTCAATTATCAGGGGTATGGACATGAAGGAAGAAGTGATTTACGGAAGTGGTATTGTTCCAACAGTTGAAGTTAAACCTACAATAAAAGGAATAAGCGAAGGCAGAGATGAAATTTTTGAGAAAGCAGTTGAATTACTGAACGTTAAATAATGAAAAAATTACTGATTGTTGCTTATTATTTTCCTCCTTCGGGCGGACCGGGTGTTCAGCGGGTTCTGAAGCATGTTAAGTATCTGCCCGAATTCGGTTGGGAGCCGATTGTTCTTAGTGTATCGAACGGAGAGTTCCCTGCAAGAGATGAATCTTTGCTTGCCCAAGTGCCTGAAGGGACAAAAGTTTATCGTTCTCAGATTTACGAACCTTATGACATTTACCGTATGCTGACGGGCAAAAAACCGGGTTCAGCTATTGACGTAAATGTCATTAAAAAGGATGACCAAAAGATTGGTTTCAAAGAAAAAATTGCGGAGTTCATAAGGGCAACTTTTTTTATTCCCGATGCTCGAATTGGCTGGATGTTTACTGCAGGAAAAGAAATCAAGAAAATAATGAAGGAACATAAAATTGATGCAGTTTACAGTTCGTCGCCGCCATACACCTGCTCTATGATAGCAAAAAATGTAAAAAATAAATTTAAAATACCATGGGTTGCAGGTTTTCGCGACCCATGGACAGGCTTCATTTCCTCACCTAAACGATGGTTTCTGCCGGCGGCAATAGACAGTGCATTCGAGCGTTCGGTTTTCGAATCGGCAGATGCAGTCGAATGTGCATGGGAGGGAATTATTAAAGATGCTGTAACTAAATATCCCGACCTTGACAAATCGAAATTCCATCATGTGCCCAACGGGTTCGATTCGGCAGATTTTCCAAAAGTAAATTATACCCGAAATGATAAATTTAATGTTACTTATACCGGTTCGATGTATGGCAGACGGAATCCCTCAAGTTTTTTTGCGGCAATCGAGCAACTAATCAGGGATAATAAAATTGCGGCTAATGATATTCATCTCCGGTTTATCGGCAGATTTGGGACGGAAGTGGAGGATATGTTCCAAAATGCTTCCTTCAAAGATAATATTGAGGTGATTTCATATATCCCTCATCACAAAAGCATTGAATATCTTATGCTTTCTGAGGTTTTGCTGTTGGTGGTGGATGAATCCAAAGAAAGCGAAGAGATTGTACCCGGCAAGGTTTACGAATATATCGGCGTTAAAAAGCCAATTCTTGCAATTGCACCACAGAGCAGTGCCATAGCCAAATTGATGAGAGAAACTGCAAGCGGGAAAATTGCTCACCAAAGTGAAATTCAAAAAATTGCAGATATTTTTCTGGAATATTATGAATGCTGGAAGCAAAACAAACCCATGTTTTCTCCGAATGAATCAGAAATTACTAAATACGAAAGAAAGCAGTCGGCAAAATATTTAGCCGGATTACTTGATAACTTTATTTAAACTTTTGACATTATGGAATTATTATTTGATGAAATAAGCGATATTTTTTCTGAATGGGATCCTTTAAATGTATTTCACGAAATTGCTTATGATGAATATAAGGATGATTTTCCAAAAATAATTCGTTCAATTGGAAATAGAGTTGTATTGTTTGAATGCATACAAGATATTCTTATGAACAAATTAGGTGTAGGATTTAATTCTAAGAATAACGAACATGTCAGGGATTTGGAAATAATTTGTGATAGAATCTTAGAAAGATATGAAGAATGTATCCTATTGTGATTCTTTAATTTAGATGATAAATCATGGAATTAAATAAAAATTTAAAAAAATGGGGTTACAAAATATCATCAGGTGATATTTTCGAAATACCACAAAACAATCAGAAAAAAGCATTTTTCCAATTTTTATTCAAAGATGAATTTTATATGTCGGGTCATCTAATCAGGGCTTTTAACTTGAAAATTGATTATGACAAAACTATAGATTTGAATGAATTAGTAAAAAGTGAAATTAAATTCCATACTTACACTAGAGTTTTACAAGGACTTAGAGATAAATTATGGGTTAAAATCGGAAATATTTATTTACCCAATGATTTTCATGCACCTTTCTTAAGACGAACCCCGGATGTTGGTAAACCAATTTCTGTTTCAAAAAACTGGATCATTCTTTTGCCTGGTACAGATTATGAAAAATTTGTAGGTGAACTTGATGATGAAACGAGGAAAATTGATATTGCCAGAATTTTCCCGCCATTTGCTATTGTAAAGTGGTTAGAAACCGGTTGGCATGGTTTTAAAATTCTAGAATAGATACGATTTAAAATATAACTTTACAACAATTATTATTCACAATATTATGATTATTATTTAAAAAGTAAAGAATAAAGGAGTAAAATTATGTATGCAACATCAATAATAATAATGTTTTTCCAAATTGTCAATTTTCTTCAATTAACAGAGAAAGACAAACAAAATAATCAAATTTGAGCGAAAGGAAGCCGCCGGAAAGCTGGCAAATTTATTGAACAAATTAGTTGTTTAATTCTATTATGTCCAAATTTTTACATACTGATAAATTAACTTTGCAGTTGTAAGCAAAATTATTCATTTCAAATCCGGAAGACTGACAAAATTCATTACTTTTTCATTTCATTTGATTTTAATAAATTGTAAATTATACTTATTAGTATGTTGAGTTTTCTCAAAATCAATTTTATATAATAAACTGTTTCAAAAAGGTGAAAAATGAAAATAGCTAAATCAACAAAATCGACTCTCAGAATTATCTTAGTTAGTTTATTTGTTTTCATACTGTCTTCAAATAATAATATCCATGCACAAAACAATCCCGAATGGATGTATTTTCGTTCAGGGATTGTCGGATTGGCAAATTCTCCTGTATATCAAATAGCTATTGACGACAGTTTGAATAAATGGTGTTTGATTGACTTCTATTACTTATGCAAATTAAAAGACAGTTCTTGGTCAATATATAATGGCCCGGGTATTTATCTTCGTTCGATGTCAATTGATAATGACGGGGTGAAGTGGATTGGCACCTCAAGTGGCTTAATGAAATTCGATGGAGAAAAATTCGTTACTACAAATCCCGAAATTCCTTTAAATTCGGTAATTTCAGTAATAACAGATAGATTTAATAACAAATGGCTGTTGACTGATGCCGGATTAGTCAAATATGATAACTTGAATTGGACAATAATTGACTCCTTAGTATCTGAAAATCAAACTGAAGGTCACTATTTCGATAAATTAGTTTGCGACTCAGCTAATAATATTTGGATAGCTTCGGATACTTTTTTGATAAAATATAGTAGTAAATCAAAGTCAAAATATACTTTAGCCGACTTTGGTTGTCCGAATAACTACATACGTTCAATTCAAGCCGACCCAATCGGGAATCTCTGGTTGGGGTCAGACCGCAATCTAATCAAAATTGGTGATAAAAACCATCAGGTATTTATGCCTGATGATTCGATAATTCCATACATCCTCTCCGGATTCCGGAATATCGGGTTTGACAAATCAAATAACGTATGGATTGCTGCATTGCGATTTGGACTTATAAAATTTGATGGAACGAATTGGACTTACTTCACAAGAAAAAATTCGAATTATAAATTTAATCAATTCCATTCAATAGCTATTGATAAACTTGGAAATATCTGGCTTGGTTTAGAATTTGCGGATGTTCATGCTTATAGAAAAGGTGGTGTCTTACTTGATGTCTCCGAAAATTTACTAAATAATTTCAGTGAATTCTCACTCTCACCCAATCCTGCTAACGATTTCATCCAAATTTCTTGTTCCCCCATAAGCAAGAGTGGATTAGGGGGTGTATCTGTTGAGGTATATAATGTTTTCGGGCAGAGAGTCTTGACCACCCCGGCACTCCGTGCCTCTCCTACTTATCAAGGAGAGGATAATTTACGTCTCAATGTTTCCGGTTTGACACCCGGATTCTATTTTGTAAAGTGTGGGGATACTTTTGGTAAGTTTTTAAAATCAGATTAAACCCAAATTAATCAGTAGAGAAAAATCTTATACTTTTTCAATGATTTTATCTCATGAATTTGGTCATCAATCAGATTCGTTTTTGAAGCAAGGTCCAATTTACAGAGAGTTATCTGCACGTTTGTTTACCAGAACATTATACGATTACAACAATTATAATTCACAATATTATGATAAGTATTTAAAAAGCAAAGAATAAAGGAGTAAAATTATGTATGCAACATCAATAATAATAATACTTTTCCAAATTGTCAATTTTCTTCAATTGACAGAGAAAGACAAACAAAATAATTTGGAAATCGCAAAAAATATCATCTCAAATGTTGATTTGATTGATTCGATGTATGCAAGGAACTATCAAGTTACACGCAATTTTTGTTCTAATTATAGATTTGGTCACTTTCATAGTAAATTAAAGTCTGATATAGTTAAGGACAAACTAAATGGAGAGTATTCCTTTTTAAACGATTCCATATTTAATCGAGATTATAAAAATGTATATTTTCTTGAACAAGACATAAAATTTAAGAATAATTTTTCTAATAGAATATTATCTTTTAATTTCATGAATGGGGATTCTGGTATATGGAAACTTACAGAAATAGCTTATGAATATTTTCAAATAACAGATGTGGATAAATTATATTGTCAGAAAATTGCTCAAAATATTATCGAGAATGTTGATATTTTAGAAGAAATAAAAAATGACTCAAATATTGTTACTTTCAGTTTTCGAGTAAGTCATGGCACAAGTGTCAAATACTTTAAAAATAAGGTTCTAAATACTAAATTAAATGAAGGATACTCTTTTATCAGGGATACAGTCAGTAAAGCTATGTTTCAACATAACAATTTTCTTTTTTATAAATTGAAATATAAAAATTTGTCGAAAGATGAGATTTTGTGGTTTAATTTTCAAAACAATGAATATGGACAATGGAAACTTGGCGGTATTTCCTTTTGCAACAATCCGGGGCAACAGCTTCCTGACGCTTATATACCTTGCGATAAGAAATAGAGGAAAGGAAGTGAGTGTTCGTTTTTCCTCTCGGCAGGAGTTTCCTCCTGCAGTTCTTCAACTTGTTGTATTAATATTCAATCACGCTATGAGGACAGGGGGCAACTCCTGACCGATGACGCAACTTACTTCTCTAATGGCGGCGGCTCGCTCAAGAGCAGTCTGCCAGGGTCGTTACTGTAAGTTCTCAGGGTTTTCTGAAGTTGCTTATTTGTTTTTCTGATTTCGTTCAATGTTTCGTCAAAACCGAAAATTGCAGAATCGAAACGATAACCGAGAGCAAACAAAACAGTTTTGGCATTATTCATCAGTGAGTCATATTGTGCCAATGCCTTGTCCAGCTTACCTGAAAGATTGATTGCCTGTAACTGGAAATTCAAACTATCAGAAAATTTTTCGAGTTTTTGCGAAGTTGCAAGGAATCTCTGACTTGTTGCTGAAAGATTGTCAATAATTTTTGAAGTGTCGGCATGAGCAAAAATGCTGTTCAGTCTTTCTGACGAAGCATTCAAATTAGTGATGATACCAAAAAGTTCTTTGTTATTGAAAAAATCGGTTGTTGTCTGCAAGAAATTAATAATTTCCTCAGAAACCTGCCCGTACTGAAATTGATTGAGATTGTTCATCACTTCCCTTGCGGCAATTTCAATTTCTTCAATGCCCGAAGGTGCAGATTTAATTAGTTTGAACGGCGGTTTGAAACTCAGATAGGGATAGCTTCGGAGTACAATGCTGTCATGAGGATAATGCAGTTGGAGGAATTTGCTTCCGGTAAGTCCTGCAAGCTCTGACTTCACGCGAAGACTGTCGCCGATAGTAATTTTTTTGTCAATTACAAGAATGACTTCAATCAATTTTCCGTCGGGAGCAACTCGTAACTTATTGACAGAACCAACGGGAACACCCATGTATTTAACAGGGGAACCCTTTTCCAAACCCTCGACCGAGCCGGAAAAATAAGTTACGTATTCTACATTTTCTTTTAGAAACTGAGATGCACCCAGCCAGATAATTATTCCAATTATTGAGAGGGTACCGAAAATAACAAAAATACCAATCAGAAACGGACTGGTGGCTCTCCTTGTTGGTACTGAAGACATAATTCCCTCAATTAATCTGTTATAAAGTTAGACCAAAATTATACTATCAAATTACTTTGCCGAAAAAAGTGCTTCAACAAATTCTTCAGCATTGAATGCCTGCAAATCATCAATTTTTTCGCCTACTCCGATGTAACGAACCGGTATTTTCAGTTCATTAGCAATAGCAATAACAACTCCGCCTTTTGCAGTTCCGTCAAGTTTTGTTAAAACAATACCTGATATAGCCGCAACTTTCATAAATTCCTTAGCCTGCTGAATTGCGTTCTGACCGGTGGTTGCATCAAGAACAAGAAAAACATCATCGGGAGATTCAGGTTTCAATTTTTTCATCACACGACTGATTTTTTCAAGTTCTGCCATCAGGTTTCCTTTGTTATGAAGTCTGCCTGCGGTATCTATAATAACTACATCGTCATTTTTTGCGATTGCTGAATTCAGAGTGTCATAAGCGACTGCGGCAGGGTCGGCACCCTGCTTTTGCTGAATAATCCCAACTCCTGCTCTTTCTGCCCATATTTCAAGCTGTTCGTTAGCCGCGGCACGAAAAGTGTCTGCCGCACCGATTAGGACTTTTCTTCCGGCTGATTTGTAATTATAGGCAAGTTTGCCAATAGTTGTCGTTTTCCCGACTCCATTAACGCCGATAACTAAAATGGTATGAGGCTTTTTGGTTTCATCAACAAAATAAGATGCATCATTGTCAGCTGAGGATGAAGTGATAATAATCTTAAGGATTTCCTCTTTCAAGATTCCTAAAACATCCTCGGAATTTTCGTGTCCTTCTTTTTTTACTCTGTCTTTCAGAGCATTGATAATTCTTTCGGTTGTATCAAATCCGATGTCTGCGGTTATGAGAATTGCTTCAATCTCGCCAATCAGTTCAGCATCAATTTTTCTGCCGACACCGAGTACGGACTGAATTTTATCAACGAAAGAATCACGGGTTTTGGTAAGCCCGTCTTTAAGTTTATTAAAACTAATAGCTTCGGTTGCATTTTGAAATGCAGAAGAAACTTTTTCTTTGAATTTATCAAAAAATCCCATTTTTTCCATTTTCTAATGTTTAATAATTACAAATATAATGCTTTTTCGGCAATTCAACTTTTAGACTTTTCAAAGTATTATTAGTAATTTTGTATTCCTTTGAAGATTTTTTATTGAATTAATATTTAAAAACAGATTTTTATGACAAATTTAAGTTTTGCAAAAAGAATAAAAGAGCAGGGAGATTCGATTTTCTCCACGATGAGTAAATTGGCAGTTGAGTTCAAAGCCGTCAACTTAGGTCAGGGATTTCCCGATTTCGACGGACCAGATTGGCTGAAAGAATCAGCTTTTCAAGCAATGAAAGAGGGCAAAAACCAATATGCTCCTATGCCCGGAATTTTTTCATTAAGAAAAGCCGTAACCGACAATGTTAAAAAATTCTATGATATGACTGTTTCCCCTGATGATGAGATTACGATTACTGCGGGAGCAACCGAAGCTCTCTATTCAACAATAACTGCTTTGATTGATGACGGCGATGAAGTAATAATGTTCGAGCCTGTTTATGACTCGCATTTAGCGGATGTTCAACTGGCAGGAGGAATTCCGAGATTTGTTACTTTGAAAAAACCTGATTTTTCTTTTGATTTCGAAGAGCTTGAATCGGAAATATCGGACAAAACAAAAATGATAATTATTAATAATCCTCACAATCCGACCGGCAAAGTATACTCACTCGAAGAACTTGAATTTGTTGCTAAGCTCGCAGAAAAGTACAATCTTTTTGTTATCAGCGATGAAGTTTACGAATTTCTTACTTTTGATGGTGCAAAGCATATCCCTTTTGCCACACTTCCGGGGATGAAAGAAAGAACAATCACTATTTCTTCAACAGGAAAAACATTCAGCATGACAGGCTGGAAAATTGGGTGGGCTATTGCTGAACCGAACATAACCAATGCTATCCGGAAAGTTCATCAATGGACCGCATTTGCGGTAAATACTCCCGGACAGCACGCAATGGCTCATGCTATTGGCAGGATTGACGACTATCTTCCCGAATTCAGAGAAATGTACAAAATGAAAAGAGATTTGATTTATAATTTGTGCCTCGAAACGAAGTTCAAACCAAATCAATGTTTTGGCAGTTATTTTCTTATGGTTAATCTGCCCGAAGGCTGTCAGCAAAGCGATATGGAAATTGCAGTTGATTTGGTGAAAAATTATGGAGTAACAACAATTCCTCCTTCGGTTTTTTATGGAAAATCGGATGAAGGAAAAGGTATGCTTCGTCTTTGTTTTGCCAAAAAAGATGAAACCATCATTCAGGGTTTGGCTAATCTGAAAAAGTTTTGAATATAAGTTTCATGGAAAAATACTCTGACGAATATTACATAAAACAGGCGCTGGCTGAAGCCTGTAAGTCACTTAAAAATGAAGATGTGCCGATTGGTGCTGTTGTTGTGTTTGAAAACAAGGTCATCGGAAGAGGGTACAATCAAATTGAAAAATTGAAAGATTCTACTGCTCATGCGGAAATGATTGCAATACAAAAAGCAATAAAGAAGATTGGATATAAACATCTTTTGGATTGCAGGATTTATGTTACTCTCGAACCATGCACAATGTGCTCGGGAGCAATAGTACTTGCAAGAATTCCTGAATTAATTTTCGGAGCAAGCGACCCAAAAACCGGAGCCTCAGGCTCTTTGTATGATATTACCGAAGATAAACGTCTAAACCACAGATGCTCAGTCAAAAAAGGTATTCTTGAAAATGAATGTTCTCTAATTCTGAAAGATTTTTTTAATGATTTACGAAGACGAAAAAAACAACCAAAACACGATTGAACCCGGTTTGTATATAGTTCCGACTCCAATTGGAAATCTGGAGGATATCACACAAAGAGCAATGAAAATTCTCTCTTCGGCAGATATTGTTGCCTGCGAGGATACACGCCACAGCGGAAGTCTTTTAAAATCATTGAAAATCCATGCAAAAAAATTAGAAAGCTACCACGAACATAACGAAGAAAGTAAGTCGGATTTTCTTTTGCTCGAACTGACTGCCGGCAAATCAATTGCACTCATTTCTGATGCAGGTATGCCGGGAATCTCTGACCCGGGCTACAGACTCATCAATAAAGCAATAGAAAATGGAATTAAAATCATTTCTCTTCCGGGTCCCACTGCTTTTGTTCCTGCACTGATTGCATCAGGATTTGCTAATGACAGATTTTTATTCGCGGGATTTCCTCCTCATAAAAAAGGAAGAAAAACATTTTTCGAAAAGTTGGCAGGTGTGGATTGTACGATTATCATGTATGAATCGCCATACAGGATTTTGAAGTTATTGGATGATGTGGGCAAATATATAAGTGAAGACCGAAAAATCTGTCTTGCCCGTGAGATTAGCAAAATTTACGAAGAATATCTTCGCGGAACAAGCACGGAATTGAAAAATTTGTTCACCGACTCGAAACAGCCAAAGGGCGAATACGTTGTTATTGTTGAGGGTTCGGGTGCTTGAGAAAAAAATTGTAACCTTTTAACATTTTGTGTGTCTTTATATAATAATTATGTGTAAATTTGTAAGTTTATTTACAAAAAAACTGGGAATGGATGTTTATAACTTTTGAAGGAATAGATGGAAGCGGAAAGTCAACGCAGATCAATCTTCTAAGTGATTACTTTAAAGATTTGAATCTTGAACCGGTTATTCTACGAGAACCCGGTGGAACTGAACTTTCTGAGGCTATACGAGATTTGCTTTTAAATTCTGATTTCAACATTAACTCAATAACCGAGTTAATGCTTTTTGAAGCCGCAAGGTCCGAACTTGTTGACAATATCATCAAACCTGCACTCGATGATGGCAAAGTTGTGATTTGCGACAGGTTTTATGATTCAACGACGGCTTATCAGGGATACGGCAGAGGGATTGATATTCATACTATTGGTTTGTTCAATGAACTTGCCAGCAGAAATATCAAGCCTGATGTTACTTTTTTTCTGGATTTGCCCCATCATATTGCACAGGAAAGGTCGCTAAACCGTAAACCCGATAATATCGAATCTTCAGGTGAAGATTTTTTCCATAGAGTTTATAAAGGCTTTTTGAGTATTGCCCGATTAGAGAAAAACAGAGTAGTTATTGTTGATGCCGCCGGTACTGTTCGAGACACTCATCTGACAATTGTTACCGAACTTGAAAAAAGATTTAGTAAGAAATTAGATATTAAATAATAATAAATGGAGTCCTAAAAATGAGAAACACTTTACTAATGATGCTGATACTTGCTTTATGCGGAAGTATGGCTTATTCCGAAAACTCAATAACTGTTAATAGTTCGGATTTATTTGATTATCCGTCAACTCTTTCCACCAAAAATTCGAAAAATCAAGCGATAATCCTGACAACCAATAACAACATGCGACCGATTATCTTAAAATCAGAACAAGTTACAAAATTATTCCAGTCCGGCAACGAGACTATCAGGCTTATTGATTTTCCGGTTAACCCTATTGAGAACAAGAATGTAGTTTTAAGAAAAGTATCCTCGGTTGTAAACAGCGAAACCAAATTTTATCTAAACACCAAGAATGGCAAAAAAGAAATGCCTGCTGTTAATATTCAATCATACAGAGGTTTTATCGAAGGAGTAGATAACTCCAGAATATTTGTTAATTATACAAATGACATGCTTTTCACTATAATCGAAAATGGCAAAGGTGAATCTTATAATATGGCTCCAGTAAATTATACTGATATGAAAAGTGGTGCTCACATCCTGTCGGCAATAATTGACAAAGAAAATCCAACTGCTGAAACGGGTTTTAAATGTCTTACTGAAGATTACCACGGTCCGAAAACAGAAGCAACTGACGACAATAAACATGCTGACGGAATCCTGGCATTACCGAAATTACTTGAAACCGGTATTGTTTGCGAAGGAACAAGTGAGTATTATAAAATGACTGGCAGTAATTTTGCATTAGGTGCCGCATATATGGTAGCTGTAATTGCAGTTTCATCACAAATTTACGAAAATGATATAAATATTAAAATCAATGTTAACAAGATTGAAATTTGGGATGATGCTTTAGTTGACCCTTACATCAATGATCCATTACTTTCCGATAAACTTCAGACAATGCCTTCAGTTTGGTTTGGCTCGAGTACCAAGCGTTCATTAGTTGTATTATTTGCAGATTTAAATGCACAACATGGCACATTAGTTGCCGGCATTTCAATGGGTGGCGAACCGAATGTGGGTAGTATTTGCAGTAACACAAGAGGTTTTTGCGTTATCGGAATAAAAAAAGATGGAAAATATCCAACATTGAATTATACGTGGGATGTTAATTGTGCAACTCATGAAATGGGTCATAATTTCAGCTCTCCTCATACACATAATTGTTATTTCCAGCCAAATATGATTGATACTTGCATAACAATTAATAATCCAATTGAAAGTGATGCATGTCTTTCGGGAAATCCGATACCAAGACCCGGTACAATCATGAGTTATTGCCACTTAACCAATAATGGACAAGTCGAGTTGTTTTTTCATCCAAGAAATATTAAATTAATGAGAACAGCCGCCGAAAAAGCAATGTGTATAAAAGAACCTGCAAACCCAACCCTAAAGCTTTTAGCACCTTTGGGGCAAACAATATACGATGCCAAACAAACAATCGAAATCAGATGGGTTTATTCTGCAGTTAGTTTATTTGGGATAAAATATACTTCAAACAATGGTCAAACATGGGAAGTTGTTAAAGAAAATGTTCCGGTAACTGACTCAATTTATAACTGGACGATGCCTGCTATCGGTACAAAACAAGGTAAAATCTGGATTTATGACATGAGTAATAATGTTGTTGGTGATACAAGCTGGAATACATTTACAATCAATGCCCCCTATCTTTATGTTAAAAATCCGGTAGAGGGTGGAAAATATAGTCAAAGAACACCTATCTCTATTGATTGGGATTTAATGCTTGTATCATCGGTTAACATAGATTTTTCAACTGATGGTGGCCAAACATGGAATTCTATTATTAAAAATCAAGCTACAAGTCCTTATAGTTGGGATATTTCAAAAATAACAAGTAATAACTGCAAAGTCAGAATAGTATCTTCCAGTAATTCTTCTATGATTTCTGAAACAGGAATATTTGCTATCGGTAAAGAGACAGCTACAATGATATATCCCCAGGGTGGTGAAGTATGGTGTGGTGGCTTCAGCTATTACATTAACTGGTCAGCTGATTTTCTTGATAACATTATGATTGAATATACAATTGATGATGGGTTAACATGGAAGAAGGTTCGCTTGGCTTCCATTGATGCCAGTTTGGGATATTTCCTTTGGAAGATTCCATCTGTCACCTCAAAAGTCACAAATGCCAGAATGAGAATTTATCCTTCAAATGATAAAGAAAGCATACTTTCGATTACCAAAGATTTTACCATTGATACATGCCTAAAAAGTGATATCAATGATTATTCACCAATTTATAAAAACTCGATACAAATTCTCGATGTTGTTCCAAATCCTGTTAGCCGTAATGCTAAGATAAAGATTTTCAATAATGTTAGTACAAATGAACAATTAGTTATTAGTATCTATGACGAAAAAGGTTCTCTTGTTGGTAATATCGGGAAATTCAATCTGAGTGAAAAGGGGGAACAAATATTTGAAGTTAATATACCTGAAGTTGCAAACGGTCATTATTTTTTGAACATAAGTGCCGGAAACTATAAGGATAGCAAAAACATTCAGATTAATAAATAGTAAAATCTGAATTTAATTACTTTAAGGAAAATAATGAAATATATAATATATTTTGCACTGTTTCTTTTGATGAGTGCTATTGCAATGAATGCACAAACAACTTTGGAAGTAAATTATTCAAAGATTTTTGAGTTGAAGCAGTTATCACATGAGAAAAAAATGCAAAATTCGATTCAAAAAAATATCAAGACATCAGAACCTGTAATATTTTCAGTAAAATCTGATTATGCAAACTCTGTTTTTCTTGCAGATTATCAATCTATAAGGATTAAAGATTTCAGGATTTCTGCTAATATCTCGAAAAATCTTATTCTAAAACCGGCAGTCACTTCCATTTCTGCTTATACTGAATGGGTAAAAGTTGTCAAAGGTAGATTTATTAAAGTTCAGGGACCTTATATTGTTTCTTATCATGGAAAGATTGAAGGCGAAGAAGGTTCTTCAGTATTTTTGAATTATTACAACGGCAAATTATTTGGATTTATTGAAAATGAAGCGAAAGAAAAATTTTCAATCTCTCCAGATATAAACCAAATCACCGATATTAATTCTGATCATTTCATTCAGAATACTGCTATTGAATCTGATAACCCGAATTTCAATCCTTTCGTTTGTTTAACCGAGGATAATACCGGAGTTGCTTCCGAATCTGAAGACAAGCTTAAGTATCATATTGAAGATAATATTCTTGCTCAAAGCAAGATTCTTCAAGTTAATATTTTGTGCGAAGGTTCTTATGATTATTACACTTTAATGAGTAGTAATTTTGATTTATGCGGTGCATATATTGCTTCTGTTATCAATCAGTCTTCCAAAATTTATCAGGATAATATTAATGTAAATCTTGTTGTTTCAAAAGTTGTTATCAGAACTGATGCCGCAAGTGATCCGTATCAGAATGATGCAGATTTACAAGATAAACTTTATACGATGCCAAGTGTTTGGCAAAATCAGGATTTAAACCGTTCCCTTGTTGTTCTTTTTGCAAATTTGAGCGACCAGCCTACCGGTACAATAGTTGCCGGTATATCTTTTGGTGGTTATCCTAATGTTGGCAGTCTTTGCGATACTAAGTACGGCTACTGTGCTTTGGGTATCCAAAGTAATGGCAAATATCCGACAATGAATTATACCTGGGATGTGAATGTTGCAACACATGAAATCGGGCACAATTTCAGTGCACCCCATACTCATGCATGCTACTACAAACCAAATATGATTGATACTTGCGTTACTCAGTCACAGCCATTCCCTGTAGGTGATGCTTGTATTAAAACCGGCAATGCTATTCCAAGACCCGGCACAATTATGAGCTATTGCCATACAACTAATGCAACTCGCTCAGTTGAACTTGAATTTCATGCAAGAACAAAAAATTTGATGAGAAAAGCCGCAGAAACATCAAGCTGTGTTGCCGAAGCTCCGGGAACATTTCTTTCTCTTCTTCATCCGCTCGGTGATTCATCTTACAGAGCGGGAAAGACCATGCAGATTCGCTGGACTTCAAAGAATGTAACATCTCTTGATATTTCTTATTCCCTTGATGCAGGAGCAACCTGGACGCTAATAGCAGAAAATGTAAAGGCTTCGGATTCAATATATGTATGGACAATTCCCTTGGTACAATCATATACTGCAATGGTTGCTATTCAGGATGCTGTGAAACCTGCTTACCTAGATAAAAGCCTTACAACTTTCTCAATTTTAAAATCGGGTATAACTGTTGTAAACCCCTGGAAGGGCGAAAGAATTGGTCAAAAAGATATTTATTCAATTAAATGGGAGATGACTTTCGAAAGTGATGTAAAAATTGAGTTTACATCAGATGCCGGAAGTTCCTGGGCTGTTTTATCTCCTAAAACAAATTCCGGAAATTTTGAATGGATTATTCCGGAAATTAATAGTGAAAACTGCAAAATAAAAATTTCATCAATAGTTGAAAGTTCTGTTATTGGTGAGACTGGTTTCTTTTCAATTGGAAAACAAACTGCTATACTCAAATCTCCCAAAGCGGGAGATGTTTTCTGCATTGGTGAATATAACGATATTAAGTGGACTTCTGATTTTATAACAAATATGTATTTGGAATACTCATTAGATAATGGAGCAGTTTGGAAAAAAGTTGTTACTAAGCCAATTACAGGTTCAATTGGAGGTTATTCCTGGAAAGTTCCAAATTTTAAATCCCAAAAAGTTCTTTTAAGGATTTCTACCAAAATAGGTGCTAACTATTTTAATATGGATTCACTTTCCTCACCCTTTACCATTGACTCTTGTCTTCTCGGAATCTTTTCAAACGTAGTAAATGATTCAAAATTAAAGATAACTGAGGTTATTCCAAATCCAATAAGTATGGAAGCAAAAATAAAAATTGAAAACAGCTATGAAGAAGAATTTCAGTCCGATATCCAATTATTTAATGAAAAAGGTCAAAAAATTGTAAATCTTCTGAACGCATTTATTCCGGTTGGAACAAGTGAGTTCGGGATTAAAATAAATAATACAGCACAGGGAAACTATTTTATTGTATTGAAAACCAAAAAAGGCGAAAGTGTGTTTCCCGTTAAAATTATGAATTAATTTATGGATGGTTGATGATGTTGAATCAGTTAATTATTAAAATGATGCCTTTAATACCAAAGGCAATTATTCATCAGGTAGCTAAAAAGTATATCGCCGGTGATGAACTTAGTGATGCAGTCAGGGTTACAAAAGATTTTGCTAAAATGGGCGGAATGACAACTGTTGATGTTCTTGGAGAATTTGTGTCTTCACGAGATAGAGCTTTGCACGAGAAAGAGATGAGTTCGCTCGTGATTGATGCCATTATTGAAAACAAACTGCCTACTTATCTGTCGGTGAAACCAACTTCACTGGGATTGGGAATTGATTTCGATTTTGCTTACAATAATATTAAGGAACTTTTAACCAAAGCCAACGAACATAATATCTTTCTTAGAATTGATATGGAAAATGCTCCTTATACTACTTCTACTCTTGAGCTTTACAAAAAATTCAGAGCCGAAGGTTTCGATAATGTAGGCTTTGTTGTTCAGGCTTATATGTTCAGAAGCATTGAAGATATCAAAGCACTGGCTAAGTATAAACCAAACACCCGTCTTTGCAAGGGTATTTACAAAGAGTCTCCTCAGATTGCATTCCAAAACAGAGAAGAAGTCCGTGACAATTACAAGAAGCTTCTCGACTATATGCTCGATAACGGCTACTACACGGGAATTGCAACCCACGACGATGTTCTCATTGATTATGCTTACAATGCTCTGAGCAAAAGAGGCATGAAACGCGAAGAATATGAATTCCAGATGCTTTTGGGAGTTCGGGAGGAAAAAAGAAACTCAATTCTTAAAGATGGTCACCGAATGAGAATATATGTTCCATTCGGCAAGGACTGGTACGGTTATTCTTCCCGGAGGTTAAAAGAAAATCCAAATATGGCAGGTTATATATTCAAAGCCATGTTTTTCAAGGGTTAAATGATACTTCAACTACATAAGGGCTGTCTCTATAAATGAGTCAGCCCTTTTTTTTATCTTTTTCTTTCGTGCAATAATAATCAATGGAAAATTATTTGTAACTTGCATATTGAATTTTCCGTCTATATTATTGAAGGGATAACAAAAAAATGAATGAACTGAATAAATATAGCGACAAACAACTTCTGGAAATGCTCGGGGCGAAAAACCCACAGCATGACAGAGCCTTTGATGCTTTATTTACCAGATATTCATCTAAACTAAATGCTTTTTGCATTTTCAAATCTGATTCAAAAGCTGATGCAGAAGAAATTTTCGAAGATACATGGCTCAATTTTCTCGATAGAATAAAAAAAGGTTTCATTCCTATAAATATTCTGCCTTACCTTTATAAAACCGCCCGAAATCTTATTATTGATAAATACCGTCAGAAAAACTCCGGAAAAACCATTGGTATTGATTACACCGATATGACCGAACTCGAAAATTATGTCAATCCGTTCGATTTCCAAACTCAATATGAAAATGAAGAATTAATTTCATTGGTTAAAGTCGCTGTCAGCAATCTGGATGATATTTACAAGGAAACATTTGTCATGCAGTGGTTTGGCGGACTGTCGCAAAAAGAGATTGCTGATGTTTTGGGAATCAGTGTTTCAAGCGTGAAAATGAGAAGCCACAGAGCGATGCAGGAACTTATTGATATTTTGAAACCGCGGTTCGCTGATACTTTCAAATAAAGAAGGACAAATAAAATGGAAAATATAGAAAAATTCGTGAGCTTAATAAACGGAGAACTTGGCGAAGATGCCGAAAGAAATTTGTTTTCCGAATTAGCAGTTAATGATGAACTGAGAGCTGATTACAAGTGCTTTTCTGCGGTTACGGGAAGTATAAACAGCAATCTTGATACCTTTGCTCCTTCATCCGCTTTGAAAGCAGGAATTTATGCTAAAGCAGGAATCGCTTTGCCTGCAGTTGAATCAGCTGTTCAAGTTGTCCCGGCAACCAAGTC
Source organism: uncultured Hyphomicrobiales bacterium (assembly GCA_964606895.1). Taxonomy (GTDB): domain Bacteria; phylum Bacteroidota; class Ignavibacteria; order Kapaibacteriales; family UBA2268; genus CAZSHX01. The sequence continues at coordinate 33,342 of CAZSHX010000049.1, forward strand.
AGCTTTTTATCAAACAGGTTTGTTCAAAAATATAGTTACCGGAGCATCAACCCTCATTGCCACCATTATTGTAATGCTTCTTTTCTTTCAACCGAAGGATTCAGTAAATCAAGTGAAATATTCGGATAATTCTTCAACTATTAAGACTGATATACCAATAACAAAAAATTTCGAAACTGAAAAACCGGCAACCCCAATAAACCCGAAACCAATAGTAAAATATGTATATATCGGAAGAGAGATTCAAAGCAGGTCAAAAGAAATACTCTCTGTACCGCCAATTCAAAATGATTCTGAAAATAATAAATTTTTGAGTTTGACAGAACCTATCGCAAAAAAGGAAATTGTTCTTTATCGTACAAATTCAGAAAATGCTACAAGATTAATCCAAAATAGTTTACCTGGTAAATTTGATTTCATGTCACCAATCAATAATCAGATATATGGTGTAAACTTTGAAGTTAAAAGCTCATCCAACTGGAATATTCCAAAAGAAACCATCAATCCAACGGAATTTAACAAATTGAACAATATGAGTTTGGATTTACTATACAAAATATCTGATGATTTCAAAATTGGTGCAGGAGTCAGGCAGGAGACTTTCTATACTGTATATACAGGTGAAGAAGCGAATGGCTCGGTTTTCAGATATATGCAACAGCCGAACCTAACAACATTCAGTTTAATCGGAAAATACTATCCTTTTGATTTTATGTCAATTAAAACTTATGGACAGCTAAATCTTGGTTTGAATGTTGCCGGTTGGGTAGCAAAACCGATTATCGGAATTGAATATTTTCCGGTTGATAATTTTTCAGTTCTTTTGGCATTTGAATATAGCTATTTCAATTATAAGCATCAGAACAATTCGTTCAGCTCGAGTAAAGCAGGTTTAAATTACGGCTTATCATTCCATTTTTAAAAGGGGAAAAAATGAAAAAATTAATTCTATTATGCACATTTGCTTTCTTGATTCTTACATCATGCAGTAAAGATATAATGCAAACAGAACCAAATTACATCAAGAAATTGCTTTATACCAAAATTACAGAAAATGATTCACTCAGAAATTTAACTTTCAGTGAAGTTAACCTCGGTTCTGTCAGCATGATGAAAATAGCTAATCAGTTTATTAGCATCAGAAATATTTCAGATAACATGACGGTAACAATACGCAGTATCGAAGGCAGGAGTACAAGCGGTTTGTTCAACTATTCATTCCCGCAGGGTATTCCATTTACGATTGCACCTTCGGAAGACACACAAACGAGAGAAAAAGTTAAATTGAAATTTATCGCCGACGTTTTTACAGTCGGGATGTATTACGATACTTTAGTCATTAACAAAAATCCAAACTTTACTATTCCAATAAAAGTTAATGTAATTTATTAACCGAAAATTGAAAAAAATATTTAAATTATAAAATTATCTCAGGAGAAAAATTATGAAAAAATTATTATTGATTTTGCTTGCTTTATTCACTGTGA
>CAZSHX010000050.1:0-34481 GCA_964606895.1 uncultured Hyphomicrobiales bacterium
GGCTAAATTATTACTATATAACTATTTATGTGTTTTTAACGGTGGAACTTCCGTTATATAAAAAAAGATAAAAAATGAAATTTGGGGAAATGAAGTAATAACTATCTTTTATAAATATTCATTCAAAAAAAAGGAATCCATTAAGCTTTAAGAATAATGGATTCCCTTTTGAAATTGAATGACAAATCTATTTGGAAAAAATGAAGTTTTTAGACTTTGCCGTTTCTTTTGATTACGTCTTTTGCTATAATCATTTTCTGAATTTCGTTTGTACCTTCAAAAATACGGTTGATTCTTGAATCGCGATAAATTCTTTCAATCGGAAGTTCTCTGGAAAATCCCATTCCGCCGTGAATCTGCATCGCAAGGTCAGCACATTTATTTAATGATTCGGAAATTACAAGTTTGCAAATTGCCGCCTGGCGTGGAAGCATCTGACCTTTGTCATAAAGTGCCGCAGTACGGTAGAGCATTGATTCTGCTTCGTAAATCATGGTTGCAATGTCTGCGATCATGAACTGAACACCCTGGAAGTTGGCAATAGGTTCGTCAAACTGTTTTCTTTCTTTTGCATATTTAACCGACATTTCAAGCAGTTCCTTGCTTGCTCCGAGACATGCGGCACCAAGACCGAGTCTGCCTGTGTCAAGAGTTTTCATTGCAATAAGGAAACCTTTACCGTCTCTGCCGATTAGGTTTTCTCTTGGAATTCTAACGTTATCAAAAGTTAAAGAAGCAGTTTTGCTTCCGCGGATTCCCATTTTTCTTTCGGGTGCACCAACTGTGAAGCCGGGAGTTCCTTTTTCAACTATAAAAGCTGAAATACCAAGTCTGGTTCTTGCGTAAACAGAAAATACGTCAGCGAAAGGAGCATTGGTAATCCAAAGTTTTTCGCCATTCAGGACCCATGAATCGCCGTCAAGTTCTGCTCTGGTTTTCAGGTTGAAAGCATCGGAACCAGCACCCTGCTCGGTCAGAGCAAAAGCGGCAATCTTTTCGCCTGAGGCAAGAGGAACAAGCCATTTTTGTTTCATTTCTTCGTCGCCGCCAACATAAATGGTATTAGAACCGATTGAAACGTGAGCACCGATAAATGTGGCAGTGGAAAGACAACCGCGTCCGATTTCTTCCTGAATCAGGCAATATCCGACTTCGCCAAATCCGCTTCCGCCATATTCCACAGGGAATGCGGCTCCAAGAATTCCAAGTTCTTTGATTTTCTCTATAATATGATGAGGAATTTCTTCGTCTTCATCAATTTTTGCGGCGATGGGTTTGAGTTCATTGTTCGTAAAATCTCTTATCATCTCGCGGAGCATTTCCTGCTCTTCCGTAAAACTAAATTCAATCATGATAATCCTTTAAAGTATAACAAATTTTATTCTAATTTATTTATTTATAATATTGTTCAAATTACTAAAAAATATTTAATAATCACATAATTAGAAACATTATGTAAATATTGTGTAAAAAAGAATTACGAAAATAATGTTTTATCTGATAATATAAAACTATGTGAAAATTTACATAGGAATTTCTACTTAATTTTCTTCAAATACTTTCTTCGGTTTCAGCTTGTAAGCCAGTTTCAGAATCCCATCCACATAAGCCGTGCTATTGTTATAGTGGAAAACAGCTTTTTTTTGACTCTCGGGATCATCTGTCCATCCGTTGGACTTCAGGTAGTTACCAATACTGTAAATCGCATCTTCGGTATTGAACAAATTTATTATGCTGTCGTTGTTGCCGTCGGCACCCCATCGAAGATAGCTTGAGGGCAGGAATTGCGACATTCCGAAGGCTCCTGCCCACGAACCGTACAAATCCTGGACAGAATAAGGGGAACTTTTGCTCATCTTGCTCAGTGCAATCAATTCCTTCAAAGCCCATTCAGATTTGCTTTTTGCTCTTTGGTAAATTTTCTTTTCGAGTTGATTAAGCTCTGCAGAATCTCCCTGAAATTCGTTCTGAAGAATACCGATATTCAGATTAATAAATTCGGGCTTGTTAGACATTGCCGTACTCAACAGCACACTCGGGATATGATGTGAGCCTAAATAGGAGCCAAGTTTGGTTTCAACCCATAAAATTGATGTAATAACTTCCTTGGGTACACCGTATTTGATTTCGGCTTCGGTCAGAGTTTCGAAGTTCAAACGCATAAATGCGTGGCATTTGTCAAGAGCTTTCCAAGTAACGGTTTGGTATTCACTTTTTTTCAGAAATCCGGAAACATTTATTTTAATATATTTTTCATCGAAATGAGTTTTGGAATTTGCAATAATTGAAAAAACAAATGAAGTATCAACGCCACTTTTCAACAGATTCTTTACTACGGGTTCGAAGAATTTGACCTTGTAGTTATTGTCCTGTTTGATAAAATTCACATGCGAGACTTTTACGATCGAGAGAGTAAAAATCAGAAAGTAAATAATGCTATACATAATATTTTTTTTTGAAATTCTAATTAATCACCTTTTTACTTTATTTCAAGTATTAATTTACATATTTTTTTTAATATAATATCTACAAAAATTATATCTTGGCTTTTATTATATAAGGTTGTAATTTTGTATTCTATGCAATACTTTGAATACAAAATTCTGATTTTTATTTTTTATTGGAGAAAATTATGTCAAAAGACAAAAAGAATGAAGTAAAAACCAAAAAAGACGTTAAATATGTCTATTATTTTGGCGGTGGCAAATCCGACGGAGATGCCTCAATGAAAGAACTGCTTGGCGGCAAAGGTGCTAATTTAGCAGAAATGGTCAATATTGGATTACCTGTTCCTGCAGGTTTCACTATTTCGACCGAGCTTTGCACCTATTTCTATGATAACGACAGGACTTATCCCAAACAGCTTCACAAACAAGTTAATGACGCTTTGGCAAAAGTTGAAAAACAAATGGGTGCCAAATTTGGTGATTCCGAAAATCCTCTACTTGTTTCGGTTCGTTCGGGTGCAAGAGCTTCTATGCCCGGCATGATGGACACTGTTCTGAATCTTGGTTTGAACGACATTACGGTCGAAGGTTTAATCAAAAGGTCGAACAATCCTCGTTTCGCTTACGATTCATATCGCAGATTTGTTTCCATGTATGGTGATGTTGTGCTTGGTTTGAAACCAGAAGGCAAAGACGACATTGACCCGTTCGAAGAAATTCTTGAAGCTAAGAAAAAAGCACGCGGTGTTGAAATTGACGTTGATTTGACCGTCGAAGATTTAAAGGAACTCGTAAAAGAATTTAAAGCCGCTATTAAGGCAAAATTGAATATTGATTTCCCCGAAGATCCTCAGGAACAACTATGGGGTGCTATTGGTGCCGTTTTTGGTTCATGGCAGAATGCACGTGCAAACATCTACAGAAAACTAAATGGAATTCCTGATTGGTGGGGAACTGCCGTCAATGTTCAGGCAATGGTTTTCGGTAATCTTGGCGAAGATTCGGGAACAGGCGTTGCATTCACACGTAATGCCGCCAACGGCGATAATTATTTCTATGGTGAATTCCTTATGAATGCTCAGGGCGAAGATGTTGTTGCAGGAACACGCACTCCTCTTCCAATTGAACAGTTAAGAGAAAAAGATGAAAACTCGCTTAACCAACTGATGAAAATCAGAGAAATTCTTGAACAGCATTACAGAGATATGCAGGATATTGAGTTCACAATTCAAAACGGAAAACTTTTCATGCTCCAGTGCCGTTCAGGAAAAAGAACAGCTTTTGCATCCATGAAAATTGCCGTTGATATGGTTCATGAAGGCTTGATTAAACCTAAAGAAGCTTTGATGAGAATTGACCCCGACCAGTTAAACCAATTGCTTCGTCCTATTTTCGATAATGTTGAAAAAACAAAAGCTCTTAAAAGCAAACAACTTATTGCTAAAGGTTTGAACGCAGGTCCCGGTGCCGCTTGCGGAAAAGTCGTTTTCAATGCAGAAGATGCAATTGAATGGGCGGCAAAAGGCGATAAAGTTATTTTAGTCAGGATTGAAACCTCACCCGAAGATATCGGCGGAATGAATGCCGCGGAAGGTATCCTTACAGCACGCGGAGGAATGACCTCCCATGCGGCTCTTGTAGCACGTCAGATGGGTAAAGTCTGCGTTGCAGGTTGTGGTGTTCTGAATATTGACTACAAAACACGTCAAATGAAAATTGAAGGCAGAAAAGACATCGTCAAAGAAGGAGATTTCCTTTCGATTGACGGTTCGACCGGAGAAGTGATTTTGGGCAAAATTCCGACAAAACCAAGTGAAGTTATTCAGGTTTTATTAGAAAAAACACTTGAACCCGAAAATGCTCCAACTTATCAGATTTACAAACAAATCATGGATTGGGCAGATGAATACAGAGTTCTTAAAATCCGCACCAATGCCGACCAGCCAGACCAAAGCGTGAATGCGGTTTCGTTTGGTGCCGAAGGTATCGGACTTTGCAGAACCGAGCACATGTTCTTTGGCGAAGGCAAAATCGGTCCAATGCGTGAAATGATTCTTGCAGATACAGTTGCTCACCGCAAAAAAGCATTAGCAAAATTATTACCACTTCAGAGAGAAGACTTTGAAGGTATTTTCAGAGCAATGGACGGCAGACCTGTAACAATCAGAACTATTGACCCTCCATTGCACGAATTCCTTCCTCACGATGAAGCAGGACAGGCAGAAGTTGCCAAAACACTCAAGATTTCTGCCGCAAAGGTGAAAGAAAGAGTCGAACAGCTTCATGAATTCAATCCGATGCTTGGATTCCGCGGTTGCCGCCTTGGTATTATCTATCCCGAAATCACCGAAATGCAGGCAAGAGCAATTTTCGAAGCAACAGCAAATGTTCTGAAAGAAGGAAAGAAAGTATTTCCTGAAATAATGATTCCTCTTGTTGGTCACGTGAAAGAACTGAAATCGCAGGAAGAAATCGTTCGCAAAGCCGCCGCTGAAGTTATGGCAGAAAAAGGTATTCAGTTTGAATATCTTGTCGGAACAATGATTGAAGTTCCAAGAGGTGCCATAACTGCGGGTGAAATTGCCGAAGTAGCTGAATTCTTCTCATTCGGAACAAATGACTTAACCCAAACAACAATGGGATTGAGCAGAGACGATTCTGGAAGATTCCTGCCTGCTTATGTTCAGCTTGACATTTATCCGAAAGACCCGTTTGAAGCTATTGACCAAATCGGAGTCGGTTACCTCATGAAACACGCTGTTGAAAACGGCAGAAAAACAAAGAAAAACCTGAAAATAGGTATTTGCGGCGAACATGGCGGCGAACCATCTTCAGTTGAATTCTGTCATTCAATCGGCTTGAACTATGTTTCCTGCTCACCTTTCAGAGTACCGATTGCAAGACTTGCCGCCGCAAGAGCCGCAATCAAAGACGGTTCAGCAAAAAAAGTGAAAAAAGAAGGAAAAGAGAAAAAGCACAAAAAAGATAAAAAAGGTAAAAAGAAATAATTGCCAGCGACAATAAAGAAGAGCCGTGGTTTTTGAAAAGTCACGGCTCTTTTGTTGTTTAGATGGTGAAGCATTGAAGAATGGAAAATATTTCAAAGCTTACATATTATATACGTAAGCAAAGGTAGATGAAAACTCTTCTAATGTAGTTGATGTGGTGTTCTCGGATGTTCTTTCTTCGAATTTGAAGATGCCCTGATTTATGCCTTCACCAAGTCCAACCATAGCCTCTGCAACACTTTTCGACATACCCATTCCAACCATTCCGTTGATTGCATCTTCTGCCGAAAACTTCACATAAGGCAATCCTTCTTTTCCGATAGCTTTTGCAAGTATTGCAGTTGCTTCGTTCATAGTGTAATCCTTAGGTCCGAGTAAAGACCTGATGGATTTTCCGGTGAAATCAGGATTGGCAAGATATTCTGCGGCAACTTTGGCAATATCTGCTGTTGCAATCATTGCTAACGGCATATCTCCGTTAATGTTTCCGCCGTTAATACCCATACCTTTAATCATGCCTATGTTACCCATAGTATTTTCCATGAAGTAAGTAGGTCGTAAAATTTTCACGTCAACTCCGTCCAAAGTGTGAAGTCTTACTTCCTGCCTTGCAAGTCCTGCAACAATTCCGGTTCCGTGCTCGGTATGACCACCGACACTACTGATAAAAACAACTTTTTCAACTCCGGATGCTTTAATAGCTTCGATAAATGCAATTCCAAGCTTATCCCGATAGGCTCCGATATCTTCACTTTGGAAGTTTCCCGGAAGCATACCCAAAACGACCGAAGAACCTGAAAATGCTTGAGTCAGGAAATCTACATCACCGGAATCTCCGGCAAATATTTCGGCACCTTTTGCCTTAAACTCATTTAGTTTATCTGCATGTCTTGCGATAAGACGTACCTTTTTGCCGGCTTTAAGAAGTATATCTGCAGTTTTACTGCCAACTCTACCTGTTCCGCCAATAATTGTAACCATTTTTTTCTCCAAGATTTATTGTTTAATAATACCTAATAATTTTTTTCATATAGACAAATAATTGAGAAATAAATTTTATTTTATACTTAAGTTTAGTTTTATAGTATATTTGTATAATGAATACAACTTATAAATCAGAAACTAAACGATATGAAAAAAACTGAAATAACAGATGCCATACTTGAACTCTTTTCAAGAGCAGAGAAACCTCTGCAACTTCATGAAATCTCGAAAGAGCTTACAATCAAATCGGACTCGCCGGAACATGATGCTTTGAAGGAGGCTTTGAGCGAGCTTTCAGAACAAAATATCGTCCAAAAATCTTCAAGAAGACGTTACTCAATGAGTACATTTGACAATCTTTCGACTTTTCAGGGCGAGATTAAAATTCATGAAGACCATGGAATTGTTTTATGCAACATGAATCTTCCTGTTTCAACCAAAGGCAAGAAGATCGTCTTCCAACAAAAAGCAATGAAAGTTGTTTTAAAAAGAAAGAACCTGCTTACTGCTTTGGACGGCGACACGGTTTTAATCAGTGTGCTTGCCGAAAGAAAAGGCAAAAAACCGCAGGGCGAAGTGATTGAAATTGTTACACGGAAAGAAAGAACAATCACCGGTTCAATAGAATTTGACGGTAATTTCTTTTTTCTTCTGCCAAATGAAGATTTGTATTATGTGGATTTCCTGATTCCCGGAAAGTATCTGAACGGAGCTCAGAACGGCGATAAGGTTGCCGCAAAATTCCTACAGTGGGACAATCCGCTCAAAAGTCCTATTGCTGAAGTAATTGAAATAATCGGAAAAGCAGATAAACCCGAAGTGGGTTTCAAATCAATTATGAATGAGTTCTCTTTACCAAAAGACTTCAGCAGTGCTGTCGAAGAGGAAGTAAATGCCATTCACGATGATTTTCTTAAAATCGAACCTAAGAACATACCTGACAGATTAGACCTCAGTGATGAAATTATAATTACAATTGACCCGCCTGATGCAAAAGATTTTGATGATGCTCTATCGCTCAAAACTCTTGAAAATGGTAATCTTTGGCTTGGAGTTCATATTGCGGACGTTAGTCACTACGTTAAAACAGGATCCGAAACCGATAGAGAAGCATTAAGAAGAGGCACAAGCGTTTACTTGGTGGATAGAGTCGTACCGATGCTTCCTGAAATTTTATCTAATGAAATATGCTCGTTGCAACCCAATAAAATAAGGATGGCATTTTCCGTTTTTATGGAAATAAACAAATACGGCACAGTTAAAAGTTATGAAATAATTGAATCCACAATTAAGAGTAAAATGCGATTCAGCTACGACGATGTTTTAAGTTTAATTCAAAAATTCAAAGCAGGGGAAGAACCTACCAATGAAATTGAGAAACTTTCGTGGGAACTGTACAAACTTTCCGTTTTGCTCAGAAAAAAGAGATTTGAAAAAGGTGGTGTTGACTTCGAGACTGTGGAGGTAAAATTTGAACTGGACGATGATAAAAATCCCGTCCGTGCAATTCTAAAGCAATCAAACGAAGCTACATCTCTGGTTGAGGAATGCATGCTGATGGCAAACAAAACTGTAACTGAGCATATTTATACAATTTCAAAAGAAATGAAAAGAAAGGAAACCTTGCCGTTCCTTTTCAGAGTTCACGAACCGCCAAATCCTGAAAAAATAAAAACTACTTTCAGATTTCTGAAAACACTGACTAAGGAAAAAGCACCGATTAAAACTGATTCTAAAACACTTAACAGCTTTTTGAAAATGTTTGCAGATAAACCTGAAAAGCCGATAGTTCATCAGATGATAGTTCGTTCAATGTCAAAAGCACAATACATGGAACAAAACTTAGGGCATTTCGGACTTGGATTTACGAGATACACACATTTCACATCGCCGATTAGAAGGTATCCCGATTTGATTGTTCACAGATTAATCAAAGAGTATTTTTCAATGTTGCCGATGTCAGGTGAAGAAGCAAAGAAAAAAAATGCAATTATCTCAAAAATCGGCGAACACAGCACTGACAGAGAAAGAGTTGCGATGGAAGCCGAAAGAGCCTCGGTGAAATATTCTCAGACTGTTATTGCAGGCAAAAATATAGGTAAAATAATGTATGGAACAATCTCAGGAATTATGAATTTTGGAGTATTTGTCAATCTTGATGATATTTATGCCGAAGGTCTAATTCACATACGTGATTTGGTAGATGATTATTACCTTTACGACGAGCAAAATTTCCGTCTGATAGGCAGAGCAAAGAAGAGAATATTTCAGTTCGGCGACAGAATAAAAGTTCAGATAATGAAATCCAATACGGAAAAGCGAAAAATCGAGTTAAAATACATTGATGAGAAAAAAGAGATACCGAAAATAATACAAAAAGACAGGAAAAGAGTAAAATCGTCATAAGTTTTGATATTTGTGCTTCTATCATTGAATTAAGATAGATCTGACTATCTCACCACAACAAAATTTTTAATGATTATCTTCGTTCGGGAATTTATTGAGCAAAAATAAACGCCTGACGGGAAATCTGCTGTTGATAAACTTACTAAGCTTTTTCCCGATAGTTCTTTTTCGTCAAATCGTTTAATTTCGATGCCTAAAATATTGAAGATTGCAATACTTATATTTGATAATTCTGAATCCGTAAACGAAATAGAAATCTTGTCCGATGAAGGGTTTTGATAGATATCCAAATCACTTTTATCATTTAGACGATGTTCATCAACTGCAGTCAGTTCTTTGGTTTTGAAAACTCCGTTGTAATAACTACCAAGGTAAGCATCATTATTGTTCCCAAAGCAAATGTCAGTGGTGAAAATGGATTTTATTAATCCGGTATTCAATGACTGCCAAGTGTCTCCATTATCTTTTGAAAGAGCTAAAACTCCGTTAGTAATGGAAGCAATATAAATATTATCATTTTTATCAATTCTTAGGACATTAACTCCAAATTTAATTCCGGTTAGTCTTGTAAAAGATTTTCCTCCGTCAGTGGAACGATATGAAGCTTCTCCTTCAGACCAGCCAATAAAACTTACAAATAGGTCTCCTTTATGATTAAAAGCAACTCTGGAACCATAGTTTTCTATAATTCCCAATGGGAGTTGTCTAAACGAAAAACCTTCATCCTCCGAAAAGTAAACTCCATTCATGTGGGTACCAACAAAAACATACTTATTCTGAAAAATGGCGATTGATTCGATCCATTTAAAGTCAAAATCAATTGACTGCCATGAATCTCCGTTATCATCTGAAAAATATAAATATTCATTTCCGGAATAAATTCTACCATTATCGGCTTCTGCAAAAGTCATTAAGGATGATCTTAGACTTGAATCAATTAAATTAATTGTTATCCAATTCTGACCCTCATCTGTGGATTTCACCGATGCAGAGTCGTTACTTGCATAAATAATACCTGATTTTGAGCAAAAAACTGTATTGCAGTATTCATCAGAACCGTAAGGTAGAACTAATTTTTCCCAGTAATTGCCTTCGTTGGTAGTACGAAAAATCCCAGTAATTGTTGAAGCAAAAACAAATCCTTTATTATTTATTGATAAGTGACTAATGTTAGAGTTGATAATTCCTTTATTCTTTTTCAGTATTGATTTTGTTAAAGAATCATAACGGATTATTCCAATGTCCCAGGCTGAGCAAAAAATGTATTCATCTTTGGTAATAACAGAAATAACACGAAATTCCGAGAATCCTTTAAGTTCCTTCCATGTATCGCCACCGTCAGTAGAACGGCAAACTTTAGCCTCACCGCCAATATATACATTCCCATTTTCATCAACAAACAATGTTTCAACATACTTAAGCGGGATTGAATCCTTTACATGCTTCCAAGTCAATCCTCCATCGGTTGACTTATAAACGAACCATCCTGTTCCAACAGCAATAAAATTGTCGAATTTTTTATTATAGGCTGAATAGAAAAATGAAACTCCATAAGAAGAATCCATGACTTGATTAAAGTTCCAATTAATTCCATTATTGGTGGAGCGTCCAATTTCTCCGGCGGCATAAGTTATTATTAAGGTATTATTAGAATCTGAACTCAGACTTATTCTGCTTCTATTCAAATAAACTTCATTCCAAGTTTGACCTTTATCTGTAGAAATGAAGAGTGTTCCCCAATAAATACTTACATAAATATTTGAATTGGCATCTATAAGTATTTGTTTTAAATTATAATAACTATTTTTGATTTCTTTTAGAACTCTGATAAAATTAAAGTCTTTATCATAAAGAGAAATTCGACCTCTATCACTTCCAACATAACAATTTTGTTCTTTATCAAACGCAATTGCCGCAACATCAACTGATAATTTTTCCCATTTTTCTCCATTATCCTTGGAACGGTACAAATCATTGCTTGAAGTTATTGAATATAAATACCCCTGCGTATCTTTAGTGATTGATTTAATTCGTCCTGAGTATGGTCCATTTGTCTGCTCCCAGACGGGTTGAGCATGTGCAGAAGAATAGCAGAAACAAAAAGTGACGAATAAAAACAATATAGATTCCTTCATAATTTTGATTCCTTTAAATGTCAGAAATTTGGTTGGAATAGTATTAACCAACCTTCTGTATTAATCATCAATTGCGATACTTTTTTATCTTTTCCGGTTACTTCGAGTTTTGCTTGAAATTCATTACCTCGCGGTAAACTTCATCAACAATATCTTCTTCCTTAACTTTTCGTACAAATTCGCCGCGAATGTAAAGATTGCCGTGTCCTTTGCCTGATGCTATTCCAATATCGGCTTCCCGTGCTTCGCCGGGACCATTTACGGCACAACCCAAAACGGAAACTTTAACGGCTTTGTTAATGCCTTTCAGCCTGTTCTCGAGCTTTTCGGTTATTGAGAACAAATCAACATCAAGTCTGCCGCAAGTAGGACAGGATATTATTTCAACAGTTCTTTGTGTTAACCCAAGCGAGCGAAGAATCTCTTTGCCAACTTCAATTTCCTTAACAGAATCATCTGTCAGCGAAACTCTGATAGTATCGCCGATTCCTTCGGCAAGAAGTGTCCCGATTCCAACAGCAGATTTAATCGTTCCGACTCTTTCTCTGCCTGCTTCCGTAACACCAAGATGAAGTGGAAAATCAGTCCTTTCGGCTAATAGTCTGTATGCTCCAATCATCAAAGGAACACTTGTTGATTTGACAGAAATAATAATATCTTCAAATCCGATTTCTTCAGCAAACCCAACGTGTCTCATTGCACTTTCGAACAACGCTTCATCAGTTGGGAATTTATGTTTTTCAAGAATATCTTTTTCAAGCGAACCTGAATTAACACCTATTCTAATAGGTATTCCTTTAGATTTGGCGGCATCGAGTACTTCTTTTATTCGTTCTTTTGAACCAATGTTTCCGGGATTAATTCTGACTTTGGCAACACCTGCTTCGATAGCTTTCAATGCAAATATATGATTGAAGTGAATATCTGCAACTATGGGAATATCAACACTTTTAACAATGTCAAATATTGCTTCTGCGGCTTCCTTATCATTCACTGTTACGCGAACTATATCAGCTCCTGCATCGCGACATTGTAGAATTTGCTCCACAGTTGCCCTCACATCGTGAGTTTTGGTTTTTGTCATGGTTTGTACGCTTATTGCCGATGTACCTCCCACAGGGACATTTCCCACCATGACGGTTCTTGTTTTTCGTCTGGGAAATTTCGGATTTTCTATATAGCTCATTTAGGTTATTGTTTTAATTGATTAAATAATTCTACTTGATTTTTTGGCTCAATTCGAATAATATTCTTTTTTCTTTGTCTGTTAGATTTTGGTATCCCGTAGCCGAGATTTTGTCCAAAATTTCGTCAATTCTCATTTGAGTAACTTGCTCACCGTCCACGAAAAATGAGCTTGTTCCTGCCGGACTTTTGGGAGCTTCATGAGTTTTGTAAGTATTTGTCCAGTTTGCCCTGTAAATATTAGGATTTGAATTGGATTCATGCGGTTTATAATTTATCTGTTTTGGTTTGAATAAATTTTCAATAAACCTGAATAAGCCGAGTTTATCGCCGAATTTGATTAGCAGAAAGCCGGTGAGAGCTCCTCCCAGATGTGCAAAGTGGGCAATTCCGCTACCGCTTGATGTGAATCCGGTCAATAATTCAATTCCTGCAAAAATCAGAACGAAGAACTTTGCCGGAATTGGTATAAACAGCGGAAACATGAAAATCGGTCTGTCCGGAAAAGTTAGTCCGAAAGCCAGCAGTATTCCATATATTGCACCCGAAGCACCGATTGTGGGTGCCGGATCGGAGAACAATGGAGCGACATATAATTGAATTAAGCCTGCTCCGATTCCACACAACAAATAATATGACAGGAATTTCTTCGAGCCCCACATTTCTTCAAGTTCAGAGCCAAACATCCATAAGGCAAATAGATTGAAGAACAGGTGCATGAAGCCGCCATGGATGAACTGATAGGAAATCAACTGCCATAAATAGAAATTGGAATTATCGCCAACGGGCCAAAGATAAAGATACTTAATAAATAATGTTTTTAGCGATATATCGCCAAAATGATATATTTCTAAAAAAAATGCGTCAAAAATGAAAACGACAACATTGACGATTATTAACGTTTTAAGAACCGGCGGGAAAATTGAAAATCTTCCGAACCCTCTGTTTCCGTAATTCTGATTCATCATTCTTTCTTTATAATTCTAAAATAAATATTTATGACGAATTTTCATCAAATCAAGTTTAAAAGACAAGTAAGACATAGTCGATTTCGAAATGGTATGACAAAAAAAAACCGGAATACTGATATGTAATCCGGTTTTAATATTTCTACAAAAAGAAAAATTATGCTGTTGCGGCTTCTTTTGCTTCAGCTTTTTCTTTTTCTCTTGTTTCTTTACGTTTTTTGCGTAATTCCAAACGGCGGAAATATCTTGCAAGAACGACTTTTTTATGGTCTTCCATAAGTGCATCAATTTCTTCTTTGGATTTTCCTTTGAATTGGAGGGCTCTTCTGAGCAGAACACCTTCGTAACTCAACAATTCGCTAACCAAATCGGTTGGCTGTGCACCAACATTTAGCCAGTAAATAGCTCTATCAGCGTCAACCTGAATGGTTGATGGCTGATGATGAGGGTCGAAATAACCCAAACGTTCGATAAAAGCACCATCGCGTTTTTTTCTACCGTCCATTACGACGATATCATAGACCGGGTGGTGAGTTCTTCCTTTTCTTCTTAAGCGTAGCTTTACCATGTTTATACCTTAATTATAAAAAATTTAATTATTTCCAATTTATATTACATTCCCATATTCTGAGGCAGTCCGAAATTTTGCATCATTCTGTTTTTACCGCCGCGGGAAATATTTTTCATCATTTTTGTCATATCGTCAAATTGCTTCAAAAGTCTGTTCACATCCTGAACTGTTGTTCCGCTTCCGTCAGCAATTCTTTTTCTTCTGGAACCGTTCAGAACCTTAGGATTATTTCTTTCGAGTTTTGTCATGGAAAGAATAATTGCTTCGACTTTATTGAAAGCCTTGTCGTCAATGTTCACATTTTTCAGGGCTTTGTCCATACCCGGAATAAAACCGAGCAAGTCGCGGATTGAACCCATTTTTTTAATTGTTTTCAGCTGGTCAAGAAAATCATCGAAAGTAAATTGATTTTTTCTGATTTTCTGTTCGAGTTTTGTCGCTTCGTCTTCATCAAATTCCTGTTCAGCTTTTTCAACAAGCGAAACAATATCACCCATACCCAATATTCTTGAAGCAATACGGTCGGGGTGGAAAGGCTCAAGAGAATCAACTTTTTCGCCGGCACTTACAAATTTTATAGGTTTTCCGACAACCGACATGACCGACAAAGCGGCACCGCCGCGTGTATCGCCGTCAAGTTTGGTCAATACAACGCCTGTTAGATTCAATCTGTCATGAAAAGCCTTTGCCGTTATAACAGCATCCTGACCAATCATTGCATCGCAAACAAAAAGAGTTTCTACCGGATTGATAGCCTTGCTGATGTCAGTAACCTCGTTCATCATGTCTTCGTCTATGGTTAGACGACCGGCAGTATCAACAATCATAACATCACGTGCAAATCTTTTGGCGTAAGAAACTGCATTTTGAGCAATTTTTACTGCATCTTTGGAATCCTCGGAATAAACAGGAATATTGACGGACTGCCCCAAAGTTTTAAGCTGGTCAACAGCAGCAGGGCGGTGAACGTCGCAGGCAACCAACAAAGGCTGGCGACCTTTTTTCCTGAGATTCTTTGCCAATTTGGCACAGAATGTTGTTTTACCAGAACCCTGAAGACCCGCAACCAAAATAACCGAGGGCGAATGAGAAGAAAAAACAATATCGCTTTGTTTATTGCCGAGAAGCTCAATTAGCTCATCCCGGACAATTTTAACAATCAGCTGTTCGGGAAGAAGTTTTCCTTTAACATCTTTGCCTATCGCTTTTTCTTTGACTTCATTAACAAATTTATTGGTAACATTCAAGTTAACATCAGCATCCAAAAGGGCACGACGAATCTCGCCGAGGGCTTCCTGAATGTTTTCTTCAGTTATTGTTGCCTGTCCGCGGAACCTTTTTAAAGCTGATTCTAATTTTTCTTGTAAATTTTCAAACATATTTTTCTTATTTTGCAAAACTAGAGAATTACAAAATTAATTCTTTTATTTGTTTTGACAAAGGAATTAATGTAAAATCAGAAATGAATAAACTTGTAAGTAAAAGAAACAATAAATAAATTTAATTTAAGGATGCAAATATATGAGTAATTTTCCTGATTCCGAAGAAGAATATTTATCAGGACTTGATGTCTCGGCAAATTTGAAGAATTTCCACGATGCGTTAACTGCACTCGTGCCTGTTTTTGAAAGTGCCAAGATCGAATGGAAAGATGAAGACCAGTTCGACGATTTCGAAGGTATTGCCGAATCGTTGTACAAATGGTTTGTGATTTACAAAGCTGAAAATATTGTCAGCCAGCTTCAGCACATCAATTTCTCTGTCCCGAATTATGGCTTTTTCTATAAAAATTATTCGAAAATGAGCTATATCGAAGTCAATACCGCAAAGAACATGAACAGTGATTTGGTTTTCCTGTTTTTCAAAACAAAGAAAAAACCGTTTGACACAATGTACTGCAATAAAATCAACCGTGCGGGTATCGTTGAAGAAGAAGGTATTGAAATTCCTTACAAAGATTGTATCTTCATGTTGAAACAGAGATATTAATAATTAATGTCGTTTTGGGAAGGTCTTCTTTTTTAAATCCGAATTTCTTCACCGAATAAAATCAGTTCAGGCTGTCCCCCGAAAAAAGGACAGCTTTTTTTTTGCGATGTTAGTTTATTTTCGTAAGTTGTATTTTGAAAAAGTTTATTTAATCTTTTTGGGTTAACATGAAAAACTCATTTCTTTACATCGCCATTTTCCTCTTCTCTGCCTCGCTTTATTCGGCGGAGCCGCTGGTAAAATTCTATCTTCAGGATGGAAGTACAAAGCAATATAATCTCAGCGAGATTGATAGTTTGGGAGTTATTGATAAAAAGAATAATTATGTGATGAGAATTCATTACCATGATTCGCTTGTTGCATATTACCCGACAGAAATCATCGGAAGCATCAAATTTGAAAAAGATGATATTCAAAGAGATATTTTAAATGTTTACATCTTCTCCTTTCCCAAACCTTACAAAATAAGCAGTATTGACAGCCTCGTCTTTTATATTGACCAATGGCAACCCTTAACAATCGGCTCTCAGGTCTGGATGCTTAAAAACCTAAATGTTGACCACTACCGAAATGGAGATTCTATTCCTGAAGTAAGGGAAGATACCACATGGAAAAATCTTAAAACAGGTGCATGGTGCAATTATGATAATTCAGATTCCTTGGGAAAAATTTACGGAAAGCTATATAATGGTTTTACTGTATTTGATAAAAGAATATTAGCCCCTTCCGGATGGCATGTACCAAGTGATGAAGAATGGAAAACATTAGAAATATTTTTGGGAATGACAAGAGCTGAGGCTGATAATATTATGTTGCGAGGGACAAATGAAGGTGGCAAGCTGAAAGAAACAGGAACAGCACATTGGATTATCCCTAACACAGGAGCGACAAATGAAAGTGGCTTTTCCGCACTTCCTGGCGGTCTTCGTGCAAGCAATGGAAAATACGATTTTATAGGATTAGTCGACTATTGGTGGTCTTCTACGGAGTACGATTCTATATACTCTTGGTACAGGTATATGAACTATGCCCTCACCACTATCTTCAGGTACTTCGAATATAAAGGAGCCGGTCTTTCCGTCCGATGTATAAAAAATAAGTAAATGTCTTTTTGAATCCTTCATAAATATAATTTTAAAAGTCCTGCGTCTGAACGTTGATGCATGAAGAAATGAAATAATTGACCGCTTCAGATTAGCATATTAATGAGCTGTTTATTTTCAGGTGGTTTTATGAAAGTTAAAACACTTTTAGTGGTGATTTCTTGAAAATATTTCACTTTTTTGATTAAAAAATAAAATTGTTTTTGTAAATTTGTAATGTACTTTTTTAAGTAGGATAATTATGCATTATAAGTTTGAATGGGATGATGATAAAGCAACAACTAATTTATTCAAGCACAATGTGAGTTTCGAGGAAGCCGCAACTGTCTTTGATGATAATTTATCCGTTACTTTTGCTGATCCTGACCATTCGATTAGTGAATTGAGGGAAATCACAATTGGATTTTCAATAAAAAACAGATTATTACTTGTTTTCTCAACTGAAAGAAATAATAAAATCAGAATTTTTTCTGCCAGAGAAGCAACAAAACAAGAAAGGAAAAAATATGAAGAATCATAATAAAAATATAGTATCAGATGACTTTATGAGAGAAGAGTATGATTTTGATTACAGCAAGGGTGTAATTGGTAAATATGCCAGAAAAGCAACTGAAGAGAATGGCTACATTAAATTGTCACCTGAAATTCATAAGATATTCAAAACCTCCGATGATGTCAATAGAGCATTGAAAGCAGTTATTTCGGCGATTCCCAAACCAAGAAAACGGTCATCTCTGACAGTTTAAAGACTCAACCTGACTTAGGAAACTAACTTAAACGTTTAGCTGTCCTCAAAAGGACAGCTTTTTTTTGTTTTGTTAGTTCTTTTTCGTAAGTTGTATTTTGAAAATGTTTATTTAATCTTTTTGGGTTAACATGAAAAACTCATTTCTTTACATCGCCATTTTCCTCTTCTCTGCTTCGCTGTATTCCGCAGAGCCGCTGGTTAAATTCTATCTGAATGATGGAAGCACAAAGCAATATAATCTCAGCGAGATTGACAGTTTGGGAGTTATTGACAAGAAGAATAATTATGTGATGAGAATTCATTACGACGATACGCTTATTGCATATTACCCGACTGAAATCATCGGAAGTATCAAATTTGAAAATGATTCTTTAAAAAGGATGATGTTAAATGTTTACATCTTTTCATATCCCAAACCTTACAAAATAAGCAGTATTGACAGCATCACCTTTTATATTGACCAATGGCAACCCCTTACAATCGGCACGCAGGTTTGGATGCTGAAAAACCTTAATGTTGACCATTACAGAAACGGAGATTCAATTCCTGAAGTAAAAGACTCAATTCAATGGAACTATTTTCGAGAACATATGTTATTTAACGATGCTTGGTGTTATTATGTTGAATTTGATTCACTTTGGAAATTTTATGGCAAACTTTATAATTGGTCTGCCGTGAACGACTCGCGTGGTTTGGCTCCCGAAGGATGGCACATACCCACAGATATAGAATGGACAGAATTAGAAAACTATTTTGGTGGAGATAGTTTAGCGGGAGGAAAATTAAAAGAAGTAGGATTGAGCCACTGGAGATACAGCAACCCAGATGCTACTAACGAAAGCGGTTTTTCAGCTTTACCGGGAGGTCTACGCAACGACTATGCTAAATACTGTTATATTGGATACACTAGCTGTTGGTGGTCTTACGGTAATTGTAATTCTTTTAATGCATATTACAGGAGTTTAGAAAAAGATGATTATAACTTTTACGGAGATTGGCACAGAATATGGTTTGGTCTTTCCGTCAGATGTGTCAAAAATAAGTAAATGTCTATTTGATTCTTTCATAAATATGATTTTAGAAGTCTTGCGTCTGAATGGAGTTTCATGAAATCTTTATTCTTACAATATTTTTTATTAACAGTATTCTATATTTCTTTTTGAATATCAATTAAAGGGTTACGATGTACACGACTTATCAATTAAATTCCAACGATTTAACACCGGAATTTATAGACATTCTGAAAGCTACTTACAAAGATAAAGAGATTGAAATCGCTGTTCACAATATTGATGAAACTGAGTATTTGCTTCATTCTCCTAAAAATAGGGATGTTTTGCTCAGAAGAATTGAAGATATCAAAAACAATCAGAACATTGTAACTCCAAATCAGGAAATTTTCCAATGAGAGTCGTTTCTTTTCACCAGGAAGCCTTTGATGATTATAATAGTTGGGCGAAAGAAAATCCCAATATTTTCGATAGAATTGTAAGAATAATTAAAGAAACCGCAAGAAGTCCTTTTGAAGGAATTGGTAAGCCTGAACCTTTGAAAAATGACTTAAAAGGATGTTGGTCTCGTCGCATAAATGATTAACACAGACTTGTTTATCAGGTAAATCAAAATGAAATTATTATTATTTCCTGTAAATTTCATTATTAACTCTTTTCAAAATAAATTACTCAGATGCTGTTATTAGTTTTGAATCGTTAGTTCTTTTTCGTAAGTTGTAGTTTGAAAATGTTTATTTAATCTTTTTGGATTAACATGAAAAACTTATTTCTTTATATCGCAATTTTCTTTTGCTCTGCTGTGCTTTATTCGGCGGAGCCGCTGGTGAAATTCTATCTTAATGATGGAAGCACAAAACAATACAATCTCAGCGAGATTGACAGTTTGGGAGTTATTGACAAAAAGAATAATTACGTTATGAGAATTCATTACGATGATACGCTTATCGCATATTACCCGACTGAAATCATCGGAAGTATCAAATTTGAAAATGATTCTTTAAAAAGAAAGATGTTAAATGTTTACATTTTTAATTATCCTAAAAGTTATGAATTATTTTATATTGACAGCCTAATCTTTTACATTGACCAATGGCAACCCCTTACTATCGGCTCTCAGGTATGGATGCTTAAAAATCTTAATGTTGACCATTACCGCAATGGAGATTCTATTCCGGAAGTAAGAGATAGTGCCACTTGGATAAGTCTTAAAACAAGTGCTTGGTGCAATTATGATAATTCTGATTCAATTGGTAAAATATATGGAAAGCTTTACAATTGGTATAATGTAAATGACAATCGTAGTTTAGCACCTACAGGCTGGCATGTTCCAAGCGATTCAGAATGGAAAACTTTAGAATTGTATTTGGGAATGACACAAACAGAGGCTGATAAAAGTGCCGAATGGAGGGGAACAGATGAAGGCGGTAAGTTAAAAGAAACAGGAACGAGCCACTGGATTAGTCCAAACACAAGAGCAACAAACTCAAGCGGCTTTTCCGCTATTCCCGGAGGCTGTTGTTTCTATGGTTCATACATCAATAAAGGGGACTATAGCTTTTGGTGGTCTTCATCGGAGCGCGATGCAGCAATCGTATGGTACAGGATCTTGATCAGCAATGATGCCACCTTCTACAGAGGCATCAACTATAAGCATTACGGTTTTTCCGTCCGATGTATCAAAGATAAGTAAATTTCTTTTTGAATCTTTCATAATTATGATTTTAGAAGTCCTGCGTCTGACCGATGCAGGACTTTTGTTTTATAAATCTCTTGCATGTTTTTTCATGTCAAAATAAATTCTTATCGTTTCCGATTTAATTATTGTGTGATTTTGCATGAGGATATGATTGTATTTTTCTTAATCCCGTTAGGGATTTAATGTTTGTAACTAACTGAATAAACACAGAATCTTAGAACTCCGTAGGTGTTCAATATATTTTTTGGATAGATTTTTTTATGGCAAATACTTATACACAGCTTTTTATTCAGACTGTTTTTGTAGTCAAAGGCAAAGCAATTTGATAACAAACGATTTTAAAGAAGAACTTTACAAATACGTTAAAGGTATTACAAATATTCAATCCCTAACGGGATTATTGATTTTTCGTTGGTACAGAATGTTTCTGTTTAGTAAAATGATTTTCCTAAGCAGAGCTTTGGGAAGAAGAGAATTTTCTTTAAAACATTTTAAAGTTGGGAACTAATTTATGAAAGAAAATCAATGTAGGTTGAGATTGAGGCTGATTTTAATATTGCTTATTTTAATAGTATCTTCGCTAAATATTTTTGGGCAAGGCTTAAATAATCCTTATTCGATTGATTCGGTTGATATAAGAAATGTGTTTAATATTCTGGGTGTTGAAGTCTTCAAGTTTCCGATTCAAAAGCAGAATGAAAAATGTAATCTGCATATAACAATGGAGCATTACAGCAATCAACACCTAATTGACAGTGTTATCTTAAATTATAAATTTAGCGAAAACATGGTGTCAATTAACGATAAAGACAGATTACTCAGGATTTACAAAAACAGAGTAAACGATTCTACAATTGGAGTTGTTCTGAATTTGGGGAATGTAATAATATTCGACCAATTCAAATTAGAAAAAGACACTATAGGAATGCAGTTTTGCAGGGCTTATACCGATTTCCAACCTGAAAAGGGTAAGAAGACACCTATTTTCATTTGGGCGGCATTCGGTAAAGGAAGAACAGAATACATGCATTGTCCGGGAGATAGCCCAATTGAAAGTGTTGTGGAACAATATGATTTTGTAATTGCCGTATTTCTCGAAATTGAGGTAAAAAAAATAGAAAATCTTTTTGATAATCCTTATCTTAATCCAAAATAATTTAAACTGGTTACGAAGCTCCTGCTTCGTAAACGAAAGGTATTTGGGTTTAGGAACAAGGGGAAAATATAAGAAACGTTCCCAAGCGGGAGCTTGGGAACGAGAGATTCAGCTGGTTACGAAGCTCCCGCTTCGTAACCGAAAGGAATTTGGGTTTGAGAACAAGGGGAAAATATAAGAAACGTTCCCAAGCGGGAGCTTGGGAACGAGAGATTCAGCTGGTTACGAAGCTCCTGCTTCGTAACCGAAAGGAATTTGGGTTTGAGAACAAGGGGAAATAAAAAAAACGTTCCCAAGCGGGAGCTTGGGAACGAGAGATAATACTTTGTAAGGTGAAGACAATATGAAGGTTTCATTCTAAAACGGCTGGTCATCAACGATAGGCTCGTTGTCGCCTTCAATATAATTCATATTTCCGCCCGTTACCCCGAATAAACCATTTTCAAATCTTGCGAAATCCTTTTGGTAAACAAGCCGGGCATCGCCTGTGGGACCGTTTCGCTGTTTGCCGACAATAACGGATGCAGTATTTTCTGTGGGTTGCTGGTCTTCGGGCCACGTTTTAATCTGATAATATTCGGGACGATAAATAAACATAACAACGTCGGCATCCTGCTCGATTGAACCTGATTCACGCAAATCGGAAAGCATAGGTCTTTTGTCGGCTCTGCCTTCCACGCCGCGGTTAAGCTGTGCCATTGCTACTATCGGAATATCCAGCTCTTTTGCAAGTTGTTTCAGCGAACGCGAGATAAGAGAAATTTCCCTTTCTCTGCTTTCCGCCTTCGGAGGATGGAGCAACTGGAGATAATCTATCATGACGAGTTTCACTCCATGCTCAATCTTCAATCGTCTGCATTTCGCCCTGACTTCTGTCATCGAAAGTGAGGCACTGTCATCAATGAACATCTTGGAATCCGCGAGCCGTCCCATGTTATGAACAATTTTCCTTACGTCTTCGGCACTCAGGTTCCCCGTTCTGATGCTTTGTGCATTGATTCTGGACTCTGCACTAATTAATCTTATAACAAGCTGAATAGCCGCCATTTCAATTGAGAAAAAGGCAATGGGCATTTTGTATTCTACCGCAACGTTACGAGCGATGGACAAGGCAAGAGCAGTTTTTCCCATAGAAGGACGAGCCGCAATAACAATGAAATCAGAATTCTGGAAGCCGCCCAGAATTTTATCGAGGTCTTTAAATCCTGTGGGCACTCCCGTCATTGAATCTTTATCACGCTCCACAAGCTTATGAATGACATCAAGAGCATCGTGGGCAAGTGTGTTAATATCCATATACCCTTTGCCGAAACGCTTTTCTGCAATTTTAAAGATTTCCTGTTCGGCAACATCAATTTCTTCAAGAGCATCCGTTGCATCGTCGTAACAATTTGTGAGAATTGCACCTGTGACATTTATGAGGCTTCTTTTCAGATATTTTTCCTGAATCAGACGGGCGTGAAACTCAACGTTTGCGGCTGTCGAAATGAGGGTATTGATATCGGCAATATAAATCATACCGCCGACTGAATCCAGTTCTTTGGTTCTTTTCAGTTCTTCGATAACGGTAATCATATCAACACCAACACCTTTGTCGAAAAGGCGGATAATCGTATCGAAAATAATTTTGTGTTTGTGATTGTAAAACGAATCTGATTCGATTATTTCGACTACTTTAGTAATAGCCTGCCTGTCCAGCATCATTGCACCAATAACTGCGACTTCCGCATCATCTGAATGAGGCGGAATTTTTTTCCCGAGACTCGAAATATCAACCATATTACCGTCTTTTCCGGATTTTGCTTTGTTGCGGTAATTATTATCTTTACCAAATTTATCTGAAGTTGCCAATATTATTATCCTTTTTTGAAAATTGCATTTTTTTGCAAGTGCAAAATCCAAATAAACTGACGAATTTCATAATAAAAATTCTACTGTGAACAACTTTTTTTTCTAAATTATTTGGGATAATTTAATATTTTCGCTAAATTGATTATTCAAAAATGCTTTATTCTAAGGAACATGAAAAAAATTCTCGTAATTGACGATGCAGAGTTCATTCTGGAGAGTACTTCGACCTTATTAAGGTTCGAGGGCTATGATGTTGCTGTTGCTACCGACGGAATTGAAGGTATTGACCAAGCCGCGATATTCAAACCTGACCTGATTCTCTGCGATATATCCATGCCAAGGCTTGACGGCTATGGTGTGCTGGACAGAATTCGCTCGGATTCATTCAGCGAATCCATCCCTTTCATATTTCTTACTGCATTCACCGAAAAAGCTAACATGAGAGCCGGAATGGAAAAGGGTGCCGACGATTTCCTTGTCAAACCATACACCCGCGACGAGCTTATTGCCGCAATTGAAGCTCAGTGGGACAAACACAGCCGAATAGTTAAACAGGTTCATGAAAAGGTTGAAGAAGTCGGAAAGAATCTAACTATGGTTCTACCTCATGAATTCAGAACCGTACTCAATGAAGTTATTGGGACGGCAAGATATCTCAATAACAATTCTGACAATCTGTTACCCGGTGACATCAAAGAATCTTCAACAGATATAATTTCTTCTGCAAAACGACTTTTGAAAATTACAGAGAATTTTCTGATTTATTCCCAAATGGAACTAATATCGGCTAATCCCAAAAAGAAACTTTCTCTTTTAAATTCAAAAGCTGAAGAACCATCAGCCATTTTGTCCGATGTTGTTTCTCTTGTCGCACAGAAATACGAAAGAATTTCTGATATAGCTATTGGCGGATTGCCTGAGAGCATTATCATTACTATCACTTCCGAAAGTTTCTACAAAATCATTGATGAACTTCTTGACAATGCGTTCCGTTTTTCAGACCCGGGAAGCATTGTTTCTGTTCATGCAACTTGCGAAAATAATCTCTATAGTGTATCAATAGAAGACAAAGGCAGAGGAATGACAGCAGAGCAAATCAGCGGAGTTGCCGCACTTGCTCAGTTTGGAAGAGATTTGCACGAACAGCAGGGTGTCGGGCTTGGACTTGCAATTGCAAAGAAAATGACGGAGCTCTATTCGGGAACTTTTGTCATTTCAAGTAAAGTCGGAGAAGGAACGACTGTAACTTTCAGCCTGCCGATTTGCTGAGACTATTTCGGGACAAACCAGACTTTTTTGATTTTTTCACCTGCAATTTCATAGATTGCAACTGCTTCAAATGTTCCTTTTGTTGTATTTCCCGTTATTCTTTCATGGTCAATAACAAAGTTCTTATTAACAATTCTATTAACAAGCTGACAATGAATTGATTTATTTTTTCCGAAAAAGTTGGAATAAACTTCTTTCATTTTTTCAATTCCTTTGAACATAAGGCTATCAGGGAACATATAAACCTCAACGTTACCGTCATAAGTTTCCAGAAAAGCATCCAAATCTCGTGCATTATATGCATTCAACTGAATTTGTGCCAAATCTTCGGGAGATTTTTTAACAACTTGATTAGGTTTGAATTGCCTGCCGCTTTTGAAAACTAAATTAATATCGGAAGTATTCATAATGTTATCCAACGGATTTGAATTCAAAACAACCAAATCAGCAAGTTTTCCGGTTTCAATTGTTCCAAGTTCATTTTCTTTTCTGAGCATTTTTGCGGCGTTGAAAGTGGCATCTTTAAGAATATCGAAATTACCGATGCCTGCTTTGTTCATCAAAAGGAAATCATGAAATATTGCAGGACCATGAACAACTCCGACATTTCCTGCATCGGTGCCAACAACAACATTAATCCCATAATCCTGAATTGCTTTTAGATTTTGTAAGCCTATTGTATCGGGTTCTATCGGCTTCATTTCCGATTGCAGTTTTTTCTGTCTTTCCCCAAGCTCGCTGTCGCTAACTTCATACATATCAAAAAACGAAGAAATAATTTTCGGATTTCCCCAGAGATGCTCCTCTTTCAAAAGATGAAGCTGTTTTGAGTAAACTGCAGAGTACGAATTGAAAACCCAAAGAGTAGGGATAAACGAAACATTGTTCTTCCTGCATTTTTTAAGAAAATCCTTGTCAACAGGTTTGTCCAGAACGTCATGCACAAGAACATCGCATCCGGCTTCGAGTGATTTCCTTGCGGTTTCGAGTTCAGTTGCATGAATATAGACAGGCAGATTGTTCTTGTGACTCTCGTCAACAACTGCCTTTACAATCGGATAAAACTCTTCAAGTGCTGACGAATTTTTTTTGGAAACGACATACCATATTTTAATAAAATCGGATTTTTGTTCAATTTGCTTTTTTACTAATGCCAATGCTTCATCAATTGTTGTTACTTTGATAATCGGCGGGTCGTCGGTTGTCAGAGCATCCGGCTGATAGGAAGCAATCAGCGGACCGCAGATAAAAATATTCGGAGCAACCTCGGAATTCTTAGCTTTTTCTTTTATGTCAAAATTCCACATCGGACCGCCCAAATCCACGACGGAGGTTACGCCGCAAGCAATGTATCTTCTGAAAACATCATCAAAATTATCTCTAATCCATTTCAGTTCCTTTTCCTTGTATGGAACTCTCTGCCTCAGGTCCAGTCCGTCAGGTCTTGTATAAAGCCCGCCCGACTGAAAGAAATGAATGTGCCCGTCAATCAATCCGGGAATCAGAAATTTGCCTGTGGCATCAATAATTTCGGCATTCGGGGGAATTTGTACCTTCCCGAAAACACCGACTGCTTCGATTAAATTGTCTTTGATTACAACCACAGAATTCTCAACAACTTTTTTGTCTTTTGTATTCAGCAGAGTACCGTGAACTACGGCTTTATAGTTTTGAGAACTGAGAACTGCCGACAGCAGTAAAAAAATAAAGATTTTTGTTTTCATTGTTTTTATTCCTTAATTAACAAGAGTAAACAAAAATAACCAAAAATAATTCATCCTGAGAGAATTATTTGAAAATTACAAACATGGGAAAATGAATAAATATTCAATTCAATCAAAATCAATTTTAAGCCTACATAATTATTCTCTTTAAATATTTAATTAACCAATTGATATTATTTAAGATGTTGATATTTTACTGAATATTTCAAGTATGATATTCATATACTGGAGCTTTCAAAATTTCATTAAGAATGGATGATAATACTTTGTAAATTTTCGGCACAAAAAATGCTTCATTAAAATTACCATATTTTATAGCTGAGATTTAATCAGGATTGATTAAATTTGCTGAACTTGTGGAAGTCAATGAATAAAAAATATATGTACAAAATGAAAAAAATATTGTTTTTATTGAGTTTTCTGCTGATTTGCTTTTTTATGAATGTGTCAGCCGAACCAACTGATACTTCCGGGAAAAATCAGCCACTCGGCACACTATACGGTTTATTTGCCAGTTACAACATAAATCGTCATTCAGCCGACCTTCGTCAGGTCCCGAATTTTTTTGATTTTGTACCGCGGTATGCAATCGGAACAAATCGGGGATTCTCCCTTGGTGCTTTTTATTCAATACCTTTATCAAAAAAGTCCTTTGTCATGGTAAGAGCCTTTTTCAATAATGATAAAGCTGATATTTCGGGTGATGCTCCTTACGGAATTTTGCTCAAATCCAAATACGGCACATATAACTATAATCACAGAATTACTTCTAACCTATCGGGTGTTAGGCTTGAACCTCTTTTCCAATTTAAACTCATCGGTGATTTCAGCTTATTCGCAGGCGGAAATTTAGGCTTAAGTTTTAAAAAATCCACCGAACATCAGGAATATATTAAATCAGGAACGAACAATCCGGATTCACTTTTCTGGACTTTAGCCAACCACTGGTCAAACGAATCAATCGGATTTCAGGCGGCATTAACCGGCGGAATCGGATACGAGTTGGCAGTCGGAGATAACGGAAAAAGCATTGTGGGATTTGAACTGCTTTATTCTCATGGATTTTCCGACATAGTAGAAAATCTTTCTTTTGATATTAACACATTAAGATTTGAACTTTCTTTCAAACATGCTACCGTCGGGAAAAAAATTATTCCGAAAATTATTCAAATTCCATTACCTCCTCCCACGGTTGAACCTCCACCACCCGAACCGCCTCCTGCGATTCCGGTAATTACTAAGGTTGCCGATACTCTTACGGTTATCAAGCAGATTGTCAGGAAAAAAGATTCTCTGGAACTATTTGCTAAAGCTGTTGATGAAGATAAAGAATCAGAAATTTCATCGGTTTTGATAGAAGAACATTTGTCAACAAGCAAACAGCCACTTTTAAATTATATATTTTTCGAAAATAACAATGCAGAAATTCCTAACAGATATAAATCTCTAACTTCAATTGAAACTGAAAAATTTTCTATTGAAAAATTATTCGGGCTTGATGCTATTTCCACCTATCATAATTTGCTGAATATCGTCGGTAAAAGAATGTCTGCGGATGAAAGTATATCAATAACTTTAGTTGGGTGCAATTCCAATAAAAATGAAGAATCCGGAAATTTGGAACTTTCCGAAAGCCGTGCAAATTCTATTAGAGATTACTTGGCAAAGGTCTGGAGAATTAAACCCGACAGGATAAAAGCCGAAGCAAGAAACTTACCAGAAAATCATTCCAAAGTAAGTGAGGATGATGGCATTGAAGAAAATAGAAGAGTAGAAATTTATTTATCGGATAAAAATTTATTTTCTCCGGTAACAAGTTTTGATACTTTAAGGATGGCAAAACCTGAAACCATGAGATTCGTCACAAATCTGAAAACTGAATCGGAAGTTACCGGGTACAGCCTGACTCTAAAGAAGACTCCGATTTCAAAACCGATTGTTCTAATTGCTGAAAACACGGTCAATAAACTTCCTTCATATTTGGACTGGAATTTGAAAAGGAATGCTGAACTGCTTATTCAGTTGGATGTATCCCCGATTTTTGAGCTAACGGCATTTCTAAACGATACACTCAATCACACAAGTGCTGTGGTCGTTTCGAATCAGGTGATAATTCCTTTTGCATATAAGAATATTTCTGAAAGAATTTCAAAAAAAGAACAGGACAAACAAATCGAGCAATATAGTCTGATTTTGTTCGATTATGACGAGTCTTCGTTAACCGCCGGGAACAAGGAAGTCCTTACATATATCGCAAGCAGAGCGGGAAAGGATTCCGAAATTGAAATTGAAGGCTTCACCGACAGACTTGGCGAAGAAAAGCACAATCAAAAACTTTCTGAAAACAGGGCAAAAAATGCTTCAAAGGCTTTACGTTCCATACTTGGAGATGATATTTCAGTCAAATACTCCGGCTTGGGAGAAACTGAGCTTTACAACAACGATTTGCCTGAATGCAGATTCTATAACAGAACCGTTCGAATCACTGTGATTTCTTCTTTAGTAAAATAGGAAAAATACAAATGTATTCTTCCTATTTATTTAGGGTTTAAATATAATTTTACAAATAATTTTCTTAACATCAGTATGAGAGTTATTGTTAATTTATTTCATTAAAACTATCACTTTATTTCTTAGCCTAAGAGAATAAGGACTATTCCATAAACACATAATGTAAAGTTATCTGATTTTTCTTTCAATTCAACACCTAACCACCTAACCTCTTGTGTTCGAGTTCTTTCGTTAGGAAGAAATGTAGTCTTTCTTCTCTCAAACCTCTTAACACTTCAACGCCTAACCACCTCAACAACTAAACTCTTACAGTTTAGTTCTTTTTGTCAAGTTTATCCAAAATATCCTGATATTTCTTTTCTTCTTTTTCTTTGGTTTCCGGTTTTTGTTGTTCGCCGGAGGTAATGAAATCAAATGAAACCTTGAATGAAGAAGCATTTTCAATTACTTTGAAACTTTCAGCGGCAGTTTGAAGTGGTTCCTTTGAAAAAGATGCCCAAACAGGATTCAGATATACCTTGATGGTGGCATCGCCTTCGCCGCTTGTGATGATTTTGCGAAAATCAGGAGTGGCATAAATATTAAAGGAAGTCAGTTTTTCCCCTACTGCATTGAACAAATCAATTTTTCCCGTAATCTCCAAAATCTCTTTTTCTTCGGGGAGCTTTCCAATAGCAGAAAAGGTAAGATTAATTGAAAACGCCGGATTTTCGTGAGGAGCAAGCTTGAATGAATATTCAATATCCTTTAGTTTAATATATTTTGAAGAGTTCCCGCCTACGGTAGTATTGATACTGCTTTTATTTAGAGTTTTTGAAAACTGAAGTGAATAAAAACAATTTTCGAGTGATTTAATGAATTCCGAACGAACAGCGTCCCTCTTTTTAACGTCTATTTTATTGATTTCCTGATTGAACAGCTTCTCAGCTTCCATTATGCTTTTTGAAGAAGGATTTTGGGAAATATTGCCGCAAACTTTTGAATAAATTTCATCAGAAATCTCTTTTTCATTTTTCGAACAAGAAACCATAACAAAGCAAATAAGCAAAATATATACTAAGTATTTCATTATTTCTTTCTCCCTTCACTCAAAGCATCCAATGCGGCAGGAAACGGCGACAAAGCCCGTTCCAGAACGCCCTGAACGAGCGATATGGCTATACCGTAATTTGTTATCGGAACGCCTGCATCTTTTGCTTTTCTGATTCTGACCAGCTTTTCGTTTCTGGTTAGCATACAGCTTCCGCAGTGGATAATTGCTTTGTATTCGCTTACATTTTCGGGGAAATCCCTTCCGACTGCAAAATCAATTTGAACATCCATGCCCAGATACTGCCTTAGCCAGCGCGGGATTTTAACCCGTCCGATGTCGTCCTGCAAAGCATGATGACTGCATGCTTCAGCAATCAGAATTTTGTCGCCCGGCTGTAGCTTGTCAATTGCGGCGGCACCCCTCACTTCCTCCACCAAATCTCCCTTGTATCTTGAGTAAAGAATAGAAAAAGTTGTGGTTTTGATTTCGGGGGGAGTATCGGCAATCATTTTCATCACCACCTGCGAATCGCACACAACAATGTCGGGTGGTTCTTTTAACAGCTGAAGTGCCCTCGTGTATTCACGTTCCTTAACTTCAACGGCAATAGCGTCGTTATCCAGAATATCGCGGATTGCCTGCACTTGCGGTAGGATTAACCTGCCTTTGGGTGCCTGCAAGTCAATAGGAATTATAAAGACGGCAATTCCCCCTGGCTTAACCAAATCCCCGAGCAATGGCAGGGACTGGGTTTTCTCGTCGGGAGTGACACTAAGCAGGGCATTTTTGACATCGTTCACGAATTTTTCGCGATGAAGTTGGTCAGTGCTTGAGCAAAGAACAACTTCCTTCGCAATTTTCCCAAGTTGAACCAAAAATTCGGCTGATGGTTTTTTAATATCAACTTTATTGACAGCAATAACAAAAGGAATTTTTGCTTTCTGAATCTGCGATACAAGAATTTCTTCAAATTCAGTCCAGATATCTGCTTCGACAAGCAGAATAATAATTTCTGCCCTGTCCAGAATTTTCAAAGCCTTATGAATCCTTTTTTCGCCGAGTTCGGATGTATCGTCAATGCCGCCTGTATCGAGTATTGTGCAGGGTCCGAGTGGCAAAAGCTCAATCGGTTTTTCGACAATATCGGTTGTGGTTCCGGGAATGGGAGAAGTAACTGCAAAGTCCTGATTGGACAGCATATTTAAAAAGCTGGACTTTCCGACATTTGTTCTGCCGAAAAGAGCAATCTGCAAACGTAAAGATTTAGGTGTTGATTCCATTTTAATATCAATATTATAAAATAAACAATGGAATAAACGAAATTTTGGGGAATGGATTGTAGTTATTATTGTTGGTGATAGAATTGCTGAAGCTAAAGAGAATTTTGGAATAGGAAGTATAATGGTAATCTTAAATTTCAAATAAATATATTGTATTTTATTTCTTGTTTTGTATTATAATTGTTCGTAAATTGTAAATGTGTTTATATCTTCATAAAAGAGAGTATCGAATGAAAACTATATTGATTTTATTGCTAAGTGCCATGCCTTTGTTCTCGAATGTACAAATAAAAATTGAACCCTTGATTATTGATTTTCTTGGTGTTACCTCAAACAACTCGAGTATCATTGTTTATGGAAATGGAGGTTTAATATTGAAGTCAAACGATAGCGGTTATACATGGGAACAGAAAAAGATTTTTGAATATACAACTCAAATCTTGAAGATGAAGAACAGAAATGAAAACTATTTTGGAATAACTAACAATAAATCAATACTCTTTTCAACCGATAACGGGAATAGTTGGGAAATTCGCAACTATTCCCGTTCATTTTATGATTTGGATTTTTACGAAGATAACATGGTTCTTCTTTCCGATTCGAGTATCATTTTTCTTGATAAAAATTTCAACGAAAGGACCGCTCTTGGTTTCTCATTCAAAATCATACCTAAAGAATTTATTGTTGTTGGAAATACATTTGTTCTACCTTCTGATACCGGGCAGATTACAATAGTGGATATTAAAGACCAACAAAAAAGCGAGACAATTGATTTCAAAAAACTTGGTTTGTGTTCAAATTGTGCAGTACCACGCAATTTAAAGGAGTCGGGAAGTGATATTTACGTTAACAACGACGGCTATATTCTCAAATCTCCGAATGGCGGAAAGAATTGGTCAAAGCTTGTAAAATCTGTCGGTATTTTCGATATCCGGAATGATGAAATTTTTCAATTAGAACCTAAATATTTCAATATTAGTAATCGTTTAACTTCACCAACACTTTACAGAAATATTGATACAAATCTTGTTCTAATAACAAAAGATACAGTAAAGAGATATGTCAAAGACCAATCCTACATCAAATTTAGGTTTATATCAGATAGCATTGTGATAGCAGTTGGTTTTAATAAAACAATATACATTAGCAGAAATTCAGGAAAGACATGGGATTTGATTTCTAACATTGTTTCTGCTAATAAAGAATATTGGAAGAATAAGGACTATGGTGTTGTTTTTGTAAACAATGGTCAGGTTTTTACTACTAAAAACGGTGGTGTAACTTGGAAACCGCAATTATTTACTGATAGTAATATTGTTAATTTTTCCTTTGCAGATTTAATCTATTTGAATGATTATGGAAATTGCTTTGTTTTTAAAACAGGAGGTAATATGAAATCCAAAACAAATATTATGTTATCAAATGACTCAGGAGAAACTTTTGTTCAATATAATGAAACCAAAATTAATGAAAATAATATTTATAGCAGGTCGTTTTTTATTGAAACCGAAAATAAAATTTTGATGTTTATTAACTCTCGTATGGATGCCCCATATTGTATGATTTGGACTTTTGATAAAAATTTTAATTTTGTAAGCAGTGATTTGATATTCGAATCATTGTCAGTCATTGATAATAGTATTGAAAGAAAGAAAAATGAATTTTCAGGTTATGGATTTATCAAATCTGGTTTTAATTTTGTTTTAAAAGATACATCGCAAATCTTTAGCATCTATTCAAAAGATGGAATAATTTGGTCAAAGGAATATCTATTCACTTTTATGGGAAGATTCAAAGGTTTTACAAAGGCATCTCAAAGTGAAATTTTAATTTCTGTGCAAAAATATAGTGATTCCGTAATAATCGATTCGACTGGAATACCCAGACCGCTTTACAATGAATCTTTTATACTTAGGTTTCATATCAATACCAAAAGTCTCGATACTGTTTTCAAAAGCAGAAGAGATGAGTATCCTGCTGAATTTTTAAATTTTGGTGAAGGAATTTATACTGTAGCATGGGATAAAATATTTTCAATAAATAAAAATAATTTATCAGGTTCAAATTGGGATTCAATTTCTACTTACCCTTATAAACATCTTTATGACTTATATTCATTTAGCAATATTGCATATTTTTCGGCATCATCACCAAAATCCAATTATTCAATAATCAAAATTTCATTTTCAGATGTTAATAGTGTTAACGAGCAAACTGAAATTTCTACACAACTTTACAATTTCGCTCCTTATCCCATTCCCGCTGATAATAAAATATTATGCAATATATACTGGGACTCAAGATATGACATAAACTTTGCCAAAATTTCTGTTTATGATATTGCAGGAAGTGCCATTGCAAGCGAAGGAAAAATATCAATCAAGCAGGAAAACGCAATATCGGGTGATATTGTTTGGGATTGCCACGATGAACCAAATGGTATATATTTTATTTCAATAACTCACGGAGATGTAACCAGAATAATTCCTGTTGTTGTAAATAGATAATTTATTACTCTTATATCATAGCAATAAATAATAATTATTTCCTATCGGCAGGAGTTCCCTCCTGCCGTCTTCAACTCACCATATATACATTCAATCAATCTAAGAGGTCAGGAGGCAACTCCTGACCTAGGTATAATATTTTTACCCTTATTCCATGGCAATAAATAATAATTATTTTCGTTTATTTCTTGTAAGTTCTCGTTCTTTGTAAGTTAGTCAACCTCACCCCGACCCTCTCCATTCTTGGAGAGGGCGGTAAGAATTTGCATCTTTGCATCTTTTTGAAACCAATGATGCAATTGAAAAATATTTGTTATTTAAAATAATATCAATAGGTTAGGCGAGAATTAATTGCATCTTTGCATTATATTTTTTGAGGATGCAATGCAAAATTGGGAGAATATTTCGGATTACTAAATTTACGGATAAATAAATTGAAATGCCGCAATGTTTGGAGAGAAAACCTTAGTATAACAGACAGTACCCCATTACCCAAACCTTATTACCTAATTTTGTAGGATTAATAAGGTAAGAGGTGAGAGTCGTTAGTATTCTCGGGCTACTAAGGTCAAGGATTTGGGAAAAATATGGTTTTAAGAATTCAAATCCTCTTAATCCCTTAAATCCCAGAAATCCCAGTTCAAGACTTTTACCGAATATTCACCAAAAATTGCATCTTTTGCATCTTTTTGCGTTCAAAGATGCAACGGAAAACAATTCGTTATTTTAAATAATATCAATAGGTTAGATGAAAGAGAATTGCATTTTTTACAAATTATTTTTTGAAGATGCAATGCAAATTGGAAGAAGAAAAATCCAATTTCGCGTAGCGAAATAATGTTTGTAACTGCGAAATACCCCTGTCCCTTTCTATCACGTAGTGATAGCATATAAAAC
>CAZSHX010000051.1:0-34368 GCA_964606895.1 uncultured Hyphomicrobiales bacterium
AAGAGAAAAACTGCAGAACTGCATACCAATGATGCAAAAGATGCAATGGCGAAAAATCGAGTAAACAATAATAAAAACAATGACATAAGCGAAAACACCATTGCATCTTTTGACGAAGAAAATTATGATGATGCAGTTTTGGAAGAGCAGGAATACGAGATAGATGAGGGTTCGGAACAATATATAATGACCGATGAACAATTAGCAAAAATATGGTATATTGATCGGTTTGAAGAAGAAGAAAGAGTTTAGATGTTTAGTTGGTGAGGTGGTGAGGTGTTGAAGAGAGAAAGAGAAGAAAAACTTCTTGAAATTCCCCTCATTGAGGGATGGCAGGCGGAGCCTGACGGGTTGGACTCTTCAAGAGTTGAGATGTTTAGTTGCTTAGGCGGTGAGGTGTTTGAAGAATTTAAGAGAAGAAAATCCCCCTAACCCCCTTTTCCAAAGAGGGAAAAGGAAAATTCCCCTCATTGAGGGGTCGCACGAAGTGACGGGGTGGACTCTTGGAGTAATTGAGAATTGAGAATTGAGAATCCGGGGAAAAATAACAAAACTGAGCATGTTTTTTAACTTTAAGAGATTTCTCCAAAAATAATTTGTAACTTTTTTGGTGGTAATTGTGTCTTTATATTTGAGTCAATTGTGGAATTTTTTCTGATTGGTCAAAAAAAAAATGAAAACTCTATTTGCTCTTCTTGCCTTTTCTTTCATTCTGCTTTTTGCAGGATGCAAAGAAGAATCTCCAAATGCTATTGAATATCAGAAAATCAATCTGAATTTTCAGTCATATAGAATTCTATATATTGACAGCACGTATAAAATGAATGAATCCCACTCTTTTGTAATTTTCAGCAGTATCCCTGAATTATTTTCTATATTTAGGAATTTGAGATTAGATGGAACGATTGAATATCCACATATTGATTATGATACATTTATAGATAGTTTTGCTGTTGCTGTTATCATGCCCAAAACCAAACCAATCACAATAAGTATTACAGGGATTACCCTTCAAGAGAGAATATTGAATGTTAAGTATGATGTAACTGATGGAGCACTTCATCCAATTGGACAATATTATTATTCAATTGCTACATTTAAGAGATGTGATTTCAGTTTAGTAAAGTTTTATCAAAATGATACTTTAGTGAAGATAATGAGATATCCTTAATAATTTAAAGAAATTGAGTCTTTCTCATCAGTTCGTTTTTTTTTTAATTCAAGAGAAAATAATTCATAATCCATAATCCATAATTAGAAGATCGGTTCATTATGAAAATATTCAATTCAATTATTATCCTTGGCATTTTACTAATAAATGCAAACTTGTTATATTCTGCCCATAAGATAACAATTCTTGTTACCGATTCTGCTTCTAAACCTATCGAGACAGCATGTATTGAAATTGAAACATTTTACGGCAGTTCACTTTATTTTGGAAAGACTGATAAAGCCGGAATTTTTAATATTATTGTTTCGACCGTGAAGTATGATATCAGTATAAGTCATAATGATTACAAACAATTAAAAACGAATATTTGCATTACTGATACTAACGAAATCTATCATTATACTTTAGAAAAATGTAAGAATTTTTGTATATTGGAGGGACAAATGAAATTTAAATCCAAAGTTGATTCAGTCCATCTATTTTATGAGGGTGGTGAAGGTGGCGATTTACCGAGTGTTA
This sequence comes from uncultured Hyphomicrobiales bacterium, assembly GCA_964606895.1. Classification (GTDB taxonomy): domain Bacteria; phylum Bacteroidota; class Ignavibacteria; order Kapaibacteriales; family UBA2268; genus CAZSHX01. The sequence continues at coordinate 1,691 of CAZSHX010000051.1, forward strand.
CACTCAATGATGGTGCTCCTATCATTTGTCAATTCGATGCTACAGGTCATTATAGTGCCAAGATACCTCCCGGTTCTTATAAAGTTCAATTTTATTTTCCCTATGCGGAATATTCTGAAAAAAACAGAATGGAAATTAATTTCCTTGAAGGTAAGAGTTATACCCAAAATATTGATTTCGTTCTTCATGGATATGTGTGCATTTTGGAACTGGATGGTTATAGGTATAGACCTATAATATACAATTCAGTATTGGAAGGATTGCAATATGTTCCCGGAATTTTTATAGGTAAATGAAATGGCAATGATAGTATTTGGGGTTTGGTGTTTACTTGTATAAGAATATATTACAAAAAAAAGCCGAATTAATTAATCCGGCTTTTTGATTATATTCTAATCACTTGCGTGATTTTCAAGCGGAGAGGGAGGGATTCGAACCCTCGGTACCCTTTCAGGTACACACGCTTTCCAGGCGTGCCAGTTAAACCACTCCTGCACCTATCCAGGATTTCAAAAATACTATTTTTTTTTGGGTTAAAAAAATTTGGAACGAAAATATTTTCTTTTTGTCACAATTTTCGATTTCAGGCATATTTATTGATTATTGAATATTGAATAATTCGTCAAAAGAAAAATATATGAAAACAAATAGAAGAGAATTTTTAAGTTTAGCCGCAACCATCCCTCTTTTGGGCAGTAGTTTGTTAAATGCGGCAGACAAGAAACAGAACACCTTCGTTCTGACTTCACCTGAAGAAGCAGTTCCGGCTGTTTCAAGTTCTCCTATTTTGGAAACTCCGAAGATTATAATTCCTAAAGGATTGAGAAAAGGTTCAAAGGTAGCACTAACAGCCTCCGCCAGCCCGACTTCAATGGGAGAAATTGCAAAATGTATTTCTACTCTGAAAAAGCTTGGCTGTACGGTTGAAGTAGGAAAAACGATCCTCAAGCGAGACAGCAATTATAAATATCTTTCAGCATCTGATGACGAAAGAGCCAAAGAGCTGATGGAATATTTTACCCGGAAAGATATTGACTGCATAATTTGCGGCAGAGGCGGTTACGGAATTATGAGGCTTTTGCCGTTGCTCGATTATGATATTATTAAGGAAAATCCAAAAATAGTAATGGGATTCAGCGATATCACGGCATTGATTAATGCAATTTATGAAAAATGCAATATTGCAACATTTCATGGTCCTGTTGCTTCATCAAGCTGGAGCCAGTATTCCACGGAGAATGTGGTAAAAGTTCTGTTTGCCAAAGAAAAATTCACTCAAATAAAAAATGTTTTTCCAAAAATTGATATAATAACTGAAGGAATTACAACGGGAAAACTTGTAGGTGGAAACCTCTCAATTATTTCAGGTTTGCTCGGAACTCCTTATGAAATTGACACAAAGAATTCGATTCTCATTCTGGAAGAAGTATCCGAGGAACCCTACCGGATTGACAGGATGTTAACTCAGCTTTGGCTTGCAGGCAAACTTCAGCAATGCAATGCAATTATTTTCGGATACTTTAAGAATTTAACCGCCCGCAGAAATTTTTGGCCCGTCATCTCATTTACAGTAAAAAGTATTATTGAATCAAGAATAAAACCTTTAGGAATCCCATCAATAATTGGTTTACCATTAGGGCATCATGAAAATAATATTACTTTACCCATAGGAATCCTTTCAGAATTGAATACAAAACAAAAAACTTTGACAATTTTAGAGCCAGCAACACAATTTTAAAAATTTTTTACTTTATTTGTAACTTTTTTATGATTAAATTGTTATTTATAATATAACTGAGTAGAAAAAAATATTATCGTAAATAAAGGGGATTGCAAATGAAGAAATTTTTCGCCAAACAATGGATTTTGTTAAGCTTTTTTCTGTTCCTGTCATTAGGACTGGAAGCTCAAACACAATTCAATATATCGCAGGTTGACGTTTCAAAATTTCCAAGAGTCAGAGCCGGGTTTGTAGCTCTGGATGGAGCAGGGAATGCTTATCCCAATTTGTTGCCATCTGACTTTAATGTTAAAGAAAACGGTCAATTTGTCAATGCATCTGTCAGTATTGAATGCAGAGACTCGATTGTTGACCCGTCTGCCAGCATCATTCTTGTTATAGACAAAAGCGGTTCTATGGGCTGGGTGAATGATAGCAACCAAACTCGCTGGAGCTGGGTTGAAGAAGGAGCAACGGAATTCATCAAGACCATAAAATTTACAAATGGAACTCAAGTTGCAATTATAGCTTTTGCAAAAACAGCCGAGATAAGATGTCCGTTTACGACTGATAGACCGAGATTGCTGGATTCATTGAAAAAAACTTATATTGGTGGCGGAACCTTGTACGAACCACCTATAATGGATCCAAGGGCAGGTGCGTTGTATATGTTCAGGACTTTTTCACCTGAGGTTACAAAAAAAAGAATAGTTATTTTTCTGACTGACGGCGATCCAAACACACCTCCACCGCCAGAGACAGATACTTTGCTCAAATATCTGCATGCTGAAGGTGTTATAGTTTACGGTATTACTGTAGCTATGCCAATGCAGGCTGACTTGGCAAAAATTTCATCCCAAACCGGAGGAAAGGCTTATGCCGTTTATACCAAAGCCGCATTAAAAGATATTTACAGTTATATTGCTCTCGAAATTCAACGTCAGCAATTTTGTGATATAGTCTGGACTGCCCCTTTTGGGTGTACAGATCTTTCCCGGAACAGAACAATTGATATAACTTTCAAAAGGCAGGACCCGCCAATTAATCAAGTCGTAAGGGATTATTATGCTCCAACCCAGAGCCTGGGGAAAGTTGACCTGTCGGACAACATTGTTTCATTTGGAGATCCTGCTGTAACAGTACCGTCATATCAATATCTGACATTAACACCCAGAAACTCACCTTTACGGGTTGATAACCTTTATACAATTCCGAATAAATACTTTACAATTGATTCGATTGATACCAGCGGAATAATAAAAAGCACCCCGTTTACTATTGACACCGGTAAAACTCTTACTTTAAAATTAAAATTTACCAACTTAGCACCCGGAGGATACAGGCAAGCTTCTTTAATTGCAGAAGGTTCTCCCTGTCCACCTATCGTTCCGCTTGTAGGAGGTATTACAGAGATAAGAATCATAACTCCAAACGGGGGAGAAGTATATTCTACCTGCGATACAATAATTATTCAATGGGCAGGCATAGACCCCAAAACTCCTGTTAATCTTACATATAGCATGAATGATGGGATAAGCTGGCAATCACTGGCAAATAACGTAACAGGCTTCAGTTATCGCTGGGTACCACCACAGCCGGGCATTAAATACAGGATAAAAGGCGAAGTAGCACCTAAATCGAGTTTCATGTGGGCAAAGAATGAAGGCGGAGCTCAAAATGACTGGGCTACAAGTCTTGCTTGTTTGGACAATGAATATTCCGAATTTGTTACTGGAAATTTTGATGCTAATACTACCATAGGCGGTAAAAACATGGGGAATCTGGGTGGTACCGATCTTTTCCTTGCAAAATATGACCGAGACGGAAACCCGCTTTGGGCAGTTTCTGCAGGTGGTCCGGGTAACGACAGTGCCAGTGGAGTTTGTGCTGATCCTGAAGGGAATGCCTGGGTTGTTGGGACTATGGCAAATGGAGCTACTTTTGGGTATATCACTCCCAACCTGAAAGTTGACAATGCTCCTTACTGTTTTTTAGCAAAATATCCACCGGGTGGTCAGACACCTTTTGTTGCATGGATTGGACCGGACCAGATTTGGAATGGATTTAAAGCTTGGGGTTTGAAAGTCAGATATGTAAAAAAAACACCTCCACTTCTTGACGAAATTTATGTATATGGTCAATATACCGGACAATATCAAAATTCTTCTTTTAGTTTACCCAAAAATCCTACAACAAAAGGTAAGGATTTTACTGCCATTTTCAACCCCGATTTAACAATCAGGTATGTATCTACGGGATTTACTCCAAGTCCTGACTATTCCAACAATTTTGATTTTGACATTGATGGAAATAGATATGAATGTGGTGTTTTTGCCAGTCCCGTAACTTTCGGTACTTTTACTCTGAAAAGTAATGGCAGAAAAGATGCATATATTAATAAATTTGGCGGGACACCCGGTAGTAAAGATATTTCCGATACTACTTTCAAGGTGGAAGCACCTCAGTTAACATTAAGTATGAATATCGTTGATTTTAAAGATTGCACACTTGGCGGTTATAAGGATTCAGTATTCACAAGTATTTTATGTAATTATGGTACACTTCCAATAACTATCACCAGTGCATATTTCACCGGAGTTCATTCAGCGGACTATAGTCTTGGAGCCGCACTCGTCGGACAGAAAATCGAACCGGGAAAGTGTATCCCTATTGAAATTGTATTCACACCGCAGGATGTTGATTCGAGACTTGCTCAGTTGATAATTACTGATGCATGTGCCGCTAATGTGTCTCTAAATGTTATTGGTAACGGTGTTTGTAGCGGCATAGCTTTGGACCCGATTGACTTCAAGGATGTCACACTAAATGCGAAGAAGGATTCCACGGTTATTTGTCTGTTTAAAAATAGCAATACATCTTCGATTTCTGTTAAGCCTATAATCGAAGGTATCAATGCCAGTGACTTTTCATTAAGTGATAATAAATTATTTCTTCTTAGCCCTGGCGACTGCATTAAAATGACTGTTACATTTTCTCCTTCTGTTCCCGGAATCAGGACTGCAACTATTCGCTACGAAGCAACAAATTGCACTTTGCCGACAACAACTCTTATCGGTAACGGAATTGATGCAGATGTTTCCGTCACAGGTATTGATTGGCACGGAAGAAGGGTTCTTACTCAGAATGATTCATTCCTGGTTATTAAGAACAACAGTATAGCAACTGTTAAAATTCTAAAAATTGAATTGGAAGACAAGACCAATGCCTTTTTTGATATAATTGATAAAATTGCTCCATTTACAATACCTGCAGGTGGTACACAACAATTGAATATTCGATTTACTCCTGCAGATGAAATCGTTTATAACAATTCCTTCATGATGATGGTGGAAAATCGTAAGGATACTCTATATTCAGGATTGACCGGTTCAGGTACATTACCTAAGATATTAACGAATTGGGTTTGTGACCAAGCGGTTAAACCGGGCGACGAATCAATAGCCTACATCGAGGTTATTAATCCAAGCACAACAGCAGATTTACAAATCAATACTATGAAAGTTCAACCGGTTAGTGCCGACTTCAATTTCGATAATGGTGTAATTACTGACAATGTTGTTGTGCCAATGAAGGATATGAAGACATTTAATGTCAAATTCACTCCTCAGGCTTCAGGAAATAGAACAGCAATAATTAAGATTAATTCAGATGCTTTACCCGGTCCGAATAAAAATCCGAACAAGGATACATCAGTTGCCATTTCATGCAATGGTTTGGGATTGAGTGTGGAATCTGAAATAAATTTCGGTTCGCTTATACTTTGTGACAATTTCAGTAGAGATTTAACAGTATCAAATATCAGCGGAAATTCAACAATCTCAGTCCTCAGATATTATTTCGAAGGGGCAGATTCGTCAGGATTTACAGTTAGTTTGCCATCAGTTCTTGATATTCCATCAGGTGGATTTATTAAAATCGGTGTTGTTTTCAGCCCCAAAGAAAAACGCAGTTATTCTACCAAGCTTCATATCGTGGCTACCTCAAATATTGAAGTAGTAGTAACTCTTAACGGTACCGGTGATATTGTAAACTTATATGCCGATCCTAATGTTGTAAAATCCTATCCCGGTTTGACACGTAAGATTCCTGTCAAAGCAAAGATTGGTGCATTCACCAAACCTTTTATAAATAATTTGGCTATCACTGTTAGATTCGACCCCAAAATGGTTCAATTGGTAAACAATTCGATTACTTCTACATTAGCACCTTGGACTTGGGACGCTCCGGATTTGACTAACCTTAAAACCGGAATTTTGAAGATGAAAGGAACAGGAACTATTAATCTTCCCTACGACGGAACTTTGTTCACAGCCGACTGGAAGATTTTCCTGAATGAATCTCCTTCATCTTTCATGTATTTCACTTCTGATGTTTCACCTTGTGTGTCACCCGAAGAAAAGGCAGTAACAATCGGATTGCAAAATGTCTGTTTCCTGAACGGAACTTTAATCTTATCAGGAAAATCAAGTTATGCACTTCTGGCTCCTCAGCCGAATCCTGCAAATGGCGACTTCAAACTAACATTCGGAGTTGGTTTGGATGGATATACTTCAATCAGTATTTTCAATACAATGGGTGAAGTAGTTCGAAATGTTGTTGATGAAGAACTTAAATCTGGCGAGTATGAATTGCACGTTCCGGTTGGTCAGTTATCTTCGGGAGTTTATATGATTAAAATGGTATCGGGTCCTTTCACCAAAACAGAAAACCTGATTATCAACAAGTAAAATGATAATTTGTTATTAAATTAAAACAGCCATTTGGTTCAACACCGAATGGCTGTTTTTAAATTTATGCTACCGCAAATGTTCAAACAAAATTTTTAACCTTCCCAAAAACCAAGAAATTCGACAGTATTTTTATCTTTGATCAGGAGTTCCCTCCTGACCAATAAACAGGAAAAAAACAAATCACCCCGAAAGTTTCAGCTTCCGGGGTGTTTTGTTTGCTTTTCAAAAATTATACTCCTAAAAAACATATACCTTAATAGTAGATTTCTTTATAATCAGATAGAGTCAACTTAGATTGAATTGAACCATGCATATATGCAAGGCTTTCTTCTGATATAACTGACAATGTATTAAGTAATGGCATATTCTTTATATTCTCCCATTTTACTTGCATAAACTTGCTTCTAAGGTATCCAATTCTTAAAACCGTTGATTTATTTGTATTACCAAGAGCATCAGTCAATTTTACTTGAGTTGAGAAAATTACTGTATCAACCCCCTTAATTTCAAATGCTTTCTGTGCAAATTCAATTGAATTTTTCCAATGTTTTGCCAATAACCTTTTTTCATTCCAAATTGATTCAAAGAATAAAAACATACCGGCAGTATTAGGACTTTTAATTGAATCATAAGCATATGAATTTCCGTCACCCTCTTTGAAGCCATTTACAATATCAATAATTGCTTTTTCTTTTTTCTGACTCTCAGAAATAGGTTTGGCTATATTTTGATTTTTACCGTTTACTAAGTCTAAATTTTGAGCTACTTTCTCATCTTTTGGCATAAATAAACTTATTATAAATACGACAACAAACAAAATAACAATCGGCAAACAACCGAATTTCATAATCTTTTTGTTAGTTTTAACCCTTTTTTCCCTTTGTTCTGGAGTTAATTCAACTTTCATAATAAACCTTAAAAAATTAAATAAAATATAACAACTAATTCATTTCCCAATTCCTACGCCGGAACATCTATATAAACCGTTACGCTGTCCGCACTTTCCGTCGTGCTTGTTGCCGCCTTCACCTTGTAATAATACCGCCTGTTCCTCGTAACAAGCCGCCTTACGTTCGTCAGATTGAAATTTCCCAAATTATTGAACACACCCTCCGGCGCACCAAATGGAACCCAGCATTCGTAAACCTTGTAAAACTCCGCACCCGGTACAGCGTCCCAATACACATCAAGATAAACATTGGGAGGAATCGAATAATCCGCCGTAACGGTAACAGTTGCCGGAGCAGGAAGAGGTTCCACGTACAATACTGAAATCGGGTCGCAGTAAGGACCGTAACCGCCGCTGTTCCTTCCGCGGCAACGAAACTCAATTGACCCGCCGCCCGTGGGAACGTAAGCATACTCACTTGCCGTACCTGTATATAAAACCGTCCAGTTTGTACCGTCACTGCTCATCTCGATTTCGTAGGAAGTCGCATTCGTAAGTGCCGTCCATTCAAACTTCTGGAACGACTGAATATAATTAAAATCAATGGGCGGAACCAAAGTAAGCAAAACTCCGCTCGGACCGAACAAGACATAATCATTGTAATATGCCTCATTGGTTTCGTACCAGATGGTTTTGCCTGTTTCGCAGTAACTCGTAAGCAAGCCGTAAAGCTCGAGTGCTTTCTCTGCCCTGTCCTTGGTTGCGGCATCCCTCGCGGCTATTTGAAATCTCTGGGCGCTTAATGCCAGCTCGAAGTCAGCGTTTTTGGTATCCAAATCGGTAATCATCAAAGCCGTCAGACCGTAAACAAGCAGTTCGGTATGGAACGTATCGGCTGAACGTTTGACCAGTCTGCTGAAAGTAAGCAGTTCCCCATCGGATAATTTGGATAAATCCTTGTTGTGAAACATAATATACTTTCCGGTATCGGTGCCGAAACACATACGGGCACGCTCGCCGATTTCCCGTAGGGTTACTCTCAGCTGGCTGGCGATAAAATTCTTCGCCGCAGTTAAATCAATCAGAACGGCAAGAAACTCAATATCAATGGGGAGGTCAGCAAAGACATCAATTTTTGCCTTAAACGCCGTGGTTGCGGCGGGAAGAACACCGTAATTAGTAAATTCCGCCGCGTCCCTAACCATAAACGAATGGATTGAATCGCTTACGACCACTAATTCGGAGTAAGACATGTGGATTTGAGACAATGTTGAGCCAGGCATAATTATTTCTCCTCTGAAAATTAATAAAATATAAATTAAAACGAATAAATAACATAGACTGTAAGATAAAATTCTTATGCACCTGCATTTTTCCTTTATGCACCTGCATTTTTCAATCGTTAAACTAAACTTATCTTTATTTCACCTTCGTATTTCTTTCATGCACCTAAGTTTTTCCGCCATGCACCTAAGTTTTTCCGTCGTGCACCTGAGTTTTTCCGTCATGCACCTAAGTTTTTCCGTCATGCACCTGAGTTTTTCCGACCGGAAAAAGGGAGGTGCATGGGTTTTCTATTTCCCTGATTTTGTTCTGTTGTCAAGTTTACAAAGCATCTGACAATTTTCTATTACTGTTTTGCCTCCTTCATGCCAAGCCACAATATGATCTGCTTCCATTTCGGATAATTCATAGTGTTTTTTGCATGTCGGACAATTACCATTTTGACGTTCGTAAACTCTTCTTTTCATTTTATCATCAAATTGACGAAGATTTAAATGTTTTTCTTCACCCGTAAGGATATACGAATAAATACCTTTTATACTTTGCACTTCATCATCTTCGATTAAATTTAAAATTCTTTCTTCAAGATTTTTAGTATCGAAGATAACATCTTTATAATTATTATAAAGAACACCCCAATCAATTCCTTTCATTTCTCTGCGATAGACCGTAAAAGTTGTTTGTATCCATGTAATTACAGTTTGAAAATAGAGCCACAAAGCATTTGCATTTTGGTCGTGCTGATGGTTTGCCATATAAAGCTCAATATTTCCCTTAGAAATCCAATCAATTGCCGTCTCCAAATATTCCTGGCGGATTGTGGAACCAGTCAGATAATCATTGCCAATTTGGTAAGCTGCACAGCCGGTTTTGCTGAAATAACGCTTTGCATCGGTAACCCATGGACCTGAATAAACGGCATTCCTGAGTTCCTGTTCGGTTAGCTTTTCTCCGGCAATGTTTATTGTTCTAAACCAGTTCAGCCGTTCGCTGTCAGTTCCGCTACAGAAATAAACCATTATTTTATAATTGAGAATTTGTTCCTGCTCGTCGTCCTGAAGGTTATTGAAATACCTCATATCAAAAGAAAAATCACCATTAATAAACTGACAAACAGAAATTGTGCGTTGCTGTCCGTCAATGATTTCGTAATTGCCGTCGTCGCGGACTGCCCAATACATAACATTCAGCGGGAAATTCTTATTAACAGTATTGATAACTTCGTCACGCTGTTTGTCTTTGTAAATAAATTCCCTTTGATAAGGCGGGCGGATATCGAGCCTGCCGCCATAGCCGACAACACCTTCATTAGCCATATCTTTGTAGCCTTCGGCTAATTCCCGTATAGTAATTTCTTTCAGTTCGATTTTCATTTAGTTTCCCAATCTTTTATTTCTGATAATGATTCTTGCATATAATCTTTGACCATTAATGTAACCTCTATCAATTTTTCCTTTCCAATTCTTTTTTATTAATTCTTGGAAAAATCCTTGTTTAATTTCATAATCGAAGCAAATTATTTCAAATTGCTCAGGATTATATTTGTCAAGGAAAGTAATCGGCACGCCCATAGCTCCGGCATAATCGCAAGGAATATCTTTAGTAACATTGACATTAATAGCGTCATAATTATCGTAAGTGGGATATTCTTCGGGGGTGTATTTTTTATAAAGAATAAGGTCTTCGTGTCGTTTATTAATTTCAAGATTAGTAAACCATACTACACCTGAAACACGAATCATGCCTTCTTTATGATTGCTGGAAGTAGCAACATCTTCATAATGATGATTGATAAAATGTGCGGCACCACCAGAAAAACCATAGCCTAACCACATTTTATTTTCTTTTATTAATTTAAATATTTCTTTGTAAGTAATAGCATTTTGATGCCCGATAATAACGAACTTTTTGTCGTATTCAATTAACTGAGCAACGTATTCCCGGAACAAAGAAAATGGCGGATTGGTAACGACGATGTCGGCTTGCTTGAGGAGTTCGATACATTCTTTACTGCGGAAGTCTCCGTCGCCGTTCAGATGTTTAATACCGATTTCTTCGATGTCGGGAACTTTATTACCGTTTAAATCACCGTTATATTCAAGATAAATAGCTTTTTCGGAATTATTTTCGCTGAATAAATCAGCATCCTGATTTTTGTAGCACGTTGTAATTAATTTTTTAAGTCCTAAAGTTTCGAAATTAAAAGAGAAATAATGAAAGAAATTGCTAACACGGGGGTCGTCGCAATTGCAAAGAACGGTTTTTCCCCTGAAATGTTCTTTGTAGTGGCTAAGTTCTTTTTCAATATCAGCAAGCTGAGTGTAGAACTCGTCTTTTTTAGCGTTCTTTGCACTATGTAGGTTAGAGTTAGCAGAAGATTTAGCCGTTTTCTGCATGATTTCAGGGTTGTCGCCTAAGATTAATTGATTCATAATACTCAAATTTCATAAAATAATCTAATTTTCATAATCTACAACTACAACATAATGAAAATATATCAGAAAACAAAAAAAGGCGGAACTTTTCGGGGAGCAGACGAGCAAAAAAAAAAGTCCCGCAAAGGTAAAACTGCTGGACATCAAGTGTTAATTAAGAAAAATATTGGCAATGTTTGAGTCATCGCGGACTTAAATCTATGAATTCAAATCAGAATCGGATTCCAACAAGAAAATATCTGAATTATCATTGCAATTTTCGAGCAGTTCACTTATAGTTTTGTGGAAAATGGGATGCAAAGCATCTTTGGCGATTTCATAAGAAGGCAGAAGAACGAATTTTCTGGATTGCATTTCGGGATGTGGAATCTTTAAATCATCAATTTCAATAATATGTTCGCCATAAAGCAAAATGTCAATATCAAGTTCCCGCTCATGCCATCTTTCGCGAGAAATTCTGCCGAGTGTTAGTTCAAGATTTTTGCAGTAGGAAAGAATTTCTTTCGCTGACAGATGAGTATAACCGGAAATTGCGGCATTTAAAAACCATGGCTGGTCTAAATATCCAACCGGTTCGGATTCATAGAGGGAGGATAAACGTGCATCAAACAAAATGCCTTTATCGGATAAATCCGTAAAGGCATTTTGGATATTTTTTTTTCGGTCGCCAAGATTTGAACCGACCGATAATAATAGGAATTCAGATGGCATAAAGGTTAAAATCCGTCTTTATTTGGTTCTGAGCATTGATTGCTCGGCTTCAATATGACTAACGACATGCCCGATAGGAACATTGATCTTCCTTACCCAAACAGTAGCTTTCTGAAGATTCGACAATTTCTCCATAACGCTGTTCAGAATTTCGTTTGCAATGGTTTCAATCAAATTGTAGGAGTCATCGTTTATTACTTCCTCGATACAAGCCATAGCTTCTTCGTAATTCAGAGCAATATTAACATCGTCGTTGATTATGGCGGCTGTTGCATCGTACCACATATCGAGGTCAATTTCATATTTACCGCCAAGAGTCTGTTCTTCAGATTTTACGCCGTGATAAGCATAAAATTCAGCTTTTTTTATTCCAAGTTTTGTTAGTGACGCTTCTTTCATTTTGTACTTTAGTTAATTCAAAAAAACAAAATTAAATAAAATTTTATTAATTTAATAAAAAAGAAAAATAAATGAAAATTATAAATTCAATATTCTGCCGACAGTAACCACAACATTAGGAGATTGAGATACTGCAGGAGCTTCGATTTTAGTTTTCTTATCTTTCTTTTTGGATTCCTTTTTGGGAACATTTGCAAAAGCAGACTTTGTATTTTTCAATTCAAAAGTAGCCATGCGTTCAGGTATGTTGATCTGCCTCATATAATCCTTGATGGAAGCAATTCGTGCATTAGCAAGCTCATCCATCTGCTGGTCAGGTGTGATTGTAAGAGTTTTAGTCTTTTTCTTCTTTTTTGATGTTTCGTCGGGAACTGATTTTTTAATTGGCTTGAAACTGCAATCGCCGGTATTAATGGTAATTAGAATATTCACTTTAGGATTATAGGAAAGCAGTTCCTTAATCTCACTCATTCTTTTTATGCCAACACCTTCCACTTTAGCTTCATTGGGATGAAAAGCATTGAATCTGAAAAGCTCCATTCCTGATTCAATTTTTCTTACCCGAAAATCTTTGCTCATCTCATGATACTCTGAAACATTTGGAGTTGCAAATGTTTTTGATTCATCAACCAGAATATATTCCTTAAACATAACGATATATTCTTCATTTGGATTTAAAACCTGAGTGTAAGCTCCGCTACCCGGATTGGATTTCGTCTGCATTTTCTTTCCGGCTGAGTTGACGAATTGAATTCCTGTTCCAATCGGACTTCCGGTTTGGGAATCTATAATTTTGCCCTGCATCAAAATGACAGGATTATTGCTTTTTTGTGATTGAAGATTACTGCTTAAAACCAATATAAAAACAGTTATAAAGGTCAAAAAATACCCGATTTTTTTCGACATAACATTTCCTATCTATAAATTCAAATAAAAATTATTTACAAATTATTCTTCTCTAAGCGATTCAGTAACGGTTGACTTTGATGCATATTTTGAGGGGAAATATCCCGATACAAAAGAAAGAACGATAGATAAAGTTACTACTGCTATTATATCTGTTAGATGAACAGAAACCGGCACGGCACTGATAAGATATTTAGCCCCATTCATTGAATACCATCCATACTTTAACTGGCTCCAGCATAAACCGAGACCCAATAAAGTTCCGAAAAGCGTACCTATCATACCAATTAACATTCCTTCTTTGATATATATTTTTTGGATATGAAATGGCGATGCACCTATTGCCATTAATACGCCAATATCTTTTCGTTTTTCAATAACCGTCATCGAAATTGATGCCAGCACATTAAATATTGCCAAAACGATTATCATGCTCAATATTACAAATACGGCAATTCTTTCTAACTGCATTATATTATACAGGTCTTTGTGCAAGTCGTACCAAGTTTGAATAGTCACTTTTGGAAATTGCTGTTTAATTATTTTTACAACTTTCGGAACATCCTCCAAATAAAATAACCTAATATCAATTGAAGAAGCTGAGTTTTCCGGAACATTTAATAGCCGCCTTGCCTGTTCGATATTCGTGTAAGCATACAAATTATCATATTCATCATTATGAGATTGAAAAATCCCCGAAACATGAAGCATTGGTGTCGGCTGATTTGACATTGTTTTTATTGCATTTTCAATCATTGCAAATGACATCAATGTTATGCTGTCCCCAGGTAAAGCCCGAATATTATCGGCAAGACCTGAACCAAGAACAATGAACGAATTATCATTCTTATCCTGAATCAGAAAAGTACCAAGCATAATCGAACTTTCCATTCCCGAGACTTGTCTGAATTCTTCTTTTTTAACACCATTCAGAAGCAATAGTTTCATATTTGCTTTTTTGATGGCAATCAACTTTCCCTGAATAACTGAAGATGCCGCTCTAATCTCACGATATGATTGCAAAAGCTTGGCTGAGGAGTCTGCATTATCAAGCCATGCACCTTTTTCGGCTGTCAATCTTATATGAGGGTCTAATCCGATTAGCTGATTTTCGGTAAATTCCCTGAATCCGTTGAATATGGAAGTAGCACAAATAATTGCCGCAACTCCTATGACTATCCCGAAAAATGAAATGAGGGTTATCAGAGAAATAAAATGAAACGACCTGAAACTTAAAATATATTTGAAAGCAATTCTTGTGTCAAACTTCATTCTTATTAACCATGTTTTGTATAGTGGACAAGTTTATGTTTAGTCTTTTTTCTGAATTTTTGAGATTCACTCAGAAAATACTCCTGAGCTGAAAAAGGAGGTTCATCATCCTTTGGTTGCAATTTAGTATATGAACCGTCAGAATTCAACAACCAAGATTTTTTATTGTCTTTCCAGTAAATATTGAAGAATTCAATCAGCATTTTTTGAATAGATTTGTCGTAAACGGGAAACATCAGCTCCACCCTATTGTGCAGGTTACGGCTCATCCAGTCTGCACTTGAGAGATAAATTTCCTTGTTCCCTCCGTTTTGGAAAAGAAATAATCGGCTATGTTCAAGAAATCTACCTAAAATACTTCTAACTTCAATATTTTCGCTTATTCCTTCCAAACCGGGTTTAATACAGCAAATACCTCTGCAAAGAATATTAATTTTCACTCCTTTTTGCGAAGCTCTGTAAAGTGCTTTACTGACTTCTCCGTGAGCTATAGAATTCATCTTAGCCCAAATCATTCCGGGATTCTCGGGTGTGTGAAGTTCAGTTTCTCTATCAATCAATTCAATAATTCTTTGTCTTAAATTGATAGGAGCTACGATGAAATGATTCCAGTCCTTATGATGGGAGTAACCGGTCAGATAATTGAAAAGATGAATCGCATCAGTTCCAAACTGTTCATTTGCAGTAAATAATCCCAAATCGGTATATAAACGAGCAGTTGAATGATTATAATTTCCTGTTGACAAATGAAGATAGGTTTGAAGCTTATCGCTTTCTTTGCGAACAACCATTGCAATTTTGCAATGTGTTTTTAATCCTAAAACTCCATAGACAACATGCACGCCTACGTGCTCAAGTTCTTTTGCCCATGTAATATTATTCTCCTCGTCAAATCTGGCTTTCAATTCAACAAATGCAGTAACATCTTTGCCGTTTTCAGCCGCCTGTTTCAATGCGGCAACTATAGGCGAATTAGTACCTGCTCTGTAAAGAGTCATTTTAATCGCGAGGACATCATTATCGGAAGCCGCAAGATTGATAAACTTTAGGACACTGTTTGTAAATGAATCATAAGGATGATGAACGATAATATCACGTTTCTTAATTGCCGAAAATATCGAAGGACCATCAATCGAAAATTCCGGAAGTATATTTGTTTGAAAAGGGATATCTTTAAGTAATCGCAGGTCGAGCTTAGTTAATTGCATGAAATCGGGCAAGTTCAGTGCTCTGTTTACGATATAAACATCGGTTGGTTCCAATTCGAGGGAACCTCGTAATAATTCAAGAAGATATTCAGGCATTTTGGCACTTACTTCAAGCCTGACAGCGGCTGTTCCCCATTTTCTATGTTTTATTTGCTCTGCTATCTCTCTAAGCAAATCTTCGGCTTCGTCTTCAGCAATTTCTACGTCTGCATCACGCGTTACCCTGAATGTATGAGCCGCTTCTATAAATAGCCCGGGGAATAAAACTTCTGCATTGGCTTTAATGATTGATTCCATTAATACAAAATGGTACCCAACAGGATTATCAATTGGTACGAATCTCGGTAAAAATGAAGGGAGCTGGAGAAATGCAATTCTTCTGTCAGGTGATTTTTTTGATTTGTCGTTAAGAACAAAAGCAATATTCAAACTACGGTTTATTATTCTCGGAAAAGGATGTGCAGGGTCCAAACTCAGAGGTGTAAGCAATGGAAGCACAGATTGGCAGAAGTAGCCTTTCAGCTTCTTTTTTTCTTCTTTTGTCAGCATATCGTAGAAATGGAGAACAACATTTTCCTTTTCTAGCTCAGGAAGAAGGATTTCATTTAGAATTTGCTCTTGTTTTGCATAAAGTGGTAGCAAGCCTTTTCGAATTTCAGTCATTTGTTCCTGAGGAGTCATGCCGTCCATAGAAAGCTCAACTACTCCTGCAAGTACCTGATTCTTTATTCCGGCAACTCTAATCATGAAAAATTCATCAAGATTGGAGCTGAGGATTGAGACAAACTTCAGCCTTTCCAGCAAAGGCTGGGATAAATCTTCAGCTTCTGCTAAGACTCTTTTGTTAAACTCAAGAAAACTCAACTCGCGGTTGAAATAATAATCTGTTGAGTTCAGATTATAAATCCCGTTGTGTAAAATATCAGGTTCCATATAAATTCAAGTATAAATAAAAGAAATAAATACAGCAAAAAGCTTTCCAAACTTTACTTTTCTTTGAAAAGTTTGAACATTCTCACTCCGTACTGGATGAAAGAATAAACTAATCCTGCAACAACAAGCCATTGCCAATATACAACAATCCACTCTAATCTGAAAATCATAGCAACAAATAAAATTGTTACAAGGTCAACCGTAATCTTGCCAACAAGGTTAGAGGGCAGGACATATTTGAGTTTTCGGGTGGCATAAATCCCGCCGAGCATTATCAGAATGTCCCTGATTATGATTGTCAAACCAAGCCAGAGAGGCATCCATCCTTTTATTACAAGTATTAAGCCGATAGTCCCGATAAATATTTTGTCAGCAAGCGGGTCAATCACTTTTCCTGCTTCGCTCACCTGATTCATCTTTCTGGCTATATACCCGTCCAGCAAATCGGTAATAATTGCAAGTATTCCGATTGCTAAGACAATCCACGGCTTTTCGTACCACATTGCGTAACCGACAGGAATAGAAAGCAAAAGCCTGAAAAAGCTAAGCATATTCGAAACAGTCCAAATCATATTTTTTTCTTTCATGAATATCTCTCCATATTTAATAATTCAATTTTTATAATCTTTCAAAGAAATCTTCTTTATTCCCCCTTTGAAAAAGGGGGTTAGGGGGATTTTCTTCTCTTCATCTCATCAAACACCTAACCACCTAAGCAACTAAGCACCTAAACACTTGAAGAGTCCACCCCGTCACTTCGTGCCACCCCTCAAGAGGGGAATTTTCCCTTTCAGAAGAAATAGGCTTATAACCAATGAAACCAGTATTCCCGGAATCATTGGTTCCGTATTCTGTATTATCGGCAATAAATCCAAAATCTTGTTTTCTCCAAGTATTTTCATGATTGTCCAAATTGCGGATATCCCCGAAGAAGTCAGCATAAGAAATAAAATGCTCTTTCCGGAAGGTTTGAAGCTTTTGCTGAAACTGAATAATAGCGGCAAGAGTAAACCCGGCACGGCTATTGATGCTGTCCTATAAATCAGTTGTACTGCAGAAGGAAGTATAATTGCCATCATTATCCCGACAATTGCAGTAATTAATAAGCCTATATTGGTTAATGATTTTGACGAAAGAATTTTATTCCTTCTTCTGAAATAAGGTTCAAGCAAATCATTTCCGATTGTTGCCGCACTAACAAAAGTATATCCATCAAGAGAAGCCATAATAGGCGAAAGCATAGAAGCAACGAAAAACCCTTTTGCAAAAACCGGAAGAATATTTTCTCCCAATACCGGAAAAGAAGTAATAGGAGCCAAATCGTGGAAATATGCTTTTGCGTATAATCCGGTCATCAAAGTTAGAAAATCAAACACAATCCAGCATAAAATTGAAACCAGTACACCATTACGTGCAGTTTCCGGACTTTTTGCCGCAGAACATCGCTGATGGAATCCAGGGTCAACAAATGTCTGGAGGGCAATGATATACCACACAATTATAATTTGCCAAGGGAATCCGCCAAAAAAATCTTTGTGCAATTCCGGCAATCTGCTAAACATATCCGAAAAGGAACCAAGTTTGACAACAGAAAAATAAAGCAAAATCCCGAAACCCAAAAACATCAGGACAAACTGTGCAGTGTTAGCCATAATGTCGGCTTTGAATCCGCCTTTATATAAATAAATCAACGAAATAAAAGCACCGATTATTATGCAAATCCATAATTCCAAGCCTACGAACATTCGGATAATTATTCCAAGCATCAATATGTAAGCCGCAGGAATGGTGATGAGCAAAATAATTACCGATGATACTTTCCCTGCAGTTGTGCCATAGCTTTTCTGAATTTGCTCAGGAATTGTGCAAACATTCGTATTCCGTACTTTTTTTGCTATAAGGACGGCATATAATGCCGCGGCGATATAGTAAGGCAAGCCAAAACATACCCATGCTACAATTCCGTTGGAATAAACAAACTCTCCGACACCGAGAATGTTTCCGTACCATGTAGATACCAATGTGGCGACAAAAACGGGCAGTGTAAGTTTTCTTCCTGCCAGAAGGAAGTCTTCCTTACCTGATGATGTTTTTTTTCGGGTACCCCAGATTCCTAAAAAAATAATCGCTATAAAATAAAGAGCAATTATTCCATAATCTGCAATCGCAAATGTAAACTTAACCGTTTCCATTTGTCTTACCGAAACTTGCTGTATTTACAGGGCATGAGAAAAAATTAATCATTATCGGGATACATATTCTTTGTAGATACATCTATCCTGAATGAAATCAATATCATTTTCCTTTGCAAGCAGTTCAGCCTCATGATTGATGATACCTTCCTGAAGCCAGATTAATTTAATGTCGCCTTTTTGCTTCCTTCGTTCAACAGCTTCCTGAACCACATTCAGGCAATCTGCAGATGGTCTGAAAACGTTTAAAATATCAATTTTATCCGGAATTGATTCAAGTTTCGGAAAACATTTCAAACCATTGATTTCATCTGTCGAAGGATTCACCGGAATGATATTATATCCCTGATTCAGTATAAATGCAGGTACGGAATAGGCAGTTTTATATTCATTTTTTGACATACCGTAAACTGCAATATTTTTATAGCTGTCAAATATTTCTTTCATTGTCATTTTATATTCCTTTAATAAAGTTCATAAACTATTTATTTCAAAAGCATTATCACTCCAATCACCCGTTTTTATTTTTATATTCGAATGATTTTCTTAAATTAATAAAAAATATTTGAAATACAAAGGTTGAGATGTTTAAAGTTTAGGCGTTTAGTTGGTTTGGTGCTTAGTTGTTTGAGGGGATGAAGAGAAGAATGAAATAATTCTTATTATTCCAATTTCATTATTCTATAATAAGTTTGCTCTGTCAGAGAAATCCAATTTCTTTTTCCAATTTGCATCTTTTTATTCATTTTCCGTAAAAATTGCAATAAAATATTGCTTAACCAATTGATATTATTTCAAATAACGAAATTTTAACCATTGCATCTTTTTCATCATTGGAATGCAATTGATGCAGTTTGATGAATATTCGGCAAAGTCTTGAACTGGGATTTCTGGGATTTAAGGGAATAAGATGATTAAGATTTCTTCTTTCCTGATTTTCCCATATTGCACTGCATCCTCAAAAAAGTAATTTAAAAAATGTAATGCAATATTCACATAACCTATTGATATTAATTCAATTAACGAAGTTCTACCCATTGCATCTTTGAATGCAAAATGATGCAAAAGATGCAATTCTTACAGCCTCCAAGAATGGAGAGGGTCGGAGTGAGGTTGACTAAATATCATTTCAAAGTACGATATCACAATTAATAAACGAAAGAAATAATTATTTATTGCTATGAAATGAGAGTAAATATATTTATCTATGGTCAGGAGTTGCCTCCTGGCTTCTTGGATTTATTGAATATAAATATAGCAAGTTGAAGACTGCAGGCGGGAACTCCTGCCGTTGGGAAATATTTTCGTCGTATTTGCGGACACCGAAATCGCCGGGGGAATTCTCGGAATACTTCTCCTTGCCTGTATTACCAGATTTTGGGTTTGAAATCTGCTGAATTTGTAATGCTTGCACTGATTCCTGTAGCTCTGATAACAAATAATCCTTTCTTTTCAGCCATCACTGCCGCTTCGCCTTCGTCTGTAAGATAGGCTACAGCTCCCATTATTTTGTTGTGCTGATACTTTGGCAGTACCGTTTTAATTACTTTTAATTCGCTTAAAAATTCTTTTATGTCATTGGGTTTCAATGTGGTTTTGACTTCTACTATAACAATATCATCACCATTTTCGGCAATAATGTCAAATTCATATTGCCGATTATTAAAAAATCTTTTTGTCCGTGTTGATGTGGTGACAACATCAATTCCTTTTTCATTTAATATTTTAACCAAATCGCCCTCAACAAGTGATTCAATTAACTTTCCCCACTGACCTGTAAAAAGTCGTTCCAACTGATTCAATTTCTTATCAGTATCCTGAAACATTAGCCAGACTTCATTAAAATTCAACTTTTCGATATTTGAGGTTGTTGCTCCCATTTTCCTCTATATTAATATTACATATAAACCCCAAATTAAGAATTTTATTTCAAATATCATGAACTTTTTCCATCAATCGCTGTTATGACCTTAAGTTCCCAAGCGGGAGCTTGGGTACGAGAGGGAAAGAAAAAACCCGTTAGTCAAAGCGACTAACGGGTTTGGAGATTTTAATTTTTTCTACTTCTTTATCATCTTCACATTCAGATTAGTCGAAGTATCGTTGCACCCTACAGTGAAAGCACTTATGCCCTTGCTGTTGTAACCTGCCAAACCAAAATAGAGAGTATATGTACCCGGGCAAATTCCGGTAAACGAGAAGTTACCGTTTGCATCTGTTTTCATATTGGCTATGTGTGCACCATTCAAAGATAAATATACGACAACACTATCCAGCCTGTCACCGCTGGTTGAGTCGGTAACCGTTCCGCTTATGGTCCCGTTACAGCATTGGCTGTATGAAATCATCGTTTTGGTAAATGATACTGTATCGTTGCATCCCATGGTTACATTCCAGTTCATGGCTTCAGGTCTGTACCAGTCTTTTTTAGTATAGTACAGCGAAAATGTACCCGGGCAGATATTCGAAAATGTTACGCTTCCGTTTTGAGTGTAAGATTGGGTTATAGTTTTACCGTTCTGGGACAATCCGACATAGCATGAATCTATTGCATCGCCCGAAAGACTGTCTTTCACGTTCACAACAATCTTGCCCTTACAGCAGGAATCATTTCCGGTGGCAACAAGATAACGGGTAGTTGTATCGAATGCGTTGCAATGCGATGTATAGCTGAAACTTTGAGATTCGTAGTAACTTGAAGAAATCCTAATGGTATAGTTGCCGGTGCAAAGATTAGAAAAATACGTATAGTTTGTTGTGGTTTGGGTTTGAATTAATGTATCATTCCTGTATATTCCTATGGTAGCCGAATGAGTGAGTGAACTGTTGCTATGCCTGTCCTTTAAAAATATTTTCAAAATTCCTTTACAGCAAGTATCGGTTGCATGAGCTTGTAGCATACCTCTGGAAATGTCTAGAGTATCGTTGCAATGAATATTTACTCCGAAACCGTAACCTGTATATCCGGTTTTGTCCAGATGAATATAATAAGTATCTTCGCACAGTCCGGTAAATGTTATGGCGGTACCCTGATAAGTAAAGGTATTGAGCAAAGTGCTTCCTTTGTAAAGCTTAACAGATGTGCCGGAAAGCGGTTGCCCTGTGGTTGAATCTTTTGGAGTAAAAGTAAGTACACCATTACAGCATGTGTCCTGATGATTTGCGGTCTTGTAATATTTTAATGATACAGAATCATCTGCGGCAATATGAACGGAATCATAGATGAGACCATAACCCGATTTGTAAAGCCTTACGATGTATGTGCCCGGGCAAATATGGTGAAAAACAAAGTAGCCGTGAGCAGATGTTGTATCTTTTCGAATAAGCGTTCCCCTGAATAATCGGATTTCAACACCACTTAGAGCTGAACTGTCTGAACTTTTAAAGGCAGAAATTTTTATGGTTCCGTTGCAGGAATCATGATATTGGAGAATAACAGGAGCAGATGTTTTTGACCTGAAATCCAAAAGATTATCAGTTAACGGCTTGAAATCGGGATGGGTGATTTTAACAGATAGTTTTGACATATCCAAAGGAAGATCGGTAAAAAGGAAATTTCCGTCTTCATCTGTTGTATCAGAAAACAAATTTTTTGGAGCAGAAGTTGCCTGGTCAATCACATTCAGAATAGCACCTGGTACGGGTGTTGTATTTTGGTCAACAATTTTACCTTTGATGGTCGTAATGTCGTTATTGGAAGTTATTGGATTTTCCTCGCAGGCAACAAACAATATTGCTACCGAAAAAATAGCAATAAGCACGAGATTAGCCGGCAGTAACAGTTTTCTCATTTCTTTCTCTCCAAAAAAAATAAATAATCAATTGCAGAAGCAACGTATTTTATAGTAATACATTATTAAGTAAAAAGTTACAGGAAAAGCCAAGTATTGATTGATTCTGAATTATTTCAAAAAGAAAATCAATCCTTCAAACATCGAATTGAAAATCCGTTTGCCATGTCGTAGTCGTATCTGTAAATATTTGCTCTGTCGTGGTTCAGACCCCTGCCCCATGCTTCTACTGTTCCGCCTTCAGAAGAAGACCACCATCCTCCATAGCTTCCAAGCCCATAGAAAGTGCCTTCATAGTCGCGATAGCCGCCCGGAATTCCATTAAATCCACTTTCGTCAGTTGCACCGGTATTTGGTTTCAACCAATGCAAAATTCCTGATTCCTTCAATTTACCGCCGCAAACTTCACCTCCCCCAAGATGATTTTCCAATTCTGTCCATTCTTCATCAGTGGGAATATGCCAGCCGGCAGGTGCTAAGCCCCGCGAGTCATTAACTGCATACCAGTTATAGAGCTTCCCGAATTTGGCTCCGGTTTTTGAACTGTTATTGTAATAGCACCATGCTCCGGTTTTCATATACATCCATGCTTTTGAATTTTTAACTTCAGGTATCAGGTCTCCGTTAGTATAATGATCAACATTGAGGTTATTTTTCATCCATATATGAGAACCAATTTTGACGGATTCAAATTCATTGTAATTAGAATTATTATCTTGTGCAATAATTGGGCTAAACATGAATGACATCACAATTATTGCGAATAAAAATATCCTGAGGCACATACGAATTATCCTTTTTGTATTTTACTTCACTTACAAATACAAAAATAACAATTAGCTAGCTAATTGTTACAAAAAAAGTTAAGTTTGCAACTATTTGAGACAACTCTCTCCAGTGAGAATATTCAATAGAACAAAAACTTTTACAATTCATTTTTTTCAAAACTCATCTTCTTTAATTATTCCGAAATCAAAATAATCAAATAAATCAAAGTTCAGACTACTAATCTTGCTAAATTCAATTTACGAAAAAGTACAAAATAATTTGAGTATAAAAAGATTTTTATTTGAATGTGTGAATTATGTAATTTATTATCAAAGTTATGTAACACAAATTTATCGTAGTAACATTAATTTTGCAGTGTAATTATTTAGCAAACAACCGGACATAGAAAATGGCAATTACTACAATTAAACATAGAATAGCACTTGCGGCTATTATTGTATTTACTTATTTGACTGTGATGTCTCTATGCCACAGCCAGCCAAGTGTAGAAGTAAATCAAAACCGACAAAATATTGCTAGAATCATATCAGATTTTCAAAGTGATACTATAAAAGGCACTCCTGATGAAAAAATCATTAAAGCTAATTCAGACCCTGCTAATAAGAATGACCAGATTGAATCAATAGATTCAACCAAATTTAATGTATTTGGTGATTTGCTGAATGATGACCCTGTTTATAACAAAAGACAACCGCTCTGGGTACCAATTCTCGAAGTTCCGCTTTTTAATATCGGTTTGTGGGCTGTCAACAGGTATGCCATGAATGCAGATTATGCAAGGGTTAATCCTACAACATGGTCACGTAATATAAAAACAGGCTGGGAATGGGACGGGGACAGATTTGGAATGAATTTTCTTGCTCATCCTTATTCTGGTGGAATTCAATTTACTAATGCCCGTGCATGCGGTTATACTTTCTTTGAATCTATGCCTTTTGCTTTTGCAGGCAGTTTAATGTGGGAATATTTTGGAGAAAAAACACTTCCATCATATAATGATATTATCAACACTCCAATAAGCGGTGCATTCTATGGTGAAATCCTATACAGGTTGGGCTCTAACATCCTGGATGACAGAACTACGGGAGCAGAGAGAGTTTTCAGGGAATTAGGTGCCGCTGTTCTCAGTCCTACAAGATTTATGAACAGGCTGATTCAGGGCAAGCTGACAAGCTTAACCCACAAAGAAGTATATCAGAAAGAACCTCTGAATGTAGAGATTTCTGTAGGAGCACGAAAAGCAAATGATGAAGGAATGTTTTGGACAGGACCATCAAATATATTTGTTAATGCTCAGCTTGATTACGGATATGCTTTAGAAAAAAGGGAATGGAAACCTTTTGATTATTTTCAGATTCGTGCTGGAGTAAATTTTGGTATTGGAAGAAAACTGATTGAAATGATAACAGGGTACGGAATTTTGTACGGAAAAAATGTTAAATCAGGTGACCTTGAAATGGTGATGGGTATATTCCAGCACTATAATTACTATGATAATAAAACTTTCGAGCTTGGAACAATTGGTTTTGGTGGTGGTATTATGTCGAAATACCCTATCGCAAAGGAAACTTTTCTTTTTACAAATCTGCATTTGGCAATTGTGCCTTTGGCGGGAAACAGTACTCGTTTTGGTCCTGATACTTCACAGCTCAGGGATTATAATTATGGAGGTGGTTTGCAGTCAAAACTTGAAAGCGGACTGAATCTCAGTTGGGGAAGCATCCAGTTTATTGGAAATTTTTACTGGATTCATAATTATAATGTTGTTGCATCGCATGATGGAGTTGGCCAGCATGTCGGAGCCAAAGGAGATAATTTTATTGCAATAATTAAACCAAGAATAACTATCAAACTCTATCAAAATGTCCACATCGGATTTGAACAAATGTTATACTCGTCCAGCAGATATACCGATTTTGGTACATTTCTTTCGACTGCTACCGAGCAGAGGTTTTATCTCATGATTAATGTTGGAAATTTTAAACTTTAATAAATTTTCAATTTTATCAATAATGAAAAAATAAATTAATGAACAAATATCAAGGTAAATACAATGAAAAAGATAATTTTACTACTCGTAATGTTTATTGCAACTTATGAATCACCGCTTTATGCACATCAGGAATATACATTTTCCCAATTCGGTAGCGAAACACTCGATTTCTTTACACAACCAATCAGATGGGAAGGTGTGGATTATCTCAAAATGGGTTTGATGTTTGCAGGTACAGGTCTGACAATGTTAGCAGACCAACCAATTCGCGAGGCAGTTCAAAGGGATGGACGGTCCTTTAAAGAAGGAGACTTTTTACCGGCAGGAAAAAAGATAGGGGACTTCAAAGGCGAAACTCAAAAATATTTTTATAATCCTGCAATTGTATTTGGAAGAATGTATGGCGACCTGTATTCTCCAATTGCTTTTTTTGCAGGTTTTGCCGCCTATTCATTGATATTTGATGATTTGAAATCCAGGAAAATCGCTTATGAAATTGGGCAGGCTTCGCTCTATACAGGAGGTTTAACTTTTCTGATGAAATTTGCAATCGGGCGGGCGAGACCATTTACTGAAAAGGGTACTCAATCGTACGAACCCTTCTCATCGGTTATGATTGATGATGCCCATTCATTCCCCGGCGGCCATTCAGGTGCCGCATTTGTGATTTCTACTGTTCTCTCGAGAAATGTGGAGCCCGTTTGGGCAAAAGTATTATTATATGCTCCTGCAGTTCTAACTGTTAGTGCAAGAGTTTATCAGGATAAACACTGGGCATCTGATTGTGTTTTTGGTGCGGCATTCGGCTATTTCATAGCTACCTGGTGCGTTGACCAGCATGAAAAACCTGTTGTACCCGATACAAAACAAAGCTTGATGGACAGAATCCATGTTCAGCCATATACTATGGGAGACCTTTATGGTCTAAATCTGAGTTTCCGTTTGATGTAGATTTCCTCAATTTTTTTTAAAAAATCGTTTTATCCAATTAACAAATAATTATGAAAAATATTCGACAAATAATCCTCGCAATCGCTCTTCTGAGCTTTAGCTTTGTAAATCCCTTGTTTTCACAAACTGTTTCAAGTGATGACTCATTTCATCCTTACCACATTAATTATTGGGTTACCGGAGCAATTATCGGCGTAGGATTAACCACCAATTATATTGGCATACCAAAGGTTCTGAATAAGGCGGAAATATCCCGTACGGAAATTTCAGCTTTGAATAGGGATATTATCGGCAGTATTGACAGCTGGGCTTTAAGGCAGGATCCTGCACAACTTGATAAATACGAAAATTATTCAAATTACGCTATGCCTGTCTTTATTCTTATGCCTGCTTTACTAATGTTTGACAAAAAAATCAGAAAAGATTGGTCGGATGTTTTGCTTATGTATGTGGAAACTATGTCAATTACTCCAAATATCTACGAATGGAGCTTTTTGGGTCCTACATTCCAGAACAGATTCCGTCCTGTTACCTACTATGAACAGCTAAGTTATGAGGCAAGAAAGTCGGGCAATAACAGAAATTCGTTTTACAGCGGTCATGTCGCATCCATTGCGGCATCCTCTTTCTTTATGGCAAAAGTTTACAGCGATTTTAATCCTGAAATAGGTAACAATAAGTATCTTTTGTACGGTGCGGCAACAATACCACCATTAATATTAGGATATTTGAGAGTTAGGGCACTTAAGCATTTTCCATCTGATGTATTTGTTGGTTTGGGCGTTGGTGCTTTGTGCGGTATTTTAATCCCCGAACTGCATCGCTTTCAAGATAAAAATGTAAAATTAGGGTTATATACTTCTCCAGAAGGTACAGGACTTGCAGTTCAGTGGCAACCTGACTTTCTGAAATAGAAAAAGCGATCAGGTTCCTGAGTTGAACCCACTTAAGCGAAATATATTATTAATCAGAAACATATTGAAATCATGAAAAAATATCAGCTAAAAATTATAATCCTTGCAATTTCGATTATTTGTTGTGTTCAACAGGCAAATTCTCAGGATTCATCATTTCATCCTTATCATGTGAATTATTGGGTTACGGGTAGTATCTGTGCTGTTGGATTAACAACAAATTATATCGGTATTCCATTGATTTTGCACAAACCGAATCTTAGCCAAGTGGAATTGGATGGATTAAACAAAGACGGAATAAACAGTATAGACAAGTGGGCATTTAATCATGACCCTAAACAAAGAAAATCATACGAGGACTATTCTAATTACACGCTTTCGGGAGCAGTGACTTTGCCGATTCTAATGCTGTTCGATAAGAAAATCAGGAAAGACTGGTCGGATGTTTTATTAATGTACATCGAAGTCATCTCAGTTACATCAAATATTTACGAATGGACATTTCTCGGACCGACATTCATTAATAAAATGAGACCGATAGCATATTATGACCAACTGACTTTCGACGAAAGAAAATCAGGAAATCACAGGAATTCATTTTACAGCGGGCATGTTGCTACCGTTGCGGCGGCTTCTTTCTTCATGGCAAAAGTAATCAGCGATTACAATCCTGAAATTGGAAATAATAAATATTTTTTATATGCGGCGGCAACAATTCCTCCGCTTGTTCTGGGTTATCTGAGAGTGATGTCATTACAGCACTTTCCGTCGGATGTTATGGTGGGCTTGGGAGTAGGAGCTTTATGCGGAATTTTAATTCCAGAACTTCATCGCTTTCAGGACAAGAGCCTCCAAATGGGATTTTTTGCATCGCCTGCCTCAACAGGAATAGCTTTGCAATGGCAACCTGACTTTTTGAAATAGAAATGTGGGAATTATGTAACTTTCTGCATAAATTGTATAACACAAAATTATTAAATTTGACTTAACTTTGTATTATTTTTATTAATTATTAAGAAATGTAACTTGAAAAATCTAACAGAATTAGAGGGAAACTGGATCGAGACAAAAGGCAAATTGAAACAAAAATTTGCAAGGCTCACTGACAACGACCTATTGTTTTTAGAAGGCAAGCAAGACGAGATGTTAGGCAGGCTGGAATCCAGACTTGGCAAAACAAGAGAACAGATATACCGAATTATTGCTGAATTATAATGAATTTTAAGTAAATCAGATTGAATTACAATTAAGAGGATAACGATTTGATTAAATTTAAAAAAATACTGAATTAAAGTTTATTTCGAGATATTATTTGAAATTATTCATTAAATATATGGTTAGCAACCGCTGTAAACTGCCGGTGAAAGACGAGTTGAAAAAGCTTGATCTACATTTCCGCGTTGTGGACTTGGGCGAAGTTGAAATTATGGAAGATATTAATCCCGAACAGCGTGAGGAATTGAAAATTGCATTACTCAACTGCGGATTTGAATTGATGGACGACAAACGAGCCATATTGATTGAGAAAATCAAAAATTCAATCATTGAAATGGTTCATTATACTGAAGAGTTAATTAAAGTTAATTTTTCAGATTATTTAAGCAAAAAGTTAAATCACGATTATACTTACCTCGCTAATCTGTTTTCGGAAGTGCAGGGTACAACAATAGAGCAATTCATTATTGTTCATAAGGTTGAACGAATCAAAGAACTGATAATTTACGGTGAGCTTAATATTACTGAAATTGCATGGAAAATGAATTACAGCAGTGTTGCACATCTTTCCAATCAATTTAAAAAAGTGACAGGGCTATCACCTTCTCACTTTAAAAAATTGAAAGACAAAAGGAGAACCCCAATTGAAGAAATTGGAAATTCAAATAGTACGAACAATTAAAATGGGAACCATTTAATGAAAACCATATTGGGGAAAAAATCAACACTCTTCTATTTGCTTGTTGCAGTTTCACTTGTCCTGGTATTGGTGATTTTCTATTCCAGCACTCAAAATGTGAAATCAACAGGTAATTTAGTGATACACTCGCAGGAAGTGCTCCGCAAGAGTGATGATATCCTTTTGGATATACTTAATGTTGAAACCGCATCGAGGGGATTTATGATTACGGGTAATGGGTTATCTTTACAACCATATCAGGATGCCCTGACTACCATCCACCAAAACATAGAGACATTAGTCTCTCTCACAAAAGACAATTCCCATCAACTGCCAAGAATTGACTTATTAAAGAAATTGACTGAAGAAAGATTACTTTTAACAAAAAATTTAATTGATGAATCAGCAAAGCATAAAGTAAATGACAATGAAAAGATAGAATACATCCGAAAAGGTAATATCCTTTCCGTTAAAATCAGACAAATAATTTCTGAAATTAATTTTGAAGAGAATAGTCTGCTTAAATCAAGAAAAACAGAAAATGAAAAGAGCAATTACTATTCCGAATTATTACTTATTTTACTTATCGTTCTAATTATTATTCTTTTTGTCCTTGTAATCATAATTATAAAATATCAAGCCGACAGAAATAACAAAGAGAAAGAAAAGCGGGCAGATGAATTAATCATTGCCAACAAAGAGCTCCTTTATCAAAATGCTGAAAAAGGTAAGCGGGCAGATGAATTAATCATTGCGAACAAAGAGCTTACATATCAAAGCAAAGAAAAAGAGAAAAGGGCTGAAGAATTAGTCGTTGCAAATACAGAACTTACATATCAGAATAAAGAAAAAGAAAAGCGGGCAGATGAATTAGTAATCGCTAACAAAGAACTCGCCTATCAAAACGATGAAAAAGCGAAAAGGGCTGAAGAATTAGCTGTTGCCAACACGGAGCTAACATATCAAAACGAAGAGAAAGAAAAAAGAGCCGAAGAATTAGTCATTGCAAATAAAGAACTTACATTTCAAAATGAAGAAAAAATAAAAAGGGCGGAAGAACTAATCATCGCCAACTATGCACGAAGTCTTATTGAAGCAAGCCGTGACCCCCTATTTACCATTAATCTGAATGGGAAAATTACTGATATTAATAATGCATCGGTAAAAATTACAGGAATGTCACGAGAAGGATTAATTGGTTCGGACTTTTTTGATTATTTCACTAATTCTCAGCAAGCACGTGAAATTTACAAGGAAGTTTTTGATAAAGGCTTTGTGGCTGATTTCCCACTAACCATAAAGGACCATAAGTTTACAGATGTTCTCTTAAATGGTTCAGTTTATAAAGATGAACAAGAAAATGTACTTGGTGTAGTGGTGGTTGCAAGAGATATTACCGACCAAAAAAGAATTGAAAAGGAATTGACAGAGGCGATTGTGTTTGCCGAACTTGCAACCGGGTTTGCCGAAGATGCAAAAGTTAAAGCCGAAAATGCAACAAAAGTTGCCGAGCATGCCGTCAAAGCAAAACAGCAATTTTTATCGAATATGAGCCATGAAATTCGTACTCCTATGAATGCTATTATCGGTTTTACAAAAGTTTTAATGAAAACTGATTTTTCCGAAAAACAAAAAGAGTATTTAACAGCAATTAAAATGAGCGGAGATGCTCTTATAGTCTTAATTAATGACATTCTCGACCTTGCAAAAATTGAAGCAGGAAAGATGGTATTTGAGCAGGCACCTTTCAAATTGCAATTATCCATTACTGCAATGCTTCATTTATTTGAGCCAAAAATTCAGGAAAAGAATATTACCTTGGTCAAGGAATACGACAGCAAAATTCCTGAAGTTTTAGTTGGCGACTCTGTCCGTTTGCACCAGATAATTCTAAATTTGGTAAGTAATGCTGTTAAATTTACTAATGAAGGACAAATAACTGTTAGTGTCAATATGATTGATGAAGATGAGGGCACTGTCCATATTGGATTTTCAGTTAAGGATACAGGAATCGGCATTGAAAAAAATAAAAGAGAAAAGATTTTTGAGAATTTTCAGCAGGCTTACAGCGGTACTTCCCGATTGTATGGTGGAACAGGGCTTGGGCTTGCAATTGTTAAACAATTGGTTGAAGCCCAGGGCGGTAGTATATGCGTGAAAAGTGAACTTGGTTTAGGTTCGGATTTCAGCTTTGATTTAACTTTCCTTAAAACAAATGCCAATACAGATATAGATACAGATATTCAGGTATTGGATACCGAATTTAAAAATGTAAAAGTTTTAGTGGTCGAAGACATTGCTCTGAATCAACTATTAATGAAGACATTATTGGATGAATTAGGATTTGAATGCGATCTGGCTTACAATGGAAAAATTGCCATTGAAAAAATGGAGAATTCTAAATATGATATCATTTTGATGGATTTGCAAATGCCCGAAATGAATGGTTTCGAAGCTACGGATTACATCAGAAACCAAATGAAGTCTGATATCCCAATTATCGCTATAACTGCTGATGTAACAACAGTTGACCTTGCAAAATGCAAAGCTGTTGGGATGAATGATTATATTTCAAAACCTGTTGATGAAAGACTTCTTTACACGAAAATAATCGGATTATTAAGGAATACAGAATTGTTTAACGAAAAATGGGATACTGAAAAAGTACCCGAACTGACAAATCCACCGTCAAGCACTGATAAATGTACTGATTTAACTTATTTAATCAAGCGTACAAAGTCCAATCCAACTTTGATGATGGAAATGATTTCACTCTATTTGGCTCAAACTCCTCCATTAATCAACACAATGAAGCACAGCCTTCAGGATAAAGACTGGCATGCTTTGTACTCAGCAGTTCACAAGATTATTCCATCTTTCTCAATAATGGGTATCAGTATAGATTTTGAAAACATGGCAAAAAAAGTCCAGGAGTATGCAAGCACACAGCAACAGGCTGATGGTATATCCGAGTTGGTTGAACAGATTGGAAATGTTTGTTTGAAAGCATGCAAGGAATTAGAAATTGAATTAAAAACAATTAAGAACAACAGCTTATGAAAAACAATAATAAAATAAAACTATTTCTGGTAGATGATGATTTGATTTTTTTGAAATTATTGGAAATTGAATTCCTTCAGCATGCCGATTTTGTTATTGAAACGTACCCCACAGGTGAACTTTGCATTGCGAATTTAGACAACAATCCTGATGTAATAATTTTGGATTATCATCTGGATGGAGTTGACAAAACTGCTATGAACGGCATTGATGCCCTTGATAAAATTAAAGCTTACAATAATGATATTCCCGTCGTAATGCTGTCGTCTCAGGACAAAATAGACGTAGCAATAGATTGCATGCACCACAAAGCTTCAGATTATGTTATTAAAAGCGAAACCTCGTTCATCCGCCTTCAAAAAATCATTACCTCCATTTTCAAATTAAAAAAACTTGAAAAGGAATTGAATTGGTATATGGAAAGAATGTAGAATCAGTCGAAAGTTGAAAAGTGAATCGGACAAAGGAAGCACATTTTATTTTACCTTACCTAAAACAAAAGCCGCATAAAACCGGGAGATTTATATGGAAACTAATAATAAATTTGAAGAAGAATTAATCATCGCCAACAAAGAACTTGTCTTTC
>CAZSHX010000052.1:0-34015 GCA_964606895.1 uncultured Hyphomicrobiales bacterium
TAAAAATACGTAGATGAAGTTGGGAATTCCTCCCGGCAGGAGTTCCCTCCTGCCGACCTCTTCGATTTTTCTGTGATTTGCATTCTTTTCAAGTTCTTTAAGATGCCAGGAGAAAACTCCTGACATGTGATAAAATGATACTGCCAATTGCATTTCCAATTTAACATTTATTTCCAAACAAAGCAAGTGATATTTGACAGTTGAAGAAAAATACCAAAAACTAAGTAGAGAAATTGGGATTTGAGAATTGGGAATTGTGAATGGAAGAGAAGAAGCCGAAAGTTAAAAGTTGAAATAAGAAAAAAATAAAATCATCCCAAGATTAAGAAAATATTTTACCATATTAATATAGCAATAAATAATCGTTATTTTCGTTTATTATTTTTGAACTCGTTCATTGAAATATAAGAACCCTCCCTGAAAGAGAGGGCGGAAGAATTTCATCTTTGCATCTTTTTGCATTCAAAGATGCAATGGCAAAAATTAAGTTATTTTAAATAATATCAGTGAGTTAGATGGACATAGCATCGTATTTTAAAAATATTTTTTTATAATGCAATGCAAATTGGAAGATGAAAAATCCGATTTCGTGGAGCGAATAAACATTGGTAACAGCGAACCACCCCGACGGATTTTTATCTCTTAGACACTATATAGTAGAACGAACATTTGTCGTCGTTTTTCATATTTAACCTCTACGAGGTTAAGAAATCTTTGGGGTTCTATGTGTTACAAATATTGATTCCCTAAAGGGAATCAGAAGAATGAAAAACAACCCAAATTTCATCTTTGCATCATTTTGCATTCAAAGATGCAATGGATTAAATTTCGTTATTTGAAATAATATCAGTGGGTTAGATGGAAATATTTGCATCTTTCCAAAAAAGAAAAAGATGCAATTGCAAAAATGACAGAATTAATTAAAGAAAACCTCATCCGATGAATTCACCGGATGAGGTTTGATTGGAAATTATAAGTCTATGTGAAGGTTCCAGTTGTATTTGTCTTCAATTTCGCCGTACTGGATGCCGGTGATTGTATCGTAAAGCTTTTGGGCTAAAGGTCCTATTTCCTGATTGTTGATATTTATGACAGCACCATTGAAAGCAAGCTGACCGACAGGTGAAATCACTGCGGCTGTTCCGGTTCCGAAACATTCTTTGAGAGTACCTTTCTGGTGTGCTTCAAAAACTTCGTTTACTTTAAGCTGTCTTTCGGAAACCTGAACACCCCATTCGCTGGCAAGTGTCAATACAGTATCGCGGGTGACACCGGCAAGGATTGTCCCTTGGTCAAGCGGAGGAGTGATGAGTTCGTCGCCGATAACAAACATGATGTTCATAGCACCGACTTCATCAATAAATTCGTGTGTAATGCCATCAAGCCAGAGCACCTGAGAATAGCCGGCTTCCTTTGCCTTTTTGCCCGCAAGAAGGGATGCGGCATAGTTGGCGGCTGTTTTAGCGGTACCGAGACCACCTTTTACTGCACGAACATATTCATGGGCAATCATAATTTTAACGGGATTCAATCCTTCAGCATAATATGAGGCTACAGGTGAAGTCATAACAATCAGCATATAATTGTCAGATGGCTGAACTCCAAGGAAATTCCCCGAGCCAAAAACTACAGGTCTGATATAAAGGGAGTGTCCCCTTTTTGTTGGGATAAAGTCCTTATCGAGAACAACAAGCTGTTTGATTGCAGAAATCAGCGATTCGACATCATATTCAGGTATGCAAACCCTTGATGCTGAATGATTTAGCCGTTTGGCGTTCATATCGGGACGAAAAATATTGAAGCCGCCTTTTACATCGCGGAAGGCTTTCAAGCCTTCAAAAATGGTTTGACCATAGTGCAAAGTGCAAAGTCCCGGTTCCATGGGAAGAGGACCGTAAGGCATAATAACGCCTTCGTCCCATGCACCATGGGTGAAATTTGTTAAAAACATGTGGTCTGAGAAAAACTTTCCGAAGCCAAGATTATCGAAATCAATAGAATTAAATCTTGACAAAGCGGTCTTGATAACTTTAAAATCTTTCATAGTTTCTCCTTGAAAATTTGTTTACTTTCTGACCCATAAGGGTTCAAATTGGATAACGTTGTTTATATTAAATTATTTAGAGCATTTTTTAATATTCGTATGTTGTGTCGAGGTCTCTCGGAATATCTTTGAGACTTTCTATAACTGCACTGATTTCGTTGGTCATTTTACCGTATTTTTCAAGGAACTTAACTCCTTGATTGTAATCGCCTTCGGCTTCAATTGTCAGAACAATTTTAGCAAGCTCGCCGACTTTTTCGAAAAATATTTTTTTGTCAATTGAAAACTTGCCGTCTTTATTTTTCAGGATAGCTCCCTTTTCTCTGAGGAAATTCAGCTGAACAAGATTAGACTGCCCGTGAGCTTCGGCACCGAATCTGATTGAACGGTAAAGACCAGCAAGATAGGTTGCCATTGCTTTCTGCATGTATTCGGGAGTGATTAACTTCATATCAAGCAGATACTTATGGTTGAACATACCCAAAATATCGGCTTTGGTTTCCTCCAAAGCTGAATATTTTTCTTTCAATGCTCTGCGGACATCGAGTTTATCATTTCCGAAAACGTAGCTTCTGCCAAGTGTATGGGAAACTTCGTGAAGAGTAACAAAGCTCGTAAATGCTTTTTTGTCAACATGCTGAACTAAAGCAGGGTCGAGTATTTTCTTTGCAATTGGTACTACAATTTGGTCAAACTTTGCTTCCATCATATTTTTGTACATTGATTTTTTGCCGCCCTTGAGTTCGTGAACTTTCGGGTCGTTCGGAAGAGATGCGGCAATTGTTTTAACAGCTTTTTGGCAGTCTCCGCCAAAATAAGCAACATTTACGATTTGCAGGACGTTACCTTTGCCCGCTGTTTCTCTGATGTATTTTTTATCGTAAGGAAGAGTGTGTTCGAAGTTATCAATATTCTGCTCGTATAGTTCAAGCTCTTTGGTGGCTTCAAAATCTTTAATCATTACAACACATTCGTAAGCCGTTTTGTAATTGAAAAGTTCGTCTTCATAATTTTCGATGGGACCGATAACGACATCAATATTGTTGTCCTTCAAATCCATCCAAGCCATATCGCTATCGAAATAATCATCGGTTCTTAAGGCTTTTGCCCTGAGTGTCAAATAATTTTTCAAGGAAGGATTATCGCAGAAACTTGCGGCTTCTTCGAGTTTCGCGGCGATTTGCTCAACTTCAGGATAATACTGATGGAATGGAATAGCTTTGAGTTTACTGCCGTCACGAACCACGACGGTATATTGACTTTCGAGTTCGGTCTTTTGTTCTGGATGAGCTTTGATATAATTTTCAAACTCTGCCTTAGTCATATCCTGCGGATAATAGTTTGCAACCTCAGGTTTTTTCTGAGGACCAACGCCGGCAAATCTTTCACTGCCGTAGATTCTGTCGTAAGGACTGAATTGAATATTGACATACCTTAAAAGTGTTTTTGCTTCTTCGGTATTCAATTTTTGTAAAGAATCACGGATTGGAATAGCATCAGGGGATGTTTGTTTCCAATAAAGAGCATTGGCTAACTTTCCGGCTTCAGCCAGAATTCTGACAACTTTCTTGTCGTTTTCCGAAAGATGTGAAACATCTGCTTTAATCAAAGTCGGAGCAAATTGTTTCAGTCTTTCCGATATTGGTGGATTTTCCTGTTTCATCGTTTCACCTTGCTTAATGTCTGATTTTTGACCGCAGGAAGCAATCAAAATGAGAAAACTAAATAGCGTAGCAATTTTTAATAAGCTTTTCATACATAAACCTATCAATTTGAAAAAAAATAAAAGACAAATTACTATGAAGTTTTTGGGTAATCAAGAAAATTTTACAAAATCGCATACATTTTATTCATTTTTTTTTCAGTTTCTTGAATAATTGCCGTAACTTCATTTCTATCAAGGCTTTCCGGAATAACAATTTTTTCCGAAAAAGTCAGTATAATCTTAGTAAAAGGTAGGGGAAATGAAAATTTATCCCAGCTCTTTTTAAAATTAAATGCTGAGGAAATTTTGACAGAGCATATATAAACCGGAACTCCGGTTCTCTGACTCACAACCAAAGCACCTGCTTTAAGTTTGTAAACAGGTCCCCTTGCACCATCGGGTGTTATTAATAAATAATTGTTCTTTGAAATCGAAATCATATCCTCAATCACCTTTTTGCCCCCGGAAGATGATGAACCGCGAATTAATCTGAATCCAATTTTTTCAAGATAGCAGGATAAAATCTCTCCGTCCTTGCTTTGACTTACAACTCCGTAAGGTTGGAATTTTGAAAATATCTTCCATACCGGAAGCATGAACCCATGCCAAAATATTATTATTGACGGTTTTTCGGGGAATGTTCCTTTTACTTTCATTCTCCAGCTTCTGCTGATGATTGTAAGGAGAAAGATGAATATTTTCTGTGATATTGAAAGTTCCATTAATTAATACCATTAATGATTATTCTTGCAGCTCGTTCGGATGCACCACTACTGCCGAGCAATTCCTTTATTGAGATAAATTCCTGTTGCATTTTGTTATACTTTTCGGGTGAATCCAATATAGACTTAACTTCAAAAACAATTTTCTCAGCAGTTGCATCATTTTGAATGAGTTCTTTGACAATAGGTTTACCGGCAATAATGTTCACCAAAGAAACGTAAGGAAGATTAATGAGTCTTTTGCTAACCAGATAGGAAAGAACGGAAGTTTTATAAAACATAACAAAGGGTAAGCCGCACAGAGCCGCTTCAAGATTTGAAGTACCGGTTTTAATAATCCCAACCGCAGAGTTATTCATTAAAGTCCGTGAGTCAGTTGCAAATTCCACATCGGGGTATTTCATTTTAAGATTAAAAATCAAATCCTCATCAAGATTTGACGACCAACCAAGTGTAATCGAGAAGTCAGGAATATTCGTTTCCAGAGATTCAATCAAATCTTCAACCAGCGGTAAATGTCTGATGATTTCCTGTTTTCTGCTTCCTGAAAAAATTGCGATAATCTTATTTCTTTCTTGAAATTGCAAAAAGCCTGAATTGAATAAAGGTTCATCAAGCAGTGGATGACCGACGTATTCAGTCGGAATATCAAGATTCCCGAAAAATTCTTTTTCGAAAGGAAAGACAACGAGAAGTTTATCAACTATTTTTCTGAGCTTTGCACCACGATTCTTGCCCCATGCCCAAAGTTGAGGAGCAATATACCAGAATACAGGGATATTGTTGGATTTTGCAAAAGCTGAAAGTTTCATGTTAAACCCCGGGTAATCAACCGGGATGTAACAATCTACTTTTCTTTCCTTCATCTCTTCTTTGCATCTTTTGAGTACTTCAAGAAAGAAAGAATATCGTTTTGCGACTTCCCAGAATCCGGCAACCGAAAGTAGTTTCAAAGGGAAAAGAGACTTCAAGCCTTCCTTTTCCATGCACTCACCGCCAATTCCGTAGAATTCAGAACCGGGAGCAAAGGCTTTAATCCTGTTCATCAATTTTGCGGCATGGATATCTCCCGAAGGTTCGCCGGCAACTATAAAATATTTTTTCAATTGTTACTTTCTAATTCCGAAATTCTAAATATTAAATCGTCGAAGGAAAGAAGTGTACGTTTTATACCGTTTACATCAAATGCCGTAGTATAGGCAGATAGTTTTTCGATGAAATTCTGCATCTCATCATAATTATATTTTTTGAGTAATCTTTCCATATCTTTAATTAATTCGTCAATATCGTCAATAACTATTCCGTCCAAAAATCTGTCAACTTTATCGGTTTTAATTTTTTTCAAAATTATTAAAAAATCTTCAAAATTTTCTATTAAATCAATGGGAATTCTGCTTACGTAACTTTCGTAATCTTCCCTTTCAATTTTAGACGGGATTTTTTTTCCAATCCTATAGGGCAGAAATCTTTTAAGTTCATTTACTAATTCGTCATAATTCACAGGTTTAGTAATATAACCATCAAAGATATCATTTTTTTCAGAATCTTTGCCGAGCATGGCAGATGCAGTAAAAGCAAGAATCGGACAAACGGCTAGATTTTCTCTTTTTATCTTTTCAGTGAGATCTTT
Organism: uncultured Hyphomicrobiales bacterium; assembly: GCA_964606895.1. GTDB lineage: Bacteria > Bacteroidota > Ignavibacteria > Kapaibacteriales > UBA2268 > CAZSHX01. The sequence goes on from CAZSHX010000052.1 coordinate 6,102, forward strand.
ACCATTAATTATAGGAATACGGATATCCATAAGAATTAAACCGGGTTTGGATTCTTTTAAAATTCGCAGGGTTTCATCAGAATTTGAAGCTTCCAAAATATTAATATTTGAATTTTTCAAATATTCCTTGATGAGTTCGCGGTTATAATCTACATCATCAACAACTAACAATGATGTTGGTTCAAAGAATATCTCAAGAAGTTCATTATTGGTTGCTTCAATGTTTTTTTCAGGACGATTTATTACCTCAACTCCAAAGAATTTCAGAGTAAATATTGAACCTTTATTAAGTTCGCTTTTGACTGAAATTTCACCATTCATTTTCTTAATTAACTTTTTGGTAATTGTCAGTCCTAAACCCGTTCCACCATAATCTTTTGTTGTCTGCCAACTTTGCTGATAAAATGCATCAAAGATTATTGATTTGTTTTCCGGGGAAATGCCAATTCCGGTGTCCTCAACATCAATTATTAAATTTATTTTATTAAGGTCGAGCATCTCATAACTAATCTTGATTTTAACAAATCCCGAATGAGTGAATTTAATTGCATTTCCGGCTAAATTGAGTAAAATCTGGCGGAATCTGATTTCGTCAAGCATAAGATTTCCGGGGAAATTTTCGACGCAAGTAATTATGAAATCAATTTTCTTTTCTTCGAGTTTTGGAGTGAAAATATATTTAATTTCAGAAAGTAATTTTTCTATATCAACACTTTTAAAATGCAATTCAAGTTTATCGGCTTCAATTTTCGAAAGATCGAGAATATCATTGATTAGAGCCAGTAAAGTATTGCCACTACTGATAATAGTTCTAAGATGCTTTTTGTTTTGAGAATCTTCGATTCTCTTCAGTAGCAACTCACTAAAACCAAGGATGGCATTCATAGGAGTTCTTATTTCGTGCGACATATTAGCAAGAAATTCGCTTTTTGCATGATTAGCTTTCTCGGCATTTTCTTTTGCCTTAATGAGTTGAGTTTCAGTTGATTTCAACTCGATATTATTTTTCTTTTTAATATTGTAAAGATAATAAATAACAAAAGCAAGAATAGTTATTATTAAAAGTCCAATGGCTAATAAAGTAGCTAAAAAAGATAAAGATGATTTTTCTGAGTTTGATACTTCTTCCCTTTTTTCACTATAGTATTTCATTTCAATCCTGCCTATTTCACGGGATTTTTGTAAATCATTTAATGTATCTTTCAGGTCAGAATAAAGTGTATAGTAGCGATAAGCTGATTTATAGTCTTTTTCTTTGTCAAAGACTAATGATAAGTTATTATAAGCAAACAACAGCCAATTCCGGCTATTAATTTCTTTGGCAACAACTATAACTTTTGAAAAATATTCCTTGGCTTTTTTATATTCTTTTAAAGAAAAATATAGCTCTCCGTTATATAAACCTCCTGTAATAATATCTTCTTTATCCCCATTGGAATTAGCCATATCATTCGCTTTTGAGTAGTATTCCAATGCTTCATCGGTTCTTCCGGCAACAAATAAAGCCTTTCCGATATTAATGTAGATGGAATGGATTCTATTCTTTTTCCCTATTTCAGAATAAATACCGGCGGCTTCAAAATAGTCTTTTAATCCTAAATCAGTTTTTCCTTCGGTTGTAGCTATTATCGCAAGATTGGTAAGACACCCTGCTTTTTGACTTTTGTCATTTAATTTTTCAGCTAAATCTATAGCTTTTTGAAAATAAATTTTAGCTTTATGAAAATCTTTAACCCACAAATTAACAACGCCGATATCATTATTCACCTGCATCATCGCATGAAGGTCATTGATGCTTTCACAAATTTTCAGTCCTTTATAAAGGTAATCAAATGCCAATGGATATGCACCCAAATCAATATATATATTATAGATGTTTCTAATGGTTTCAAGTTCTTTTTTGAATTCTTCTAAGTGATTGTACTGTTTTTCAGCCGTTTTAAAATACTTTAGAGCCATATCGGTATTTGAAAGTTTCAGGTAGTTCAATCCGATAATATTTTTGATATTTGCTTCAAGATGCAGATTTTTATCAGTTTTAGCTATCTGCAAAGCCATATTAATTTTGTCGTTAAATTCAATATATTGGTTTTTTGTAAGATAATAGAATCCAAGATTTATTAGCGAGTGTGTCAATCCTTCAGTGTCATTTATCTTTACGGAGATTTTGTATGCTTCCTGAGAGTAGAAGAGTAATGAATCAGGTTTGATACCGATGCTTGAAGATGCTGATTCATTCAACCTTTTTATGATATGCTGTTCATTGCTTAATGAAATTTGATTAATACTTCGATGGTCAGCTTTTTCGGAAATATAAGGAATCACTACTGATAATAATATAGAAACTATTATCAGGGACACCAATATCATAATATTCCGAGATTTTTTAACCATATTTACAATTACTTTTTCGTTAAATCTGTAAACTCCCTATCAAGAATAAGCTTCTTCAATTGTTGTTATTTAGTTCAGAAATTCTTTGAATCAAATCGTCAAATGACAGCAATGTCCTTTTAATACCAATGACATCAAAAGCTGTAACATAAGAATTCAGCCTTTCAATGAAATTTTCAAGTTCGTTGAAATTATATTGCTTCAAGAGTCGTTTTAATTCTAAAATTAAATCTTCAATATCGTTAATAATGAAGACATTATAATATTTTGAAATTTTATTTTTCTTGATTTTCTTTAAAATTTCAAGGAAATCGTCTGAATTTTCTATTAAATCAATTGGCATTTTATTGAAAACCAGATCATTTTCTTGTTTTTCATCAGTTTTTATTGCTCTTTTTTCAATCCTATACGGAAGAAATTTCTTGAATTCGTTAATTAATTCTAAATTATTGACAGGTTTAGTTATATAACCATCAAAAATATCATTAGTCCCAAAACTTTCATTTAACATTGCTGAAGCAGTAAAAGCTATAATAGGACAATCAGCGAGTCCTTCACGTTTTATCTTTTCAGTAAGCTTTTTACCGTCAATAACCGGAATACGAATGTCCATAAGAATTAAAGCGGGTTTCTGTGTGCTAAGGATTTTTAATGTTTCATCAGAATTTGAAGCCTCAATTATTGTAAGATTCGAATTCACAAGATATTCCCGAACTAATTCACGATTAAAATCAACATCATCAACCACTAATAATAATGAAGGTTCAAATTTGATTTCATGTAGAACACTACTCATCTCTTCAATATCCCTAATTGGACGATTTAATACATCAACTCCAAAGAATTTCACAGTAAATGTAGAACCCTTATCCAATTCGCTTTTTACCGAAATTTCACCATTCATTTTATTTACTAATTTTTTAGTAATAGTAAGTCCTAATCCTGTTCCGCCATAATTCTTGGTTGTGTGCCAAACTTGCTGATAAAATGCGTCGAAAATAATAATCTTGTTTTCGGGTGATATACCCATTCCGGTATCCTCGACATCAATTATCAGGTTAATCTTGTTTGTATCAACTATTTCGTAACGGATATCTATTTTCACATAACCTGAATTTGTGAATTTGATTGCATTACCGACTAAATTCAGTAAAACCTGTCGGAATCTTACTTCGTCAAGAAGTAAGTTACCTGGCATATTCTCAATAAAAGATATAAAGAAATCAAGTTTTTTCTCTTCAAGTTTTGGAGTGAAAATATATTTAATTTCATAAAGAACTTTTTCAATATCAACATTGTTCATGTGTAAGTCAAGTTTACCTGCTTCAATTTTTGAAAGGTCGAGAATGTCGTTTATAAGAGTCATCAATGTGTTACTACTGCTGATGATTGTCCTGAGATGTTTCTTGGTTTGAGGTTCTTCGATTCTCTTCAAAAGTAATTCGCTGAATCCAATAATAGCATTCATTGGAGTTCTGATTTCGTGCGACATATTTGCCAGGAATTCACTTTTTGCATTGTTGGCGTGTTCAGCCTCTTCTTTTGCAAGAAGAAGCTGTGATTCAGTTTCTTTCCTAATATTATTTTCAACTGTTAGTTGCTTGAGAGTCTCTTCAAGCTGGAAAGTTCTTTCCATGACTCTATTTTCAAGCTCAAGATTAATCCTCTCAATTTTAGCAGAAATCGTATCCCTTTCTGCATTACTTTTGTTAATTTCTTCGAGCATCGAATTGAAACTGGAATAAAGTTCTGCAATTTCATCTTTAGAATCAGTTCTGGCTCGGACTGTGTAATCTTTGTCTCTGGCTACTTTTGATGCTATACCGGACAATCTGAGAATCCCCCCTGTAATGAATCCTTGAAACAGATTTGCCAAAATGAACGAAAGAATCAGGATTAAAAAAAGTAGTATCAATATTGTTTCAATTAATTCGGCTTTTTTTTCTTCTAATTTTTCTGCTGAGGCTACAAGTAAAATGGTCCCGTAATTCCGATTTTCATAGATTACTGAAGTTGATACATAAATTTCGTTACCAATTTCGTTTATTATTCCGCTTGTTTTATGAATTTTCGGTAAAAATTTGTTTGCAGAGTTTTTATTGTATGATGCAAACATTGCACCTGTTGTATCGTAAAGTGCCGCCCTAAGAAGATATGGTACTGTATTGATTTTTTTCAGAATATTCTCAGCACCCTGATTATCCTGAAACAAAATTGCAGGTACTGAGTATTCACCGATTAATCTGGCATTGAGAGATATTTCGGATTCTAAATCTCTTTTTAATGTATTCACCTGATTTATATTTATTGTGATAAATCCTAATGTTGAAGATACCATTGCCACAAGTGTGATAATGAATACCAGTTTGTACTTTATTGACCAATTTGAAAAAAATTTCATTAATATTCCATTAGTTAATAATTTTTGCTTGACCAAGCAGTAAATGACTTACCTTGAAACCGGCTGTTTTCATAGCTTTTTCGTTAATTTCAAATCTCAAATGTTCCTCAGATAAATATAAATTTATATGAACCCCTCTCTTAGCAAATCCGGCAGACTGACTTATAGTTAATATCGGTTTTGTTTCAATTTTATTTATTAGCTTTTCAAGTTTATCATCAATTGAAGCAGAGATATACAACAAATGAATTCCCTCTAAATCTTCAAATGAACTACATCTCTTAATCACTACATTCTTTTGCTTAAATTTCTGAGTTTTATAAATTTCTTTTAATTGATCGGCAAAATATTTATCATTATAGACACCAATCACAAAAGGTTCGACCAAATTATCCATTTCTTTCGATGCAGTACCACCCCATTCAATGAATCTTGTCATTCTTTCAATATATGCCGCTTTAAGAACATCTTCAGTTGTCCTTTTAACTTGAACACCCATAAATATTAGGGATATCAATGCAAGTAGAATAATTGTTATATATTTGTTAGGTTTATTCAAAATTTATCTTAAAAACCTGCCGATAATTTGAAACTTACAGTAAAAGGTTCTTCAACAACTCCGGTTCTAAGTAGATTTGTTTGGTTTTTATTTCCGGCTTCATATTGATATCTGTAATTATTATTTGAACCAAGAATATTCTGCATGAAAATTGTCAAAGAAATATTTTTTGAGAGAATATAAGATATTGAAGCATTAAATCTGGAATCCATACCAAATAAATTCTGTTTATCAATATAACTTACTAATGAATTCATTAAGGAATCCTGAGGATTCCCTTTCTCGGCATTTTTTATCATCTGAACTCCATCTTTTGCCCCTTCAAAACCCCAAAAAACTCTTGCATCAAGATGAATAATCAACTTTTTTTGCATAAAATTGAAATTTGCAAATAATTTCGTAGAATTATTCGACCAGTTATTCAGATTATTTCCTGTTCCAACCAGAATTGAGTTTGAATCAAGCTTGACATAATAATCGGAATAACTTACTCCGCTACTTCCTATTCCATCCGCAAGTTTCCAGCTCAGTTGCTTAGTATATGAATGATTTATACCAACATTAAACAATTCATCGTTATAGCGGCATTCCAATTCTATACCCAATAAAGATAAATCTCCGGTTTTTCTGGTAGTCCTATCGGGGTCGTACCAACTCAATACTTCTACGGAATTAAGAAAACCCGAAAAATTGAAAAGCCATTTTTGACTCTCTACCCTCGAAAAAATAAGTTCAGCACCGGAAAGTGTTTCCGGAGTAGTAACATTACCAACTGAATGTTGTAAAAACAGTTGTTCTGCGTTATTCATCCTTTGAGATTGCTGTACAATGAGTTTAACAAAATTCTGAGAATTTATTTCATAAATTAATGCGGCTCTTGGAGAAAAAAGCAAATCAGAATATGTGTTTTTGTCTAATCTGCCCGAAATTAGAATTGTCCATTTATCAGCCATATTAATATTAGCTTCGCCAAATAATGAAAATGTATTTGTACTCCATCCATTTCCTACAAAATATCCGGTTCCGGTTTTAACACCGAAATAATCTTCATAACCATAACAATATGAATCAGTTCCGGATATGATATTGCCCTTGTCACCCATTCTGAAGTTTTGTCTGCTTTCTCCCCAAGGATGCCCCCAGTGGTTATTCGAAATTTCAAAACCGAGTGCAGTTACAAGCCAATCACCAAAACTTGACCTGTTCAAAATTCTTAAATTCAAAACATCTTCAGCATAGTAAACGTATTTATTTCTTAGACTGTTTGGGTCCATTAGCTGTGCAACAATACTCTCATCCAAATTAGCAGATTTCCATGGTACGGCAAAGTATTCCTGCCTTCTTGCAATATTCTGCGAAGACCAGGACACAACAGATTCAAGATTAAATATATTATTAAATTTATGCTCATTTTTCAAAGAAAATAAAAGACTTTGGTAGCGGTTTGCTTTTAAATTATAGGGTTCTCCATAGGGTATTCCCGATTCAAGATAGCCGGTCGGTTTTGATAATTTAAAATAAGGACTGCATTCAGTACCACCGGAGGATGTATATCGTGCGAAAAAGTTTACTTGCTTGAAAATATTCAAATCCAAATTTAATTTAACCTGAGGTTTGCCCTCATAATCAGACATGTAATCCTGTGGATCATTATTTATTAATGTCTCCTTTGAATTTGATGAGGGCTTAAAATCTTTCCCCATATTTTTCATTTTCCCAAACAGTGTGGTATTAAACAGCATAATCCCTTGAGTGTTTTGCCAGCCCAATGTTGAGACAACAATGCCAAATAAATAATATTTCAATCCACTAATAGAATCAGAGTAACTTAAATTACCTCCATAGGATTTATATGGGTAAGTGTGAAAAGCAGAAGCAACAACTTTAAGTGAATCATTATTTGTTTTTGTGATGATATTTATTACTCCAGAAACAGCTCCCGGACCATAAGTTACGGAACCCGGACCACGAATCACATCAACTCTTTCAATGTCATTTAAATCCCAGTTTTCAAGCTCGACGGTTGCACCGTTTCGAGCAATATTATTCATGTTTCTGCCGTTTACAAGAAGAAGAAATTTATCATTTCTGTCGCTTATTGTGCCTCTGATTCCAAGTTTAGGACTATCATGGTGATTCATCCAGATAGCACCGGGTACATAAATTTCTATCAAATCATATAAATTCCTTGCCGGTGTGACTGAAATTTCGGAATGAGAAATAGTTGTAACCGAAACGGGAGCCATTTGGTTACTTAATCCGGTAAGATTACCCGATTCGACTTTAACATCTAATAATTCTTCAAAAGAGAGTTGAAAAAGTTCATCAGACTCTAATTCCTGATTGCCCCGAACTGAAGTAGCATAGCAGTTAATAGCCATTAATAAGGCTAAAGTCAAATAGAACCAAAACGCCATACCTGCTCCGAAAAATTTATGAAAAAATTAAACTGCAATTTTTAAGATTACAAATTTACAAGTTTTATGGGAAGTATCCATACTATAGTAATATAATAATACAAAAATAGGAAATATTGAATCCAAATAGAGTTGTATGTGTTCAGCGTGTTTTATTAATTGAACAATTTGATCATTCTAAAGATTCTATTCCTAAAATCTCAAAAATTTCCAAAAACAATTTATTGAACGTATCGTCATAACCGTTGGAAATAAAATGACTGTCATTCATTTTATGACCATAAGTCAAAATTTGATTAGTCATAATGATATTTGGCAACTGCAATCAATTGAATTATCTGATGTTACAGTGTGTTGATTGCATTATTGAATTTTTTTTATTTTTTTTAATTTTGAAACTTTTTCCCATAATTTACAGTATTGTAATCTGTAAGTTTACTTAAATTTAAAACTATTATTGACTAAATATCTTTGAAAGGAATTTTATGAGGAAACTATTTTTTTTCTCAATGTTATTGATCTCTTTTTTATTTGTCGGGCAAATACGTGCTGAAATTAAAAAATTGAATATTGACGATGCAATCAAAACTGCATTAAATAACAGCTTTGATGCAAAGACTGCTAAACTTAGCACACAAAAAGCCGAGGCGGCAGTTGACGAAGCATTTGGAAATGCTCTGCCATCTTTGAGTATTTCAGGGCAATATACCAGAAATCTTCAGTCTCCTGTGTTTTTTATGCCGAACTTTTTCCAAAATAAAATGAATGAAACAATCGCTGTTAAAATTGGCTCAGACAATGCATTCCAAGCCGCCGCAAGCGTTACTCAGATACTTTTCAATTCGGCTGTCTTTACGGCTGTTGGCACATCAAAGATTTATGCCGATGCTTCCAGAGACCAAAGAGCCGGTACATTTTCCAAAACAATTGCATCCGTCAAAAAAGCTTTTTATGGAGTTCTGCTTGCGAAAGAATTCAGCGAAGCAATACAAACAAGTTTCAAGAATGCAAATGACAATCTTAAGTCCGTAAAAGCATTATTCGACGAAGGAATGATTGCAGAATATGATAAAATCAGGGCTGAAGTTGGTGTAGAAAACATTCGCCCTATGATGCTTCAGGCTGATGCCGCTTTGGCAAATGCACGTAATGGTCTTAAAATGGTTCTGGGTGTTGATATGAAAGACAGCATTGAAGTCATTGGTGAACTGGCACCACCCAAAGATGACATAGAAATTGACGAGAATAAAGCACTCTCCACACTTACAGAATCAAATTTTGATCTTCAGTCACTTGAAAAATTGAAAAGAGTTAATCAGGATATAGTTTCTATGAGAAGATCAGAGTATTATCCAACAATTGCTTTGTTCGGAAATTATGTCTATCAGGGGCAATCAAACACATTCGATTTTCAAACGGCAAAAAGCTCTGCAGTGGGTATCAATCTGTCATTGTCTCTTTTTCAGGGATTCCAGTCAAATGCAAGAGTCCAGCAAGCTCAGATTGATTATGAAACAACAGATGTCAGAGCAAAGCAATTAGAAGAAGGTTTGAAAATGCAGTTGAAAAATACTTTACTCCAGCTCAAAATAGCAAAAAGCAAAATGGAAGCACAATCAAAAACTGTCAGTCAGGCAGAAAGAGGTTATGAGATTGCATTAATCAGATATAAGGAAGGTATTGGCAGTCAGATGGAAATAAATGATGCTGACAACGCTCTTGTTCAGTCAAAAGTTAATAAAGCTCAGTCTGTCTATGAGTATATTTCTTCTTTGGCGGACTATGAAAACCTTCTTGGTATAATGAATAATAAATATTTCACAAGTAAATAGAAAATAAGAGAAAAGGATAACTGCCTCAATGGGTATTCACGAAAGAAAATCGAAAGAAAAAGAAAAGCGAAAATCACTAATCCTGAAATCTGCAAAAAAAATCTTTCTTAAAGTTGGTTTTGCAAATGCTTCTATGGATATGATTGCCGATGAATCCCAACTATCCAAAGGGACACTATACCTCTACTTCAAAAGTAAAGACGACCTGTATGTTTCTGTTTTGCTCGATGGAATAGCATTACTTGAAGATATGCTTAACAAGGTAGATGAGCAGACGAATTCAATAGAAGATACAATCATTGATTATGCTGTCTCTTATTATGAATTCTCGGAAAAACATCCTGAATATTTCAATATAATGGTAGATATAAGTTCAGGGGATTTGATTAACTTAGATAATGTTTCTCCGGATGTACTTGAGAAGATTCGGTTTTGCGAACAAAAGATATTTCTTAAAAGAGTTTGGGCATTCCAAAAAGGAATTGATGAAGGAATATTTCATGCCGGTTTTTCAGCCTGCTATTCCACTACTATGCTTTGGACTATGATAACAGGTGCAATAACACTTTTACGAAAAAAGGGAAGAGCAGTAATTTTGGAAAGCATTAAACCATTGGATTTCATAAAAGACATGACAAAACTTTTTTTGATTTCCCAACTAACTTCTGTTGAAACTGTTGAAAAGTATCGGACAGAAATACTTGAAAATGCTTTGAATCAATCTCCGCACTCTCTTCATCAGATTGAAGATAATGTGCAAATGAATCTGAAAAAATGTAAAATAAATACTTTAATAAATAATGGATCAAATATGTTAAAATCTCTAAAAACAATCCTTATTATCACTATCTCACTTTTAGTGGTAGTAGCTTGTTCACAAAAGCAAACTTCTATCGAAGGCAAAAAAGCAGAACTTGAAAAAATAAAGTCGCAAATTTCTGATTTGCAGTCTAAAGCAACTATTCTCGAAAATGAAATCGGGAAATCAGGAAAAGGTTCAAAAGAAAATGCACTTGTAAATGTCGAAGTAAAGGAAATTAAACCTGAAATTTTCAGAAGATTTATTGATTTGCAGGGAACTGTAGAATCAGGAAAATCAATTATGGTCAGTCCAAAAATGTCAGGTCAAATTGTTAAAATTAATGTATCTAACGGTGCATCTGTTCAAAAGGGACAAACCCTTATGGAACTTGATGACGATGTTTTACAAAAAGGTCTGACTGAACTTGAAACAGCTTATGAATTTGCAAATACTGTATTCGAAAAACAAAAAAGACTATGGGAACAAAAAGCAGGTTCTGAAATTCAATACCTTCAGGCAAAAAACGGTAAGGAATCACTCGAGAAGAAAATTGCCACTTTGAAACAGCAGATTAGCTGGTGCAAGATTACTGCTCCATTTGCCGGAATTGTTGATAATATTTCTCCTAAAATCGGTGAACTTGCCGGTGCCGGAATGCCTATTATTAAACTTACAAGCATGTCGGACATAAAAATTACGGCTGAAATTTCTGAAGCATATATTTCTTCTGTTAAAGCCGGAGATATGGCATTGATTAATATTCCTGAAATAAATCAGAAAATTGAATCAAAAATATCAGTTATTTCTAAATCCATTGATTCAAAAAACCGTACTTTTAAAATTGAAATCAGACTTCCTAAAGTTCCTGCTAATTTAAGACCAAATCTATCATGCGGTGTTTCGGTGAATGATATTACCATCAAAGATGCAATGGTTGTACCTCTTTCAATTGTTCAAAAATCCGGTGACAAGGAATTTATCTTCACAGTTGACGGACCCGAAGGTAATAAAGTTAAAAAGCAGTTTGTAAAAACAGGTACTTCATATCAGGATAAGGTTGTTATTCTGGAAGGACTTCAATTCTCTGAAAAAGTTATTACAACAGGAGTTTTTGATGTGGCTGATGGTCAGAGTATTAATATCAAATAATAAACAAGTTTAAATCTGAAAAGTAAATCTTTAGGAATTATAAACTATTTATTTAATAAAAATTTAAAGGCAATATAAAAAAATGAAATATTTTAAACCAACGAATTGGGCAATCGAACACAAAGTGCCGATTTACATATTAATGTTTGCAATTACTGTTATGGGAATAATCTCGTATATTTCCATTCCAAAAGAACAAATGCCTGATATTGTAATTCCGACAATAATTGTCCAGACAATTTATCCCGGCACTTCGCCGACCGATATCGAAAATCTTGTAACCCGTCCGATTGAAAAGCAATTAAAATCAGTTGCCGGTATTAAAAAAGTAACCAGTCAGTCCTTGCCTGATGTTTCTGTGATTATTGTTGAGTTTACAACAGATATTACTCCGGCAATTGCTAAACAAAGAGTAAACGATGCGGTTGACAAATCCAAATCGGATCTGCCAAATGATATGCCCAGAGATCCAATGGTTAAGGAAATTGATTTTTCCGAATTCCCGATTATGACCTTGAATGTTTCAGGTGATATGGAACCGGGCAGACTGAATAAGTATGCAGAAGAAATGCAGGACAAGATTGAATCTTTCAAAGAAATTACCAGAGTGGATATTATCGGTGCACCCGAAAGAGAAATTCAGGTTAATCTTGATTTATTCAAGATGCAATCTTCATGGCTGACTTTTGACGATGTGATTCGTGCAATCCAATCAGAAAATGTGAATATCTCTGCAGGAGACTTTGTTGCCGGTGGGGTTCGCAGGGATTTAAGACTTAATTCCCAATTCAAAACAGTTGATGAAATCCGAAACATAATAGTTAAAACCTCAAAAGGTGCTCCTCTTTATTTAAGAGATATTGCAGATGTGAAGGATGATTTCAAGGAACAGCTTTCGTTTGCCAGACTGAATGGTAAAACTGTTATTGCCATGAGTGTTATCAAAAAAAGCGGGCAGAACCTGATTGAAGCCTCAGATAAAATAAATAAACTGGTTGAGGATTTCAGCAAAACTCGTCTTCCTAAGGGTGTAACTGTAACCGTAACAGGTGACCAGTCGGTTTACACAAGAACAACACTTTCAGATTTGGTAAATAGTATAATTATTGGGTTTATCCTCGTTGTACTTGTACTTATGTTTTTCCTTGGAGTGCAGGATTCAGTCTTCATTGCTCTTGCAGTACCGCTTTCGTCATTTTTAGCTTTCATTATTATTCCGGGATTTGGCTTTACTTTCAATATGATTGTAATGTTCTCATTCCTGCTGGCATTGGGAATAATTGTTGATGATGCAATAGTGGTGATTGAAAACACCCACCGATTACATACAAAGGAACACATGCCGATTAAAGATGCGGCAAAACAGGGAGCAGGTGAAGTTTTCATACCTGTATTAACCGGAACAATGACAACAGTTGCACCATTCTTTCCATTATTGTTCTTTCCCGGAATTGCCGGAAAATTCATGTACTATATGCCGGTTGTGCTGATTTTAACTCTTTCAGCCTCTTTGTTTGTGGCGTATATTATAAATCCTGTTCTTGCCGCAGAATTCATGGACAGAAAAACACCCAAAAGAAAGAGCGATACAAGGCTTCATATTGTTGCGTTAATACTCATCATTGTCGGAATTTTATCGCATATTGGTGGTATGAAAGCAATGGGAAATTTTGCATTTCTGCTTGCCATTCTCGGATATCTGAATAGATTCTTTATTGGTCCAATCCTTATAAAAGGTTTTCAGGAAAAATTCCAGCCACTATTGATGAAATCTTACAGATGGACTCTCGATGTTTGTTTACGAGGAAAAAGACCTTACTGGATTATCAGTTCTATGTTTGCATTGTTGGTATTTGTAGTAATCCTTTTTGGAATGTTTCCGCCAAAAGTGAATTTCTTCCCCGATTCTGAACCTGATAATATCTATACATATATTAAGCTTCCAATCGGAACAGACGCAAAAGTTACCGATTCGGTTACTAAAATCGTAGAACAAAAGATTTTCAATCTTTTTGAAAAAGATAGAAAAATTGTTAAGTCAATGATATCTAATGTAGGATTAGGAGCCGGAGACCCAAGAAGTCCCGACAGAACTTCTATGCCTCATAAGGGGAAGGTTTCTGTTAATTTTGTTGATTTTGAAAAGCGTGAAGGTATTTCAACACGAAAATATCTTGAGGAATTAAGAAATACGGTTAAAGGTCTTCCCGGAGTTGAAGTACTTGTTGATAAGGATGCAAATGGTCCGCCAACAGGTAAACCTGTCAACATCGAAATCAGCGGCGACAATCTTGAAACATTGATTCAGATTGAGGATATGATTCGCACAGCAATTGCCAAATCCGGAATTGAAGGAATAGAAAAACTAAATTCTGATTTAACCAAGAACAAACCTGAAATTTCCTTGAAAATTGACAGAGCCAGAGCAAATGGCGAAGGATTATCATCCGGGCAAATAGGTATGGCACTCAGAACCGCTGTTTACGGCAGGGAAGCTTCAAAATTCAAAGATGATAAGGATGATTATTCTATTCAGGTAAGACTTGAAGAGCATCACCGTGAAGATTTGAATGCTATACTGAATATGCCGATTTCCTTCCGTGAAATGAGTTCCGGTATGTTCCGCCAAATTCCGATATCTACTTTTGTTACAACAAGTTACGAAAATACTTATCAGTCAATTAACCGTAAGAATCAGAAAAGAACAATTACTCTCTACTCAAACATACTGACCGGTTATAATGCAAGTACGATAAATAAGAAAATTGAACAATTAGTTGCCGGTTTGCCTATTCCAAAGGATTATGATGTGAAACTCACAGGGGAAAAGGAAGACCAGCAGGATGCCGCGAGTTTCCTGGGTAAAGCATTTCTTGCATCTATTGCTATTATCATGATTATCCTGGTAGTTCAGTTTAATTCTCTTTCGAAACCTTTAATAATTATTTTTCAGGTTTTGCTGAGTTTAATTGGTGTTTTCATTGGCTTCCTGATTTTCAGATTTACGGTATCGGTTGTTATCACAGGTGTCGGAATAGTTGCTCTTGCAGGTATTGTAGTCCGAAATGGTATTGTTTTAATTGAATTTATTGAAACATACCACGAAGAAGAAAAAGGAAGAATCCGAAACGCTATTGCTCATGGCGGTGTTGTAAGGTTCAATCCTGTTGTTCTGACGGCTTTGGCAACTACTTTAGGTTTAGTGCCGCTTGCCTTCGGATTTAACATCAATTTTGCAACCTTGCTTTCCGATTTCGAACCCAGAATATTCATAGGTGGTTTCAGTGCCGCACTTTGGGGTCCGCTTGCATGGGCAATCATTTTCGGTTTGCTTTTTGCAACATTCCTAACTCTTGTGGTTGTACCCTGTATGTATTTCATAAATTATGCTTTTGAAGTCAAACGTGCCAGAAGAAAAGAACTTCAGCAGTACAGAGCTGAACTGAAAGCAAACGGATTGAAGTAAGAAAATTCATTAAAAGGGGTTCAAATTTTGAGCCCCTTTTTTTAATATCTTTATAAACTTACTCACTCTTTCACCGAACCTCACAAAATATACTCTCGACAGCAAAACCGAAACGTCAATTATTACCGCCCTTTCCAAATTTAGAAGAGTGAAGGAGTGAGTTCTTTCATTGCATCTTGTATTTTTTTCGAAATGATGCAATGTCCTTTTCGTCAAAAAATTTGATATTATTTCAATTATATAAAGTATGATAAATAATTACAAATATTTCTTATATTTGTAAAACAAAACAAGGAGCAAATATGGGAAGAAAAATAATCCAAGTATCGTGCAAAACAACAGAAGAAATAAAAGAAATGTTTAATGCAGATAAGAAATTGAAACAGGGATACAGATTATATGCTGTATATCAAGTATCAACCGGCAAAAAGCCTCAGGATTTGGAGGATGTTTATAATGCATCCTTTAAGAGTATAAATAACTGGGTTCATCGTTTTAACCGTGAAGGTTTGCAAGGATTACTTGACAAACCTATACCAGGACGTAATCCGAGATTAACCGAGGAAGAGAAGAAAGAAATAAAAAGAGTTATACTTGAAGACTTACCAGAAAAACATGGCTATAACTCTGCAACATGGACAGGACCAATGCTAATAAATTATATTGAAAAAGAATTTGGGAAAAGCTACAAGAAAGCGCAGATATACAAAATATTGGAAAAGATGAATTTAACATATCAGAAAAGTAAAGGTATATATCCTGAAGCCAACACTGAGAAACGAAAAGAAATAGTTGAAGAGTTAAAAAAAACTTCAGAATAAAGAGGAAACATCTGTAGTAATATTTGAAGATGAGGCAAGCTTGTCAAACACCTCAACAGTATCATATAAATGGTCAGAAAAGGGAGAGCAGCCAAAAATAGAGCAACAGCAGAATAAAAGGGAAAGATGTACATTATCAGGTTGTGTAGAACCAAGTACCGGAAAAGTTTTTACGTATAAGTCAAAAAAAGGTAACACTTTGAGTTTCATTCGTTTTCTAATGGTAGTATGTATGCAATATCCTGATAATAAAGTATACATGGTTCTTGATAATGTCAGGTATCATCATGCTAAGCGGCTGAAACCGATATTAGAAAGATATAAGCATAGGATTGAATTATTATTTTTACCGGCTTATTCTCCTGATTTAAATCCAATGGAAAGAATCTGGTGGTATATGAGAAAAAAAATTACGCATAATAGAGGAATAAAATCCCTTGAACGTAGAATAGAAGACTTTGACATTCTATTCAAATGTTTAGAGAAACCAAACGAATTAGGTAGAAATTTATCTAATTTAATTGTAAATCTTTATTAGACATTATATAATGAATTTTATTCCATTGAATATTCGAATGAAATTGATGCAGTTTGTTGACATAATATTCTATACAGTATCTTTGATAAAAGTTGAGGTAAAAAAAAATCGGGAGCTAACTCCCGATTTTTTTAATTTCAATATTTATAATTCATTCTATTTGTTAAGAATAATTCTTTGCTGGAATTGCTCATTGCCAATCTGAATATGGAGGATGTAAACTCCATCTACCAATGAGTTCAAATCCATTGATCTGGAATGTTCATCTGAACTGAGGCTTGCTGTCAGCACATGATTACCCAACAAATTAACAAGTCTGACATTAACTGTTTCAACGTTCTGACGGTTGATTGTAATATTAATAAAACCGTTGGTCGGGTTTGGATAAACCTTTACACCGGAATTACCAACAGTTAATTCTACTACTCCGCTAACGAAGTTAAATGCGTCGGACAAATCTCCGGTACAGCCGATTGAGTCAGAAACAAGAACGGTATAAGTCCCCGAACGTTCTCCTGTATAGAGACTTTGGTTAGTCGCACCTTTGATGCTAACGCCATTATAATACCATTGATTTCCTGAAGGAACATCTGATGTCAAAGTTCCATTCTTTTCTGTTACTCTTGGTTTTGGTGGTTTAGCGTTAATCTGAACCTGAATAGTTAGTGAATCTTTATAGCCTGAGGATTTGTAAGTCTGAATTAATTTCAAAGTACCCTTTCCGGAACTTCCCCATGTAACATTGAATATTTTTTGATTAGCAGAACCAACAGCAGTTCCGCCGGTTACTACCCATTTGCAATCAGCTTCCAAGTTGGTTGTAGAATAATAATCTTCGAGTTTATTTTCGCAAACAAATGATTTTCCTGAAAATTGTACCTGTTCGTAAATGAATACTGATTTTTCTGCTGAATCTTTACAGCCGGAAACAGTTGTCTGAACAAGTTTAACATTCCCCACTTTTCCTAATCCCCAAGTAATTGATACTGTATTTCCTGTACTGCTTCCATTAATTGTGCCGCCGGCATCAACATACCATTTATTATTAACTCCGGCTGGAGGAGCAGGCGTTTGATAGGTTTTAGTTGAAGTGAATCTTACTGTATCCGGTCCGGTGAAAGTAGTTGACGGGGACAATAGAATACGAACATTGATTGTAATTGAATCTTTACATCCCGATGCAGTTGTCTGAATTAATTTCAATTTACCAACGCCGGGTGAACCCCATAAGATTCTAATATTGTTATAGAATGGTTTGTTCTCGACAGTTCCGCCAACTGCAACCCATTCGTTGGTCAATGTAGTGTCTTCAACAGTTGTATATACTTCATATCTGTTTGAGCAAACAATGGTATCACCATAAATTATTTTTGGAGGTTTTGAAGAAATATACACGCTCAAGGAGGCAGAGTCCTTGCATCCTGCAGGTGTTGTTTGTATTAATTTAACAGCACCGTTTCCTTTTGCACCCCATACCACTGTAACAACGCTATCGGTCATAAGACCACTAATAGTGCCGCCGGTAACATTCCAACTAAATGAAACGCCGGGATTTGCAGTTGTTTTATACTTTTCAACTCCACCTGAACAAACAGAATTACTTCCTGTTATAGCAGGTTTAGGTAAATCGTAAATTGTAAAATCCTTGCCGTCATCACCATTAATCAAAAATGGATTTGAAGATACAACCCTTATTCTGTAACCGGTTCCAAAAGGCAATGTCTTTGGCAAACGTGTAGCTATGGCTCCGGATGTTTGCGAGTTAGTTGTACCAATATTGAAAGGAGTTGTGAAACTTCCAACTGCATCAGAAAGCTGAGCAGTGAAAACATTTGCGACACCAAAATTAACAAAAGATGCTGACCCGAATGTATAGTAGTTAACTAAAACCTGTGCATCAACGCAATACGGACCCTGAATCGGCATGGTAGAAACAGTAGGCTGTAGCCCGCCAAATCTGTAAACCATCAGGCCATTCCCATCAGTTGCAAGCCATTTGTTGCCGCTTTGGTCAACCAAAAGCCAATCAATCTTGTTTGCATCGAGTGGAGAGTTGTTCATATTGAATGACGACCAGGATGCACCATCAAAGCGAATGAAACCATTAGCCATCGTTGAAAACCATTTGACTCCCGTTGATTCAATACCGACACAAGTAATATTATTATCGGGTATTGGTGAGTTTGAGGTTGTAAATACCGCCCAGTTAGTATCGTCGAATGATGCAACTCCATTTGCAGTTGCAAACCATTTTTTATTTCCTTCAAGAGCGATTGCTCTGATTGTGTTACTCGGTATAATTGAATTTGAGGTGTTCCAAATAGTCCAGTTGGTTCCGTCGAATTTAGTCAATCCACCGGATGCCGTGCCTATCCATTTGTTCCCATAGCTGTCCACCAGAATTGACAATATATTGTCGTCACCGATACCGGAGTTAGTTGTTGTATATTTGGTCCAAGTTGTTCCGTTGAATTTAGCAAGACCAAACCCGGCAGTACCTACCCAGATAGTATTACCTTCAAAAGCGACTGAAGTTATTGTGTCACTTGTAATACCTGAATTTCTTCTTTTGTAGGTTAACCATGTGGAATCTGTAAATTTACTCAAACCACTATCGGTACAGAACCATTTATTGTTTGATCCATCAATACCAATATAACTGACTCTGTTGCTACCCAGCCCTGTAGCCGAATATTTATATCCCGACCAGGTATTTGCATCATATTTGAAGACACCGGAATTATATGAAGCTATCCATTTGCTCCCCTGAAGATCCATTGCAATTGTTTTACTTCTGTTATCTGGTAATGCATAACTTGAAGGGTTGTAAATCGTCCAGACAGTACCGGCAAGTCTGCCAAGACTATCAGGTGTGCCAACCCAAATAATTCCAGCTCCATCTTCAGATATTGCATTAATATTGTTATCCGGAATCAGTGAATTGGCAGTCGTGTAAACCGTCCATGCAGAAGAAAGTTTTGCAAGACCGCTTGGAGTTCCAAACCAAAGTGAATTAGCGGCATCAATATGAATAGCTTTAACTTGATTTGATGGTAAAGAAGAGTTAACTGTGTTATAAGTTGCCCATACTGTGTCAGTTGATAATTTTGTAGAAACGCCCTTAGAATTAGTACCGGCAAAAACCTGACCGTTAGATCTGAAGGCAATTGATGTTATAGCAAAATCAGCTATACCACTATTGAAAGGGGCATAATTCTTCCAAACTGTTCCATTAAAATAGTCAAGCCCGTTATCACCGCCAACCCATAAGTTATTACTCGGATCAATACCCATTGAATAAGTCTTTAAACTGTGAATTCCAGAATTAGTAATATTGAAAATCGTCCAGTTGGTAGAATCGAATTTTGCAATAGAGCTTGGAGTAACAAGCCATTTATGACCCAGATTGTCAATCATTATTGAATTGATTGTGTCCGAAGGAATACCTGAGTTACCAACATTATACATAGACCATGTATTTCCGTTGAATTTAAATAAACCCTTGTATGTCCCTATCCACTTGTTGCCAAGACCATCAACAGCCAAAGATAGAATGGTGTTATTCCGAAGGGTCGAATTAGTTTCATTGTAAAAATTCATTGCGAAAGTAGTTCTGTTAATTCTAACCAAACCGCCATCAATTGTACCAACCCACAAATAATTACCTTCTGTTGCAAGAGATGTAACATTCTTACCATTGGTATAATTCAACCATTCAGCATTTTGAGAATGTGCTGTTAAAGAAAAAAGCAAGAAAGCAACAAGAATTACCGCTAAAAAATTTTTGAAAGATAAATTCATAATCCTTCTCCCTAATATATTAAAAAAGTAAATTTTCAAATTTGAATCAAAAGTAATAACAATCTATATAAAAACGTAAGAAAATCTCTTAAATTTTATTTTTACCAACATTATGTAAGAATACCCCCACAGTAGTATTTACTAAAATAAACAAATTTATTAAAAAAAAATAACTATTTATATTATAGTAACAGATTTTACTGACTTTTTTGCAAAAATCTGATGTATTTGATAACTGACCACCTCTCATTTACTGATAGTTTTTCTGTTACCCCGAACATAAGGTTCTGCCCGGAACTGAGGACATGAAAAAACCTGCCGTCAGTCATTTTCTTAGTTTCGGGTCTTGTCAGGTTAGCAGGTTCGGGAAATCCTTCTTCCCCTGGTTTAAGGTTAGCCTTTGTAATGATTAATCCTTTTCCTTTGCCGTCATGATTATGGCACGGTACACAAAATGTCTCGAAACGCTCTCTTCCTCGCTCCAGATAGAAGGTATCATCCGGAAGAGGATTGGTGAATTGAGCCTCCGGAATCATATATTCCACCTGCTCAAAATTGTATTTGCTCCCATATCTTGGAACTGTGCTGTCAACCGGTTGACGAGTTGAAATGCCATTCTCGAATGAAGTACTTAATTTTTGAGGGTGAACTTTGGCTTGCCTGTCCATATCTGAAATTGCTTCATAGGGCTGATTCTTTTCGGTTCCTTTTAAGTAACCGAATTTTAATGAAAATACATAAATCATTAGAAATATTGGCAATAACAAAATTATCCATTTCAATATTTTCATTATCATTCTCATTGAATTTCAACCCCTCCAAAATTTACTAATTCATTCAATAACTTTTCAGAAGAATTTTGAAGGGTAATAATGAATCTGTCAGAAAAATCGGATTCGTCATCTTTCCATGAAGGAAGCCTTGACTTAATCAGGAAACCAATAATTATGAAAATCAGAGTTATGAAAATTGTTATTTCAAAAATAATTGGGATAGAAGAAATCAACGAAAAGAAAGGTTTTCCGCCAATATTCATTTTGTAATCACTTGCTGAAGTCCACCATATAAAATAAGCCATCAATCCGAAACCGAGAATTGCACCTAAAACAGCCATCAGAGAGATGAACCCTGATGCTTTACTGCCTACTTTTCTTGAAATTGAAAGTGGAATTGGTGAAATTGTATCAAACTCAATTTCTGTTTCGCTTTTCAGATAATCAAGTGCTGAGTGAAAATCATTCTCATTTGCAAATTCAATGATTGTTTTTTCTTTCATTTTTTGCCTAATGTTTCTTGTTTTAGTTCATAGACTGAAATTACAGGAAATGTTCTTATAAACAATAAATACAAAAACATAAACAATCCGAAACTACCTATTACAATTGATATGTCTGTTAAGGTCAGATAATAAATTGATTCTTCTGCAGTTAAACTATTCTTAGTTAATAAAGTTATAACTATGATAAATCTTTCAATCCACATTCCAATTATGACAAAAATGGAGACAATGAGAGATACTGACATATTTCTCCTGAGTTTCCTTATCCAAAAAACCTGAGGGATTATCACGTTGAAAGCAATCATCAAATAAAACAATAAAGCATATCCTCCTGTTGCTCTTGCTTTGAGCATCATCATGTCCGAAGGACTACCGCTATACCAGATAAAGAATATCTCAACTGCATAAGAATATCCAATCATCAAAGAGGTTACGATTATGATTTTATTCAGTTTATCAAAATGACTTTTCGTGATGAAATCTTTAAGATTAAGCACCTGTCTGGTGACAATCAAAATTGCAACAACCATTGCACAACCCGAAAGAATAGCTCCTGCCACAAAATACGGCGGAAATATTGTGGAATGCCATCCCGGGATTACAGTTACTGCAAAATCCGTTGAAACAATTGAATGAACAGAAATAACTAAGGCAGTTGCGATTCCTGCAAGCAGAAGATAAGTCGCTTTGTATGCTTTCCACTCTCTTTGGGTTCCTGTCCAGCCAAGACTGAAAAAGTCATACAGCTCTCCCGTTGCTTTTATCCTGACATGTTTTTTCAGAACAGCAAAATCTGGAATCAGTCCCAAATACCAAAAACAGACCGACAAAATAAAATATGTTATGATTGCAAAAACATCCCAAAGCAAAGGAGAACGAAAATTCACCCACATTCCCATCTGATTTGGATACGGGAACAGCCAATAAAGAGCAAACCAAGGTCTGCCCGTGTGAATTATGGGAAATAGTGCCGCACAGATAACCGCAATTATAGTCATTGCCTCTGCAGAACGATGAATGGCTATCCTCCATTTTTGATTAAAAATATACAAAATAGCAGAAATCAATGTGCCCGCATGTCCGATTCCTATCCAGAATACAAAAGTTACAATTGCAACTCCCCACGAGACATTGTTTTGAATACCCCAAATTGTTAAACCTTTGGTGATTGTGTGATATACTGCAATCACACCAACCAAAGTAAGAATAAATGACAAACCCAGAGCTGACCAATACTTCAGAGAGCTTTTCTTGTTGATTAACCCCGAAATTTTCTGATTGATTTCCGAATAGGACAAATTCTTCAACTCATCCTTCGAATCGTTTGGCCCATTAATTTCTTCAATATGTATATTCCCGCTTTTCATTGTCTTGTTTTGTAACTAACTGATGGTTTAGTATTTAGTTCATCCAGAAGTTTAAATGTTTTACCTTTTTTAATGATTTTCGAAATTTTGGAATTTTTGTCATTAATATCCCCAAAAACAATTGCCCCCGAAGGACAAGCCAACTGACATGCAGTTTTCACTTCTCCGTCAGGAATTCTGTTCAATCCTTTGTCCTTCATTTTGTATCTTGCTTCATTAATTTTTTGGATGCAAAATGTGCATTTTTCCGCTATACCCTGCATGCGGACAGTAACATCAGGATTCAGCATATTTTCCATCGGTTTCTTAATGTCGGCATTGTAATTTTTGAAGTTAAATCTTCGTACTTTATACGGGCAATTAATCATGCAGAATCTTGCCCCGACGCACCGATTATAGGTCATCTCGTTTATGCCTTCCGGACTATGGCTGGTTGCTGCAACGGGGCAGACACTTTCGCATGGTGCAGTTTCGCAGTGCTGGCAAAGAATCGGGAAATTAACATATTTAATCTTGTCATTTTCCTTAATCTCAAATGAGTCAATCCTCAGCCAATTCATCATCCTGCTATGAATAATTTCTTCCTTGCCGACAATGGGAATATTATTCTCAGATTGACAGGATATCATGCAAGAACCGCATGCCGTACATTTCGAGAGGTCAATTACCATAGCCCAGCGGTGCGATTTATATTCATATTTCGGATAAATAGAAATTTGTTCTTTTAATTCAGCTTTACCTTTAAGATTTGAAATCAGCCTTTCGTTGACTAAAACTTTATCATCCTGGAAAAGTGCAGTTTTTTCTTTTTTGTTCTGTTTCTCGATTTTTATATTGTGAATGACATATAAGTTTGTCTTACTGTCAATAAAATTATAAAGATTTGCTCCGACATTTGTCAGGATGTTTCCACCTTTTGTTCTGCCAAATCCTAAATTTGAATGTATGAGTTTTTTTGCAATTCCTTCAATAATAATTATAGGCAGAACCACACTTTCGGAACCTGATGAAACCTTAATCAAATCATTGGTTTGAAGATTGAATTGTTTGGCAGTTTGAGAACCAATGGCAAAACAATTTCCCCATGCTTGTTTTGTTACGGGGTCGGGCAATTCTGCCAGCCATGCATTGTTTGCCTCCTTGCCGTCAAATTGTGTAGCAGAGGGTGTTATAAATAATGTAGGACTTTCTGTTTTGATAATTTTTCTTGAACTTATTAGTTTTTCAGAATTTTTTATATTGAATGAATATTTCTCGTTTGAACTTTTCTCAGGGTTTACAAATCCATCTCTTAAGATTTTTTCCCAAGTATCAAGGTCTCCGATATTCCATATTTTACGGATATAAGTATAATAATTATCAACTCCCGGGAAAGAATTTGCATTGATGCTTTTTGCGATTTTCAGCAGAAAATCAGCAATTGAAACAGAGTTTTTACTCAAATTCGCTATAACGGGTTGCTGAATTGATTTTGTGCCGTCAAAACTTTCGGAATCGCCCCAGCTTTCCAGATAGTGAGCCAATGGGATTGAAATACCACATTCTGAAGCTGTCTCATCTTCATAAGTACTTAATGAAAATCTGTTTTGAACGGGAATGTACTGTACAGCTTGTTTCAATCTGCGATTTGAATAAAAAGGATTAGAATTTAAAAAGAAAACTGATGAATAATACTTTTGAGATAGCTTGGTGTAAAAGTTTTCGATTTCAGCTGATTTATCTTCGCTTTTCGGCAGAACATTTTTAAAATCAAATATTACATTTTTTCCAACCGCACTTAAAACCTCGTTCAAAACAGTAGTCATCACTATTGAAGTTTCAGAAAGATTTTCCCCTGCTAAAATACAAACTTTTTTTCCCTGATTGTTTGCATCTATGAGCCTTGAAGCTATTTTCTTTGCTTTAGCATGATTTTCATTCGGGAACATCTGTTTCAGAAAGTTCAAATAACTTTGTTCGGTTTTGTCAGCTGATTCTCTTAAAATATTGATAGAAAGCTCTGCCAGAAACTGTTCATATTCATTAATACCGATTACAAATCTTTCGTTTGATGCCATTCCTGTTTGAGTAAGAATGCTTTCTGCGGTCAGGAGTTCGGCTTGATTTTCTTCATCTCTGTTGAACAAAGCATGAGTAAAAAACGGAGAAAAAATATTTGTTCCGAGGATATCAGAGCCTACTGACAGAACTAAATCTGCTTTTGACAAATCGGGTACAATTTTTCCGTCAAAACCGTAGAGTTCTTTATTTACCTTCTGTATTGCGAAATTATCAGGTAACGCAGGCAGGATGACAAACTCAACATTCGGGAAAAGTTTTGAAAACTTGCTTATCAAATTGCCGAATGCAGGTGAGCAATGCTCTTCGATAATAAAGGCTGATTTTTGATTGCTATCCTTAATAAGCTTTTCTGCGGCTGTCAAAGCTTGCTCTAAAATGACATCTCTTCCTTGAATTTTGGGTTTCCTGAATCTGTCGGGGTCGTAAAGAGAGTAAAGAGAAGCCTGAACCAGAGCGGAAACACTACCTTTAGTTGTTGGGTGCAACTCATTCCCGTCAATTTTTACGGGACGGCCCTCTCTTGTCTTAACCAAAATTCCAAAATTATAATTTCCCTGACAAAAAACTGAAGAGTAATAATTTGACACACCCGGAACGAGATACTCCACAGGAGTTACCTGCGGAACAATTTTTTGTTCCGGTCGGCGGCATCCGGCGGCAATCAAAGCCATGGAAGCACTAAGCGATGCTATGAATTCTCTTCTTTTCAAAAAAAACTAATAATGACAAGATGAACAAGTTTCCGGTCCTTTTACCGGCTTTTTGGGAATCAAAAAATCTTTAAATTTATTTGGTAAAATCTTGCCTTCCCACATTCCAAAAGACGGTTGAACCACATCTATTTCAGGCTCGATTGAATTTCCGCTTTTTCCTGAGATTGTTAATATCCCTGAAATATTACGGGCAAAGATTATATTCTTTTCGGGTTCGCGGTGGCAGGCAAGGCACCACGACATTGTGAGTGCTTTTTCCTGTCTGACGCTATCCATTTTTTCAACTTCGCCATGGCACGAACTGCAATCTATCTGAGCCCTGATGTGACGGCTATGGTTGAAATGTGTGAAATCGGGCAAAATGTTCACTCGCGTGTATTTAATCGGGATATTATTGTCAAAGCTGTAATTAACCAATTTCATAAGTTCGCTTTGATTTTTCAAAGCTAAATGGCAAATCATACAGGATTTTGTTGTTGGGATTGAAGAAAATGATGACTTTTCTGCATCATGATGGCAGAACAGACATTTCATCTCGAAATCGCCTGAATGTTTTTTGTGGGAAAAAGCTACGGGCTGATTAGGGCTGAATCCGACATTTTTTATTGAATAATCGTAACCGAGATAAATTCCCGTGCAAAGAAAGAAAACCCACAGGACGGCTGTCGCAATCCTGATTTTGTATCTTCTGTCTTTTTTGCCCGTTCTCATTGCTACTCAAATACAAAAATACAAAGATACGAATAGATATTTTTTTATCAGAGGAATTTTGTAATAATGATGTTTTTTTATTATTTCTCTGTTGGTTGCTCATTTTTCTTCTCTTCCATTCACAATTCAGAATTCTCAATTCCCAATTTCTTCTACGTAGTTTTTGGTATTTTTATTCAACGGTCAAATATCACTTGCTTTGTTTGGAAATAATTGTTAAATTGAAAATGTAATTGGAAGTATCATGTTATCTTAAGTCAGAAGTTTTCTCCTGACAAATTATAGAACTTGAAAAGAATGCAAATTATTGAAAAATCGAAGAAGACGGCAGGAGGGAACTCATGGCTGGAGGGAAAAAAGTGAAGATGATTAAAAGGAAAAAAAATGGCAAATAAAATTATTTGCATATTGGCACTTATTATTGCTTTAAATTACAATTGTCTTCCTTGTAATAGGAATATTACATTAGTAAATTTTCTTTTGGGAGAAGACAATTCCATGTTTCTAGAACTATTTTCTTTTTTCCCAACTGCTAATTTCGAAGAGCTTTGTGCTAACAATGTAAAAATAATCAGAGCTTACGACTTTATTCAATGTAATGTTAACGAAAATGGCATATTGGAGCAATATTTAGAGATAAAATTTAATAAAGAGAATTTCATCGATTCCTTTTATTTACATCAACATTTGACCGAAAATTCAAGCAATATAATTAGAAAATCATTTTCATATTATTTTGATAGCAGCAAAAGGCTAATAAAAAAATCGGTAGTTATCAATGAATCTTTTTTGGGAAATTGGCTTTATACATACGATAAAAAAGATAGAATAATCAAAATCGTACAAACTGATTCATTACTAATCCCAATTTTTTCCAAAAAGATAGAATATGATGATGATAATTTAGATGAAATTATTTGTAATTATGAAAAATATACTATAAAATATAAATTTTATGAAAACAAATTAAAGGAGAAATGTTATTCTCATTTAGCTTGGGGTTTCATACCCATCAATGAACTGATTTTAAGTTATGAATATAATGATAAAGGATTTTTAAGTTGCATTATAGACCACAATATCATGCCAGTATATTATCAATATTTTTATAAAAACAACAAAATGGTGATTCAATTTTGTTCAAGGAGCTGTGATACAAATGAATTTCATAAAAAATATTCACTTTTATATTCTGATACAATAAGTTATAATGAAAAAGGATTACCAGTAGAGATTAGACCAATGGTCTTAGATTCGAGAGTTACTTGTAGATTAAAAAAATTCGAATATGAATATTTTGATAAATGACCAAAACCCAAAAATATCACAGTCTCAACAAAAGGCAGACAAAGCCTGGCAAAGCAGCTTTGCTCTTCATCAGCAGTTACGAGCCGTTTGGGAGGCTCCAGCCGTACCGGCATTGGGAAGCCCCGAACTACAAGCATCGCTTCGGCTTGAGCGGCATGGAAAAGGACGACGAAATGAAAGACCCCACCCTAACCCTCCCCGAAGGAGAGGGCAATAAGATGGGACATCCTCATCTTTTGACCTCTCCCTCGGAGAAAATGAAAATATTTATAATAACATGAATATAAATGTGTTA
>CAZSHX010000053.1:0-32848 GCA_964606895.1 uncultured Hyphomicrobiales bacterium
TGAAAATTACAAATATACAAATTTTACTCATATTATGACCGTGTGTAGTATAGAAGTGAAATCATTAAGTCGAATGTTTTTCTTATCTCTCCTCTCCCCTGACTCCCGCTTGGGAACATTATACTTTTCGTTCAAAAACCGAAGATTAAGAACGATAAGAATTATCTCTTACAAATGAAAAAATAATGAATGGGTAAGAATTCCATCATCAATTTCTAAAACTTCTGAATCAAAAATAAAGTCTAATACTTCTTGTACACGATCTGGATATGTTCCCAAATCTTCAAGAATTTTTAGTAATTCCAATTCTGAAAGTAAAATTTTATCCGTTTTATTCAGTTGATATTCATGAATGTACTTCAACAAATTTATACCATACTCCAGTGAATAAGAATTATTTTTCAATTCCCATTGGAACATTTGATTTTCATCGTCATCATCAAAATCTTCCCAGTAAATAAACCCGACAATTTTATTTAGTTGTATTTCCGAACTTAAAATCCTCGCTCCAAATAAAGCAAGAAAAACTTTTAAAAATTCAATATTTAATTCAATATTATTTATCATGATATTTATTCTCCCTTGTACTCAAGCTCCCGCTTGGAAACATTACGTTTCTAACATTACCCGTTAACTAACCACGGCACACCTGAAATTATATTTTTCATGGCTGTTAGTAGTCAAAACCGTCGTGCACCTTAGTTTTGCAATACTGCACCTTAGCTTTGTGATACTGAATATTGGTTTTACGCTACTATATATTGGTTTTGAGATACTGAAAGTAAGTTTTTCCGATTGTCAAAGACCACTTTCATGAGTATTTTAATAATTCGCACAACTGTCATCCACAGCAAATAATTTTCCAGCAAAGAGGAAGCAAAGCAGGATTGCAAAAACATATATGAGCTTTTTCATAATCATCTCGTAATAATAATTTTATAAATGGAGTTATTATATTTAAGCAGATAAAGTCCACTCTGTATTTGAGATATATCAATCTTTAAATAATTTGTCGGTTCCTCTAATATTTTTGAAAAAATTAATTTACCGAATAAATCGAAAATTTCCAATTTGTCCTGAGAAAAATTCATGTCTTTCCCGATAAATTTTATTTCAATTTCATTTTCTCGTATAGCAAAAATTAGTGGACTTGCTAAAAGAAATTTATTTTCATCAATGCCAACCCTATTCGCTGGTTGATATTCAATCACATATTGTACAGTGTCAATTGATTCTATATTCGCCCTTAAAGAATCCATCCGGCAATAATTATCAAAAATGATTGATGTTAATGTATAAAATGAATCATTAGTCTCATGAAAAAAATCGCATCTTTTGAAATGAAAAGTTCCGTATTTTTGTTCTATATTTCTAAAACCTTCTCTCGTAGATAAATAAATTGAGTCAATGGCTTCCCATGAGAAAAGTGTATCGAAGTTTCTTTGTTTAAAATTGAATACATATACTCTGAATTCAATAGTATATCCCTTTTTGGTAAAAACTTCACTATAAGTTGGTGAATTAACACAAGTATCAATCATTGTCGAATCCTGGTTAAAATAGCCATGTTCCGGTTCGTTTGGTATAACCATTCTCAGACAACTGTCATCCACAGCAAATAATTTTCCTGCAAAGAGGAAGCAAAGCAGGATTGCAAAAACATATATGAGCTTTTTCATAGCATCGTCCTATCATTATAAAATTACGAATAGAATCTTATGCAACTTAAGAATTTTTCCTGCAAATGAAAAGAGAAAAAAAAATTGTCCGAGATTAAGGAGTTGCCTTCGGTACCATGCAGTGAACTATTCAAAAGGACACCAAAGCGAAGCCGAAATGTCCGTTGATGTCTGAACTGGGATTTAAGGGATTTTGGGGATTAAGAGGATTAAAGAAAAGATATTTTTAAAAAATCCTTGTAATCCATTAATCACAAGAATCTGTAATTCAGATTTTCATCTTCAATCATAGAAATCATAGTTCAAAATTCTTGATTATTAATTACCAAATTGCATTCAAAAGACCAATTTCAAAATTACTTTGTAATCACTATTTTCTTGATGATTAATTCATTTCCGAATTCCATCTTCATGAGATAAATCCCTGACGGAATATCGTTTACGTCTATCGTATGAATATTAGTTTCGCATGATAAATTGATGAATTGAATTTTCCTGATTCTTTCACCAAGGCAGTTTACTAAATTTATGGATTTTAATGAACCCGGAGAATTTGAAAAATCAATATATAACTTATCCGAGGATGGATTTGGAAATATTTCAATATCATTTTTTTCAGGAGTTTTCCACTCTATAGCAGTTGGTTTCTGGTTATATAGTGCAATTATTTCGTCCTGAGATAAAGCCTTTTTATAAATAAAGATGTCATCAAGCATTCCCTTGAAATAGTCGTTGTCTTTTCTCGAGCCGATATACAAAGGAGTATTTGGGAATTTATTCAGGATATGACTTCCGTCGGATGATTCACCCACAAGTTTACCATTAAGATAGAGCTTGGCAGATTTGCCTTCAAAAGTAAAGGCTCCGTGGTTCCATTTTTTCAATTCGGGCGAACCGCCCCATATTTGCTTGGGTACACCCTGACCGTCCACATAGTAGGAAGCACCAAACTGTCCCCAAAGATAGATTTCGGTAACATAGCCTTCTGCATAGTTTGTACCAATAATATTTCGCTTAATGCTCATATCTTCGGCATTGAACCAAAATGACAATGTAAGTTCATCGAATGAAACCGGAAATTGAGGAAAAAACAAATAAGAACTGCCGTCAAATTGAACAGATGAATTTAAACTGCCGATTCTATCGTTAACGCTTATTGGTTTTCCTGCACCCTGCAGATTGTAAAAATGGCACATCTGCTCATCGTTGAAATTTCCTGAAAAAGGATAATAAGCCACTAACCCGGTGGTATCTTCGAGCAGGATAGAGAAATTTATTCTTGATTCGTCAAAAACTGAATCAGCAAGCAAATCGGAAATTCTAACTTTCATTTGTTTGGAGCATACTGCCGGAATCACCCAACTGTACTCTCTAACAGAAGAATTAATGCTTTTGGCAATGTCAGCCCAATTTTTGCCGTTATCGGTACTAAAAGATAAATTGACGGTTGAAACATGTGAACTTGACCATGTTATTATGGTAGTATCGCCGGGTTTGAAAATTTCGTTGCCTTGGGGCAGATTTAAAACAATCTTTGGTTTAGCAGGTTCTGTCAAACATTCGGCAGATTCTGCGGCTGTTCTGATCTGGTCTTTAGACTGCGGAAGGAACAACATCCTTACCCAATAGCCAAGTCCGGCACTATTGTTTGTTCCGCCGCAATAGCTCATGATTGAACCGGGATTTGGTCTTGCAGTTACTGTTGAATCAAGGCATTTCCCTGCAATTGCATCACCGGCAACGCAAGTATCGAGAGGATAACCGAAATCACAGCTATGGGTATGGGAAGCATTAAAATTATGCCCCATTTCGTGTGCCAAAATATAAATATCGTAAGTAAAATCTACGGTTGGATAAGTATGATTGCCCTGAACACTTGAAACAGCAAATGAATTGTCGCCTGCTTTTCCGCAGAGAGCATTGAAATAGCCGAAACCACCCCCTCCATAATAAATTGAGGTCATCACATGAGCCAAATCTCTTTCAACATCCTTATAATTATTCTTCCAATATTCCAATACTTTCGGAGGCAGGGCATAAGCATCTCCATTAACTGAATAGGGGTCGGCAGGGCTATCTGTCCACGTTTTAAGCCATTTCAGATAAAAGCAGATATTGACTTCTTTGGTATAAAGCAAAGAAACCATGTTGACAATTGCAATAGCGTAAGCCTGAGCCTTTTTCAAATCACTTCCGCACGCTTTAAAAAAATCAGAATCTGTTTCGAGAGCAAGTTCAGTTTCGAGTAGTTTATCCCAATTCAATATTTTGGTTTCATTTTGTATTTTATCTCTGAATTTCTCGGAAATTTGCTGTTTAATCTGAAAATCAAAAGTTTTAACATTTGCATTAACAAGATTTGCCTGATTGACAATAACATAATTGTCAAATATCCCAAGTTCCTTGTTTGAAGGGGCTAAAACGTAGTTTCTACCGTCAGAATAATTAATATTGCAATACATAATGCCATCAACGCTAATTAAATGAACTTCGGAGCCGGATTCACCGTCAATCGAACCGGAAAATAAATATACTTCAGGTGAAGACAATCTAATATGACCAAATTTAGTCTGAGTATAAAACTCAGTATTTCCGTCAACCACACTGTGGATTCTTTTTAAATTCAGCTGTGCAACATTTTTTTCGGAGACAGGAAAACCTTTGATGATTATCTGATTTGATTCTTTCAATGTTTTAAAGAGTATCGGTTCATTCAGGCTGATTGCTTTGAAAGAATACTCCGTAAAACTATTTGCAGTGTTGAAGAAAGTAGATTTATTTATGAAAGCATCAAAATTAATGGTCGTTTGCAAGGTTTTCGAATTTGCTGAAAATGACAACAATATCGTGCTTAATACCACAAAACTTAAAATAGTAATTTTCCTGAATAACATATTTTTTTCTCCGTTAAACAAATGAACTTATAAAAATACTGAATTTTTAGCATTTGAGAACCAGAATTTTCAAAAAAAAACAGATCCATGAATGAATCTGTTCCTTTTTAATCAACTTTAGCCAAAATGATTATTTTACAAAAATCATATCGCCATTTGAAGGATTTAGGTAAAACTTCTCACCTCTACTGTTTTCCTGAATAATATTTCCATTATCATCTATTCCCAAAAGAGTGACTTTGCCGCTTTTATGCTTTTCCGAGGAACTAAATTTAATCCACTCTTTGTGATCTTTAGCCATACTTGAAGAAAGCAATTTAATATCACCTGTTTTTGGTTCTACATAAAAGAATTCTCCCTTTTCATTTTTGTAAACAGTGTGACCTTGGTCAGAGCCAACAATAAAGCAGTCATTTATTGCTATCTTGGCATTTGAAAGCTTAATAGTATAATGCTGTTTTTCTGAAGCTGATTGTGTTTTACTTGTCCTGCTGATAGTGGATTCCTGTGCTTGAATAGTTTCCTGCCCATAAGCAGAAAATGGCATTGAAAACATTGGTACGCTCAGCATCGTTGCGGCAATAGCGATTTTAGAATTCGAAACTAAGTTCGATTTTTTGATATTTTGATTTTTCATATTATCCCTTAAAAAAATTAAGATAAAATTGATGGAAAACCCATCCTGTTCATTTTTTGATGTTAGTTTTCTTTGAAGCAAGCATTGTTCCTCTGCAATTGGCAGAACCACAATGACAGGCATAATCCGAATCGTTATTTATCTTTTTAGCTCCTTTTGTCGAGGCACCCAGATTATAGTCGAAAGTTAATTCCTCACCTCTTGTAATCTCCCTCATAGCATATATATAGACTCGTTCGTCGAAGATATATGATTCGCAGTTTGGATCACAGCTATGGTTGATAAATCTCGATTCGTTGCCGTTTCTCAATCCGTCAATTACTAATTTATCAGACAGGCTGAAAGTATAGACATTGATTGGTTTTCCTTCATTTATTTCGACAAATAATTTATTTTTCGGAACCCGCTCTCCTTCGTATTCTATAATGCGTGTTCCTTTTGGAATCTTCCGCTTTGCAAATATACCTTTCCCAACAATCCGCGATCTACCTACCCGAATAAAATCTCGGTTCGGTACTTTTTCAACAATTATTTCAGGAGTATCAGTCATTATCATCTTCAATTATTTTTTTACGGCAGGCATACCTTGTTCTTTTATTGCCATACCTTGAATAGTGGAACCATCAGATTTTATTTCAATGCTGATCTTGTCAGATGTATCATCGCAGTCATTTCCTTTTCCGTCAGAACACATTGTACTTTTGTAAATAAATGGTTTATGCATTCTTTTGCCTGTGGGTAATCCCGAAGCGTGGTCACGGGGTGAAACCACTTTTGATGTTCCTTCGGATGTGGTTGTTACGGAAGTAAATCTGATTTTATCTCGATTTGCAGTTTGAAATACAGCTCCATTTGTTTGAATTTCGAAAATATAGCCGTCCCCGTCACAATCTAAATCTTTAAATTGGAATCTGCCGCTTTTGTCAATAGTTGTTGTAAAAGCTTTTCCATCAGGTGATTTAAGCGTGATTTTGCCACCTATTAATGCTTCGCCTGCATTCGCAATTAATGAGAAAGCAATAATAAAGACTGCTAAAGTTGAGATATACAGCATTTTTTTCATTTTATTTATCCATTATTTGATTGTATAAATTATATTATTAGTCAAGACTAAAATCAAATAAGTTTATTTTAAAATATCTAAATCATGAGAACCATTAGCTCATGTGGAAGTTAAAAATTATTTCTCAAGATTTCGATGCAAAAAAGAAAGGAGGTTGTTGATATATTTCTGTCCTCCAATTACATATAAGTTGTGATGGTCTGCTCCCTGAATCAAGTGCCATTCTTTATTGGGTGTTTTCAGGTTGTTGAAAATTCTTTGTCCGTAGCTGAAATTGATATGAATATCTTTATCGCCGTGAGCAACAAATACAGGATTATCTATTCGCATAGCACTTAATTCAGGAACTATATCATCAGGATTGAATTTTGCCATATCAGCCGCACGGTTAAGAGCAATATCCGAAAGAAACATCGTACCGAAGTAATACATCCGCTTCATGTAGTCACTGACAACTTCCCGAAGTGAAGCAAATGTACTTTCAATAATACCGCATTTAATTCTGTTGTCCTTAGCCATTGCTTGTAGGGCAATTGCCCCACCGAGTGAATTGCCGTAAATCCCGATTTGTTGGGTGGAATCCTTACTCATTAAATAATCAATAATTCTTGAAATATCATTTTTCTCATAATAACCGTAAGTGCAGTATGTTCCGCCACTCTCGCCATTTCCACGCAAATCAAATAGTACAGCGTTAAACCCATCATCAGCAAGAATTTTTGCAGTCGGCATCATCAATTCCTTGCAAGAACCTGTCCCATGCAGAACAATTATAGTAGCATGCGAGCTTTTATTTGAATGGATGTACCAGCCTTTCAAATTCAAAGTATCTTCAACAGTAAGGTTCAATTCATCGTATTTAAGATTGAAACTTGAAGGAGTAGTTTGATTTTTAAGCATTTGGGATAATTGCACTTTCGAATAACGATTCATCAGCACAATTCCATAAGGAGCAACCTGATAAAGTGCAAGCCCGATTATAACCAAGAACAGGATTGCAAAAGCAATTGAAATTTTAAATAGTAGTTTCATTCACTCTGCTTTCTCACCCGACTATATCGCTTTTCAGAACGTTCTTCAATGTGTTTTGTAGTAGAATGTGCGCATCCTTTAAAACGGGATAGTCGTGTCCGGGATAGAGAGTATTGACTTTTAACTTGACAAGTTTTTCCAATGCCTCAACATATTTTGCATTGTAACTTCCGCCGGGAGTTCTTATATTTACCGGTGTATCACCCGAAAACAAAGTTGACTCCTCCTCGCAGTAAATACAAATCGAATCGTTAGAATGCCCTGGCGTATTGAAGATAACTGCTTGCTTGTCGCCGATTTGAAGTTCCAGTCCGTCCATTGTTATGAAATCAGTAAACTTCAAATGAGCATGAGAAAATACTGTCGGGTTGTATTCCTTTTTAATATGAACCAAACCTCCGGCATGGTCGAAATGTTCATGGGTTATAATCACTTGTTCCACACGCTTTTTCCCAAAACCCGTGGATGTGGCTTTTAGTTCTTCAATAATAAAACCATCAGTACCAACATCAATAAGAGTGTTGATATCCTCAATTTTATTCCAGTCGCCCCGCACAAGATATACATTGCATGAGTAAACCAAAGGATTATTTTTTAGCAGAGAAACTCGCATTTCAACTAAATCTTCCGGTAAATATTCGCATCTCCGGTAATTTTTTCAAATTGAGATCTATTTTCTTCGGGCAGTTCCTGTGTCTGCTCGGTTACCAATAATCCTTTCTCCGCCAGAACGCTGTGAAACATTGAAAATACCTTAACTCTTTCAGCCTGTTGGAAATGGAGCAAAACATTTTTGCATATTATAAGATTGTAACCAGTATCAAAGGGTTTGAATGTCAGCAAATCATGCTTGATGAATTTTATTCGATTTAAAATATTATCAGTTAATTTGCAATTATTTGAGTTTTCAACTTTAGCAAAATACTTTTCAAATATATCTTTGGGAATCCTGACTAATTCATTTTCGGGATATTCACCTTTTAAGATAATATTGCCGAATGTGTCTGTTTCGTCAATGTCGGATGCATCAACCTGCACTTTTTTAAATGAGAAGTAACCCATTTTTTCTGCTAAAAGGATTGCAAATGTGTAAGGTTCAGGACCCATCGCACAGCCTGCGTCCCAAACTTTAATATTTCTCTGTCCGTCAATATTTTCAAGTAGAAATTTAGCGGCTTGTTCCAATGAGTGACTGTCGCGAAAAAAGAATGTGAATGCCATAGAATTATTTCTTAATTAATTTAACAACTTTATAAATGTTCTCGCCTGATATTTTACATGTATATATACCGGGAGATAAATCACTGATTTGTAACGTAACAACGTTCTTTCCAATGCTCAATCCGTTGAAATTGAATTTCTTTACCTGATTTCCCAGTACATCGGTAACAGCTATTGATATATTTTGCGGTTGATTCAAATTGATTGAAAGATTACAATTTTGCTCAACAGGATTTGGATATAAATCAAAATCATTTTCTGTATTGAAATCTTCTACACCATCAATTGCATCAAATTTTCTTAGAATCAAACATTCAGAAGGTTTAACCGAAATCGAACCTTTGAATGGCACATAATTTATAGATTGAGGCTTAATTGTCCCATCGTCGTTAATTTCTCCCCCACCTGATGTTTTAATATAAGTCCATCCTTCGCCGTAGGGGTTATAGTCAAATGCGGTATCGGAAGTATTACAGACCACAGCTCCGGAATCATACACTCTTTTCCATAAAGCGGCGTTGCCTTCTCCCTTAACAATCATTTCGCCGAATGTTTCGGGAAGTGTTACATATCTTCCTAAATCAATCTCATATTCGGGATACCATTCTACTTTGCCGGTGTTAATAATATTCATAAATGTAACATCATTTTTAATAAGCATCTGCATGGCTGTCCGGCGAAGTCTTTCTTCAGGTGTAGAGGCAGAAAACTGAGTAATTAGAATTTTATTTCGCTGTGTAAGATGACGAAAACCTCTTTCAAGGCTCAAATACATATCTGAACCTCTATATCCGCCAAAATTTTCCATCATAGCTCCGTCAACAGTTTCACCCAATCCGTTTCCTTGTAGCCATACCGGATCGTAAACTGTCGTTGCCATCTGGTCAACATTCGGAATGATTAAATATATTTCGGGATCTTGATGATATAAAGAATATATATTTTGGAAATACTGCCTGAACGAACCATTCATCCAAAGTGCAAAAGCATTTCTGTCCGTTATTTCGATTCCTGCATTTGTTGGTTTGTGCGGCAATTCCCACCAGTTGAAATTACCCGGTGCCGGATTTGATGATTTTGGATTATACAGACTAACATTTGTTTCAACACTTACATCAAAAAAACAACCTTCGTTTTCCGAATCAAACATCCAGCCCAAAGTGGTTGCTGTAACATATTCAGCCCAGTTTTTGTCGTTCAAATTCATCAGCCAGTACGGGTCCTGATGCCAGACGCGGTGAGCGGAATCGTTCGCATCGAAATGCTGAAACATATTTTCATACACTACAGGTGTCATATTCTGCGAATTTACCCATGGAACGAAGTATTCAAGCCATTCAGAAACATAACCGTTGCCTGCAACTATCCCAATGTAACCGGAACCTGAATTCGTTTTCGGGTCCGGGCAATCATCATTCTTTTCGGGATTCAATCCTGCACCAAGATGATAAGTCAGACAAAGAAAGTTTGCATTGAAATTTCTGAAAAGGCTAACCTGTTCCTGATAAATTTTCTGTGTACCAATATAATTTTTAGCGGCAAATTCAATTTTACCGTTTGTCACACCGCCGGGTATAATTTGGTCTGCCCAAATCAGATTATACCTTCTTGAGGAAGGAATGAACCTGCTGTTTTGCAATTTAATTTTTGAAAATGACGATGCCGGTTTCAAACCGCCCGGAGGCCATGTCTGAATCTGTGCGGCAGTTTCATTGCCAATAAATAGGAATCCGGCTAAAAGCAGAATTACTCCCTTTTGCATTAATGATTTTCTATAAATCCGGAAACAATTTTTCATTTCTTTAATCCAAAATATTTTACTGTTTACAAAACATTCAATATAACAAAAAAATCAAAGATTGCATTGGTTTTTTAACATTAATTTCAATAAATATTCAAAATTTAGGCATTTAATTGTAAACTAAATTCCAAACAAGCAATTAAAAAATATTCTGGTTCGTCATAGAGTTCTAAATTGGTTTAATTGATTAATATCATTAGGATTTTTTGATGGCGGAAAATAGCGACAAAGATAATAAAGACTTAAAACAGGGCGGACCTTTCAAAGATTTCAAAAAACCCGCTGGCGGGTGGAGTGGAAACGATAATCCACAAATAAAATTTATGCGTAATATTTTTGTTTGGATTTTGCTTTTCGGCGGTATTGTTACTGTTTACATGATGATGCAGGGCAATCAGAAACCCGAATGGCCTCTTGCATATACGAAATATCAGCAATTGATGAATGAAAGCATGATTAAATCGGCAACTATTACCAAATCTTCACTGAATGACTATGAATTTCACGGTGAACTGAAACAACCCGCAAAGTTGAACATCGAAGGCAGAATGAGAGAAATCAGGTACTTCGTCACTCGTCTTGGTGTGGTTGATTCAAAAACCGAAGAAGTTTGGGCAGGCAAAGGAATATATTTTACTTACGAATCTGCCGATAATCCATGGTGGGGTGCATTAATGTCTTTGCTCCCATGGGTGCTTCTCATTGCAATTTATGTATTTTTTATGCGTAGAATGCAAATGGGCGGTGGCGGAGGAAAAGGGCTTTTCTCATTTGGGAAATCCAAAGCTAAATTAATCAACGAAAACAGCAGTAATAAAATTACTTTTCAGGATGTTGCCGGTGTTGACGAAGCTAAATACGAATTAAATGAAATTATAGATTTTCTTAAAGAGCCTGCGAAATTCCAGCGTCTTGGAGGAAAAATCCCTCGCGGCGTGCTTTTGCTGGGACCTCCGGGAACAGGTAAAACACTTCTTGCCAGGGCAGTTGCCGGCGAAGCAAATGTTCCTTTCTTCTCGATTTCAGGTGCCGATTTTGTTGAAATGTTTGTCGGTGTCGGTGCAAGCCGCGTAAGAGATTTATTCGAACAAGCTAAGAAAAATGCACCTTGCATTGTTTTCATTGACGAAATTGATGCTGTCGGTCGTCATCGCGGTGCCGGTTTGGGCGGAGGTCACGACGAGCGCGAGCAGACACTCAACCAGCTTTTGGTTGAAATGGACGGCTTCGAACAAAACAGCAGTACAATTATTATTGCCGCAACTAACAGACCTGACGTTCTCGACCCTGCTCTGCTTCGCCCCGGAAGATTCGACAGACAGGTTGTTGTGGACAGACCTGACGTTAAAGGAAGAGAAGGCATTTTCATAGTTCATACCAAAAAATTACCTTTGGGCGACGATGTCAATATTGAAGTTCTTGCAAAAGGGACTCCGGGACTTTCGGGAGCAGACATTGCCAATGTTGTTAACGAAGCGGCTCTTTTTGCCGCACGCAGAAACAGCGACAAAGTTACGATGTACGATTTCGAAAATGCGAAAGATAAAGTTTTGATGGGAATTGAACGCAAGAGCCTTGTTATTTCCGACAAAGAAAAGGAAATGACTGCTTATCACGAAATGGGACATGCTCTTGTCGGTACCTTTATCCTGAACTCTGACCCTGTTCATAAGGTTACTATCATCCCACGCGGAAGAGCTCTCGGACTTACTTCCTATCTGCCTAACGAAGATTCTCATTCGCTTGCAAAGGATTACATCGAAACAAGAATTATTACTCTTATGGCTGGCAGAGCGGCGGAAAAGATTATTTTTGACAATCTTACCACCGGTGCATCAAACGATTTGGAAAGAGCAACTATGCTTGCACGTAAAATGGTTTGTGACTGGGGTATGAGCGATGCAATCGGACCTGTAACTTTTGCAAATAAGCATGACGAAGTTTTCCTCGGTCGCGAAATTTCTCAGCCCAGAGACCACAGCGAGCATACGGCACAAGTTATTGACGGCGAAGTTCGTAAGATTCTTACAGAATCATATTCTTCAGCTGAGAGGATTTTAAGGGACAATATTGAGCTTTTGCACAAAACTTCAAAAATTCTGCTCGAAAGAGAAACACTCGAGGGTGAAGAGCTGAATATGATTATTCGCGGCGAGGAACTTCCACCGATTAATCTTCATAAGCTGAATGCTTTGCGTTCGATGAACGTCACTGTCGAGCCGAATCCGGCAGGCAAAACTGATTAAAAAACACATAAAAAATGGATAGTTTTAAAAAGTCCAATACGGTGACAGTATTGGACTTTTTTATTATAGAAACACATTATATTTGTTGAGATGGTTGCTCGTCTATCTTGTATAATTCATTAACTGCATCAATCAAACCAATAATGGATAAATCCATGTATTCCAATAAATCCTACCTTAGAACCAATCTAAAAATTCACCCTATTGCTTGTCCTGGGTAATAATTAATTTAGGTTTTCCTAACTTTATTTTCTTGAATATTTGGAATAATACTTTGATTTTAATGCAATTATACTTATCTTTTAATATTAAAAATGTAACATATTTAAATCAAATTATTAAAAGGTTTTGTATATGAAGAATATTATCAAAGTATCTTGCGAATCATTAGAATTTTATTCCAAAGTAATGAAGTCCAACAAATGGAAGAAAATATCAATCTCAAGTCTTATTAAATCATTCCTTTCGATTGCAATTCTGATTTGTTGTTATACCTCTTCATTCTCCCGTGTTCCGGCAGATACAAACTGGAGAAATGTTTTTAATGAAGTGTGGCGGGCATGGCCAGCACCAAATCTCGTCTTTGTTGATAGTTCCGGAATGTATATTGGTGGCTCAACTATTATAAGTGAAGACACCCTTAGGGGACTTGCGAAATGGGACGGTACAAAATGGAGTGCCTTACGCGATTCAAAAGGTATTGATGGTACAAATGGTATTCCGTACTGTTTGACGGGCGGAAATAACTTTATATTTGTTGCCGGATTTTTCGATAGTGCAGGGTCGGTTCCGGCAAGAAACATTGCTTTTTGGGATGGCTTTAACTGGCATTCTTTAGGTTCTGGAATAAATGGATACGTATCAGCAATTGCAGTTAGAAATGGAATATTATATGCTGGGGGGAATTTTGATTCAGCAGGTTCCGTACGGGCATTAAACATCGCAAAATGGG
Source organism: uncultured Hyphomicrobiales bacterium (assembly GCA_964606895.1). GTDB lineage: Bacteria > Bacteroidota > Ignavibacteria > Kapaibacteriales > UBA2268 > CAZSHX01. Next base: position 13,526 of record CAZSHX010000053.1, read on the forward strand.
ACGGCTCTTCTTGGTCTGCACTGGGCAACGGATTGTACGGATATAGAGATGAAAATAGTGAAGATGTTTCAACTGTTAATGCCATTACCTTCGACTCTAATGGTAATCTTTATGCCGGAGGAAGTTTCGATTCAGCAGGAACTATTAAAGTAAATAATATCGCTGTATGGAACGACACAGCTTGGGCTTCACTCGGATTAGGGATTGAGGGTGACCAATCAAGCTCTTCTTTCCTTAATTCATTAGCATATTGTAATAATTTCCTTTACGCCGGGGGAGATTTCTATACTGCCGGCGGGGACAGTATTTATGGAATTGCAAGATGGAACGGAACTGTTTGGAGTACCCTTGGCGGATTAAAGGATGAATATGACAATTCAGCAGGTATTTTTAATTCATTTTCGGTTTCCGGAAATGACGTTTATGTAGCAGGCAGTTTTACACAAATTGATACCGTTCAAGTAAATAATATCGCAAGGTGGCGAAATGAACAGTGGGAGCCTCTCGGAAGTGGTATTGGCTCGTCGGCTTCTCATTGGGTTGATGGTATATCAACATATAACAATGTTCTAATTGCAGTTGGTTTTTTCATGTCAACAGGTGATACAATTTTTAGTCCTCATTTTGGCTTCTGGTGTGAAAACCCAATTCCGGAACCTATGTTTTCGGATGTTGTGCATCAGCAAACCGCGATTACAATAAGCAGTATTGTATATCCAAATCCTTCTTCGCAGGTTATAAAAATAAAATATTCGATACAGGAATCCGGTACTGATATTGTCAGCATCATAGACAGCAAAGGGGTAGCCATAAAAGAACTGTACTCAGGAATGCAAGAAGCAGGTGAACATGAATATTCATGGGATTCAGCGAGCTTTACAAATGGGTTATATTTTTGCATTGTTACCCATAATGGGAAAAGGCTGTATCAGAAAATTATCATAAGCAAATGACATGAAAGATGCGTATTTTAACCTATAATAATCAATTTCCTGCATTCGTTTCATTTTAAGTGAAATATACTTTTTTGATTAAACAGTGAGATTGAAATGAAAATAAACCGTTGAATTTATTTAAAATTTCATATTTTAATAGTGTGCAAAATCGCATAACAGAAACTTTTTGGAGTCATTATGAGAAATGTTAAATTTTTTTCCGTAATCACCTGTTTGGTGTTGGCTTTTATTCTTGCTTTTTCAGCCGTCCATGCAACTGAAAGGATTAAAGGTCCCGATGGAAATTTCATAAGTCAGGTGGAAGTATTTAATGAAAAGGGAGTTGACTACAAACTCTTAACCACGAATTACGTCGTTTATTCTTCGCATTTCATTCCTGCAACTGGTTGGAGCAAAGCAAAAAAATTATTTACATTTTCCTCAGAGGGCGGTTCCATTACAGATATGACTTTGAAAAACAGAGAAACCGGAAATGTTCGCCATTGCTATATAATGCTGAATGACGGTACTGTTTATGAGTTTACTTTTGATGTCGTTACTGATATATTCGGAGAAAATCCTGCGATAGAAAAACCTTCAACTGAAATATTGAATTATTCATCCATAAAAATTCTTGTATCTTCATCTTACTACCTTAATGCAAGTGGTCGTCTATTTATCAACAAACGAGACGGTAAAGGGTGGATTCGTGATTCAGTATTTAGTTCCAAAAACATAACTTCATTTTGTCTCGATAAAGACGATGTCTTGTTTCTTGCGTCCTCAAGAATTTTTAAACAGTCATCAGAAATTGGGCAATTTGAGAAGATAAATTCAATTGATACCTCAAGTAGTTTCATTACAATTTATTATAGTCCTGACGATATATTATATGCTCATAATCAACTCGGTAATTTATTTTATTCCGCTGACGGCGGTATCACATGGACGGCAGAACAAGAGAATCTAAAAATTCAAATTGCTAAAATATCAAAGGATGCAAAAGGAACCATCTATGCTTATGGAAATTCCGGGAATATGAATTCGCTATATAGAAAGCAATCAGGAGGTTCATGGGAAAAGATAGACACAAACTTACTGCATAGTACGGGGTACAAGTTAGACTATTGCTACGACTTTGGCTGTATCAACACCCTTGAATTGGAAACGAGGTATGGTTCTTTCTCGTCTTACGACATGGGCGAAACATGGGTTGAGTCAAATTCGGGTATTGACGCTGAATCAATTGCTTCCGGACTATTCCTCAAGAACGGAACTATGGTAGCGACCACGGATGCAGGCATTTTTAAAAGGACTTCATTAGTTTCAGACTGGGTGAAAATCTATCCTAAATCTGGTAACCCACAGACTAATTTAAAAATATGCAAAGATGGTATTGACAATCTATATCTTGCTAATGCCGCCAGTTCATCCGGTTTTATTGTCTATAAGAGTACTGATGAAGGTGAGTCTTGGAATCCCGACACACTTGGTGTATATGTACTTCCACAGAAAAATTCAGTGAGTCCTATTTTTTACGTTGACCAAAACGGTGGTCAGCATGTTGCATACAGGAGTGTTAATTCAAAATCAACAATGATAGCATATTCAAGGACACCAACAACGCCCTGGGGTTTGGATACTAATGGGTTTAATTTGGGAGGTTTATGGTTGATCAGCACTTCTGTGGGAGCATTCGGCTCTGACAACAAATATTTATATTTTTCAGGTTATTATTCTACAAATTCAGATCACTTTTACGTTGTATTTAAAAGGGATATAGGTGGCACCGATTGGACTTTGGATACTGCAGGAACAAATAATATAATGGTTTCTCGTTTTTTAGCTGATAAAAATGATATAATGCACTCAGGAATCATTAATAATAAAGGGAATTATGATATTCTAAAACACGAAGAAAAAAATTGGAAAGCCTTGAATCTCCAAGTGCCAATTAATTATAATTTCATGACAACTTTTGGATTTGACTCCTCAAATACTTTGTTTACAGCCTATAGAATTACGAGCAGTCTGAATTTCAAAGAAAGTCTTTATGCAACCTCCGATGATGGTAAAACTTGGCTGACCGGCGGAATGGGAAAAAAGTATATAAATGAAATAGCAGTATGGAAAGATTCAGTTTATGCTTTTTCGAACAGTGGGATTTATCTGGTGACAACAAAACCTGCAAAGTTTCCAAAATTGAAATTAGATATTGATTCTATTAATTTTGGTAAGCTTCCGACTTACAAACAGAAAGATACAACTATAAGCATATCAAACATCGGTGAAGACACTTTATTTTTATCGAGATATACTACTTCTGAAGTATTTTTTATGAAAGAGGATAAAGTAGTGATTCCTCCCGGCGAAACAAAAAATCTGAATTTCTATTTCAAACCATTGTATATCGAAAAAGAAATATCGTTTTATGAAATTATAAGCAATGACTTTACCCGATACATTATTCTTACGGGAGAAGGCATTTTAACCGACAGCTCTGCAAAATATGTTTTAAATAAAGACACGGTGGACTTTGGAACAGTGGCAACAACTACTCAAAAAGATACTACATTTGTTATTCATAACACGGGTTTAGACACACTTCATGTTAACAGTGTAGGTTCTTATGCAAGCGGAATTGGTTCTTTGCAAAGCAAATTTAAGGTGCCTCCCGGAGGAAAATATCTTGATACAATTCGATTTAAACCTACATCGAATGGATTAATAAAAGGATATTTAGTTATAAGAAGCAATATTTTGCCTGATACTATCTTTGTGAAAGGTACCGGCTGGACAAAGCCAAAACCGAAATTGCAATTCTCCAAGCCGTTGATTGATTTCGGCAATGTTACGGTAGGTAGTGTTAAGGATACTTTTTTTCTGATTTCTAATACTTCAGCAGATTCGATTCAAATATCTGATTTCGTGAGTTCATCAAATTGTTTTTCGATTACTCCTTCAAAAATGAAGATGAAACCAACTACAAATATGATTTTTTATCCTGAGTTTCGTCCGACAGAAATCAAATCCTACGAAGCATTCTTCGAAATTATAGCGAATGACCTGCCCGATACCATTTTCGTGAAGGGTGCAGGAGTTAAAGGAACGGGAATTATTGAAAATAGTACTGGGAATGATTTAGTACTATCTCCTAATCCTGCAGAAGATTTCATAGAAATCTCTGTAGGGGCACAGGGCACTGTGCCCAATATCCGCATCTTTAATGTTTTTGGGAAAGAAATTCTTAAATCTTCTGACTTAAATAATTCTCAATTCACAATTCTCAATTCACAATTAAGAATTGACGTTTCGTGCTTGCCGTCGGGAGTATATTTTGTAAGAGTTGGAAATATAGTCGGGAAGTTTGTAAAAATTTAATTTATATTACTCTTATTTCATAGCAATAAATAATCATTATTTTCGTTTAGCTATTGTGCAATAATCGTTCTTTGATAGTTAGACAACCTCACCCCGACCCTCTCCATTCTTGGAGAGGGCGTAAGAATTGCATCTTTGCATCTTTTTGCATTCAAAGATGCAATCTTTCAATATCCGTTATTTGAAATAATATCAATATGTTAGACGATAATTCATTGCATCTTCTGCATAATTATTTTGAAGATGCAATGCAATTTGGGAAAAGAAAAAAATCCGATTTCGCGTAGCGAAATAATGTTTGTAACTGGGAAATACCCCTATCCCTTTCTATCACGTAGTGATAGCATATAAAACAAACATTTACCGTCATTTTTATATTTAACCCCGACGGGGTTAAGTAATCTTGGGGGGTTCGTTGTTTTACAGATATTCATTCCCTCTGGGAATTATAAGAATGAAAAACAACTAAGAAACTTCTTCTGCCTTAATTAAACAAAAAAAGGCTGTAGAATTTAATCCACAGCCTTTTTTCAAAAACTTAAATTATTATTGCTTTTTGGCGGTGATAGCACTTTTTTCGAATTGTACTTTAACGTTGTCAGCAATTTGGATAGTGTAGATATTGCCATCAATGTCGGTAACTGTGCCGTGCATACCTGCACCGGTGATAACTTTGTCGCCTTTTTTGATGCTTTCGAGCATTTTGACATGTTCTTTCTGTCTTTTTTGCTGAGGGCGAATCATAAGGAAATACATGATAAGAATTAAAGAACCAAACATGACCAAAGTCATAACCAAACCGCCGCCGCCTGATCCGGAACCGCCGGAAGGTGGCATCATTGCTAATAGTGAACCGAAATTCATAGTTTTCCTAAATTAATTAATCTAAAGTGTTATTTATCATATTCAAAATGAATCGTTTCCATTGACGATACTCATCAATTAGTATTTTTTCACGGGCATTTTTAACAAGCCATTTGTAAAATGCAAGGTTATGCTCGGTGGCAAGTTGCAATCCAAGTATCTCGTCCGAGATGAAAAGATGTCTCATATATCCGAGTGAAAAGTTGTTGCTTGCATAGGATTCGATATTTGCATCAATTACTTCATCGGAAAATTTATATTTTGCATTGCGGATATTCACTTTTCCTTTGGTGGTGAAAAGTTGCCCGTTTCTTGCGTTGCGGGTGGGCATAACGCAATCGAACATATCAATGCCCCTTTCGATTCCCTCAAGAATATTTTCGGGTGTGCCCACTCCCATCAAGTATCTTGGCTTTTCGACGGGCAGAATATCAGTGGAAATATCCACAATTTCGTACATTACCTCAGCGGGTTCGCCAACGGACAAACCACCGATAGCAAATCCGTCGAAGTTAATATCAAGCATATTATTTATATACATTTTTCTCAAATCGGGATACATACTTCCCTGGCAAATACAAAACTGAAATTGACGGTGTCTGTATCTCGGTGATGAATTTTCAAAAGCAGTTTGAGCCTGTTTTGCCCATTTGATTGAAAGGTCGGCAGATTTTTTTGCAATGTCGGGTTCGCTTGGATATGGAGTACATTCATCAAGAACCATTATAATATCCGAGCCTATAATTCTTTGAGTTTCAACAACATTTTCGGGAGTAAAGAAATGCTTCGAGCCGTCAATATGAGAACGGAATTCAACTCCGTCGGGTTTCAATTTCCTCAAATCCTGAAGTGAGAATACCTGATAGCCTCCGCTGTCGGTGAGGATTGAACCGTTCCAATTCATGAAATTATGCAGACCTTCGAATTTCGAAAGCACTTCATTCCCGGGTCTGAGATAAAGATGGTAAGTATTGCCGAGAATAATCCGAAAGTCGAGTTCGGCTAACTTCTTTTGGTCTATTGCCTTAACGGTGCCCTGAGTTCCAACGGGCATAAAAACCGGAGTTTCGATAACCGAGTGATCTGTTACGATTCTTCCGGCTCTTGCTTTGGAATCAGAAGACGTTTTTTCTAAAGTAAAAAATTTTTCCATAGTTTAATTTTTTTGTGAAGTGCAAAAATATCAATAAATTCCGATATATTTATTATTAACAATTATTATCCTTTTTTTTGATTTTTGCTGATAATTTATTAATTTTAAAGGTAAATTTTGACATTTTCAGAAAATCTTTTTTTCAATTAAGGGAAATCATGAGCGTAAATATTATTGTTGGCTCTCAATGGGGAGATGAGGGCAAGGGCAAGATTGTGGACTTATTAAGCAGAGACGTGGATTATGTGGCAAGATATCAGGGCGGTGCCAACGCCGGACATACTATTGTTTTTGACGGAAAGCAATATATCCTACATCTGATTCCTTCGGGAATCCTTACCCCGAATGTAAAATGTATCATCGGCAATGGAGTGGTTATTGACCCAGTTGCTTTGATGGAAGAAATTAAAATGCTCGAAGAGCATAACGTTAGCGTTAAGGGCAGACTTTTCATCAGCCACAAGGCTCACCTGATTATGCCGTACCACAAAATGCTCGACCAGGCAAGAGAAAAATCTACCGACAGTGCAATCGGAACAACAGGCAGAGGCATTGGTCCGTCGTACAACGACAAAACCCGCAGAACGGGTATCCGCATTGTTGATTTGCTGGATAGAAATACTTTCGAAATGAAGTTAAGAAAAAATTTAAAAGAAGAAAACAATATTTTATTGAAAATATATGGTCACGAAGAACTTGATGTTGAGTCAATGGTGAATACCTATCTTGACTTTGACAATCAGATTGACCAGTATATCACCGATACTACATTGCTGATTAACGAAGAAATCAAAGCAGGAAAAAATATTCTTGCCGAAGGTGCTCAGGGTGCTTTGCTTGATGTTGACCATGGAACTTATCCTTTCGTTACGAGTTCCAATCCTACTTCGGGTGGTGCATGCACAGGTTTGGGAATACCACCAACGAGCATTTCAAAAGTTATCGGCGTAGTTAAAGCATATACCACAAGAGTAGGAAACGGACCTTTCCCGACAGAGCTGATTGATGCTACGGGTGAACTACTCCGCAAAACAGGAGCTGAATTCGGAGCAACAACAGGCAGACCTCGCCGTTGCGGCTGGCTCGATTTGGTGGCTTTGAAATATTCGGTGATGATTAACGGAATTTCGGAAATTGCCTTGACTAAAATAGATGTACTCGATGAATTCGAAGAAATTAAGCTTTGCGTGGGCTACAAATCCAACGGAAAAATGCTGAAATCTTTCCCTGTAGATGTTCTGACTCTGGATAGTGTAGTTCCCGAATTGATAACGGTTAAGGGATGGAACAGAAAATTGACAGGCATCACTTCCTACGATGATTTACCCGTAGAAACAAAAGAATATCTGAAAATTATTGAAGATTTTGTTGATGCATCCGTAACAATTTTATCTTTAAGTCCTGACAGAAGCGATACACTTATTTTTTAAAATAGCCGGCAATTGAAGTTTGAATTTACTCAAAATTTGAAAGTTTTTTTATGAATAGACTTATTCTTATTTTTCTTGCGATGTTTTTCGTTGTTTATTTTACCGAAAGCAAAGAGATTTATCAGTTAAGCGATACGGCTAAGCCGCATTACCTTATTTCTGTTACCCGCGGCGGTGTTCCGCTGGGAGATATTCAACTTGAGATGTTTCCCGAAGTGGCACCCAAGCATTGCAGAAATTTCGATAGTCTTGTTTCGATTAAATTTTACGATAGTCTTGCTTTTCACAGAGTAATTCCAAACTTCATGATTCAGGGCGGTGACCCCAATTCCAAAAATAAACCAAAATCAACATGGGGATACGGTGACCCTTCGCAGACAACCGTTCCAGCTGAATTCGGTACGGTTTCGCATCAAAGGGGTATTCTTTCTGCCGCGAGAAAAGGAGACGACATCAACAGTGCCACTTCTCAGTTCTTTATATGTGTTGCCAAGGCAACTCATCTCGACGGTCAATATTCAGTTTACGGGCAGGTGATAAAAGGAATGGAAGTCGCTGATGCAATTGTTAATTCTCCGAGAGACACAAAGGACAATCCTTTGGAAAAGATTGAGATGTTAATCCGTTCGTTTGTCCTTTCGGTTGACGAGTTGAAACAATCCGAGATTATTTCGATTTTTCCGAATCCTGTGGTTGACGAAATCAGGTTTAAATCAAGTAGCGATGTTTTAGTCAGCCGAATTTCAATTTTTGATAATCAGGGCAAAACTTACTTTGAACAGAATTACGGCTCTTCGGTTTCCGTCAGTGAAATTAAAATTCCTGTAAATGCTATACCATCGGGAGTTTATTTCATCAAACTTACTGACAATACAAACCATGAGCATATTTTGAAGATAATAGTGAATTAAAGTTTTTTATTATTCGTGTCATTCTGACACGGAACGAAGTGCAGTGGAAGAATCTAAACTTAGTGTCAGTATTGATTCTTCGCTTTGCTCAGAATGACAATCTCATTATATTCTTTAAGGTTAGATAGGCTCCACCTTCATCATGAAGTCAATCTTTAAATTAAAAATCTATGAAAAAAAAATCAATTCAGGAAACAGACTGGCGAAATATTTTAGCCGATAGTTCGAGGTCTTTGATTGATTCGGTTGTTTCGCTTGTAGAAATGAAACCTGAGTTATTCGTTACTTTGTTCGAACTGGTATTCGCAAATGAAAAGCAATATTCACAGCGAGCCGCACGGGTGGTGTATTATCTTATTGCCGGCAGACCTGATTTGTTTGAGAAATATTCTGAAATCATTCTGGAAAAAATTCCTGAAATGCCCGACGAAAGCATTAAATTTTCGCTGTTGAAAGTGTTTAACGTTTGCAAACTGCCCAAGGATGAAGAAAAACTCGGCTTGCTGACAAATATTTGTTTCGATTTGGTTGAGGCAAAAGTTACAAGAATTGCACTGAAAGTATATGCAATTGAGGTGCTATTCAGAATTTCCGCAATTTATCCCGACATAAAACGCGAATTAATTTTCTTGCTCGAAAAGTATTCAAACGGTGCTCAAACGGCATTCAAAACCCGTGCCCGAAAGATTATCATTTCCCTTAAAACCGAACTTGGAATAAAAATCGAAGAAGAGTAAAAAGAATCAGATTTATTTTTCGATTTATCATATTTTTTTGTAACTATTTTTCGTTATGTTTGTCTTATATATGTATCTTAAATTTTGAAAAGACATTTTTTGAGACATTATTTAAAAATATGGTTTGCTTTCGGCATTTTTTTCTGCTTTGGTTTGGTGAATGTAGAGGCGACTGAACCGGATACTGTTTGGACTGTAAATTGTTGGCCAGGCACTGTAAATTGTGTTAAATTTTTTCCTGATGGAACAAAATTTGTTAATAATGCAGGAAGTTACGTTCAAATTCGTGAGACAACAACTGGGAAACTGCTAAATCAGTTCATCCATCAATCACCCGAAATTAAGTCTATTGATGTTACAAAAGACGGTAAGTACGTATTTGCCTCCGGTACTGGCACTAATTATATAGGAATGTGGGATGTGGAGACAGGTGAAGAAAGAAGATTCATTGATGATACTATGTACACTGAAATAAAATCAATGTCATTATCACCAGACAACAAGAAAATTGTAGCTATATTAATTAATGGCGGAAATTTGCACTGGGCAATTATAATGTGGGACGTTGAGACAGGAAAAGTTCTTAACAAAGTAGATGAACTTTATGGAGAATGGAGAAAAGTAAAGTTTTTTAATAAAAGTAATAAATTTGTGATTGATAAGGGTTTAAAACCATGCAGGATATTTATCTATGATGCTTTAAACTTCAAAGTTATAAAAGAATTAAATAATCCTTTCGATTCTAACAATGATGGCATACAAAGTTGTGATTTTTCCGAGAACGATGAATATTTAGCGGCAATCCCTATTCAAAATTCTTCTGATACACCTAGTGTTAAAATTTGGAATCTAAACGATTTCTCTACTTTCTCAACCATAAAAATTGGATATAAAGAAATGAGAAGTGTTAAGTTTTCAAAAAACAGTGAATCAATTTACATCGGTGGAGTTTATTATAGTAATAAGAATTATTTTTACTTCATTTATTCTACAGATTTAATAGAAGGAAAATTTTTAAATAAATTTGATATCACAAATGTTGCAAAATTGTGCATTTGTGAAGCAAATGATATTGATGCAAAAATAGAATCAAACCAAGAACAAATATTATATGGCGGTAGAGGTGGTCTAGTGTTACTTAGAAATCGCCAAACAGATGTGTCTGGTGAAAATTTCCCAAACAACAATTATGAATTAATATATCCTAACCCCTCTTCTGATTTTATTGAAATATCGAGAGTCGAAGGAGAAGTTAGGATTTATAATTTTTTGGGAATTGAGGAATCCACCCCGGCACTGAGTGCCACCCCTCAAGAGGGGAATTTGAAGATTAATGTATCGGGATTGGCTCCAGGCTTGTATTTTGTAAGATTTGGAGATAAAGTCGGGAAGTTTATAAAGTTATAAAGGTAAAATGAAATGAAAACAATTATATATATTTTCCTCGTAATGACAGCATTCACTGCTTATGCTCAGGATAGCGGGCTACCATTGCTCGATATGAACAAAACACGCTTTGATTTCGGCAAAACTGCCTATATGGCTACCAAAACCGACAAGCTTGTCCTGAAAAATATCGGTGATACCGTGCTTGCGATTTATCAGATTGATTCCCTGAAACCGCCGTTTTATGCTAAATTCTTCTTCCCCGACACACTGCAAAAAAATGATTCGGTAAAATTCAATATCTCCTACCGTCCATTCCGTGCCGCAAAGGACAGCCAGCGGGTTTTCCTCAGAGCCGACACACGACTTTCTCATTCTATCGGCATGCTGTTCGACGTTAGCTTAAGCATGGACGAGAATATGCCGAGCGAAAGTATCAGGAAAATAACTGCCGCAGTCAATGCAGGAAAAAGTTTCATCGCCGAAATGCTTGCCACTCCTAAAATTTGGGACGAAGCCGGAATTTTCTCATTTGCAAGAACCTTTACAGTCAATCAGGATTTTACAAATAACAAAACACTTCTTAACAACTCATTGCCTTCTCAGCTACGCAACTATACCGCTTTTTATGATGCCTGCATTGAGGTACTCAATCGTCTTGCCGCCCGAAAATTCCAAAAAGTTATGATTGCCCTGACCGACGGCGAGGATAATTCGAGCCAAAATGCGAATGCGGCTTCGGTTATTGCTTCTGCAAAAGCCAAAAACATTAAAATCTACACAATCGGTATCGGCAGTTCTGTTTCCGATGCTACACTGCGAAATATAGCAAATTCGACAGGCGGTGAATTTTTCAAAGCCAACACAGGCAAAGAACTTAATGACATTTATTATAGAATTTTCAAGATGCTGAGTAAAAATATTCAGCTATATTTTGATGTACTTGGTTATTGTTCGGGACCCGAAGTTTCGTTTGCCTGCACTGGCGATACCCTTGTTAAACCGGGGGATACTCTGGCTTATAAGATTTACCTTCATGGTGTATCTGCCACAGGAGCAATGGACGAGAATTATAATCTCGGTCTAAGTTTCAATTCAAGTACCATCATACCTATTGAAGACAAGTCGCAGAATTATTCCTATTTCTATCAGGGAAAATTGATTATCCACAATAAAAATAAGGTAAATATTGATTCCTTTCCTTTAACTGAAGTCAAATTCATGACTCTGCTCGGCGATTCGGGCTGTACCGACCTGAAAATTGATGTGCTCAGCTGGGAAAATAATATATTCGAACCTGTTTCATCCGGTTCGACCTGCCGGATTTGCGTTAATGCCTGTGCCAGAGATTTACGCCTCATTCAAAGACTTAGTGCAACCTCACTTAGCCAAAATTTCCCGAATCCGTTTTCCGGTTCATCTTCAATTAAATTAAACATCTTCGAAAAGGACAATTATAAAATAGTGGTGTACGACATGTTTGGCAGAAAAATCATATATTTACTTGACGAAGTTCTTTCTCCGGGAGAGTTAACTCTCCCCATAGATTCAGCCGATTTACCCGCCGGAACATATATCTACTCTCTCCAATCCTCATCAGGTACCCTAACAAGGATGATGGTAGTTTTGGGGAAATGATGATAGAACAAGCTAATTCTTTCAGAACTTGAGATCTTTTAAATATTGCTACAAGTGTGTCTGAAGTTTATTTTTTCAAATGATTTTCGAAACAATAAATGCTAAGAAAAATAACAAAAAATAAATTCTGAATCCCCCTGAAAATTATTCAATTTTCTTTTCCTTTCTTTCACTAAGTTACTTTTGCACAGCCTCAAATACAAATCCTGATTCTTCGTCAACACCTAATTATTATTATCAATTAATTTGAATTAGATATGCTCTCATTTATTAAGAAAATAGTTGGAACAAAACACGATAAAGATGTTAAATTGATGAGACCAATGGTGGTTGAAATCAACAGAATTTTTGATGAGTTGGAAAGTCTTACTGACGAACAGATTCGTGCAAAGACTGATGAGTTTAAAGCCTTGGTTATTGAAAACAGTTTGGAACTTGAAAACGAGAAAGTTGAACTGCTTGAAATTCTCAGAAATGAAGTTCATACATCCGAAGAGACTACCAAAACTAAGGATAGATTAAAACAAATCGAAAAAGACCTTTATGAAGTTATAAATTCAACCCTCGATGACATTTTGCCCGAGGCTTTTGCCGTTGTTAAGCAAGCCTGCAAAAGACTGAAAGAATCCCAGCACCGCTACGAATATGCAGGACAGCCCGCTGTTTGGGACATGGTGCCGTATGATGTCCAGCTAATGGGAGGCATAGTGCTTCATAGCGGGAAGATTTCCGAAATGGCTACAGGAGAAGGTAAAACACTTGTCGCCGTTCTGCCGATGTATTTGAACGCCCTTTCGGGAAAAGGCGTTCACTTGGTTACAGTTAACGATTACCTTGCTAAACGCGATTCCGACTGGATGCGTCCTGTTTTTGATTTCCTTGGAATAACAGTCGGGGCTATTCAATCGAATATGGAGCCTGATGTTAGAAAAGTTCTGTACAATCAGGATATTACCTACGGAACAAACAATGAGTTTGGTTTTGATTACCTCAGGGACAACATGATTAGCGAAGCTGAGAGTATAGTTCAGCGGGTTCACTGGTATGCCATCGTTGACGAAGTTGACTCCGTGCTTATTGACGAAGCAAGAACACCATTGATTATTTCAGGACCTGTTGGTCATGCCTCCGACCAAAAATTCGAGGAAATGGATCCAAGAGTCAGAAGGTTAGTGGATGCTCAAACAAAGATGGTTAACAATATGGCGGCAGATGCCGCTAAATATCTGGATACTGCCGGCAAGGACGATAAACAAATAAAAGAAGACCGCGATCAAGCCGGAGTGATGTTGCTTCGTTCCTACAGAGCTTTGCCGAAACACAAAAGAATAACCAAACTTCTTCAAGAACCTGAATACCTGAAACTCATGAAGGAAACTGAATTGTTCTTCCTTCGCGACCAAGGACAGAAAATGCACGAAATAGATGATGAACTTTACTATTCCGTAGATGAAAAGAATCATCAGATAGATATTTCCGACAAAGGAAGACAGCTCCTCTGCACTGCACAGGAAGACAAGGAAATGTTCGTTATTCCCGATATTGCAACAGCAATGAGTGCAATAGAAGGCGATACAGAAATTACTCCCGAAGATAAACAATTCAAAATTGATGAAATTAATCTGCTCTATTCCGAGCGTAGCGACAGAATCCATACGATTAATCAGCTTTTGCGTGCTTATTCGCTTTACGAAAAAGACGTAGAATATGTTATTCAGGATGGCAAGGTCATGATTGTAGATGAATTTACCGGAAGAATTCTCGAAGGCAGAAGATATTCCGAAGGTTTGCATCAGGCAATTGAAGCAAAGGAAAGAGTAACAGTCGAACGCGATACACAGACTTTGGCAACAATCACTCTTCAGAATTATTTCCGCCTTTACAAAAAACTTGCGGGTATGACAGGAACTGCAGAAACAGAAGCAGGAGAATTTGAAAAAATTTATAAGCTCGACGTTGTTGTTATCCCGACAAACAGACCTAACGTCAGAAAAGACGGAGATGACCTAATCTATAAAACAAAAAGAGAAAAATACAATGCCGTTATAGATGATATTGAAAAAGAGATGAAAGCAGGGCGTGCCGTTCTGGTTGGTACAACAAGTGTTGAAGTTTCTGAGCTTTTAAGCAAAATGCTTCAGCGAAAGAAAATTCATCACAATGTATTAAATGCCAAGCAACACCAGAAAGAAGCTGAAGTAGTTGCACATGCCGGAAGAAAAAATGCAATAACCATTGCAACAAATATGGCTGGTAGAGGAACCGATATTAAGCTCGACCACGATGTGAAGAAAAACGGCGGTTTAGCAATTATTGGTACTGAACGTCATGATGCAAGACGTATTGACCGTCAGCTCAGAGGACGTGCCGGAAGACAGGGCGATCCGGGAACCACTCAGTTCTTCATTTCGCTCGAAGATGACCTGATGAGGCTTTTTGGCGGCGAAAGAATAGCCAACGTAATGAGCAGGTTGAAAATTCCCGAAGGCGAACCAATCCAGCATTCAATGATTACTAAAAATGTGGAAAGAGCTCAGAAGAAAGTTGAAGAAAATAACTTTGGTATCAGAAAAAGATTGCTGGAATATGATAACGTAATGAACCAGCAGAGAGAAGTTATTTACTCACGCAGAAGAGATGCTCTACGCGGTGAAAGATTAAAAACAGAAATTTTTGATTATGTCGAGGAATTGGCTGTGGAATGGTACGACCAGTATCATAAAGATTTAATGCTGAAAGAGCTTAAAAATACTATCAGGACTCATTTTCTTTGCGATTTCCCTTTGACCGAAAAGGAATTTGAAAAGCTTAGCAGAGATGAAGTTATTGATAAAATTGTTTTTGCCGCAAATGAGTTTTATAAAAGAAAAGAAGACATGCTCGGTTCTGAATTCATGTCAAATCTGGAAAGAATTGCCGTACTTCAGACAATAGATGATAAATGGCGTGAGCACTTACGTGAAATGGATGATTTAAAAGAAGGTATTCATTTACGTTCTTACGGACAAAAAGACCCACTGCTCGAATACAAAGGTGAAGCATACAAATTATTTGTTGAATTGATTAATGATATTAACAAATCAACGGTTGATTTTGCCTTTAAATATTTCCCACAAATGGTGGAACGTCAGGTAAGAGGCACAGGTAGAGGTCCCAGACGCGGTGCAGATGGATTACCGACAAGAACAACCTCAGTAATGAATGTTGCCAATATGCAGTTTTCTCATTCATCCGAATTGCCTGCATTTATTACCGGCGGTGGTCCTGCCGGAACACAACCGATGCCTGGTCAGGAACAGGCAGTCAGAACATTCAGAAAAACTGAAAAAGAAACAGGCAGAAACGAGCCTTGTCCTTGCGGAAGCGGACAAAAATACAAGAACTGCCACGGCAAAAAAGTCGGAGCGGCATGAAAGTTCTCGGAATAAAGAATAATTTTCTTGCTATTGAAAAAGAATTTTCTAATCTTAAAGATTCTAAAATTGTTATACTTCCTGTTCCTTATGAGCATAGTGTCAGTTATGGACATGGGACTTCAAAAGGACCTGAAGGGATATTGAAAGCAAGTGCTTATGTTGAGTTCTACGATGATGAATTCGACAAAGAACTTTGCTTTGAAAAGGGGATTGCTACCCTTAAACCAATTGATTTAAAAGGAAAATATGACAAAGAAGCTCTGGATAAAATTGAAAAAAGAGTTAATGAGCTTCTTGAACTTGACAAATTTGTTGTAACCCTCGGCGGCGAACACACAATTTCGACGGCACCAATTTCTGCTCATTTTAAAAAGTTTCCTGAAATGAGTATATTACATTTCGATGCACATTCCGATTTGCGTGAGAGTTACGAAGATTCTCCATACTCTCATGCTTGTTTTATGGCACGGGTAGCCGAATTTTTTCCTCCCGAAAGAATTACTCAGGTTGGCATCAGGGCTCAATGTATCGAAGAATCAAGATTCATAATAGAAAAGAGAGTTAATACCTTTTATGCATCAGCGATTAGACGGGGACTGTTTGGACAAAACTGGCAGAAAGCAGTAGCCGAAACATTAGGTAACCAAATTTATGTTACTTTCGATGTGGACTATTTCGACCCGTCAATAATGCCTTCAACAGGTACACCCGAACCTGACGGATTTTTGTACAATGAAACATTAAATATTTTCAGAGAAATCAGAAAAAGCGGGAAGCATATAATTGGCATGGATATTGTTGAATTATCACCTGTTAAGGGATTGCATCATCCCGACTTAACAGCGGCTCGATTGCTTTATAAAATGTTGAATTACTCGTTCTTTTAAATACTGTCGAATGTTTTTTTAATATAATCGTTAATTATTAGTATTTTTTATAGGTGTTTTGTATGTTATTAAGATTAACTGTATTGTTCGTTTTGTTGATTAATATCTCATTTGTATCTGCACAGAAAAATGAATATTTACCCGAAAATTTGGGTCCCAACATCAATTCCGCTTGCGATGAATTGTTTCCTATCATTGCACCGAACGGTCAAACTCTTTACTTTTGCAGAGGTGAATGTGAAGGCGGATATGGCGGTCAGGATATTTGGTTTTCAATTTTAGACCCACAAGGTAAATGGACCAAGGCTGTTAATATGGAATCCCCATTAAACAACAAGTTCAATAATTTTGTTTGCTCAGTAAGTCCCGACGGCAATACTTTGCTTTTGGGTAATGTTTATTCTAACGATGGCTCATCTGAAAAGGGTATTTCAATTACTCATAAAACTGAAAAAGGTTGGAGTAAACCAGAGAAAGTCATAATAAATGATTATTATAATCTAAATATTAATGCGAATTTCTTTCTTGCAAATGATGGGCATACTCTTCTAATGACTATTGAACGGAAAGACTCTTACGGTAAACGCGACATTTATGTCAGCTTTCTTGAAAAGGATGGAACATGGTCAAAACCATTAAATATTGGACTTGATGTCAATACCGCCGGAGATGAAATCTCTCCATTTTTAGCTTCCGATGATGTTTCCTTGTATTTTTCAACAGATGGAAGAGAAGGTTTCGGTAGTGCTGATGTATTTATGACCAAAAGGCTTGATGAATCATGGACAAAATGGTCGAAACCGATAAATTTGGGTGCCACCGTCAATACTCCCGGATGGGATGCATATTACAAAATTACTGCTCAGGGCGATTACGCCTACTTCGTTTCTGAAAGTAATTCTTTTGGAAAAAGCGATATTTTTCGTGTGAAACTTCCCGAAAATGTAAGACCTAATCCTGTAATTCTTGTTAAAGGAAAAATAATAAATTATAAAACTTATGCACCAATTTTGGCAAGTATCAATTACAAAACATTAAATGAGAATAAAGTTGCCGGAATCGCACGTTCAAATGCTCAGGATGGTAAATATGAAATAACACTTCCAAGCGGCTCGGTTTATAATTATTCCGGAGAAGCTCCTGATTTCGTAAGTGCTAACTGGACTCTTGATGTAACAAAACTTACTAAATATAAAGAATTAGTTCAGAATTTGGAACTTATTCCTGCTTCCGATTCAATTTTTTGTATCAGGAACGTCTTTTTTGCCAAGAATAAAGCCGATTTGTCAACAAATGCAAAAAGTGAAATTGATAAAGGTATTGAATTCTTACAAAAAAACAACGATTGCGTGGTTGAAGTCGCAGGACATACTGATTCAACCGGTTCAATGGATATTAATATTAAGTTAGCCGAAAAGCGATGCAGTGCTGTTTCTGATTACATCAAAGCGAGTGGCATTACGTCTGATAAAATTCTTCCGGTAGCCGTAGGGACAACAAAACCGGCATGGTCTAACGAAACAGAAGAAGGAAGACAATTAAACAGAAGAGTAGAATTTTTAGTTTTTAGAAAAAAATAGGATTTTTGAATGAATAACCTTGAACAATATATATCTGAAATAACTGAAGGAAAAATTGAATTCAATCAAACCGAATTCGATGATTTCAAAGAACATTTTATTAATTCCCTTAATACGGGTTCCATCCGCTCTGCAGAAAACGATTCTGCAGGGAACTGGAATCCAAATATTTGGGTTAAGAAAGGTATAATCCTTCTTTTCAAATACGGGAAACTTACCGATATGTCAATTTCTGACGATTTCAGATTTTTTGACAAAGATACACTGCCTTTGCATCCTTTCAATATAGATAGTGGTGTCAGAATTGTTCCTGGTGGCTCTTCAATCCGTACAGGCTGTTATGTTGCCAAATCGGTAATTTGTATGCCGCCGATGTATGTTAATATCGGAAGCTATGTTGATGAAGAAACACTTATTGATTCCCATGCCTTAGTAGGGACCTGTGCCCAACTGGGCAAGCGAATTCATTTGAGTGCCGCCGCACAGGTCGGTGGAGTTCTTGAACCGATGGGAGCCAGACCTGTTGTCATCGAAGATGATGTTATGGTTGGCGGAAATTGCGGAATCTACGAAGGAACCTTAGTCCGCAACAGAGCTGTTCTTGCATCAGGGGTTATTCTTACCGCATCAACAAAAGTATTTGATTTGGTGAATGAAACAATTATTACCTCATCGGCGAACAGTCCTCTTGAAATTCCGTCAGGGGCAGTTGTTGTAGCCGGTTCCAGAAAAATAAAAACCCCATTTGGTGAATCTCACGGATTGTCAATAGCTTCCCCATTGATTATCAAGTACCGCGATGACCGTACTGATGCCCGCACCGCACTCGAAAGTGCGTTGAGGTAAGAAAGATTGTAATTGATTTTTTAATTAGTGCAGTTTCTAATGCTGTGCCCAAAATGCCTGTTCAAAAAATTCATTTATGTTTACAAACTTTGTAGCCATATTTAATAATATTAAATTAATGTTGTAAAAACATATAAGAAGTGTTATATTTGCATATTC